>NZ_JANIAH010000006.1:0-493614 GCF_028682105.1 Pseudomonas sp. 8209
GATTGGCTGCAGACCACGTTTATTATGGCCCGCAGCAATGTATGCACAGGGTTATCCACATTTGAGTGCGCAAGAAGTTGCGCAGTTGTTAAAAGTCGAGAATCGACTTTTTCGTGCTTTCCCTGGTCGCCAGCCAGCAAACCTTTTAATTTATTTATCGTTCGTCAGCGCTGTAGAACGCCAACGCATCGCCAGCAAAAAAAAGGCCCTGCCGTCACCGGCAGGGCCCTTCTTCATTCAGCTATCTGCCATCAGCTGTACACACGCCCCAGCAACTGGCGATGACTCTCGAACTGATCCAGCACGTCGCGGGTGATCTGCTCGACGGTAAAGCCCATCAGGTCGTACTCCTGGCTGCCGTTGTGCAAGTACACCTCGGCCCGGTAGTAACGCTGGCGCACGTCGCCTTCACCCTGCGCCGGCGCTTCGTTCGGCGCCGCCAGGTAGCCGTCCAGGCTCACTTCGTAGACGAACGGGTTGCCCTCCTCCATCTCGATGCGCAAGCCCATCGCCTCGCGCGACTGGCCGACGCGGCTCTGCACCTGCAGGCCCATGCCCTGCAACTGCACCGCCGCCTCTTTCAGCGCCGGGCTCACCTGCTTGTCCATGAAGCGCTGCACCATCGCCTGGGTCGGCTGCAGGTCCAGCTGGGTGAGGCGCTCGCTGAAGCCGCGACGGCCACGCGCCGCCAGTTCGGCCTGCTCCTGCTCGACCTGGGTGTCCTGCTTCATGGCCTTGAACAGGCCGAACATGAACACCACCAGCACCACCGAGAACGGCAGCCCGGCCAATACCACCATGGTCTGCATGGCCTGGAAGTTGCCCACCAGCAACAGCCCGATGGTCACCAGGGTGATGATCGCCGACCACAGGATACGCAGCCAGTGCGGGGCATCCTCGTCCACGTCGCCGCCCTTGCACGACAGGTTGGCCATCATCACCGCGCCCGAGTCAGCCGGGGTGAGGAACAGCACGAAGCCGACGAACACCGCCACACCAACCACGATCTTGGCCGCCGGGAAGTGCTCCAGCAGCTGGTAGATCGACATCGCCGGTTGTTCCACCGCCGTGCGTCCAAGCTCCACCGCACCGTGGTTGATCACCAGGTCCAGCGCGGTGTTGCCGAAGATCGACAGCCACGCCAGGGTAAAGCCCAACGGAATCAGCAGCACGCCGGCCACCAGCTCGCGCACGGTGCGGCCACGGGAGATACGCGCGATGAACATGCCCACGAACGGGGCCCAGGAAATCCACCAGGCCCAGTAGAACAGGGTCCACAGGCCCAGCCAGCCTTCGGACCTGGCGTTGTTGCCTTCGTACACGTACAGGTCAAAAGTCTTGAGGATCACGCCGTTGAGGTAGTCGCCGATGTTCTGCACGAAACCGTTGAGCAGGTGCAGGGTGTCGCCGAACAGCAGCACGAACAGCAGCAGGCCGCTGAACAGCAGGATGTTCAGGTTGGACAGGCGGCGAATGCCGTTCTCCACGCCGGACACCGCCGCGATCGTGGCCACGGTGCTCATCACCAGGATCACCATCAGCAGGTTGGTGTTGCTGTGCTGCATGCCGAACAGGTACTCCAGGCCCGAGGACACCTGCATCGCACCGATGCCCAGGTTGGTCACCAGGCCCAGCAGGGTCACGAACATGCCGAAGATGTCCACGGTGTGCCCGGCAGCCCCCTTGACCCAGCGCTCACCCACCAGCGGGTACAGCGCCGAACGCAAGGCCAGTGGCTGGTTGTGGCGGTAGGCGAAGTAGGCCACGGCCAGGCCCACCAGCGCATAGATCGCCCAGCCGTGCAGGCCCCAGTGCAGGAAGGTCAGCTGCATGCCCTGGCGTGCGGCCTCCAGGCTGGCCGGCGCACCGGCAGGCGGGTTGAAGTAGTGGTCCAGCGGTTCGGACGCGCCAAAGTACAGCAGCGAGATACCGATACCGGAGGAGAACAGCATGCCGGCCCAGGCACCGTAGCTGAAGTCGGGCTTGTCGTCCTTGCCGCCAAGCTTGAGCTTGCCGTAGGAGGAAAACGCCAGCCCGATGACGAACAGCAGGTAGCCGCCGATCACCAGCATGTAGTACCAGCCGAAGCTGCGCGACAGCCAGGCTTGGGCCTGGCCGAGAATTTGACCGGCCGTGTCCGGGGCGGCGATCAGCAAGGCAGTCAACAACAGGATCAGCAGCGCGGTGGTGTAGAACACCACGCTGTTGACCCGGACCCTCTCGGCAGGGGTCTTTATCAGGGAGGCAGAACTCATTGCACAGATGCTCCAGGCAGTGCGAGAGAAAACACGAAACGACCCGTCACCCGCGCAATTGGTGCAATAGCCCCACTGCGTCAGGTGTTATAAAAGCACCTTGAAAAACCGTGATCCCAAACCGATTGCGTTGAAAAAAACAGAAAAAGGGTCCCGATCCGAGGGCCCGCCGAACGGTGCGACACCGCTGGGCAATTCTGATCAACGTTTCGTTTAAACCCGTGCACGCCTTGCATTACGGGGGTTACACGTCTTTTTAGGGTGCCAATCGGCGTCAGTGACGGGCCACAAAAACCTGTCAATGGCGCGAATTGTCGCAGAGCTTATTCTTTGTTGATTGAACGTTCAATCAAAACAAAATAGACTGGTCTTCGCCGAGTCAGCCGCCTGTCGTCTGCCCGAAGGCCTGAGGAGATTTGCCAGATGCCCAAGGTCGGTATGCAACCCATTCGCCGCCAGCAGTTGATCGAAGCCACGTTGATGGCGGTAGACCAGGTCGGCATGGGGGACGCCAGCATTGCGCTGATCGCCCGTTTGGCCGGTGTGTCGAACGGCATCATCAGTCACTACTTCCAGGACAAGAACGGCCTGATCGCAGCGACCATGCGGTACTTGATGAACGTGCTGATCGACAACGTCGCGGCACGTCGCCAGGCGCTCACGGAGGACACCCCGCGCGCCCACCTGAAGGTGATCGTCGAGGGCAACTTCGACGCCAGTCAGGTCAACGGCCCGGCAATGAAAACCTGGTTGGCCTTCTGGGCCGCCAGCATGCACCAGCCGTCTTTGCACCGGTTGCAGCGGATCAACGATCACCGCTTGTATTCCAACCTGTGCTGCCAGTTCCGCCGTGTGTTGCCGCTGCCCGAAGCCCGCAGCGCGGCCCGCGGGCTGGCTGCCCTGATCGACGGGCTGTGGCTGCGCGGCGCGCTGTCGGGAGATGCCTTCGATACCGACCAGGCGCAGCAGATCGCTTACGAATACATGGATTCACAACTGGCTAAACAGAGCAGCCCGGCTCTACAGGACCCGGCCTCTGAACCACTGCGCGTCGCGAGTGCCAAACAAGCAGGAGCACAGCGCGGATAGCCGACACACACTGCACTTGCGAGGACACTATGGCCCGTTTCGAAACGCAAAAACTCTACATTGACGGTGGTTATGTCGACGCTTCCAGCGGCGCCACCTTCGACGCCATCAACCCGGCCAACGGCGAAGTCCTCGCCCAGGTGCAACGTGCCAACCAGGCCGACGTGGAGCGCGCAGTGGAAAGCGCCGAGCGCGGCCAGAAAGTCTGGGCGGCCATGACCGCCATGCAGCGTTCGCGCATCCTGCGCCGCGCCGTCGACATCCTGCGCGAGCGCAACGACGAGCTGGCTGCACTGGAAACCCTGGACACCGGCAAGTCCTACTCCGAAACCCGCTACGTCGACATCGTCACCGGTGCCGACGTGCTCGAATACTACGCAGGCCTGGTGCCGGCCATCGAAGGCGAGCAGATCCCGCTGCGCGACAGCTCGTTCGTGTACACCCGTCGCGAGCCGCTGGGCGTGACCGTGGGTATCGGCGCCTGGAACTACCCGATCCAGATCGCCCTGTGGAAATCCGCCCCGGCCCTGGCCGCCGGCAACGCGATGATCTTCAAGCCCTCGGAAGTCACTTCGCTGACCACCCTGAAACTGGCCGAGATCTACACCGAAGCCGGCCTGCCGGACGGCGTGTTCAACGTACTGACCGGCAGCGGCCGCGACGTCGGCACCTACCTCACCGAACACCCGCGCATCGAGAAGGTCTCGTTCACCGGCGGCACCGCCACCGGCAAGAAGGTCATGGCCAGCGCCTCGAGCTCCTCGCTCAAGGAAGTCACCATGGAGCTGGGCGGCAAGTCGCCGCTGATCATCTGTGAAGACGCCGACCTGGACCGCGCCGCCGACATCGCGATGATGGCCAACTTCTACAGCTCGGGCCAGGTGTGCACCAACGGCACCCGCGTGTTCATCCCGGCCTCGCTCAAAGCCGCCTTCGAAGCCAAGATCGCCGAGCGCGTGGCGCGCATCCGCATCGGCAACCCGCAGGACGAGAACACCAACTTCGGCCCGCTGGTCAGCTTCGCCCACATGGAAAGCGTGCTGGGCTACATCGCCAAGGGCAAGCAAGAAGGTGCCCGCGTACTGTGTGGCGGCGAGCGCCTGACCGACGGCGAGTTCGCCAAGGGCGCCTTCGTGGCCCCGACCGTCTTCACCGACTGCCGTGACGACATGACCATCGTCAAGGAAGAGATCTTCGGCCCGGTGATGAGCATCCTCTCCTACGAGACCGAAGAAGAAGTCATCCGTCGCGCCAACGACACCGACTACGGTCTGGCCGCCGGTGTCTGCACCAACGACATCAGCCGCGCGCACCGCATCATCCATCAGCTGGAAGCGGGCATCTGCTGGATCAACGCCTGGGGCGAATCGCCGGCCGAGATGCCGGTCGGTGGCTACAAGCAATCCGGTGTCGGCCGTGAAAACGGTGTCAGCTCGCTGGCCCAGTACACGCGGATCAAGTCGGTACAGGTCGAGCTGGGCAACTACGCCTCGGTGTTCTAAGCACCCGTGTAGCCGCGCCCGGGCCGCCAGGTCCGGGCGCCTCCCCCGCTCCCCTGCTCACTGCCTATGAGGGTACGCAACATGTCCCACGTTTTTGACTACATCATCGTCGGGGCCGGCTCGGCCGGTAACACCCTGGCGACCCGCCTGACCGAAGACGAAGGCGTCACCGTATTGCTGCTGGAAGCCGGCGGCCCGGACTACCGCTTCGACTTCCGCACCCAGATGCCGGCCGCACTGGCCTTCCCGTTGCAGGGCCGACGCTACAACTGGGCCTACGAGACCGACCCGGAGCCGCACATGGACGGCCGCCGCATGGAATGTGGCCGCGGCAAGGGCCTGGGCGGCTCCTCGCTGATCAACGGCATGTGCTACATCCGCGGCAACGCCATGGACTACGACGGCTGGGCCAAGCTGCCAGGCCTGGAAGACTGGTCTTACCTGGACTGCCTGCCGTATTTCCGCAAGGCCGAAACCCGTGACATCGGCCCCAACGACTACCATGGCGGCGAAGGCCCGGTGAGCGTCACCACGCCAAAAGCCGGCAACAACCCACTGTTCCACGCCATGGTCGAAGCCGGCGTGCAGGCCGGTTACCCGCGCACCGAAGACCTGAACGGCTACCAGCAGGAAGGTTTCGGCCCGATGGACCGTACCGTGACGCCCAAGGGCCGTCGCGCCAGCACCGCCCGCGGCTACCTGGACACCGCCAAGAAACGCTCGACGCTGACCATCGTCACCCATGCCCTGAGCGACCGCGTGCTGTTCGAAGGCAAGCGCGCCGTGGGCGTGACCTACCTGGTGGGCGCCAGCGAAGAGCGCGTCGAAGCCCGTGCCCGCAAGGAAGTCATCGTGTGCAGCGGCGCCATCGCCTCGCCACAGTTGCTGCAGCGCTCCGGCGTGGGCCCGGCGGCCCTGCTCGAAAGCCTGAACATCCCTGTGGTGCACGACCTGCCGGGCGTGGGCGAGAACCTGCAGGATCACCTCGAACTGTACCTGCAGTACGCCTGCACCCAGCCGGTGTCGCTGTATCCGTCGCTGCTCTGGTACAACCAGCCGGCCATCGGTGCACAGTGGCTGTTCGCGGGCACCGGCATCGGCGCCAGCAACCAGTTCGAGGCCGGCGGCTTCATCCGCTCGCGCCCGGAATTCGAATGGCCTAACATCCAGTACCACTTCCTGCCGGTGGCGATCAATTACAACGGCAGCAACGGCGTGCAGGAACACGGCTTCCAGGCGCACATGGGCTCGATGCGTTCGCCTAGCCGCGGGCGTATCCAGCTCAAGTCCAAGGACCCGCGCCAGCACCCGAGCATCCTGTTCAACTACATGGCCACCGAGCAGGACTGGCAGGAGTTCCGTGACGGTATCCGCCTGACCCGCGAGATCATGGCGCAGCCGGCGCTGGACGCCTACCGTGGCCGCGAGATCAGCCCCGGTGCCGACGTGCAGACCGACGAGCAGCTGGACACATTCATCCGCGAGCACGCCGAGACCGCGTTCCACCCATCGTGCTCGTGCAAGATGGGCATCGACGAGATGGCGGTGGTCGACGGCCAGGGCCGCGTGCATGGCATGCAGGGCCTGCGCGTGGTGGATGCCTCGATCATGCCGATCATCACCACCGGCAACCTGAACGCGCCGACGATCATGATGGCCGAGAAGATCGCCGACAAGATCCGTGGCCGCCAGCCATTGCCGCGCAGCACGGCCAAGTACTATGTGGCCAATGGTGCACCGGTGAAGGGCAAGCCGATGCGTGAGGTGCCGCAGGCTTAAGACCCTGCTGCCCCTTCGCCGGCAAGGCCGGCTCCTACAGGCACCGCATACCCTGTAGGAGCCGGCCTTGCCGGCGAAGACGCCTGCATCAACAGCACGAATCAAGCACCCCTGCGGTGCTTTTTTTGTGCCCGCGATAATCGCTTTACAGCCCGCCAACCTCACAGGTTAGAATCCTTGGCACGCGACCTGCTAGCTGAAGTCAGGCAAAAAGCAAGTCACGCCTCTTTCTGCAATCCCCCCTGGAGTACTGCCTTTGGATGCGTCCACCATCAATAGCCTGTTCTTGATCGGCGCATTGCTGGTAGGTGCAAGTATCCTGGTCAGTTCACTCTCCTCGCGCCTGGGCATCCCGATCCTGGTGATCATCCTGGCAGTGGGCATGGTTGCCGGCGTCGACGGCGGCGGCATCATCTTCAACAACTACCCGACCGCCTACCTGGTGGGCAACCTGGCACTGGCCGTGATCCTGCTCGACGGCGGCCTGCGCACCCGCGTCTCGAGTTTCCGCGTGGCCCTGTGGCCGGCGCTGTCGCTGGCCACGGTGGGGGTGATGATCACCACCGGCCTCACCGGCCTGGCCGCCGCCTGGCTGTTCGACCTGAGCCTGATGCAGGGCCTGCTGATCGGCGCCATCGTCGGCTCCACCGACGCCGCCGCGGTGTTCTCGCTGCTGGGCGGCAAGGGCCTCAACGAGCGGGTGACGGCCACCCTGGAAATCGAGTCGGGCAGCAACGACCCGATGGCGGTGTTCCTCACCGTGACCCTGATCGAGATGATCGCCAGCGGCCAGAACGGCCTGCACTGGGGCCTGCTCGGCCACCTGGTGCGCGAATTCGGCATCGGCAGCCTGCTGGGCCTGGGCGGCGGCTGGCTGATGCTGCAGCTGGTCAACCGCATGAACCTGGCCGGCGGCCTGTACCCGATCCTGGTGATCAGCGGCGGCCTGGTGGTGTTCGCGCTCACCAACGCCCTGCACGGCAGCGGCTTCCTGGCCGTGTACCTGTGCGGCCTGGTGCTGGGCAACCGGCCGATCCGCAGCCGCCACGGCATCCTGCACATGCTCGACGGCATGGCCTGGCTGGCCCAGATCGGCATGTTCCTGGTGCTGGGCCTGCTGGTCACGCCCCACGACCTGCTACCCATCGCGCTGCCGGCCCTGGGCCTGGCGCTGTGGATGATCCTGTTCGCGCGGCCGCTGTCGGTGATGATCGGCCTGCTGCCATTCAAGGCCTTCCATGGCCGCGAAAAGGTGTTCATCTCGTGGGTCGGCCTGCGCGGCGCGGTGCCGATCATCCTTGCGGTGTTCCCGCTGATGGCCGGGCTGCCGCATGCCCAGCTGTACTTCAACCTGGCCTTCTTCATCGTACTGGTGTCGCTGCTGGTGCAGGGCACCAGCCTGCCGTGGGTGGCGCGCCTGCTCAAGGTGACCGTGCCGCCCGACCCGGCGCCGATCTCGCGCTCGGCCCTGGAAGTGCACATCACCAGCGAGTGGGAGCTGTTCGTGTATCGCCTGGGTGCGGAGAAGTGGTGCATCGGTGCCGCCCTGCGCGAGCTGAAAATGCCCGAAGGCACGCGTATCGCTGCCCTGTTTCGCGGTCAGCAACTGCTCCATCCGTCGGGAAGTACCACCCTCGAAGTCGGCGACCTGCTGTGCGTGATCGGCCACGAACACAACCTGCCGGCGCTGGGCAAGCTGTTCAGCCAGGCGCCGCAACGCGGCCTGGACCTGCGTTTCTTCGGCGACTTCGTGCTCGAAGGTGACGCAGAACTGGGGGCTGTAGCGGCGTTGTACGGTTTGCAGCTCGACGGCCAGGACCCGCACCAGCCGCTGGCGCACTTCATCGAGCAGAAGGTCGGCGGCGCACCGGTGGTGGGCGACCAGATCGAATGGAACAACACCCTGTGGACCGTTGCGCTGATGGAAGGGAACAAGATCCTCAAAGTGGGTATCAAATTCCCCGAAGGTTCTCGACCCGGCCCCGGGTTGTTCCTTTAAACTTCGATTCTCTGCCCGGTTCTACGACGTCTGCCTATGTCCCTGCGCACTGTTGTTAGCGCAGCCCTGCTCGGGCTGTGCCTGTCCCTCTCCTTCGCCCAGGCGGCGGAACCCCCCACCACGGCAAGCGTCCAGCACAGCCTGGACAAGATCGCCGAGCGCAAGCTGCCGGAGGCCGACCAGAAGGCCCTGCAGCAAGTGCTGGAGCAGACCCTTGGCCTGCTGGCCTCGCGCGACGACTACGACAAGCGCCTGGCCGCGCTCAAGCAGCAACTGGCCGACGCCCCGCGCCAGACCAGCGAAAACCAGCGCGAGCTGACCCGGCTCAAGGACACCAAGACCCTGCCCGTGGCGCAGCGCTACGCCAGCATGGGCGTGCCGCAGCTGGAGCAGTTGCTGTCCGAGCGCACCACCCAGCAGGGCGAGCTGCAGAAAGCGCTGTCCGAAGCCAACAGCCTGATCATCAACTCCCAGACCCGCCCCGAGCGCGCCCAGGCCGAGATCAGCAGCAACCAGACCCGCACCCAGCAGATCAACAGCATCCTCAAGCTGGGCAAGGACAACGGCAAGAGCCTCTCGGCCGACCAGCGCAACCAGCTCAATGCCGAACTCGCCTCGCTCAACGCGCTGACCCTGCTGCGCCGCCAGGAACTGGCCGGCAACAGCCTGCTGCAAGACCTGGGCAACAGCCAGCACGACCTGCTGATCGAGCGCGCCGCGCGCCTTGAGCAGGAGATCCAGGACCTGCAGACGCTGATCAACCAGAAGCGCCTGGCGCAGTCGCAGCAGACCGTCACCGAACAGTCCATCGAGGCACAGAAGGCCGGCGGCAGCAGCGTGCTGGCCACCGAAAGCGCCACCAACCTAAAGCTGTCCGACTACCTGCTGCGCAGCACCGACCGCCTCAACGAGCTGACCCAGCAGAACCTGCAGACCAAGCAGCAGCTCGACAGCCTGACCCAGGCCGACCAGGCACTGGACGAACAGATCAGCGTGCTCAAGGGCAGCCTGTTGCTGTCCAAGATCCTCTACAAGCAGAAGCAGGCCCTGCCGCACCTGAAGGTCGATCGCGACCTGGCCGACCAGATTGCCGACATTCGCCTGTACCAGTTCGAGGTCAACCAGCAGCGCGAGCAGATCAGCAGCCCCAGCAGCTACGTCGACAAGCTGCTGGCCACCCAGCCGCCCGACAGCGTCACCCCACAGTTGCGCAAGGCCCTGCTGGAGGTGGCAATCACCCGCAGCGATTTGCTGGAGCGGCTCAACCGCGAGCTGAGCGCCCTGCTCAACGAATCCATCACCCTGCAACTGAACCAGAAGCAGCTGCTGAGCACCGCACAGAACCTGCGCGGCACCCTCGACGAACAGATGTTCTGGATCCCCAGCAACAAGCCGCTGGACTTCGAGTGGCTGCGCAGCGTGCCCGAACGCCTGCAAAAGCAGGTGGTGAGCCTGCCGTGGGGGTCGGGCATCAACGAACTGGCCGACGGCCTGACGCAGCGCCCGCTGCTGTTCCTGCCGCTGCTGTTGCTGATCGGCGCCCTGCTGTGGCGGCGCAAGTACCTGTATGCGCGGCTGAACAAGGTTCACCAGGATGTGGGCCACTTCAAGCGTGACAGCCAGTGGCACACGCCCCAGGCCATTCTGATCAATATCCTGCTGGCGATGCCGCTGAGCCTGGGCCTGGCGCTGTGCGGCTATGCGCTGCAGATCGACGCCCGCGGCCAGAACGCCAACCTGGGCGCCGCGCTGTGGCAGATCGCCCAGGCCTGGCTGGTGTTCTACACCGCCTACCGGATTCTGGCGCCCGGCGGCGTGGCCGAGCTGCACTTTCGCTGGGAGAAGGCCCAGGTCGAGTTCCTGCGCGGCTGGATCCGCCGCCTGGGCAGCGTGGTACTGGCGCTGGTCGGCGTGGTGGCGGTGGCCGAGCACCAGCCCTCGGCGCTGGCCGACGACGTGCTCGGCATCGGTGTGGTACTGACCTGTTACGCACTGATGGCCTGGCTGCTCAGCCGCCTGCTGCTGAGCAGCCCCGCGCACCGCAATACCTCGCTGTTTCGCAAGGCCGTGGGCGTGGCGTTCACGGCGCTTCCGGTGGCGCTGTTCATTGCCGTGTGCTTTGGCTACTACTACACCGCACTCAAGCTCACCGACCGCCTGATCGACACCCTGTACCTGCTGATGTTCTGGCTGGTGATCGAGGCAGCCTTCGTGCGCGGCCTGGCCGTGGCCGCCCGGCGCCTGGCCTACCAGCGCGCACTGAGCAAGCGCCAGGCCACCAAGGAAGGGCTCGATGGCGAGGTGATCGTCGAGGAGCCGACCCTGGACATCGAGCAGGTCAACCAGCAGTCGCTGCGCCTGATCCGTCTGGCCCTGCTGGGCGGCTTCATCGCCGCGCTGTACTGGGTGTGGGCCGACCTGATCAGCGTGTTCGCCTACCTCGACAACATCACCCTGTACGAGTACACCAGCGGCACCGGCGCGGCCATGAGCATGGTGCCGATCAGCCTGGGCGACCTGCTCGGGGCACTGGTGATCATCGGCATCACCTTCGCCCTGGCCGGCAACCTGCCGGGGCTGCTCGAGGTGCTGGTGCTGTCACGCCTGAACCTGGCCCAGGGCAGCGCGTATGCGACCACCACGTTGCTGTCGTACGTGATTGCCGGGGTGGGCTTCGTCACCACGCTGTCGACCCTCGGCGTCAGCTGGGACAAGCTGCAATGGCTGGTGGCGGCGCTGTCGGTGGGCCTGGGCTTCGGCATGCAGGAGATCTTCGCCAACTTCATCTCCGGCATCATGATCCTGTTCGAGCGCCCGGTGCGCATCGGCGACACCATCACCATCGGCAACCTGTCGGGCACGGTGAGCAAGATCCGCATCCGCGCCACCACCATCACCGACTTCGACCGCAAGGACATCATCGTCCCCAACAAGACCTTCATCACCGGCCAGTTGATCAACTGGTCGCTGACCGACACCATCACCCGCGTCACCCTCAAGCTGGGCGTGGACTACGGCTCGGACCTGGACCTGGTACGCACCCTGCTGCTGCAGGCAGCCAACGAGAACCCGCGGGTGCTCAAGGAGCCGGCACCGATCGTGTACTTCCTGAACTTCGGCGAGAGTACCCTGGACCACGAACTGCGCATGCACGTGCGTGACCTGGGCGACCGCAACCCGGTACTCGACGAGATCAACCGCTACATCAACAAGGAATTCAAGCGGCAGCACATCAACATCTCGTTCCGCCAGATGGAGGTGTACCTGAAGAACATGCAGGGCCAGGAGTACAAGATGGTACCGGTCGAAGCGCCGAACAAGACCGTGCTGCCCGAGCCCCCCACCGATGCGCCAGGAGATGGCCGTTGAAATCCCTCGACGAACTGACCTTCGACAACCGCTTCGCCCGCCTGGGCGATGCGTTCTCCACCCACGTGCTGCCCGAACCGATTACCGAGCCGCGCCTGGTCGTGGCCAGCGACGCGGCCATGGCACTGCTCGACCTGGACCCTACCGAGGCGCATTCCCCGGTGTTCGCCGAGCTGTTCAGCGGACACAAGCTGTGGGCCGAGGCCGAGCCGCGGGCGATGGTGTATTCGGGGCATCAGTTCGGTTCGTACAATCCGCGCCTGGGTGACGGTCGCGGGCTGTTGCTGGGCGAGGTGTACAACGATGCCGGCGAGCACTGGGACCTGCACCTCAAGGGTGCCGGGCAGACGCCGTATTCACGCATGGGCGATGGCCGTGCGGTGCTGCGCTCGTCGATCCGCGAGTTCCTCGCCTCCGAGGCCCTGCACGCGCTGGGCATCCCCAGCAGCCGCGCGCTGTGCGTGATCGGCTCGAGCACGCCGGTGTGGCGCGAAACCCAGGAGCGCGCGGCGATGGTGCTTCGTCTGGCGCCCAGCCATGTGCGCTTTGGCCACTTCGAATACTTCTACTACACCCGCCAACCCGAGCAGCAGCGCGAGCTGACCGAGCACGTGCTCAACCTGCACTTTGCCGAGTGCCGCGAGCAGCCCGAGCCGTACCTGGCGATGTTCCGTACCATCGTCGAACGCAATGCCGAGCTGATTGCGCGCTGGCAGGCCTATGGCTTCTGCCACGGGGTGATGAACACCGACAACATGTCGATCCTGGGCATCACCTTTGACTTCGGGCCGTTTGCCTTCCTCGACGACTTCGATGCCGGCTTCATCTGCAACCATTCCGACGACCAGGGACGCTACAGCTTCAGCAACCAGGTGCCGATCGCACACTGGAACCTGAGCGCGCTGGCCCAGGCGCTGACGCCGTTCATCAGCGTCGAGGCGCTGAAGGAAACGCTGGGGCTGTTCCTGCCGTTGTACCAGGCCCATTACCTGGACCTGATGCGTCGACGCCTGGGGCTTACCGAGGCGCGCGATGACGATTCGGCGCTGGTCGAGCGCTTGCTGGGGCTGATGAACAAGGGCGCTGTGGACTACACGCTGTTCTTCCGCAAGCTGGGTGATCAGCCGGCGGCGCAGGCCGTGCGGGTGGTGCGCGACGATTTCGTCGACCTGGCCGGGTTCGATGCCTGGGCAGTGGAGTACCTGGCGCGCCTGGACCAGGAGCCGGGCAATGCCGAAGGCCGGCGCGCGCGGATGCACGCGGTGAACCCGCTGTACATTCTGCGCAACTACCTGGCGCAGCGTGCCATCGAGGCGGCTGAAGGCGGGGATTACGAGGAAGTGCGACGCCTGCACCAGGTGCTGACACGGCCGTACGAGGAACAGCCGGGGATGCAGGCCTATGCCGAACGCCCGCCCGAGTGGGGCAAGCATCTGGAGATCAGTTGTTCATCCTGATGGGCCGGGGTTGACCGATTCGCCAGCAATGCTGGCTCCTACAGGTTAGCGCCGTCCGTAGGAGCCAGCCTTGCTGGCGAAAAGACGTCAGACCCACCAGTTCAGCAACGTCTCATCCTCGTCGTCATCGAGGTTCTGGTAGATGTTGGCGTAATACCACTGCACCCCCGTCGCCTCCCGAAACCGGTCGAACACCGGGCGAATCGCCTCGAACCCATTGCTCGCCGGCACTGCCAGCGTCAGGTTGCCTTTGTAGCGACCATCCAGCGTGCCGCCCAGCAACGTCTGCACCTCGCTTTCCAGCGTGTCGACGGCATCCTGGGGCAGCTCGTTGGCGTAGACATGGATGCAAAAATTGCCACCCCTGCGCACCACCTCGACATGCTGATCGGGGATGGCCGTGCAGATGATGTCGCCGCGCGCCATGTTCAGCGCCAGCCCCGGCGACGACAGCAGTTCATAGGTATGTTCGCCCACTTCGCGCACCGGCACGCTTTCGAACACCGGCTCGCCGTTCTTCTTTCTGTCGACGAATACACGAATGTGCGGTGAATGCTGGCAATCCATCGGTCTGTCCCTGGCCTGTTCAGAAAGGCGCATGCTAAACCATTACAGCCTCTTCGCCAGCATCGCTGGCTTATCTGGCAGGCTATGGCATCTTGCAATCCACCCTCATCACCTCCAGATACCCAACATCACCTGACGCATCCGGACTCCCACCATGACCGACCCCCTCCACATCCCCTGCCCCCACTGCAACGGCCTCAACCGCATCCCCGCCGCACGCCTGAGGGACGCACCCAAGTGCGGGCGCTGCAAGGGTGAGGTGCTGTTGCACAAGCCATTCGAATTGAAACAGGGCGACTACGCCAGCCAGATCAAGGGCGACCTGCCATTGCTGATCGATGTGTGGGCCGACTGGTGCGGGCCCTGCAAGGCGTTCGGCCCGGTCTTCGAACAGGCCGCCGGCCAACTGGCCGGACGCTGCCGCCTGGCCAAGCTCGACAGCGAAGCCAATCAGCAACTGGCCGGGCAACTGGGCATACGCTCCATCCCCAGCCTGATCCTGTTCAAGAACGGCCGCGAAGTGGCGCGCCAGAGCGGCGCCTTCCCACTCCAGCAACTGCTGGAATGGCTGCGCAGCCAGGGGGTCTAGGCGTTTTCCAGCAGCGTATGCAGTTCGACGAACTGCTGGGTCAGCTTGTGCCGCGGTTCCAGGTGAATCAGCGGCAGGCTGGCCTGGTGGGACTCGCGCATCTTCACCGAGCTGTTGAGATACACCGGCAGCACCGGCAAGCCTTCGGCAATCAGTTCGTCGAGCATCTGCTGCGGCAGGCTGGCCCGCGCCTGGAACTGGTTGACCACGATGCCCTCGACTTCCAGGCCCTCGTTGTGGTCTTCCTTGAGCTCTTCGATCTCGGCCAGCAGGCCGTACAGCGCCTGACGCGAGAAGCTGTCGCAGTCGAAGGGGATCAATACGCGATCGGCGGCGATCAACGCTGAAACCGCATAGAAGTTCAACGCAGGCGGGGTGTCCAGGTAGATGCGGTCGTAATCGTCGGACAGCTCGTCCAGCAGCTTTCGCAGCTTGTTGATCTTGTGCTTGGCCTCGAGCTTGGGCTGCAGGTCGGCCAGCTCTGCCGTGGCGGTCACCACATGCAGGTTGTCGAACGGGGTTTCATAGATGTCGACCTTGTTCTTCTTGGCGAAGGGCCCCGAGGACAGGGTCTGCTTGAAGAAGTCGGCAATGCCCATGGGAATGTCCTCGCCGGTCAGGCCGGTGAGGTACTGGGTCGAGTTGGCCTGGGCGTCCAGGTCGATCAACAGGGTTCGATAGCCTTCGTTGGCACTGACGGCCGCCAGGTTGCAGGCAATGCTCGACTTGCCCACGCCACCTTTCTGATTGAACACCACGCGCCGCATGAACAGACCTCCATGTGAAAGGAACTACCGAGTATGTGAGGGTTGCGCCGGTTTAGCCAGTGCCTTTCAGCCCTGCGTCTGGGCCTGGCGGATCAACAGTTCGGTGAACGCCCGGGCCATCGCCGACACGTCCTCGCGTCGCTGCGCCAGCCATACCGCTGTCACCGCGTCGGCGTCGAGCAAGGTGCGGTACACCACCCCGTCGATGCGCATGCGCTTGAACGACGCCGGCAGCACCGACACCCCAAGCCCCGCCGATACCAGGCCGATGATGGTCATGGCCTCGCCTGCCTCCTGGGCAAAGTGCGGGCTGAAGCCGGCCGAGCGCGCCAGGCTGAGCAACTGCGCGTGCAGGCCGCTGCCGTAGCTGCGCGGGAAGAACACGAACGGCTCCTGGGCCAGGGCCGCCAGCGGCAGGCCCTGCTCGTTGCCCTGGGCCAGCGGGTGCGCGGCATTGAGCACCGCCACCAGCGGCTCGCGGAACAGTTCGGTGATCACCACGCCATCGGGCACGCTCATCGGGCGCATCAGGCCGACCTCGATGGACTCGTCGAGCAAGGCATCCACCACGTCGCGGCTGCTCAATTCCTTGAGGTTCAGGTGCACCGCCGGGAAGCGCTGGCGAAACGCATTGATGGCCTTGGGGATGCTGGAGTTGAACGGCGCCGAGGAGGTGAAGCCGATCTTCATCTCGCCCAGCTCGCCGAGCTGGGCACGCCGCGCCACGTCGGCGGCCTTGTCGACCTGCGCCAGCACCTGGCGCGCCTCGTCGAGAAACAGCCGGCCGGCTTCGCTGAGCGCCACCCGTCGGTTGGTACGCTCGAACAGGCGTGCACCCAGCTCCTGCTCCAGGGCCTGGATCTGCTGGCTCAGCGGCGGTTGAGAGATGCCCAGTTGCTGTGCGGCACGGCCAAAATGCAGCTCTTCGGCCACGGCGATGAAGTAGCGAAGGTGGCGCAGTTCCATGGCAACTCCAATAGGTCGTAAAACCTCTTAAACAGGTCGAACAATATATTGGAAAAGATCAATAGCCAGCTATATGCTTTTTTCACTGCCTGCGAGGCCGTGCCCCTTTCGAGGTCCCCGTGAAAACTGCTGTTGCCCATGAGCTGCCCCCTACCCCGGCGAGCACCGCCGCCCCCCTGAACGAAAGCTGGATCGAGAAAGGCACCCCTGCGTTCATGCGCACGGTGCTGGCGTTGTTCTGTGGCGGCTTTGCCACCTTCGCCCTGCTGTACTGCGTGCAGCCGATGATGCCGCTGCTGTCCCACGAGTTCTCCATCAATGCCGCCCAGAGCAGCCTGGTGCTGTCGGTGTCGACCGGCCTGCTGGCGTTCGGGCTGCTGGTGACCGGGCCGATTTCCGACCGCGTCGGGCGCAAGCCGGTGATGGTGTTCGCCCTGTTCTGCGCCGCGCTGTGCACCATCGCCAGCGCATTGATGCCCAGCTGGCACGGCGTGCTGGCCATGCGTGCCCTGGTGGGCCTGTCGCTGAGCGGGCTGGCGGCGGTGGCCATGACCTACCTGAGCGAAGAGATTCATCCGCAGCACATCGGCCTGGCCATGGGGCTGTACATCGGCGGCAACGCCATCGGCGGCATGAGCGGGCGCCTGATCACCGGGGTACTGATCGACTTCGTCAGCTGGCACACCGCGATGCTGGTGATCGGCGGCCTGGCACTGGTCGCGGCGGCAGTGTTCTGGAGGATCCTGCCCGAGTCGCGCAACTTCAGTGCACGCTCGATGAACCCGCGCAGCCTGCTGAACGGCTTCACCCAGCACTTTCGCGACGCCGGGCTGCCGTGGCTGTTTCTGGAAGCATTTCTGCTGATGGGCGCCTTCGTCACGCTGTTCAACTACATCGGCTACCGGCTGCTCGCCGAGCCGTACCACATGAGTCAGGCGCTGGTGGGGCTGCTGTCGGTGGTGTACCTGGCAGGCATCTACAGCTCGGCGCAGATCGGCGCACTGTCGGACAAGCTGGGGCGGCGCAAGGTGTTCTGGATGAGCATCCTGCTGATGTTCGGTGGGTTGCTGCTGACGCTGTTCTCGCCCCTGGTGCTGGTGATCGTCGGCATGCTGGTATTCACCTTCGGCTTCTTTGGCGCGCATTCGGTGGCCAGCAGCTGGATCGGCCGGCGTGCGCTCACGGCCAAAGGGCAGGCCTCTTCGCTGTATCTGTTCAGCTATTACGCGGGGTCGAGCGTGGCTGGCACGGCAGGCGGGGTGTTCTGGCATTACGGTGGGTGGAACGGCATCGGGCTGTTCATCGGCAGCCTTCTGGTGATCGCACTGCTGGTGGCGTTGCACCTGAGCAAGCTGCCGGCGCTGCCGGGGAATGTGAAGGGCTGATACCCCTCGCCGGCAAGGCCGGCTCCTACCAGGAGCCGGCCTTGCCGGCGAAGCTGTTCAGTTGATGATTTCGACCAGGTCGACATCGATCTCGCGGGACATCAGGTTCTTCTCGACCTCACCGGTCAGCTTGACCTTGGTCTTGTCGTTGAAGGCCACCGCCGGCAAGTCTTCGTTGTCGATCTCGACGGTGATGGTGCCGCTGGCATCCTTGAATTCGTACTTGTCGTCGTTGTTGAGCTTCTTGACCACAAAGCCCTGCAGTACCACCGGAGTGTCGTCGGCGGCGTCGTTGGCTGCCGCGACCGTGGTGACCGGCTGGGCGCCAGGGCCGGTGTAGCCGGCGGCCATCGCGCCAGTGGTGAACAGCGGGGCAAGCAGCAGAGCCAGGTAACGAGTTTTCATGGTGGGCATTCCGTTTCAAGTGGGGATGCGCTCAGGTTAATCCCCACGCCTGAACTGAAGCTTAATGCGCGATGGTGGGAAACCCGATCAGGCCAGCAACGCGGTGAGGCTCAGAATCGGCATAAGGATGGCCAGCCCGATGAACAGCATCACACCGCCCGTCATCGCCAGCATCAATGGCTCAAACAGGCCCAGGGCTCGTTCAACCCTTACGCCCGACAGCAAACCGTGCCACCTCAGGCGACGCCGCAGTGCATGCAACGCGAGCCGTGCGAACACGCCGGCGGGGACCAGCACACCGGCAAACGGCAGCGCGAAGCGCTGCCCGCTCTCGTTCAGCGCCATCGAAACGCGGATCGTGGCCGGCAACGCCTGCTGGTGATGGGCGAATATCTGCACGACATCAGGGATCACGACACCCAGCAGGAACGCGATGATGGCCAGCACGGCGCACATCAGGATCGCCGGATACAGCAACGCCAGGCGGATGCCCTGACGCGTCAGTTGCTGGTTGTCAACGTACTCGGCAAGCCGTTGGCAGGTTGCCGCCAGCAGGGGATGCTGTACTGCGCGGGTATCCTTGGGCACGGGTTCCTTCCTTGAATGGCACGGCTGTGCATCGAGGTCGGAATGGTAAGGGAGGGGGCTTGGACGGGCCGTAGGACGGATCGGCGGGGGAGCGTGAAAAGTCAGTGGCGGGGCCGCGATACGCGGCACCCGCCAGGCAGTTGCCCGTTACTGGTGGTACTGCGCAGACAGTTCGTGCACGGCGTGGATGAAGGCACCGGCATGTTCCGGATCGACTTCCGGGGTGATGCCATGGCCCAGGTTGAACACGTGGCCGGTACCGTGGCCATAGCTGGCCAGGATACGCCCGACTTCGGCGCGGATGGCCTCGGGCTTGGCGTAGAGCACGGTCGGGTCCATGTTGCCCTGCAGGGCCACCTTGCTGCCCACGCGCTGGCGCGCCTCACCGATGTCGCAGGTCCAGTCCAGGCCCAGCGCGTCGGCGCCGGCATCAGCAATGCTTTCCAGCCACAGGCCGCCGTTCTTGGTGAACAGGATCACCGGCACCTTGCGCCCTTCGTGCTCGCGGATCAGGCCGCTGACGATCTTGCGCATGTAGGCCAGGGAGAACTCCTGGTACGCCGCCGCCGACAGGTTGCCACCCCAGGTGTCGAAGATCTGCACGGCCTGTGCGCCGGCCAGGATCTGCCCGTTGAGGTAGCTGACCACCGACTGGGCGAGCTTGTCGAGCAGCAGGTGCATGGCCTGTGGGTTGTCATAGAGCATGGCCTTGGTCTTGCGAAAGTCCTTGGACGAGCCGCCTTCGACCATGTAGGTGGCCAGGGTCCACGGGCTGCCGGAGAAGCCGATCAGCGGCACACGGCCGTTGAGCTCGCGGCGGATGGTGCTGACCGCATCCATCACGTAGCCCAGGTCCTTTTGCGGGTCGGGGATCGGCAGCGCCTCGATGTCGGCCAGGGTGCTGATGACTTTCTTGAAGCGCGGGCCTTCGCCGGTTTCGAAATACAGGCCCTGGCCCATGGCGTCAGGGATGGTCAGGATGTCCGAGAACAGGATCGCGGCGTCCAGCGGGTAGCGGTCCAGCGGCTGCATCGTGACCTCGCAGGCGAACTGCGGGTTCATGCACAGGCTCATGAAGTCACCGGCCTTGGCGCGGCTGGCGCGGTACTCCGGCAGGTAGCGGCCGGCCTGGCGCATCATCCACACCGGGGTGACGTCTACGGGTTGCTTGAGCAGGGCGCGCAGAAAACGATCGTTCTTCAAGGCAGTCATGTCGGCATCCGGAAAAAAAGTGGGGGCATTTTCTCAGACACCAACGTAAAAGGCACGGTATGAACCGTGCCTTTTGTCTATCGACCTGTGGTAGGTCAATAGATTTAGTTAAAAGCTTCGCCGGCAAGGCCGGCTCCTACAGGTTTGGTAGGAGCCAGCCTTGCTGGCGAAGAGGCCCGATCAGACCTCCAGGTAGTCCAGAATCCCCTCGGCGGCATTGCGCCCCTCGAAGATAGCCGTCACCACCAGGTCCGAACCGCGCACCATGTCGCCACCGGCAAACACCTTGGGGTTGCTGGTCTGGTGCTTGAAGCGGTTCTGCTCCGGCGCCACCACACGGCCCTGGCTGTCGGTCTGGATGCTGAACTGCTCGAACCACGGCGCAGGGCTGGGGCGGAAACCGAAGGCGATGACCACAGCGTCCGCCGGGATGATCTCTTCGGAACCCGGGATCGGCTCCGGGCTGCGACGGCCACGGGCATCCGGCTCGCCGAGACGGGTCTCGACCACCTTCACGCCCTCGACCTTGTCTTCCCCCACGATCGCGATCGGCTGGCGGTTGTAGAGGAACTTCACGCCCTCCTCCTTGGCGTTCTTCACCTCCTTGCGCGAGCCGGGCATGTTCGCTTCGTCACGCCGGTAGGCACAGGTCACGGCCTTGGCGCCCTGGCGGATGGAGGTACGGTTGCAGTCCATCGCGGTGTCGCCGCCGCCCAGCACCACGACCTTCTTGTCCTTCATGTCGACGAAGTCTTGCGGGGACTTTTCAAAGCCCAGGTTGCGGTTGACGTTGGCGATCAGAAAATCCAGCGCGTCGTGCACACCCGGCAGGTCTTCGCCAGGGAAGCCACCCTTCATGTAGGTGTAGGTGCCCATGCCCATGAACACCGCATCGAACTCCTCGAGCAACTGGTCCATGGTGACGTCCTTGCCCACCTCGGTGTTCAGGCGGAACTCGATGCCCATGCCGGTGAAGACTTCGCGGCGGTTGCTGAGCACGGTCTTTTCCAGCTTGAACTCGGGGATGCCAAAGGTCAGCAGGCCGCCGATCTCGGGGTTCTTGTCGAACACCACCGGGGTTACCCCGCCGCGCACCAGCACGTCGGCACAACCCAGGCCCGCCGGGCCGGCACCGATCACCGCGACGCGCTTGCCGGTGGGCACCACCTTGGACATGTCCGGGCGCCAGCCCATGGCGAAGGCGGTGTCGGTGATGTACTTCTCCACCGAGCCGATGGTCACCGCGCCGAAGCCGTCGTTGAGGGTACAGGCACCCTCGCACAGACGGTCCTGCGGGCACACCCGGCCGCACACTTCGGGCAGGGTGTTGGTCTGGTGCGACAGCTCCGCGGCGGCGAGGATGTTGCCCTCCGACACCAGCTTGAGCCAGTTGGGAATGAAGTTGTGCACCGGGCACTTCCATTCGCAGTACGGGTTGCCACAGCCCAGGCAGCGGTGGGCCTGTTCGGCCGACTGCTGGGGTTTGAAGGGCTCGTAGATTTCCACGAACTCTTTCTTGCGTTGACGCAACAGTTTCTTCTTCGGATCCTTGCGCCCGACCTCGATGAACTGGAAGTCATTACTCAGACGTTCAGCCATGTTCAAAACCTCATCAAACTCTTCAGGCGCATATCACTGCGGGTTGGCACGGGTGCTGGACAGCAGGTTCTTCAGGTTGGCCGCCTTCGGCTTGACCAGCCAGAAGCGACGCACGTAGTCATCCAGGTTTTCCCAGAGCTCACGACCCCATTCGCTGTTGGTTTCTTCGACGTATTCACCCAGCACGCGCTGCAGGTGGCTGCGATAAGCCTCCATCGCCTCGCCGCTGATACGCTGGATCTCCACCAGTTCGTGGTTGACCTTGTCGACGAAGCTGTTGTCCTGGTCGAGCACGTAGGCAAAACCACCGGTCATCCCGGAACCGAAGTTGTAACCGGTCTTGCCCAATACGCAGACAAAGCCCCCGGTCATGTATTCACAGCAGTGATCGCCCGTGCCCTCGACGATGGCGTGGGCACCGGAGTTGCGCACCGCGAAGCGCTCACCCGCGGTACCGGCGGCGAACAGCTTGCCGCCCGTGGCGCCGTACAGACAGGTGTTGCCGACGATGGCGCTGTGCTGGGTTTCGAACGGGCTGCCCGCTGGCGGCACGATCACCAGTTTGCCGCCGGTCATGCCCTTGCCGACATAGTCGTTGGCATCACCTTCGAGGTACATGTTCAGGCCACCGGCGTTCCACACCCCGAAGCTCTGCCCGGCAGTGCCCTTGAAGCGGAAGGTCAGCGGCGCCTTGGCCATGCCCTGGTTGCCGTGCAGGCGGGCAATTTCACCGGAGATCCGCGCGCCGATGGAGCGGTCGCAGTTGCAGATATCCAGCTCGAATTCGCCGCCGGCCAGGTCACGGATCGCCGGCAGGGCCATCTGCACCATCTTCTCGGCCAGCACGCCCTTGTCGAACGGCGGGTTGCGGTCCACTTCGCAGAACTGCGGCTTGTCGGCCGGAACGTGCGGGCTGCCCAGCAACGGGCTGAGGTCCAGGTGCTTCTGCTTCTCGGTTTCACCGGGGAGCATTTCCAGCAGGTCGGTACGCCCGATCAGCTCGCCCAGGCTGCGCACGCCCAGCCTGGCCAGCCATTCACGGGTTTCCTCGGCCACGTAGGTGAAGAAGTTGACCACCATGTCGACGGTGCCGATGTAGTGGTCCTTGCGCAGTTTTTCATTCTGCGTGGCCACGCCGGTGGCGCAGTTGTTCAGGTGGCAGATGCGCAGGTACTTGCAGCCCAGGGCGATCATCGGTGCGGTGCCGAAGCCGAAGCTTTCGGCGCCGAGGATCGCGGCCTTGACCACGTCCAGGCCGGTTTTCAGGCCGCCATCGGTCTGTACCCGCACCTTGCCGCGCAGGTCGTTGCCGCGCAGGGTCTGGTGGGTTTCGGCCAGGCCCAGTTCCCACGGTGCACCGGCGTACTTGATGGAGGTCAGCGGCGAGGCGCCGGTACCACCGTCGTAGCCGGAGATGGTGATCAGGTCGGCATAGGCCTTGGCCACGCCGGCGGCGATGGTGCCTACCCCGGCTTCGGCCACCAGCTTGACCGAGACCAGCGCCTGCGGGTTGACCTGCTTCAGGTCGAAGATCAGCTGCGAGAGGTCTTCGATCGAGTAGATGTCATGGTGCGGCGGTGGCGAGATCAGGGTCACGCCCGGCACCGCATAGCGCAGCCTGGCGATCAGGCCGTTGACCTTGCCGCCCGGCAGCTGGCCGCCCTCGCCCGGCTTGGCGCCCTGGGCCACCTTGATCTGCAGCACTTCGGCGTTGACCAGGTATTCGGGAGTGACGCCGAAGCGGCCGGTGGCCACCTGCTTGATCTTGGAACTGCGGATGGTGCCGTAGCGGGCCGGGTCTTCGCCGCCCTCGCCGGAGTTGGAGCGCGCGCCCAGGCGGTTCATCGCCTCGGCCAGGGCTTCGTGGGCCTCAGGCGACAGCGCGCCCAGGGAAATACCCGCCGAATCGAAGCGCTTGAGGATGGCCTCCAGCGGCTCGACTTCGCTCAGGTCCAGCGGCTGCTCCAGGGTTTTCACCTTGAGCAGGTCGCGGATCATCGACACCGGACGCTTGTCGACCAGTGCGGTGTATTCCTTGAACTTGGCGTAGTCGCCCTGCTGCACGGCGGCTTGCAGGGTATTGACCACGTCCGGGTTGTAGGCGTGGTATTCGCCACCGTGCACGAACTTGAGCAGGCCGCCCTGCTGGATCGGCTTGCGCGGGCTCCAGGCTTCGGCGGCCAGCAGCTTCTGCTCGTTCTCGATGTCGACGAAGCGCGCGCCCTTGAGGCGGCTGGCCACGCCACGGAAGCTGAGGTTGACCACTTCCTCGGACAGGCCCACGGCTTCGAACAGCTGCGCGCCCCGGTAGGAACCGATGGTCGAGATGCCCATCTTGGAGAGGATCTTGAGCAGCCCCTTGGAGATGCCCTTGCGGTAGTACTTGAACACTTCGTCCAGGTCACCGAGCACTTCGCCGGTGCGGATCAGGTCGGCCAGCACTTCGTAGGCAAGATACGGGTACACCGCCGAGGCGCCGAACCCGATCAGCACCGCGTAGTGGTGTGGATCGCGGGCGGTGGCGGTCTCGACCAGGATGTTGCTGTCGCAGCGCAGGCCCAGTTCGGTCAGGCGATGGTGCACGGCGCCCACGGCCAGCGACGCATGCACCGGCAGCTTGCCGGGTGCGATATGACGGTCGCTCAGTACCAGCTGGGTCTTGCCGCTGCGCACGGCTTCTTCGGCCTGTTCGGTGATGTTGCGCAAGGCTGCTTCCAGGCCGATGCTTTCCTCGTAGTTGAGGTCGATCACCTGGCGTTCGAAGCCCGGGCGGTCGAGGTTCATCAGCGAGCGCCACTTGGCCGGCGAAATCACCGGCGAGCTGAGAATCACCCGCGAGGCGTGCTCGGGGGATTCCTGGAAGATGTTGCGCTCGGCACCCAGGCAGATCTCCAGCGACATCACGATGGCTTCGCGCAGCGGGTCGATCGGCGGGTTGGTGACCTGCGCGAACTGCTGGCGGAAGTAGTCGTAGGTGGAACGAACGCGTTGCGACAGGATCGCCATCGGCGTGTCGTCGCCCATCGAGCCCACGGCTTCCTGACCCTGCTCACCCAACGGGCGCAGCACCTGGTCACGCTCCTCGAAGGTGACCTGGAACATCTTCATGTACTGCTTGAGCTGGTCGCCGTCGTAGCTGGCCACACCCTGGTCGTCGCTCAGGTCGGCCTGGATGCGCAGGGCATTCTGGCGCAACCAGCGCTTGTACGGGTGGCGCGACTTGAGGCGGTTGTCGATCGCATCGGTGTCGAGGATCTGGCCGGTCTCGGTGTCGACCGCGAAGATCTGCCCCGGGCCCACGCGGCCCTTGGCGATGACGTCTTCGGGCTTGTAGTCCCACACGCCGATTTCCGACGCCAGGGTGATATAGCCGTTCTTGGTGGTGACCCAGCGCGCCGGGCGCAGGCCGTTGCGGTCGAGCAGGCACACGGCATGGCGGCCTTCGGTGAGCACGATGCCCGCCGGGCCGTCCCAGGCTTCCATGTGCATGGAGTTGTATTCATAGAACGCGCGCAGGTCGGGGTCCATGGTCTCGACGTTCTGCCAGGCCGGCGGTACCAGCATGCGCACGCCACGGAACAGGTCGATGCCACCGGTGACCATCAGCTCGAGCATGTTGTCCATCGACGAGGAGTCGGAGCCCACGCGGTTGACCAGCGGGCCGAGCTCTTCCAGATCCGGGATCAGGTCGTTGGCGAACTTGGTACGCCGCGCCTGGGCCCAGTTGCGGTTGCCGGTGATGGTGTTGATCTCGCCGTTGTGGGCGAGGAAGCGGAATGGCTGGGCCAGCGGCCATTTGGGCAGGGTATTGGTGGAGAAGCGCTGGTGGAACACGCAGATCGCGGTCTGCAGGCGCTCGTCGCTCAGGTCCGGATAGAAGGCGGTGAGGTCCGCCGGCATCATCAGGCCTTTGTAGATGATGGTCTTGTGCGAAAAGCTGCAGATGTAGTGTTCGACATCGGCGGCGTTGGCCACCGACGAGCGACGCCGGGCACTGAACAGCTTGATCGCGAATTCCTGATCGCTCAGGCCTTCGCCACCGACGAACACCTGCTCGATCTGCGGCAGGCGCTCCAGCGCCAGGCGACCGAGCACGCTGGTGTCGATCGGCACCTTGCGCCAGCCCACCAGGCTCAGGCCGGCAGCGAGGATCTCGCGGTTCATGTTGTCGCGTGCGGCTTCGGCCTTGGCGGTGTCCTGGTTGAAGAACACCATGCCGACCGCGTACTGGCGGGGCAGCTCGCTGCCGAACTGTTCCAGGGCCACGGCCCGCAGGAACCGATCGGGCTTCTGCATCAGCAGCCCGCAGCCGTCGCCGGTCTTGCCGTCGGCGTTGATCCCACCACGGTGGGTCATGCAGGTCAGGGCCTGGATAGCCGTTTGCAAAAGGTGGTGGCTGGGTTCGCCCGTCATATGGGCGATCAGGCCGAAACCACAGTTATCCTTGAATTCTTCGGGATGGTACAGACCTGTTTTCATAGACACTTTCTCACCAGGTTCGCCTCTCACCAAGGCAAATCTCTTTTTAATACAACCACTTACCATCCACGCCGAACGAACGTCAGCTTTGCGGGGGCAATACGGATGCCATTGTTGCACAGCGACAGTGAAGCCCACAAATTTACTGACGCATCAGTGAAAATCCATGTCGCATTTTTGAATGTTTTTATACAAGAATCCGTGGTAACGGAATTGCTTGAGTCTGAAGCGTTTCAGCCTGGACTGCAACAGGGGCTTGTGGCCGGCAGTCTGGGACAGAAAAGCCTGCCGCGTGTTACGCAGCAGGCTAGACCGGGGTTCAGGAGTCGCTCAGCAGGTGGCGGGGGTAGTGCCACCCGACCATGTATCAGCGGGTCGCAGCCAGTTCTTGTTGGACGCTGGCAACGGTACGAGGCCAAGGTTTACCAGCCTGGACCTTGGCTGGCAAGGTTTTGATTGCAGCGACGGCTGCATCGCGACTGGAGAAGTTGCCGTAGGTGATCACGTACAGGGGTTTGCCCTGCAGGGTTTTCTTGAAGTAGCGATAGTCGCCACCCTCGGCCTTGACGAACGCCTGGGCCGATGCCTCGGAACTGGTGCCCAGGATCTGCACCACGTAGTTGCCTGGCGCCTGTCCGCTGTACCAGCTACCGCCCGCAGCGGGCTTGGCAGCGGGTTTTTCTGCAGGTTTGGGTGCCGGCTTGGCCGTGGCCACCTGCACGGGTGCAGGGGCGGGCTTGGCGGCAGGTGCAACCGGCTTGCTGGCCACTGGCGCGGCAGGCTGCTGCGCCGGTACAACCGGCTGGGCCATCGTAGGCGCCGGGCCTGCAGTGACACCGGCGGGCGGTGCAGTGGTGGTAACGGTAGGCGGTTGCAGTGCAGTGTCGCCAGCCGGGCCGGATTCCTCGCCATCACCCATGCCGGCCGCCTCGGCCAGCGGGCCGCGCATCACCGGCTGGGACTGGCCCACCAGTGGCAGCGGCATCGGCTGCGAAGAACCGGCGAACTCGATGGCCGGGCCACCGTTGTTCGACTGGGCATTGCCCGGCTTGCCCTGGCCCAGGGGCAGTTGCGCCTGCTCGGCAGGCGCAGTGGCCGGCGCCTGGTCGCCCTTCTTGGGCATCAGCACGGCTGCCGCCACGGCAACCACTACCACGGCAGACAACGCCAGCACGTGTTTCTTCGGCATATTGAACCCCATTGATGGTCGCTTCACCGGCGAGCGGGTGGCGAGCATGGCTTCGATCATGG
Source organism: Pseudomonas sp. 8209 (assembly GCF_028682105.1). NCBI lineage: Bacteria > Pseudomonadati > Pseudomonadota > Gammaproteobacteria > Pseudomonadales > Pseudomonadaceae > Pseudomonas > Pseudomonas sp. 8209. The sequence continues at coordinate 27,259 of NZ_JANIAH010000006.1, forward strand.
TATCGCGGGCCACCTGGTTGATTGCTCCAGGCCAGCCGTCCGAGTTTTCGTGAATCTCGGCGATCTGCTCGCTGGTGAACACCTCGATACCGCGCCCGGCACCTTCCAGACGCTGCTCCAGGTATTCCCGGGTTTCGTCCTCGGTGTAGGGCTGCAACTCGATGACGTGGAAACGCTCCTGCTCGGCATTGAGTTCATCCAGGGCTGCGATCAGTGACGGCTCGCCGAACAGGAACACGTGCGGGCGACCTTCCGGTGTGCCCGCCGCCAGTTCCAGCAAGGCTTGGAGTGCCGACTCGCCAAGTTGTTCCGCATCGTCCACCAGCAAGTAGACTTCCTGACCGGTCAGCGCCAGCTGCACGATCTGGGCGAGGATCTCGGTGACTTGCGCCTTGGCCACATTCAGCGACTGCGCTACCTGGGCCAGCAGGCCGGCTGCATCGCCGGCGCCACGCGCCGAAACCACCACGCTGAGCACCGACTGCTTGTTGGTGCTGGCCACAAGGGCCTGGCGCAGCAGGGTCTTGCCGCTGCCCAGAGGGCCTGTGACCACCAGCAGCAGCTGGCTGTAGCGGGCCAGGTGATGCAACTGGCCCAGCACCGGCTTGCGCTGGGCAGGGAAGAACTTGAAGCCAGGCACCCGCGCAGCGAAGGGGTCATGGTTCAACTGGTAATGGCCGAGAAAGGCCTCGTCGGCATGCAAACTAGTCATCGAACTCTCGTCAACCTCAAAGCTGGGCCACGATTGCGCGGTAATCCGCCGCCAGCGTGGCCTGAAGAATCTCTTGCGGATAGTCGTCGGTCACCACGGCTTCGCCCATATGGCGCAGCAGGACCAGGCGCAGACGACCGTCGAGCACCTTTTTATCGACCGCCATGTGTTCCATGAAGTGGGCCGGGGTCATTTCGGCCGGAGGCACCACCGGCAGGCCGGCGCGCTGGAACAGGCGAATGCCGCGGTCGCGCTGCGCCTGGCTGATCCAGCCCAGGCGCATGGACATTTCCAGGGCCATTACCGTGCCAGCCGCCACGGCTTCACCGTGCAGCCACACACCATAGCCCATGTGGGTTTCGATGGCGTGGCCAAAGGTGTGACCGAGATTGAGCGTGGCACGCACGCCCGACTCGCGCTCGTCAGCCCCCACCACGGCCGCCTTGGCCTCGCAGGAGCGCTGGATGGCGCGGGTCAGTGCAGCCTGGTCGAGCGCACGCAGCGCATCGACATTGTCTTCGAGCCAGCCCAGGAACGGCTCGTCGCAGATCAGGCCGTACTTGATCACCTCGGCCAGGCCCGCCGACAGCTCGCGCGGCGGCAGGCTCTTGAGGCTGGCGGTATCGATCAGCACCGCGTTGGGCTGATAGAAGGCACCGACCATGTTCTTGCCCAGCGGGTGGTTGATGCCGGTCTTGCCGCCCACCGACGAGTCCACCTGGGACAGCAGCGTGGTGGGCACCTGGATGAAGTCCACGCCGCGCTGGTAGCAGGCGGCGGCAAAGCCGGCCATGTCGCCGATCACCCCGCCGCCCAGGGCGATCACGGTGGTGCGACGGTCGTGGCGTGCCGTCAGCAGGGCGTCGAAGATCAGTTGCAGGGTTTCCCAGTTCTTGAAGGCCTCGCCGTCGGGCAGTACCACCGGCAGCACCGAATAGGCCCCCAGGCTGTGGGTGAGGCGTTGCAGGTAAAGGGGCGCGACAGTCTCGTTGGATACGATGGCGACCTGCTTGCCGGCAATGTGCGGCGCCAGCAGTTCAGGCTGATCCAGCAGGCCTTCGCCGATGTAGATCGGGTAGCTGCGTTCGCCCAGTTCGACCTTAAGTGTCTGCATGTGTCCCCACAAAGAACAAAGGCGCGGCATCGAAGACCCGACCCGCGCAATAACGAAGTGCCCTGCCAGGGCATGACTGGCCGCCGAGGATAGTCAAGCCTTAACGGGGCGGCAACTTCTGCAAGCGCTCCAGAATATCCAGAACCACCATGCGCGGCGGCCGCTCGTCGGTTTCCACCACCAGGTCGGCGATTTCCCGATAAAGCGGGTCGCGCAACTCGAGCAAGGCACGCAGCGTGGCCTCCGGGTTGGCCGTGCGCAGCAGCGGCCGGTTGCGGTCGCGGGCGGTACGCCCCACCTGCTGCTCCACCGAGGCGTGCAGGTAGATCACGCGCCCCCCGGCATGCAGCGCCGCACGGTTGGCATCGCGCATCACCGCGCCGCCGCCGGTGGCCAGCACCACGCCGTCGGCCTCGCACAGCTCGGCGATCATCGCCTGCTCGCGATCACGAAAGCCGGGCTCGCCTTCCTTGTCGAAGATCCACGGGATGTTGGCGCCCGTGCGCAGCTCAATTTCCTTGTCGGAATCCTTGAACGGCAGGCGCAGCTCTTTGGCCAGCAAGCGACCGATGGTGCTCTTACCGGCACCCATCGGCCCTACAAGTATCAAATTTCGCACAGAATCAACGACTCACAGCAATCGCCCGGTCACTCATGATACGCGGAGTCAGGAAGACCAGCAGCTCGGATTTTTTCTCTTGGATGACAGCGCGACGAAACAGCCGCCCAACATACGGCACATCGCCGAAAAATGGCACCTTGTCGACAACATTACTTTGCACGGTGGCATACACCCCGCCGATCACGATGGTCTCGCCATCCCCCACCTGAACCTTGGCATTCACCTCGTTCTTGCGGATCGGCGGCACGCTGTTGAGGGCATTGAGGTAGTCCGGCTCGTCCTTGGTGACCTTGACCGTCATGATCACCCGGTTGTCGGCCGTGATCTGCGGGGTCACCTCCAGCGACAGCGAGGCCTCGCGAAAGGTGGTGGACGTAGTGCCGTTGGCGCCCGACTCCTGATACGGCACCTCGGTACCCTTGAGAATGCGCGCGGTTTCCTTGTCGGCGGTGACCACCTTGGGCTGGGAGATGATTTCGCCATTGCCGGTCTTTTCCATCGCGCTGAGCTCCAGGTCGAGCAGCACACTGTCGCGCACCAACCCCAGGCCGATACCCGAGGTGGCCCGTTCCACCCCCAGGTCGACGAACGGCAGCCCGTCGGCGGCCAACCCGCCTGCGCGCAGGCCGCCGCCCAGTTGCACCGCCCCGCCCCAGCGCACCCCCAGGCTTTTTTCGTAATCGACATTGGCCTCGACGATGCGCGCCTCGATCATCACCTGGCGAACCGGTACATCGAGCTGCGCGAGCAGCCGCCGCAGGTCGGCCAGGCGTGCCGGCGGCTGGCTGGCAATGATGGTGTTGGTGCGCTCGTCGACCGTGATCGCGCCGGGGTCGTCGTCCTCGACCATGGCCTGGAACAGCTGCACGATGTCCCCGGCCCGCGCATGGCTGACCGTGAGCAGTTCGCGCACCAGCGTTGGCGAGGCCTGCGCCGCACGGGCCTGGGTATCGTGCCCGGCCAGTTCGGCCAAAGGCGCCACCAGCAGCACGTTGCCCTCCTGACGCCGACCCAGGCCCTTGCTGCGCAGCACCAGGTCCAGTGCCTGTTCCCAGGGCACCTCGTGCAGACGCAGGGTCACCTTGCCCTGTACTGCATCACTGGCCACCAGGTTGACCCCGGTGAAGTCGGCCAGCACCTTGAGCACCGAACGCACCTCGACATCCTGGAAACTCAACGACAGCGGCTCGCCGCCATACCCTGCCCCCTCGGCCCCAAGGCCTGCACCTGCTACCGGCAGCGCCACCATCAGTACCGCACACAGGCTGAACATCCTGTTCATCCACGACCTCCCTGGTCAGTTGACGACGTGTCGAGCCACCCCATTGGCTTCGATCACCTGCGAGCGCTCCACCCAGCCGGCGCCCTCGACCCATACCTGCTCCTCGAGCTCGACCTGCTGCGCATCGATGCGCACCACCCGCCCCTTGTCCGGCCCCAGCCGGTCACCTTCGCGCAACGGGTACAGCGCCCCCGCAACACGGATCAACGCGACCCCGCCTCGACGGTCGGCCAGGTGCCCGACCAGTTCCATCTGTTCCAGCGGCACGTGTTCCAGCGCAAATTCGAGCGCTGCGGGCGGCGGCGCGGCAAAGGGATCGCGCGCCTCCGCCAGCACCGGCGCCGGCTGCGCCACGGGGTCGACCGGCAGGCCGGACGCATAGGCCTTGAGGTGCATCTGCAGACGCAGTTGCCCACGCCCCGCCAGCGGCGCCAGGTGAAGGTCATGCAGGGTCACGCGCTCAGGCAGCGTGGCCAGGGCGTCGACAAAACCGGCCAGCGCGGCGAAGTCGCCCACCACCTGCAGGTGCACCGGCATTTCGGCATGCAGGGCCTGCGGCTGCGCCGGCAACACTTTCACCTGCTCGAACACCAGGCCCCGCCCGGCCCGGGCGACAGCCTGCAGCAGGCCGGGCATGCCGCCCGCTGGCAGCAGCCGGGCCTGGGCCTCCCGCAGGCGTTGCTCCAGGCCGAGCAAGCGGGCCTGCTGCTCGTCCAGCCGGGCGACCTGCTCTGCCTGCGCCTGCCAGGCCTGCTGCAACTCGGCTCCACGCGCCAGCGCCCGCTCAAGCGAAGCGCTCGCCCCGCGCAGGTGCAGCCCATAACCGCTACCGAGCGCCAGCAGCAGGCAAGCCGCCAGCAACAGCGCCTTGTACCGCCGAGGCCACGCTGCCATCAGGTACCAGTCGAGAGCCGGGGTCATGGCTGCACCTGCGCACTGAGGTGGAACACCTCGCCGGCGGCGGTGGCCTTGATCTCCTGCAACTGCACCTCGCCCAGGCCAGGGGCCTGATCCAGATTGCGCAGCAGTTGAGTGACCGACGCCCGCCCCTGTGCCACCCCCTCCAGGCGCAGCGCGCTGCCCTCGAGCGCCAGTGCAGTCAATTGCAGCCCTTGTGGCACCCGCGTGGCCAGCGGTGCGAGTACCTGACCACCTGGGGACGCGGTGCGCAGCACGGCATCCAGCCCCTGGATGCGCTCCTGCAGCGCATCGCCCCGGGCGGTCAGGTCGGCCAGTTCTGCCAGCGGGCCCTCAAGCCGGGCGATGGCATCGCGCAGGGCCGCATTGGCCTGCCCCTGCTGCGCCAGGCGATAGGCGCCATGCCGGTCCAGCAGCACCACGATGGCGACCCCCAGCAGCAGAGCCACCAGCATCAACCCCTGCAACTGCCGCACACTGCGCTGGCGTTGCCAGGCCCGCCACGGCAGCAGGTTGATATCGCGCCTCACGGTGCACGCCTCATCGCCAGCCCATAGGCCAGCGCCAGCGCGGGTTCGGCGGCATCGAACACCGTGATTTCGATACCCAGCCGACGCTGCACTTCCAGCGCCCGGGCCGAATCGGCAGCCGCCCCGGTCAGCACCAGCCGCGCCGGTGCCGGGCCCTCCAGGGCCTGCAACCAGCGTTCGATGCAGGCAGCCAACGCCTGCGGCACATCGGCCGCTGCACCCGCGTCGGCACGCCATGCCTGGTGCTGTGCATGCAGCGCCCAGTGCCCTGGCTCGACCCGCACCACGGCGACCGCGTCATCGTCCGCCCCGACCGCGCGCAACAACGCCAGGCTGTCGGTCTCGACCACCCGCGCACACAGGCCTGCCAGCTCCAGTGCCGCCTCCAGCCCATCGAGCCAGCCCTGATGACAGGCATACACCCCCACCGCCTCGTAGCACGGGTCGTGCGCGACCGAGCCGCGGCACTCGAAATCGAAGGCCGCCTCGTCAAGGGCAAAGGGTATGAAAGGTTCGGCCTCATGGCACAGGCGGGCAAACAGGGCATCCTCTGCCAGCCCCGCCGGCACCTGCACGGTCTTGCTCAGCACGGCCGTGGCCGGAATCGCCAGCGCCGCCTCGCGCAAGGTGGCACCGCTGCGGGCCAGGGCATCGCCCAGCACCTGCGCCAACTGTGCCGGGTCGGCCACCCGGCCGTCCTGCAGCACGCCCGCCGCCAGCGTCTGCACGGCCTGCGCACGCACCTCGAAGGCCCCTGCCACCTGCCGCAGCTGCAGCAATCGCACCGCGCAACATGAAATATCGATACCCAGCAGTGAACCGGCATCCTTGCCGAAACGTCCAAACATTGGCTTTCCCTGGCATCCGCCTGCTTCGACCGGCCCCCAGACAGGGCACCGGTCAGCCCGTGCACCGCGCAACCCACGCGGCACAGTGAAAATTGCTTATAATGCCCAGCGTTTTTTCTCGTCGATCAGCCCTGCGCTCAATCCATATTTCAAACTGGACACCCCAAAGCCTTGATACGCCTGCTGAAGTTCTTCTGGTGGTCTTTCGTCGCAGTCATCTGTGCCGTCGTGCTCGGTCTGAGCGGCGCGTTTCTGTATCTTAGCCCCAGCCTGCCCTCGGTAGAGGCCCTGAGAAGCATCCAGTTGCAGATCCCTTTGCGGGTATACAGCAGCGATGGAAAGCTGATTGCCGAGTTCGGCGAGATGCGGCGTTCTCCCATCCGTTTCGCCGACATTCCCCCGCATTTCATCCAGGCTTTGCTGTCCGCCGAAGACGACAACTTCGCCAATCACTATGGGGTCGACCCCAGCAGCCTGATGCGCGCTGCAACACAATTGCTCAAGTCCGGACACATCCAGACCGGCGGCAGCACCATCACCATGCAGGTGGCGAAGAACTTCTTCCTCAGCAGCGAACGCAGCTTCTCGCGCAAGACCAACGAGATCCTGCTGGCCCTGCAGATCGAGCGCGAGCTGACCAAGGACGAGATCCTCGAGCTGTACGTGAACAAGATCTACCTGGGCAACCGTGCCTACGGCATCGAAGCCGCAGCGCAGGTGTACTACGGCAAGTCGATCCGTGACGTGAGCCTGGCGCAGATGGCGATGATCGCCGGCCTGCCCAAGGCACCGTCGCGCTTCAACCCGCTGGCCAACCCGACGCGCGCCAAGGAACGCCGCGACTGGATCCTGGGGCGCATGTACAAGCTGGGCAAGATCGACGAAGCCAGCTACCAGGCTGCCCTGGCCGAACCGATCAACGCCAGCTACCACGTGCCGACGCCCGAGGTGAATGCCCCGTACATCGCCGAGATGGCCCGCGCCGAGATGGTCGGCCGCTACGGCAGCGACGCCTACACCGAAGGTTTCCGCGTGACCACCACGGTGCCGAGCGACCTGCAGGAAATGGCCAACAGCGCCGTGCTCGATGGCCTCAGCGCCTACGATCACCGCCACGGCTACCGCGGCCCCGAGTCGCGCCTGCCGGGCAAGACCCAGGCCGCCTGGCTGCAGGAACTGACCAAGCTGCGCCCACTGGGCGGGCTGGAACCGGCCATCGTCACCCAGGTCGACAAGACCGGCCTGCAGGTGCTGACCAAGTCGGGCCAGACCGAGACCGTGGCCTGGGACACCATGAAATGGGCCCGCCCATTCCTCAACACCAACAGCCAGGGCCGCGCCCCGCAGCAGCCGGGCGATGTGGCCCAGGTCGGCGACGTGATCCGCGTGCAACGCACCAGCGAAGGCGAACTGAAGTTCAGCCAGGTGCCGGGCGCCCAGAGCGCACTGGTGACCCTGGACCCGAACAACGGCGCCATCCGCGCTCTGGTGGGCGGCTTCTCGTTCGAGCAGAGCAACTACAACCGCGCCATGCAGGCCAAGCGCCAGCCGGGCTCGAGCTTCAAGCCGTTCGTCTACAGCGCGGCGCTGGACAACGGCTACACCGCCGCCAGCCTGGTCAACGACGCCCCTATCGTGTTCGTCGACGAGTACCTGGACAAGGTGTGGCGACCCAAGAACGACACCAACACCTTCCTTGGCCCGATCCGCATGCGCGAGGCGCTGTACAAGTCGCGCAACCTGGTATCGATCCGCCTGCTGCAGGCCATGGGCGTGGACAAGACCATCGACTACATCGCCCGTTTCGGCTTCAACAAGCAGGACCTGCCGCGCAACCTGTCGCTGGCGCTGGGCACCGCGACCCTCACGCCGATGGAGATCGCCACCGGCTGGAGCGCGTTTGCCAACGGCGGCTACAAGATCACCCCGTACCTGATCGACCGCATCGAAAGCCGCAATGGCGAGACGCTGTTCACCGCCAACCCGCCCAGCGTGCCTCGGGGGCATCAGGACGAGGCCGGGATTGGCGCCGCCGAAACGCCGATCGTCACCGATGCGGCACTGGGCGCCGACGTGAGTGCGGTGGCGCCGCAGGTGCCGGCGGTGGCCGAGCAGATCATCGACGGACGTACCAGCTACATCCTCACCAGCATGCTGCAGGACGTGATCAAGCGTGGCACCGGGCGACGTGCCCTGGCGCTGGGGCGCACCGACCTGGCGGGCAAGACCGGTACCACCAACGAGTCCAAGGATGCGTGGTTCTCCGGCTACAACGCCGACTACGTGACCACCGTATGGAGCGGCTTCGACCAGCCCGAGACCCTGGGCCGTCGCGAGTATGGCGGTACCGTGGCGCTGCCGATCTGGATGAGCTTCATGGGCGCCGCGCTCAAGGACAAGCCGATGCACACGCTGCCGCAGCCTGAAGGCATCCTCAGCCTGCGGGTGGACCCGGTGAGCGGCCGTGCGGCCACGCCGAGCACGCCTGATGCGTACTTCGAGCTGTTCAAGGCCGAAGACACCCCGCCGTCGGTCAACGAGCTGGGTGGCAGTGCGCCAGGCAGCCCGCTGCCGGCGGACGAGTCGGCGCCGATCGATCTGTTCTGATGGGGTAACCCGGGGGCTGCCCTGCAGCCCATTGGCCAGCACAATTACCAGCCCCAAACAAAAAGCCCCGACTCTCGCGAGCCGGGGCTTTTTGCTACAACGCTACAACGGCTCAGCCGTTGAACACGTCATCCACGCTTTTGAGCGGGTAGTTCTTCGGATACGGCAGGGTCGCCACACCGCTTTCGATCGCAGCCTTGGCCACGGCATCGGAAACCACGGTGATCAGGCGTGCGTCCATCGGCTTCGGAATGATGTACTCACGACCGAATTCCAGCGCGTCGACGCCGTAGGCAGCGCAGACTTCCTTAGGCACCGGCAGCTTGGCCAGGTCTTTCAGGGCGTTGGCGGCAGCGATCTTCATCTCTTCGTTGATGCGCTTGGCGCGAACGTCCAGGGCACCACGGAAGATGAACGGGAAGCCCAGTACGTTGTTGACCTGGTTCGGGTAGTCGGAACGACCGGTGGCCATGATCACGTCGCTGCGGGTGGCGTGGGCCAGCTCCGGCGAGATTTCCGGGTCCGGGTTCGAGCAGGCGAACACGATCGGGTTCGGTGCCATCGACTTGAGGCCTTCAGGGCTCAGCAGGTTCGGACCGGACAGGCCGACGAACACGTCAGCGCCTTCCAGGGCATCGGCCAGGCTGCGCTTGTCGGTAGCGTGGGCGAACACCGCCTTGTACTGGTTCAGGTCGTCACGGCCAGCGTGGATCACGCCGGTACGGTCGACCATGAAGATGTTTTCGATCTTCGCGCCCATGCTCACCAGCAGCTTCATGCAGGAGATGGCCGCAGCACCGGCGCCCAGGCAGACGATCTTGGCATCGGCGAGGGTCTTGCCCGCGATTTCCAGGGCGTTGATCATGCCGGCCGCGGTCACGATCGCGGTGCCGTGCTGGTCATCGTGGAACACCGGGATGTCGCACTGCTCGATCAGCGCGCGCTCGATCTCGAAGCACTCGGGTGCCTTGATGTCTTCCAGGTTGATGCCGCCGAAGGTGATCGAGATGCGCTTGACGGTGTCGATGAAGGCCTGCGGGCTTTCGGCATCGACTTCGATGTCGAACACGTCGATACCGGCGAAACGCTTGAACAGAACACCCTTGCCTTCCATCACCGGCTTGGACGCCAGTGGGCCCAGGTTGCCCAGGCCGAGGATGGCGGTGCCGTCGGAAATGACTGCTACCAGGTTGCCCTTGCCGGTGTACTGGTAGGCCAGCTCCGGGTCACGGGCGATTTCACGTACTGGCTCGGCAACACCCGGGCTGTAGGCCAGCGCCAGGTCGCGAGCAGTCGCGGTCGGTTTGGTGAGCTCTACGCTCAGTTTCCCCGGACGAGGCTGAGCATGGTATTCGAGAGCGGCAGTTTTCAAATCTGACATGATGGGCATTCCGCTTTTACTGTTCTGACGGACCGCCGAGGATACGCAAAGAGCAATGGGCCGACAAGACTGCCCGGTCACTTGTGTCAAGGCCTTTAGCCTACGACTTTAAGCCAAGAGCCGCAGCCCGCAAGGCTTTCAGTGTGTACAATCCATTTTTAAAATGTTCACAATTTATTATCTTTATTGTCTTTCCAGCATCGTCGGGTCGGTGAGTGGCAGCATCCAGCGCGCTTGACCCGGCTTGAGCCCGGCCTTGCGGGAACGATCCAGCACCCAACCGCGGGCTTCGACGCGTCGGCCTTCGAGGCCGTCGGTGAAATCAGGCGCAAAGTTGCGCGACAACCTGGCCGGCACCTGAAGCACCAGCGAATGGCCCAACTCGATCCAGATGGCGCCACCGCTGCGCTCGACCGACTGAACCTGGCCAGCGACCAGCGCAAAGCCGGCCTGGCGCAGGTGCCCCGGCGCGATCACCGGCGGCTGGCCCCACAGCCCCACGCGGGCGCTGCGGGCGGCCTGTTCAGCCTGTTGATGGCAGTCGCGCAGGGCGGTGTTGGGCGCTACCGCGATGCGATAACCCAGACCCTCGCCCAGCAGTTGTTCTTCCAGATTGTGACCAGAGCGGTCGAACACATGGGCCAGGGTGCGCTTGTATTTGTCGCGCGGCTCCGTACCCGGCAGCAGCTCGACCCGCCCGCCACTGGCCTTGACCAGGGCCTGCAAACGCTGGCGCGCGGCCACCGCATAGGGCTCGCTGGGCCGCCCCTTGCGCCCGATCTCGGGAGCATTGATGCCGATCAGGCGCACATTGCGCCCATCCTTCAGACGCAAGGTATCGCCGTCGATCACCTGGCGTACCGCAACGCTCTGCACCCCGCCCTGGAGGTCGGCCGGCAGCGTACACAGCGCCTGCGCCGGCAACTGCCAGATCGCGGCCACAAAAAAGGCGCCCACCAGGGACGCCTTCTTCAACAGCATTGCCAAGCCCATGGGGCCAGCTTCGCGCCGTCTTACTTCTTGGCACCGAACATGCCGAAACGGTCTGCGAACTTCTGTACGCGGCCGCCGGTGTCCAGCACTTTCTGCTTACCGGTGTAGAACGGGTGGCACTCGTTGCAGACGTCGGTGGCCAGTGGGGCGCACAGGGTCGAACGGGTCTGGAACACATTGCCGCAGCTGCAGGTGACTGCGACTGCTTCATAATTCGGATGAATTTCTGGTTTCATGGTCACTTCCTCGACTGCGTGCCGCCACCCAACACCATTGTTGAATACCGCACGTAATTAGGCGGCGAATAATACCAGAGCATGCCATCAGCGCAAGTTGTCGCTTGTACCGACTGTCGTCTGCTAGGCTCGGCGGCTACCGAATTGCCCTTCAGAGACCCTGCGCGTGTCCGACGTCATCCTTCGCCTTGCCTTGCCCTCGCCCCTGCGGCGGTTGTTCGACTACAGGGCCCCGGCAAGCATGGCGCACACCGCATTCACCCCCGGCATGCGCCTGCGCGTGCCGTTCGGGCGCCGCGAGATGATCGGCATCCTGGTGGAGGTGTGCGAGCACAGCGAGGTGCCCGCCGACAAACTCAAGCCTGCCATCGCCCTGCTTGACCCGGTATCGCCGATACCGCCAGCCCTGTTCAAGCTGTGCGTTTGGACCGCGCAGTACTATCAGCACAGCCTGGGCGACACCCTGAGCTGGGCGCTGCCGGTGCTGCTGCGCCAGGGCGAGCCGGCCGAAGCGCACCAGGAACGCTTCTGGCAGGTGGCCCCGGGGGCGCGCCACGACGACCCGCGCATCGCCCGCGCACCGCGCCAGCGCGATGCCCTGGCCACCCTGGCGCAGCATCCGCACGGCGTGGCCCACGGCCTGCTGAGCAAGCTCAAACTGAGCAAGGACAGCCTCGACCTGCTGCTGGCCAAGGAGCTGGTGCAGGTGGAGGTACGCCGGCATGCCCCGCCGGCGCGCCACGAACACTGGCTGGCACAGCCCGAACTGCCGCTCAACGATGAGCAGAAGGCGGCGTTTCATGCGGTGCAGGCAGGGTTCGGCAGCTTCCATGCCTTTCTGTTGGCCGGGGTCACCGGCAGCGGCAAGACCGAGGTCTACCTGCAACTGATCCGCGAAACCCTGGAGGCCGGCAAGCAGGCGCTGATCCTGATTCCGGAGATCAACCTCGGGCCGCAGACCCTGGCGCGCTTCGAGCAGCGCTTCAATGCGCGCATTGCCCTGCTGCATTCGGCAGTCAACGACCGCGAACGCCTCAAAGCCTGGCTGTCGGCCCGTGATGGCGAGGCCGACATCATCATCGGCACCCGCTCGGCGCTGTTCACGCCCATGAAGAACCCGGGCCTGATCATCATCGACGAGGAGCACGACGGCTCCTACAAGCAGCAGGAAGGCCTGCGCTATCACGCCCGCGACCTGGCCCTGGTGCGCGCGCACCAGGAGCACATCCCGATCCTGCTGGGCTCGGCCACGCCATCGCTGGAAAGCCTGCACAACGCCTACTCCGGCCGTTACGGCCTGCTGCGCATGAACCACCGCGCCGGCGGCGCCAAGGCGCCGCGCTTCCTGCGCCTGGACGTCAAGAGCCGGCCGCTGGACAGCGGCATCAGCGGGCCGATGCAACAGGCCATCGGCCAGACCCTGGCCGCCGGCCAGCAGGTGCTGGTGTTCCTCAACCGTCGCGGCTTTGCCCCCACGCTGCTGTGCCACGACTGCGGCTGGCTGTCGGAATGCCCGCGCTGCGATGCGCGCATGACCGTGCATCAGCGCTCCGGCGAACTGCGCTGCCACCACTGCGGCTATGACGAGCGCGTACCGCGCCAGTGCCCGCAGTGCAACCATGTGGACCTGCGCCCGGTAGGTGCAGGCACCGAGCGCGCCGAAGAGCGCCTGAGCATTCTGTTTCCGGATGTCCCGGTGCTGCGCGTGGACCGCGACAGCACCTCGCGCAAGGACGCGATGAACCAGCTGTTCGCCACAGTGCAGCGCGGCGAGCCGTGCATCCTGGTCGGCACCCAGATGCTGGCCAAGGGGCACCACTTTCCGCGGGTCACCCTGGTGGCGATCCTGGATGCCGATGGCGGGCTGTTCTCCGGGGATTTTCGCGCCAGCGAGCGCATGGCCCAACTGATCGTGCAGGTGGCAGGGCGTGCCGGGCGTGCAGAGGAGCCAGGCAAGGTGATCATCCAGACGCACCTGGCCGACCATCCTCTATTGGTACAGCTTACCGAGCAGGGCTATTTCGCGTTTGCCGAACAGGCCCTGAGCGAGCGCCGCGCCGCCGGCCTGCCGCCCTTCGCGCACCTGGCGCTGCTGCGCGCCGAGGCGCACAAGCCGGGGCAGGCCGAGAGCTTTCTCGACGAGGCCTGCAGCGCCGCCGAGCAGTTGCTGGCAGAGCACGACCTGCACGGCGTCGAGCTGCTGGGCCCGGTGCCGGCGCCGATGGAGCGACGGGCGGGACGTTTTCGTGCGCAATTGTTGTTGCAGGCCAATGCAAGGGCATCCTTGCATCGTCTGATGAGCGCCTGGCTGTTAGTGTTGGAGCAGATGCCGAGCGGGCGACAGGTGCGCTGGTCGCTGGATGTGGACCCGGTCGACCTGTACTGACCGCTTCGCCGGCAACGCCGGCTCCTACAGGTTTGATGAGCCCTGGCCCTCTGCAGAGCCTGCATTGTCGGCCAAAGGGCCCTAAAGGTTGGCAACCTCGCCCCGGCAACGGATAATACCCAGTTTTTCCACCTGCGCATCCAGGCGCCGCCGCGCTTGCGGTCGAAAGAGAAGCCCATGAAAGACACCATTCGCCAGCTGATCCAGCAAGCCCTCACCCAACTCGTCAACGACGGTGTGCTGCCTGACGGGCTGACGCCGGCGATCCAGGTGGAAAACGCCCGGGACAAGACCCACGGCGATTTCGCCAGCAACATCGCGATGATGCTGGCCAAGCCCGCCGGCCTCAAGCCGCGCGACCTGGCCGAGAAACTCATCGCCGCCCTGCCCGCCGACCCGCAGGTCAGCAAGGTGGAGATCGCAGGCCCGGGCTTCCTCAACTTCTTCCAGAACACCCAGGCCCTGGCCTCGCGCCTGGATGCCGCACTGGCCGACGCCAGGCTCGGCGTGCACAAGGCCGGCGCCACGCAGAAGGTCGTGATCGACATGTCGGCGCCCAACCTGGCCAAGGAAATGCACGTCGGCCACCTGCGCTCGACCATCATCGGCGACGCCGTGGCCCGTGTGCTGGAGTTTCTCGGTGACGATGTGGTACGCCAGAACCACGTGGGCGACTGGGGCACCCAGTTCGGCATGCTGATGGCATACCTGGAAGAGAACCCGATCACCAGCGAAGAGCTGTCGGACCTGGAGAACTTCTACCGCGCCGCCAAGAAGCGGTTCGACGAGTCCAGCGAGTTCGCCGACCGCGCCCGTGGCCTGGTGGTCAAGCTGCAGGCCGGCGACCCCGAGTGCCTGAAGCTGTGGACCCGCTTCAAGGACATCTCGCTGTCGCACTGCCAGAAGACCTACGAGCTGCTCAACGTCAAGCTGACCATGGCCGACGTGATGGGCGAAAGCGCCTACAACGACGACCTGGCCAATGTGGTCGAGGACCTCAAGGCCAAGGGCATGCTGGTGGAAAGCAACGGCGCCCAGTGCGTGTTCCTCGACGAGTTCAAGAACGCCGAGGGCGAGCCGCTGCCGGTGATCATCGTCAAGGCCGACGGCGGCTACCTGTACGCCACCACCGACCTGGCCGCCGTGCGCTACCGCAGCGGCGTGCTCAAGGCCGACCGCGCCCTGTACTTCGTCGACCAGCGCCAGGCCCTGCACTTCCAGCAGGTGTTCGCGGTGGCCCGCAAGGCCGGCTTCGTGACCCACCCGATGGACATGGAGCACATGGGCTTCGGCACCATGAACGGCGCCGACGGCCGCCCGTTCAAGACCCGCGACGGCGGCACCGTGAAGCTGATCGACCTGCTCAACGAAGCCAAGGAGCGTGCCTACGCCCTGGTCAAGGAGAAAAACCCGCAGCTGCCTGAAGAAGAACTGCGCGCCATCGCCAAGGTGGTGGGCATCGGCGCGGTCAAGTACGCCGACCTGTCCAAGCACCGTACCAGCGACTACAGCTTCAACTTCGAGCTGATGCTCAACTTCGAAGGCAACACCGCCCCGTACCTGCTGTACGCCTACACCCGCGTGGCCGGCGTGTTCCGCAAGCTGGGCAAGGGCTTCGACCAGGTCGAAGGCGAGATCCGCTTGCAGGCACCGCAGGAACAGGACCTGGCCGCGCGCCTGGCGCAGTTCGGCGAAATCCTGAACAACGTCGCCGAAAAAGGTACCCCGCACGTACTGTGCAGCTACCTCTACGACGTGGCCGGCCTGTTCTCCAGCTTCTACGAGAACTGCCCGATCCTCGCCGCAGAAACACCCGAACAGCAGCAGAGCCGCCTGCGCCTGGCCGCCCTGACCGGTCGCACCCTCAAGCAGGGCCTGGAACTGCTTGGCCTGGAAACCCTGGAGCGCATGTAAGTTGGCTGCCAAGAAAAAACCTGCTCCCAAGCGCGGCGCAAGCCGCTACCAGGCCCCGGCCAAGCAACCGATACCGGGCTGGATGTGGCTGGCCATCGGCCTCACGGTCGGTGCGTTCATCGTGTTCCTGATGAAACTCGAGCCCAGCCGCGACGAGGTCAAGCGCACCAAGCCTGAAGCCCAGCAGAAGGCCGAGAAGATCGCCGAGGCGAACAAGACCGCGCCGAGCCCGCAGCAGCCGGTCAAGCCCAAGTACGACTTCTACACACTGCTGCCCGAGTCGGAAGTGATCGTGCCGCCCGAAGCCGTGCCGGAGAAAACCCCGCCGGTACCGGCGCAGCCACCGGTGACCCCGGCCGAGGCGGCCAAGATCGACACCGCCCGCGCCCAGGCCGCGCTGCTGGGGCAGACCCCGCCACCGGCACCGCCGGTGATCAAGCCGGCCGCTACCACGCAGTTCTACCTGCAGGCGGGCTCGTTCCGCAAAGAGGCCGATGCCGACAAGGTGCGTGCGCAGATCATCCTGCTCGGCCAGGCGGTGAAGGTGGAGTCCGGTACGGTGAAGGAAGAGACCTGGTACCGCGTGCTGGTCGGCCCGTTCAGCAATCGCGAACAGCTGACCGTGGCGCAGAAGCAACTGGCCGGCAGCGGCTTCAACAACCTGCTGCTGCAACAGCGCCAGATACGCCAGTAACCCCGATGTTCGGCGGCCCGCAGCAGCGGGCCGCCTGCTTTCAGGCCCGCGCCTGCACGTTCTTGAGCGATACCTGGGTGTTCAGCGTCCAGAAGTCGTACAGCACCCCCAGCAGAAACAGCCCGCCGGTAAAGGCATAGATCACGCCGCTGATCCACTTGCCCTGGTACATGCGGTGCACGCCGAATATCCCCAGGAAGGTCAGCAGGATCCAGGCCAGGCTGTAGTCCAGCGGGCCGGCGTGAAAGCGCAGGTCGGCCTCGCTGTCCATCTTCGGGATCAGGAACAGGTCGATCAGCCAGCCGATACCGAGCAGGCCCAGGGTGCAGAACCAGATGGTGCCGGTCACCGGCCTGCCGTAGTAGAAACGGTGCGACCCGGTAAAACCGAAGATCCACAGCAGGTAGCCGAGGACCTTGCTGTGGGTGTCCTGGGGCTGCGCCTGTTGCTGATAACTGTTCATTCATAGCCTCCACGGTTTAGAGAGAAATTTTCTAAGAAAAAATGTGACTTTTACGTGCTCAGCCGACGTATGGCGCCTCTGCAATCGACCAACGGACCAGAATTCGATCAAAAAGCTGTTATAAAGTTGCGCGCTTAACCAACAAGAGCCCTGCCCATGCGACCTTTTTTCAAGACATGGCTGACTGTTTGCCTTTTATTGCCACTGGCCGCCCACGCCACCAACCGTGAGCAACGTCTTCCCAACGGCTTCAACGTGCACACCACCAGCACTGCAGCCGTACGCTCGACCAAGGGCGCCCACGCCAAGGTCACCTCGTCCGCCGCCTCTTCCAAGGTCGCCAAGACCACCCGCCAGGTCGCCTCGATGCCGGCCAAGCAGAGCAGCGATGTGCTCAGCCGCGCGGTGAACGTGCTGGGCACTCCGTACCGCTGGGGCGGCAGCAGCCCGAGCAAGGGCTTCGACTGCAGCGGGCTGGTCAAGTACGCCTTCAACGACATCGACGAGGTCGACCTGCCGCGTACCTCCAACGCCATGGCCAGCGGCCACGGCGTGAAAGTCGACCGCAAGGATCTCAAGCCCGGCGACCTGCTGTTCTTCAACATCAAGAGTCGCCGCGTCAACCACGTGGCCATCTACCTGGGCAACGACCGCTTCATCCACGCGCCACGGCGCGGCAAGCGGGTCAGCATCGATACCCTGAACAAGCCCTACTGGCAGAGCCACTACGTGGTCGCCAAGCGCGTACTGCCCAAGGAGCAGCCGCAAACCCAGCTGCGCCTGGCCAAACGCTAGACCTGATCGGGCGAACGCGCGTTCGCCCTGGCCGTTTCCAGGCTGACGATTCCCCGCCTCACCAGACCCTGCAGGCTGCTGTCCAGGGTCTGCATGCCTAACGCCGCGCCGGTCTGCATGGCCGAATACAGCTGCGCCACCTTCCCCTCGCGAATCAGGTTGCGCACCGCCGGCGTGGCCAGCAGGACCTCGTGCGCGGCCACTCGCCCGCCTTGCACCCTGGGCACCAGCACCTGGGCCACCACCGCCTGCAAGGCGTCGGCGAGCATCGTGCGCACCAGGGCCTTCTCCTGCGCGGCAAACACGTCCACCAGCCGGTCGATGGCCTTGGCCGCCGAGGCGGTGTGCAGGGTCGCCAGCACCAGGTGGCCGGTTTCGGCGGCGGTCAGGGCCAGGCGGATCGTCTCCAGGTCGCGCAGCTCGCCAAGCATGATCACGTCCGGGTCCTGGCGCAGCGCAGCCCGCAGCGCCTGGGCGAACCCCTGGCTGTGACGCCCCATCTCACGCTGGCTGAGCTGGCTGCGCAGCGGGCTGTGGATAAATTCGAGCGGGTCTTCCAGGGTCAGGATATGCACGGCGCGCTCGCGGTTGAGGTGATCGACCAGCGCCGCCAGGGTGGACGACTTGCCTGAGCCGGTGGGGCCGGTCACCAGCACCAGCCCGGCCGGCGACTCGGCAATGCGACGAAACACCTCCGGCAGCTGCAGGCTCGCCAGCGTCGGCACCTGGTCGGGTATCAGGCGCAGTACCGCCGCCGGCCCGCGCACCTGCACGAAGGCGTTGACCCGAAAGCGCCCCAGCCCGGGCACGGCCACGGCAAAGTCCAGGTCCTGCAGCCTGGCGAAGTCCTCCTGCTGCTGTGGGCTCATGAGCTGCGCCAGCAGGGCATGCAGGTTGTCGCTGCTCAACGCCGCCGGCCCCAGCGGCTGCATCTGCCCGTCACGGCGGATCATCGGCGCACTGCCGGCCGCCAGGTGCAGATCGGAGGCGCCTTCCCTGAGCGCCAGGGCCATCAGCCCGGTCATGTCCATAACACTCCCCAAACATCGCCAAGCAGGTAGAATGCCGCAGACCCGAACAGCCGCTGGCGTTGATCCATGTCCACCATAGCAGACAACCTTTCCACGCTTGCCGACCGCATCCGCAGCGCTGCACAGGCCGCCGGGCGTGACCCCGGGCAGGTCCGCCTGCTGGCCGTGAGCAAGACCAAGCCGGCTGCCGCGATACGCGAAGTGTATGCGGCCGGTGTGCGCGACGTGGGCGAAAACTACTTGCAGGAAGCCCTGGCCAAGCAGCTCGAATTGACCGACCTGCCCTTGACCTGGCACTTCATCGGCCCCATTCAATCGAACAAGACGCGAGCAATCGCCGAGCACTTCGACTGGGTACATTCGGTGGACCGACTGAAAATCGCACAACGCCTCAGCGAACAACGCCCTGCCGGGCTGCCCGCACTGAATGTGTGCGTGCAGGTCAACGTCAGCGGCGAGGCCAGCAAATCGGGCTGCAACCCCGACGAGCTGCCGGCGCTGGCCCAGGCCATCGCGGCGCTGCCGCACCTGAAGCTGCGCGGCCTGATGGCGATTCCCGAACCCACCGACGACCCGGCCGCCCAGGCGGCGGCATTCGCCCGTGTACGCCAATTGCAGGACAGCCTGAACCTGGGCCTGGACACCCTGTCGATGGGCATGAGCCACGACCTGGAAGCAGCGATTGCCCAGGGCGCGACCTGGGTGCGCATCGGCACCGCCCTGTTCGGTGCCCGCGACTACGGCCAGGCCTGACCCATGCATCGTTCACCTTCTTCAACCAAGGACCTGACATGAGCAAGACTCGAATTGCCTTCATCGGCGCCGGCAACATGGCCGCCAGCCTGATCGGCGGCTTGCGCGCCCAGGGTGTGGACGCCGCGCAGATCCGCGCCAGCGACCCGGGTGCCGAGACGCGCGCCAGGGTGCACTCCGAACACGGCATCCAGCTGTTCGAAGACAACGCCCAGGCCGTCGATGGCGCCGACGTGGTGCTGATCGCGGTCAAGCCGCAAGCCATGAAGGCGGTGTGCCAGGCGCTCAAGCCAAGCCTCAAGCCCAACCAGCTGGTGGTGTCGATTGCCGCCGGCATCACCTGCGCCAGCCTGCGCAACTGGCTGGGCGAGCAACCGCTGGTACGCTGCATGCCCAACACCCCGGCGCTGCTGCGCCAGGGCGTCAGCGGTCTGTATGCCACCGAGCAGGTATCGGCCGAACAACGCGCCGAAGCCGAGCAACTGCTCTCGGCAGTGGGCGTGGCCCTGTGGGTCGACAGCGAACAGCAACTGGATGCAGTGACCGCGGTATCCGGTAGCGGCCCGGCGTATTTCTTCCTGCTGATCGAGGCGATGACCGCAGCCGGCGAAAAACTCGGCCTGCCCCGCGACGTCGCCTCCCGGCTGACCCTGCAAACCGCCCTGGGCGCGGCGCACATGGCCGTGGCCAGCGATGTCGAGGCCAGCGAACTGCGCCGGCGCGTCACCTCCCCCAATGGCACCACCGAGGCGGCGATCAAGTCGTTCCAGGCCAACGGGTTCGAGGCGCTGGTAGAAAAAGCACTGGGCGCCGCGGCGCACCGCTCGGCCGAAATGGCCGAACAACTGGGCAACTAAGGAGCTCTGCATGAATGCACTTTCGGGCGCCGCGATCTTCGTGGTGCAAACACTGGTCAGCCTGTACCTGGTCATCGTGCTGCTGCGCTTCGTGCTGCAGCTGGTCAAGGCCAACTTCTACAACCCGCTCAGCCAGTTCGCGGTGCGCGCCACCCAGCCGCTGCTCAAGCCGATCCGGCGCATCATCCCCAGCGTGTTCGGGCTGGACACCTCGTCGCTGATCCTGTCGATCGTGATCCAGGCGCTGTTGATGGCGTTCGTGCTGATGGTCACCTACGGCACCTTCGGCGACATCCCGCACCTGCTGATGTGGGCCGTCATCGGCGTCACCTCGCTGTTCCTGAAGATCTTCTGGGTCGCGATGATCGTGATGGTGATCGTGTCGTGGATCGCCCCCGGCAGCCACAACCCCGCCGCCGAGCTGGCCTACCAGATCAGCGAGCCGGTGCTGGCACCGTTTCGCAAGCTGGTGCCCAACCTCGGAGGCCTGGATATTTCGCCGATCTTCGCCTTCCTGGCGATCCAGGTGATCCAGTCGTTCGTGATGCCGCCGCTGGCCGCCTACGCCGGAATGCCGCAGGAACTGTTCCGCATGATCTGACCCGCACCACCCCCGGCCGCAAGCCGCGCCATGTTGCTTGCCGCTGGGGGTGGCGGTCTTTAGACTTACGCCTCATTCAAGCGTGAGCAGGGTCGATGTCCACTGTCTTTCCCGAAGATTCGGTCGGTCTGGTAGTACCGCAACTGGCGCGATTCGATGAGCCCCTGGCCCTGGCCTGCGGTCGCTCGCTGGCCAGCTACGAGCTGGTCTTTGAAACCTACGGTACCCTCAACAGCGCGGCCAGCAATGCCGTGCTGATCTGCCATGCCCTCTCCGGGCATCACCATGCCGCCGGCTACCACAGCCCCGACGACCGCAAGCCGGGCTGGTGGGACAGCTGCATCGGGCCGGGCAAGCCGATCGATACCAACCGCTTCTTCGTGGTCAGCCTGAACAATCTCGGCGGCTGCAACGGCAGCACCGGCCCCAGCAGCGTCAACCCGGCCACCGGCCAGCCCTACGGCGCCGACTTCCCGGTACTCACCGTGGAAGACTGGGTGCACAGCCAGGCGCGCCTGGCCGATCGCCTGGGCATCGGCCAGTGGGCCGCCGTGGTGGGCGGCAGCCTGGGCGGCATGCAGGCGCTGCAATGGACCATCACCTACCCCGACCGCGTGCGCCACTGCCTGGACATCGCCTCGGCACCCAAGCTGTCGGCGCAGAACATCGCCTTCAACGAAGTGGCGCGCCAGGCCATCCTCACCGACCCCGAGTTCCACGGCGGCTCGTTCCAGGCCGAAGGCGTGATCCCCAAGCGCGGGCTGATGCTGGCGCGCATGGTCGGGCACATCACCTACCTGTCGGATGACTCGATGGGCGAGAAATTCGGCCGCGAGCTCAAGAGCGACAAGCTCAACTACGACTTTCACAGCGTCGAGTTCCAGGTCGAAAGCTACCTGCGCTACCAGGGCGAGGAGTTCTCCGGGCGTTTCGATGCCAACACCTACCTGCTGATGACCAAGGCGCTGGACTACTTCGACCCCGCCGCCAGCCACGGCGGCGACCTGGCCGCGACCCTGGCCCACGTCACCGCCGACTACTGCGTGATGTCGTTCACCACCGACTGGCGTTTCTCGCCGGCGCGCTCGCGGGAGATCGTCGATGCGCTGATCGCCGCGCGCAAGAACGTGTGCTACCTGGATATCGACTCGCCGTATGGCCACGATGCCTTCCTGATCCCGACCCCGCGCTACATCACGGGATTCACGAACTACATGAACCGCATCGTCTGCTGAGGACCCCATGAGAGCCGACCTGGAAATCATCCAAGACTGGATCCCCGCCGGCAGCCGGGTACTCGACCTCGGTTGCGGTACTGGCGAGCTGCTCGCCTCGCTGCGTGACACCAAGCAGGTGGCTGGCTACGGCCTGGAAATCGACCCCGACAACATCGCCCAGTGCGTGGCCAAGGGCGTCAACGTCATCGAGCAGGACCTGGACAAGGGCCTGGGCAACTTCGCCAGCAACAGCTTCGACGTGGTGGTCATGACCCAGGCCCTGCAGGCCGTGGAGTACCCCGACCGGATCCTCGACGAAATGCTGCGCGTGGGCCGCCAGTGCATCATCACCTTCCCCAACTTCGGCCACTGGCGCTGCCGCTGGTACCTGGCGACCAAGGGTCGCATGCCGGTGTCGGACTTCATGCCGTATACCTGGTACAACACGCCGAACATCCACTTCTGCACCTTCGAGGATTTCGAGGCGCTGTGCAGCGAACGTCGCGCCCAGGTGCTCGACCGTCTGGCGGTCGACCATATGCACCGGCATGGGTGGGCGAGCAAGCTATGGCCTAATCTTCTAGGGGAGATCGGCATTTACCGTGTCAGCAGCCCGGGCCTGCAGGAACACAAGGTCGCGGTTTGAACAACCCACACTGGAGGAGACAGATCATGGGTCGCTTGTTGAGCTTTTTACTGGTTGCCTGCCTGAGCACGACGGCACTTGCTGCCGATGCGATCAAGGGCGAGCGCAAGGAAGTCTTCGGTGACACCACGGTGCACTACAGCACCTTCATCTCCACCTTCCTGCAGCCGGACATCGCCAAGGCGGCGCAACTGGTGCGCAGCAAGAACCAGGGCGTGATCAACGTGTCGGTGATCAAGGCCGGCAAGCCGCAGGTGACCCAGGTCAGCGGCAGCGTCAAGGACCTGAGCAGCCGCACGGTGCCACTCAGCTTCAAGCAGATCACCGAACAGGGCGCAATCTACTACATCGCCCAGTTCCCGGTGGAGCAGCAGGAAACCCGCACCTTCACGATCAATGTTGCAATTGGTGGCAAGACCGAGACCATCAGTTTCAACCAAGAGCTCTTCCCAGGCGAATGATGAACATCCAGCAACTCGTATTGGCCAGCCACAACGCCGGCAAACTCAAGGAACTGCAGGCCATGCTCGGTGACACCGTGCAACTGCGTTCGATTGGCGAATTCAGCAGCGTCGAGCCGGAGGAAACCGGCCTGTCGTTCGTCGAGAACGCCATCCTCAAGGCGCGCAATGCCGCACGTATCTCCGGGCTGCCGGCCCTGGCCGACGACTCGGGCCTGGCGGTGGACTTTCTCGGTGGTGCGCCGGGCATCTACTCGGCGCGCTACGCCGATGGCCAAGGCGACGCGGCAAACAACGCCAAGTTGCTCGAGGTACTCAAGGACGTGCCGGACGCCGAGCGCGGCGCGCAGTTCGTATGCGTGCTGGCGCTGGTACGCCATGCCGACGACCCGCTGCCGATCCTGTGCGAGGGCCTGTGGCATGGACGCATCCTGCACCAGGCCAGCGGTGCCCACGGCTTTGGCTACGACCCGCTGTTCTGGGTACCGGAGCGCGACTGCTCCAGCGCCGAGCTGAGCCCCGCCGACAAGAACCAGATCAGCCACCGCGCCCGCGCCATGAGCCTGCTGCGTCAGCGCCTGGGCCTGCAATGACCGACCGCACGCCGGCACAGCCACTGCATCTGGGCGAGGCTGGCTTCAGCTCCAACGCACCTCGGGCGGCACTCGCGCAGTTGCCGCCGCTGTCGCTGTACATCCATATCCCGTGGTGCGTGCGCAAATGCCCGTACTGCGACTTCAACTCCCATGCCGCCACCCCGCAGCTGCCGGAAGAGGCCTACGTCGACGCCCTGCTCGCCGACCTCGACCAGGAGCTGGGCGCGGTGTACGGGCGACCGATCAGCTCGATCTTCTTTGGCGGCGGTACCCCGAGCCTGTTCAGTGCCCGTGCGCTGGGCCGCCTGCTGGCGGGCGTGGAGCAACGCATCCCGTTCGCCGCCGACATCGAGATCGCCCTGGAGGCCAACCCCGGGACCTTCGAGCAGGAGAAGTTCAAGGCCTACCGGCAACTGGGCATCAATCGCCTGTCGATCGGCGTGCAGAGCTTCCAGCAGGCCAAGCTCCAGGCGCTGGGGCGCATCCACAACGGTGACGAGGCGGTGCGTGCGGCCGGCATGGCGCGTGCGGCGGGGTTCGACAACTTCAACCTGGACCTGATGCACGGCCTGCCCGACCAGTCGCTGGACGATGCGCTGGGCGACCTGCGCCAGGCCATCGCGCTCAACCCTACCCACCTGTCGTGGTACCAGTTGACCCTGGAGCCGAACACGGTGTTCTGGAACCAGCCGCCGCTGCTGCCCGAGGACGACATCCTGTGGGATATCCAGGAGGCCGGGCAGGCGCTGATGGCCGAGCACGGCTACCGCCAGTACGAAGTGTCGGCCTACGCCCAGCCAGGGCGCCCGGCGCGGCACAACCTCAACTACTGGAGCTTTGGCGACTTCATCGGCATCGGCGCCGGTGCCCACGGCAAGCTCAGCCACCCGGACGGGCGCATCGTGCGCACCTGGAAGACCCGGCTGCCCAAGGACTACCTGAACCCGGCCAAGGCGTTCAAGGCGGGCGACAAGCTGCTGGCGGTGGACGAACTGCCGTTCGAGTTCCTGATGAACGCCCTGCGCCTGACCGAGGGCGTGGAGGCTGCGCTGTTCGCGCAGCGTACCGGCCTGCCGCTGGAACAACTGACGGCGGCGCGCCGTGAAGCCGAACAAAAGGGCCTTTTGCAGGTCGAACCGACGCGGCTGGTGGCGACACCGCGGGGCCAGCTGTTTCTCAACGACCTGCTGCAGTATTTCTTGACCTAAGGATAGCGAATGGACCTGGTACTCGACCTGCTCTCGACCGTCTCCCGCTGGAGCCGCAGTAACCTGTCGGAGATCTCTCTGGCGCTTGTAGGCTGTTTGCTGGTGTTGTTCGGCACCGACATCAAGGGCTGGGTCGAACAGCGCCTGGGCGGGCTGGCAGGTGCGTTGCGCGTGCCGTTCATGGCCCTGCTGGTGCTGATCGGCAGTGGTGCGGCGTTGATCTATGCCACGCCGTGGGTGGTACGCGGGCTGAGCCAGTTCAACAACTACGCACTGGCGCCGGTGCTGCTGGTGGTGCTGGTGTTGCTTGGCGTGGTCGCAGACCGCCGCTAGAATCATCGCGGGTCAAGCCCGCTCCCACAGGTACTACGCTGATTTCGAGGTCAGCGCTGTACCTGTGGGAGCGGGCTTGACCCGCGATTCGAGCGCGCAGCGCTCACCGGCAATCAGGCCAGTTTTTCGAACTTCAGATCCCACACCCCATGCCCCAGGCGCTCGCCACGGCGTTCGAACTTGGTGATCGGACGCTCGGCAGGGCGAGGTACGCACTTGCCGTCTTCGGCCAGGTTCCTGTACCCCGGCGCGACATTCATCACTTCCAGCATGTACTCGGCGTACGGTTCCCAGTCGGTCGCCATGTGGAACACGCCGCCCACCTTCAGCTTGCTGCGCACCAGCTCGGCAAATTCCGGCTGCACGATGCGACGCTTGTGGTGACGGCTCTTGTGCCACGGGTCCGGGAAGAACAGCATCAGGCGGTCCAGGCTGTTGTCGGCCACGCACTTGTTCAGCACTTCGATGGCATCGCAGTCATACACCCGCAGGTTCTGCAGGCCCTGGGTCAGCACGCCATTGAGCAGCGCGCCCACGCCCGGGCGGTGCACTTCGACACCGATGAAGTCCTGCTCGGGCGCGGCGGCGGCCATCTCCAGCAGGGAATGGCCCATGCCGAAGCCGATCTCCAGGGTGCGCGGCGCCGAACGGCCGAACACCTGGTCGTAATCCACCGGGCTGTCGGCCAGTGGCAGCACGAACAGCGGCGCGCCCTGGTCCAGGCCGCGCTGCTGGCCTTCGGTCATGCGCCCGGCACGCATCACGAAACTCTTGATGCGGCGGTGTTGGCGTTCTTCGCCTTCGGCGGTGATCGGCGATTCTTGCGATTCAGTCATCAGGGGCTCTTACTTGATCAGACCATCCAGCGGCGACGAGGCGCTGGCATAGAGTTTTTTCGGCATGCGGCCGGCCAGGTAGGCCAGGCGGCCTGCCACGATGGCGTGCTTCATGGCTTCGGCCATCATCACCGGTTGTTCGGCATGGGCGATGGCTGAATTCATCAGCACTGCCTCGCAGCCCATTTCCATGGCAATGGTGGCGTCCGACGCGGTACCCACACCGGCATCGACCAGCACCGGCACTTTCGATTCCTCGAGAATGATGCGCAGGTTGTACGGGTTGCAGATGCCCAGGCCCGTACCGATCAGGCCTGCCAGCGGCATGACCGCGATGCAGCCGATTTCGGCCAGCTGACGCGCGATGATCGGGTCGTCGCTGGTGTAGACCATCACGTCGAAACCGTCCTTGACCAGCACTTCGGCGGCCTTGATGGTTTCGATCACGTTGGGGAACAGCGTCTTCTGGTCGGCCAGCACTTCGAGCTTGACCAGGTTGTGCCCGTCGAGCAGTTCGCGGGCCAGGCGGCAGGTGCGCACGGCCTCGACCGCGTCGTAGCAGCCGGCGGTGTTCGGCAGGATGGTGTAGCGGTCCGGTGGCAGCACGTCGAGCAGGTTCGGCTCGCCCGGGTTCTGGCCCAGGTTGGTGCGGCGCACGGCGACGGTGACGATCTCGGCACCCGAGGCCTCGATGGCCAGGCGGGTTTCTTCCATGTCGCGGTACTTGCCGGTACCGACCAGCAGGCGCGACTGGAAGGTACGACCGGCCAGCGTGAAGGGCTTGTCGCTACGAACATTGCTCATCGGTAATCCTCTTGAAGGTTGAGGGACTTGCAGGTGAAGCGCGTGGGCCTAGCCGCCGCCGATGGCGTGAACCACCTCGACCTGGTCGCCTTCGCGCAGGGCGGTGGCGTCGTGCTGGCTGCGCGGCACGATGTCCAGGTTCAGCTCCACCGCCACCCGGCGACCTGCGAGGTCGAGCCGGGTCAGCAGGGCCGCGACGCTTTCGCCGTCGGGCAATTCGAAAGGTTCACCGTTCAGTTGAATGCGCATGCGCACGGCCGCCATTGTTTTTAGGGGCCCGCATTCTAGCCCCTATCCGGGGCTGAACCCAAGGCCAAGCGGCGCCATTCGTCTCGATCCGGACCCGCGGGTCAACCCAGGCGCCAGGCCGCCAGGCCCAGGCACAGCCAGCCGCCGAGGAAGGCCAGGCCGCCAAAAGGGGTGATGATGCCGAGCTTGCCGATGCCACTCAGGGTCAACAGGTACAGGCTACCGGAAAACAGCACGATGCCCAGGCAGAACAGACCACCGGCCCAGGCCGTGAGTCGCCCGGGCAGGTGCGCCCAGAGCACTGCCACGCCCAGCAGGGCCAGGGCGTGCACCAGCTGGTAGGTGACGCCGGTATGGAAGATCGCCAGGTACTCCTGGCTCAGGCGGCCCTTGAGGCCATGGGCGGCGAAGGCACCGAGGGCCACACCGGTAAAGCCGAAAAAGGCGGCGAGCAACAGAAAGCTGCGAAGCATGCGCAAGACTCCTTGGGGGCACAGGGTCTGTATAATGGCCCGCTCATTCGGTTCGGCCAAGCCATCTCTATGCTTTCATCCCTGATCCGCCGCCTCACCCGCGCCCTGCTCTGGTTCGCCGTTGCCAGCGTGTTGCTGGTGCTGCTGTTTCGCTGGGTACCGCCGCCGGGCACCATGCTGATGGTCGAGCGCAAGGTGGAATCGTGGGTCGACGGCCAGCCCATCGACCTGCAACGCGACTGGCGCCCATGGGGCGAGATCTCCGATGAACTGAAGGTGGCGGTGATTGCCGGCGAGGACCAGAAGTTCGCCGGGCACTGGGGTTTCGACTTCAATGCCATCCAGGCCGCACTGGCACACAACGAGCGTGGTGGCACGCTTCGCGGCGCCAGCACGCTGAGTCAGCAGGTGGCCAAGAACCAGTTCCTGTGGGCAGGCCGCAGTTGGCTGCGCAAAGGGCTGGAGGCATGGTTTACCGCACTGATCGAGCTGCTGTGGTCCAAGGAGCGCATCCTGGAGGTGTACCTCAACAGCGCCGAGTGGGATGACGGCGTATTCGGCGCCCAGGCAGCGGCCCGCCATCACTTCGGTACCGATGCGAGCAAGCTGACGCGCCAGCAGGCCAGCCTGTTGGCGGCGGTACTGCCCAGCCCGCGCAACTGGAGCGCAAGCCGGCCCAGCAGCTATGTGGCGCGACGGGCGGCGTGGATTCGTCAGCAGATGAGCCAGCTGGGCGGCAGCGGCTACCTGGTGCAACTGGATGAGCCGCGCAAGGCGCCCTGGGCCAACTGAAACAAAGAGGGCCCCTTCGCCGGCAAGGCCGGCTCCTACAGGGATTGTTGTAGGAGCCGGCCTTGCCGGTGAAGGGGCCCTAAGGGTCCCGCAGATCAGGCAGCGATCAGGGCTTTCACCTTGTTCATCGCATTCTTCTCCAGCTGCCGGATACGCTCGGCCGACA
Organism: Pseudomonas sp. 8209; assembly: GCF_028682105.1. Classification (NCBI taxonomy): domain Bacteria; kingdom Pseudomonadati; phylum Pseudomonadota; class Gammaproteobacteria; order Pseudomonadales; family Pseudomonadaceae; genus Pseudomonas; species Pseudomonas sp. 8209. The sequence continues at coordinate 55,777 of NZ_JANIAH010000006.1, forward strand.
CGCTGTACTTGGCCGCCAGGTCATGCAGCGTGGCCTTCTCTTCGGCCAGCCAGCGCTGGTACAGGATGTCGCGGCTACGGTCGTCCAGGCCTTGCAGCGCCTCGTGCAGGTTGTTCGAGGAGCTGTCGCTCCAGTCCGCATCCTCCAGCTGACGTGCCGGGTCGTAACGGTGGTCTTCGAGGTAGTTGGCCGGCGACTGGAACGCGCTGTCGTCGTCCGCCTCGCTGGCCGGGTCGAAGGCCATGTCCTGACCGGTCAGGCGGCTTTCCATCTCGCGCACTTCACGCGGCTCCACACCCAGGCTTTCGGCCACACGATGCACTTCATCGTTGTTCAGCCAGGCCAGACGCTTCTTCTGGCTGCGCAGGTTGAAGAACAGCTTGCGCTGCGCCTTGGTGGTCGCGACCTTGACGATGCGCCAGTTGCGCAGGATGAATTCGTGAATTTCGGCCTTGATCCAGTGCACGGCAAAGGACACCAGGCGCACACCCATCTCGGGGTTGAAACGCTTGACCGCTTTCATCAGGCCAACGTTGCCTTCCTGAATCAGGTCGGCCTGGGCCAGCCCGTAGCCCGAATAGCTACGCGCGATATGTACGACAAAACGCAGGTGGGCGAGCACCATCTGCCGAGCCGCCCCCAGATCCTGCTCATAGTAGAGACTCTCGGCCAGTTCACGCTCCTGCTCGGGCGTCAGCAATGGAATGCTGTTGACCGTGTGCACATAGGCCTCCAGGTTCGCACCCGGGACCAAGGCATAGGCAGGTTGCAACGAAGTGGTCATACGAAAAAACCTCCGACTCACTGAATTGTGCCATCAGGCACTGCCACCATTGACCGGGAACCGCGAAACAAGTTCCCGAAATACACGATAGTCAATGACGGCTGGAAGACACTATCGCGGTGCAAGCTCACGCAGATGCCGAGCGACCGCAATCCAAGCACCGATATACCCTAACAGCACCGCCCCAAGCAAGAGCGACAGACCATCGGCAGGCGGCACCCCGGCCAGCGAGAAATCGCTGCCGTACAGACCCGATAGCCCGACGACCGCGTCATCCAGCCAGTTGAGGCCGAACGCCAGCACCCCCCAGGACAGTACGCCTGCCCCCAGGCCATACAACGCGCCCATGTACAGGAACGGCCGGCGCACGTAGGCATCGGTACCGCCCACCAGCTTGATGACCTCGATTTCGGTACGGCGGTTCTCGATATGCAGGCGAATGGTGTTGCCGATGACCAGCAGCAGCGCCGACACCAGCAGCACGGTCAGGCCGAAGACAAAGCGATCACCCAGCTTGAGGATCGCCGCCAGCCGCTCCACCCACACCAGGTCGAGCTGGGCCAGTTCCACCTTGGGCAGTTCGGCCAGGCGTTGGCGCAGGGCCTCCAGCGCTGGCTTGTCGACTTCGGCCGGGGTCACCACGACCACGCCAGGCAAGGGGTTCTCCGGCAGCTCGCGCAAGGCCTCGCCCAGCCCGGACTGCTGCTGGAACTCGTCGAGGGCCTGTTCACGGCTGACATACTCGGCATCGGCCACCCCCGGCATGCCCTTGATCTGGGTACGCAGGGCTTCGCCTTCGCTCACGCTGGCGTCAAGTTTGAGGTACAGCGAAATCTGCGCTGCACGCTGCCACGAGCCGCCCAGGCGCTCGACATTGCTCAGCAGCAGCGACAACCCCATCGGCAGGCTCAGGGCCACGGCCATCACCAGGCAGGTGAAGAAGCTGCCGATCGGCTGCTTGCCCAGGCGACGCAGGCTGTCGAGCAGGCTGGAGCGATGGCTTTCCAGCCAGGCGTGCAGCAGCGTACTGAAATCCGGGCCGTCATCGTCATCATCACGGCGCTTTTTCTGTTTCTGAGGGCTTGGCTCGGCTGCCGCAGGGGCCACCCGCTCGGACACCTTGGGACTACGTGTTGCACTCATTGCCCGGCCTCCCCATCGCCGATCAAGCGGCCGCGCTGCAGGGTCAGCATGCGATGGCGCATGCGCGCGATCAGCGCCAGATCGTGGCTGGCGATCAGCACGCTGGTGCCCAGGCGGTTGATATCTTCGAAAACACCCATGATCTCGGCCGCCAGGCGCGGGTCGAGGTTGCCGGTGGGTTCATCCGCCAGCAACAGGGCCGGACGGTGCACGATGGCACGCGCAATGCCCACCCGTTGCTGCTGGCCGGTGGACAGGTCGCCGGGGAACAGCTGGGCCTTGTCCGACAGGGCCACACGCTCCAGCGCCGCGTCCACACGCTTGGCCACCTCGACCTTGGACAGGCCCAGGATCTGCAACGGCAGGGCGACGTTGTTGAACACGGTACGGTCGAACAGCAGTTGGTGGTTCTGGAACACCACGCCGATCTGGCGACGCAGGAACGGGATCTGCGCGTTGCTGATCTGACCAAGGTCCTGGCCGGCCAGCAGCAGCTTGCCGCTGGTCGGACGCTCCATGGCCAGCAGCAGGCGCAGCAAGGTGCTCTTGCCCGCGCCGGAATGGCCGGTGACGAACAGGAACTCGCCCCGACGCACCCGAAAACTCAATTCATGCAGGCCAACGTGACCGTTAGGGTAACGCTTGGCGACCTGTTCGAATCGGATCATGAAGGCTCCCGCTCGGCAAACAAGGCTTGTACGAAGGGCTCGGCTTCGAAGGTGCGCAGGTCATCGATGCCTTCGCCCACACCAATGTAGCGGATCGGCAGGCCGAACTGCTTGGCCAGGGCGAAGATCACCCCGCCCTTGGCGGTGCCGTCGAGCTTGGTCAGCGCCAGGCCGGTGAGCTCCACGCTCTGGTTGAAGTGCTTGGCCTGGTTGATGGCGTTCTGCCCGGTGCCGGCGTCCAGCACCAGCAGCACCTCGTGCGGCGCGTCGGCGTCCAGCTTGCCGATCACGCGGCGAACCTTCTTCAGCTCTTCCATCAGGTTGTCTTTGGTGTGCAGGCGACCGGCGGTGTCGGCGATCAGCACGTCGATGTTGCGCGCCTTGGCCGCCTGCACCGCGTCGAAGATCACCGAAGCGGAGTCGGCGCCGGTGTGCTGGGCGATCACCGGGATCTGGTTGCGCTCGCCCCATACCTGCAGCTGCTCCACCGCGGCAGCACGGAAGGTATCGCCGGCGGCCAGCATGACCTTCTTGCCTTCGAGCTGGAGCTTTTTCGCCAGCTTGCCGATGGTGGTGGTCTTGCCGGCGCCGTTGACGCCGACCACCAGGATCACGAACGGCTTGTTCGCGGCATGCACCTTCAGCGGCTGTTCGACCGGCTTGAGCAGGTCGGTCAGCTCGCCCTGCAGCGACTTGTACAGGGCATCGGCATCGGCCAGCTGCTTGCGTGCGACCTTCTGGGTCAGGCTCTGCACGATCACCGAGGTGGCCTCGACGCCAACGTCGGCGGTCAGCAGGCGGGTCTCGATCTCTTCGAGCAGGTCGTCGTCGATGACCTTCTTGCCCAGGAACAGGCTGGCCATGCCCTCACCAATGCTGGCGCTGGTCTTGGACAGGCCCTGCTTGAGGCGGGCGAAGAAGCCGGCCTTGGTGGTGGTTTCAGGCGCCGACGGGGCGGCCTCGGGAACAGGCAGGGCGACCTCGGTGGCCGCAACAGGTGCGGGCACCACCACTGCAGGCGGCTCGACCACCGGCTCGGGTGCGCTGTACTGCGGGGCAGGCTCGATCACCGGCTCGGGCGCGGCGTACTGCGGCGCAGGCGCTTCAACAGGCTCGGGCGCAGCGTACTGCGGGGCAGGCTCGGGGGCTGGGCGCTCGGGAATCGGCGGGGGGACGTGGGGCTCGAGGTCGGCCACCAGCGCCACCGGCTCTTCGGGCACCGGCAGCACCAGGCTGCTGGGGTGATCCTCGACGGCGACGGGCGCGCTCGCGACCGGGGCGGGCTCGACGGCTACCGGCTCAGGCAAAGTCGGGGCGATAGGCTCCAGCGCCTCTGGCACTGGGGTTTCGGGCTGTTCGACAACAGGTTGCTGGGGCTTTTTGCGCAGCCAGCCGAACAGGCCTTTCTTTTCACCGGCCGCGGCCGGGGTCTTTTTGTCGTCGTTGGAACCAAACATGGAAGACGGCTATCTCAGGGTAGCGATGCGCCAGTGTGGCGCCTCAAAATTCTTCTAACGCAGAACAGACTATGGTCAAGCCGACTGGTTCATGCGCAACATTTTGTCGGGACGCCTGCAACGCTTGATCTCGACAGGCATGGTCGTCAGGCAACCGGATCAGTATCCTAGCACCTCCTAGCCCGCCGACGCTAAGGCCATGCGGGCAGCCCTACAGGTTGAATCATCAATGAATGCTCTAGCCCGCCGCGCCGCCGGCCTGCTGCTCAGCACAATTGTCATGCCCCTGGTGGCGGTTGCCGCCGACGTCCAGCCCACCCATGAATTCACCCTCGACAACGGCCTCAAGGTCATCGTGCGTGAAGACCATCGCGCCCCGGTGGTGGTATCGCAGGTCTGGTACAAGGTCGGCTCCAGCTACGAGACCCCGGGTCAGACCGGCTTGTCCCATGCCCTGGAACACATGATGTTCAAGGGCAGCAACAAGCTGGGGCCTGGCGAAGCCTCACGCATCCTGCGTGACCTGGGCGCCGAAGAGAACGCCTTCACCAGCGACGACTACACCGCCTACTACCAGGTGCTGGCCCGCGACCGCCTGGGCGTGGCCCTGGAACTGGAAGCCGATCGCATGGGCAGCCTGCGCCTGCCGCCCGAAGAGTTCAGCCGCGAAATCGAGGTCATCAAGGAAGAGCGCCGCCTGCGCGTCGACGATCAGCCCAACTCCAAGGCCATGGAGCTGTTCAGCGCCATGGCCCACCCGGCCAGCGGCTACCACACCCCTACCATCGGCTGGATGGCCGACCTCGAACGCATGAAGGTCGAAGAGCTGCGCCACTGGTACGAAGCCTGGTACGTGCCCAACAACGCCACCCTGGTGGTGGTCGGCGACGTCACCGCCGACGAGGTCAAGGGCCTGGCCCAGCGTTACTTCGGTGCCATCCCCAAGCGCGCCACACCCCCTGCCAAACTGCCGCTGGAACTGGCCGAGCCGGGCCTGCGCCAGCTCACCGTGCATGTGCGCACCCAACTGCCGAGCCTGATCTACGGCTTCAACGTGCCGGGCCTGGCCACCGCCAAGGACCCGCGCAGCGTGCACGCCCTGCGCCTGATCGCGGCCCTGCTCGACGGCGGCTACAGCGCGCGCATGGCCACCCGCCTGGAACGCGGCCAGGAACTGGTGGCCGGCGCGTCGGCCAGCTACAACCCGTTCACCCGTGGCGACAGCCTGTTCGTGCTCTCCGCGGTGCCCAACACGCAGAAGAAAAAGACCCTGGCCGAGGTCGAAAGCGGCGTCTGGAAGCTGCTCGACGAGCTGAAAACCACCCCGCCAACCGCTGAAGAGCTGGAGCGCGTGCGCGCCCAGGTGATTGCCGGGCTGGTCTACGACCGCGACTCGATCAGCAGCCAGGCCACCACCATCGGCCAACTGGAGACCGTCGGGCTGTCGTGGAAGCTCATCGACAAGGAGCTCGACGAGCTCAAGAGCGTGACCCCGGCCGACATCCAGAGTGCCGCCCGCACCTATTTCACCCGCGAACGCCTGAGCGTTGCGCATGTATTGCCCGAGGAGCAGGCGCATGACTGAGCACACCACCCCACGCCACACCCCGAAGGGCCGCGGCGTATTCGGCGCGTTGCTGCTGAGCGCCGTGTGCCTGGCCGGCCCCGCCCATGCCGACACCGCGGCCGCCAAGCCCGGCGCCAACCTGCAATCGCTGGCCGAGCTGGACGGCAAGGCACCGAGCCGACGCAACCTCGACATCAAGACCTGGAACACCGCCGAAGGCGCCAAGGTGCTGTTCGTCGAAGCCCACGAACTGCCGATGTTCGACCTGCGCCTGACCTTCGCCGCCGGCAGCAGCCAGGACGGTAACCTGCCGGGCCTGGCCACCCTGACCAACGCCATGCTCAACGAAGGCGTGGCGGGCAAGGACGTCGGCGCCATCGCCGCCGGCTTCGAAGGCCTGGGCGCGGATTTCGGCAACGGTGCCTACCGCGACATGGCGGTGGCCTCGCTGCGCAGCCTGAGCGCCAAGGACAAGCGCGAGCCGGCCCTGAAGCTGTTCGCCGAAGTGGTGGGCAAGCCGACCTTCCCTGAAGACGCGCTCAAGCGCATCAAGAACCAGATGCTCGCCGGCTTCGAGTACCAGAAGCAGAACCCCGGCAAGCTGGCCAGCATCGAGCTGTTCGAGAAGCTCTACGGCAAGCATCCCTACGGGCACCCCAGCGATGGCGACGCCAGGAGCATCCCGCCGATCACCCTGGACCAGCTGCGCGCTTTCCATGCCAAGGCCTATGCCGCCGGCAACGTGGTGATCGCACTGGTCGGCGACCTCAGCCGCACTGAAGCCGAGGCGATTGCCGCGCAGGTCTCCGCCGCGCTGCCCAAGGGCCCGACGCTGCCCAAGCTGGCACAACCGAGCGAACCCAAGCCTGGCGTCAACCACATCGACTTCCCGTCCAAGCAGACCCACCTGATGCTGGCCCAGCTGGGCATCGACCGCGCCGACCCGGACTACGCGGCCCTGTCGCTGGGCAACTCGATCCTCGGCGGCGGCGCCTTCGGCACCCGCCTGATGAGCGAAGTGCGCGAAAAGCGCGGCCTGACCTACGGCGTGTACTCGGTGTTCAGCCCGATGCAGGTGCGTGGCCCGTTCATGATCAACCTGCAGACCCGTGCCGAACTCAGCGAAGGCACGCTCAAGCTGGTACAGGACATCCTGCGCGACTACCTCAAGACCGGCCCCACCCAGCAGGAGCTGGACGATGCCAAGCGCGAACTGGCCGGCAGCTTCCCGCTGTCCACCGCCAGCAATGCGAGCATCGTCGGCCAACTGGGGGCCATCGGCTTCTATGACCTGCCGCTGAATTTCCTCGAGGACTTCATGCAGAAGTCCCAGAGCCTCACCGTCGAGCAGGTGCGTGCTGCCCTCAACAAGCACCTGGCCGCCGACAAGATGGTCATCGTGACCGCCGGGCCGAAGGTGGCGCAACAGCCGCTGCCACCGCCCACTGACAAACCCGCCGAGCAGCCGCTTGGCGTACCGGAGCATTAATGGCCAGTCCATCCGCCAAATCCAAGGCCGCCGCCCACGGCGGCCAGGGCCAGTTGCGCATCATCGCCGGCGAGTGGCGCAGCCGCCGCCTGAGCTTTCCTGACGCACCGGGCCTGCGCCCTACCCCCGACCGGGTGCGCGAAACCCTGTTCAACTGGCTGACCGCGCACATCGAGGGCGCCCGCGTGCTGGATGCCTTTGCCGGCAGCGGCGCGCTGTTTCTCGAAGCGCTGTCGCGCGGCGCGGCCTCGGCCGTGGCGCTGGACAGCAACCGCGCCGCCATCGAGAACCTCAAGGACAACCTGGAGCTGCTGCGCTGCCCCACCGGGCAGGTGATCCAGACCGACGTGGTGCGCTACCTGCAAGGCGAGCCCAAGGCCCCGTTCGACGTGGTGTTCCTCGACCCGCCCTTCCACCAGGACCTGCTGCCGGCCACCTGTGCACTGCTCGAAGAGCGCCACTGGCTGGCCGAGCACGCGTGGATCTACACCGAAAGCGAAACCGCGCCGTCGACCCTGCAACTGCCGGGCAACTGGCGCCTGCACCGGGAAAAGAAGGCCGGTCAGGTGCACTATGCCTTGTGGGAGCGCGGCTGAACGTCGCCCCGCCTCCAGCAAACTGCGGCCGCCTGAGGTGCTTTGCCTGATCGTGCTCCGGCGCTCCCCAGGCACGACACCGATCACCAACCGGCTTGTGCGTGCCGCCTGCACCACCGCCGGGCTGCTGACCCTCAGCAGCCCGGCACTCGCCCAGCACACCCTTCCACGACCTCAGCCTCGCCAACCGACAGCCCTTGCCCGAAGTGACACCTGCTGAATATGCTTTGGCGGCAGCAGACCTGCGCTTGCGCACATACACTGATCACAGGGTCTGCCGCCCGCTCAAGAGACCTCGACGATGTCCAGCGCCACCCCACCCCCGTTCAAGCCAGCCACCGGCCTGCGCAACCCCCATGTGCAGACGCTCTGGGGCCCGCTCTGGCGCAAGTCGCCACCGCTGGCACATCGGCGCGAGCGCCTGTGGCTGGCCGACGGCGATTTCCTCGACCTGGACTGGCACGGCCCGCTTGCCACCACCACACCACTGGTGGTGGTACTGCACGGCCTGACCGGCTCGTCGACCTCCCATTACGTCATCGGCCTGCAGCGCGCCCTGGCGGCGCAGGGCTGGGCCAGCGTGGCGGTCAACTGGCGCGGATGCTCGGGCGAGCCGAACCTGTTGCCGCGCAGCTACCACTCCGGCGCCAGCGAAGACCTGGCCGAAGTCATCGCCCACCTGCGCACCCAGCGCCCGCAGGCACCGCTGTACGCGGTGGGTTATTCGCTGGGTGGCAACGTGCTGCTCAAGCACCTGGGGGAAGCGGGTACGGCCAGCCAGTTGCAGGCGGCCGTGGCGGTGTCGGTGCCGTTTCGCCTGGACCAGTGCGCCGATCGCATCGGCCTGGGGTTTTCACGGGTGTACCAGGCGCACTTCATGCGCGCCATGCTGGGCTACGTGAAGGACAAGCAGCGCCACTTCCAGCACCACGGTCACCATGAGGGCCTGGCAACCCTGGACCGCCTCGGCCCGCTGGAAAACCTGCGCACCTTCTGGGATTTCGACGGCCGTGTGACCGCACCGCTGAACGGCTTCAGCGACGCCCACGACTACTACCAGCGCTCGTCGAGCCGCTACTATCTGGGTGAAAACCGTACGCCCACGCTGATCATCCATGCCCAGGACGATCCGTTCGTGTTCAGCCACAGCCTGCCAGGGGCCGCCGAACTGGCCAGCCAGACCACCCTGGAGCTGCACCGTCATGGCGGTCACGTGGGCTTTGTCGACGGCAGCCTGCGCCAGCCCGGCTACTACCTGGAGCGGCGCATTCCACAGTGGCTGGCCAGCGGGGCCTGATCAGTCGCCCTTGGCCACCGGACGCTGCGGGTCGGTGATCCACTCGCTCCACGAACCGGCGTACAGCCGTGCCAGCGGATAACCGGCCAAGGCCAGGGCGAACAGGTTATGGCAGGCCGTCACCCCCGAGCCGCAATAGGCCACCAGCGCCTGCGGCTGGCGCGTACCGAGCAAGGCGGCAAAGCGCTGCTTGAGCTGCTGGGGCGACAGAAAACGACCATCAGGCCCCAGGTTGTCGGTGAAGGCCGCGCAATGCGCACCCGGGATATGCCCGGCCACCGGGTCGATGGGCTCCACCTCGCCGCGAAAACGCGGCAGCGCACGGGCGTCGAGCAGGGTCAGGTCGGGCGTGCCCAGGCCATTGGCCAACTCGGCGGCGTCCAGCACCAGGCTCGCATCGGGCTGCCCGCTGAAGTTGCCTTCACGCTTGTCACAGGCATCCAGGCTCAGCGGCAACCCGGCCGCGTGCCAGGCCTTGAGCCCGCCATCGAGGATCGCCACCCCGTCGCGCTTGCCCAGCCATGCCAGCAACCACCAGGCCCGCGCGGCAAAGGCCCCGGGGCCATCGTCGTAGAGCACCACGTCGCTGTCGTTGTCGATGCCCCAGCTGCGCAGCCGTTGGATCAGTTGCTGCGGGTCGGGCAAGGGGTGGCGACCGGTCACGCCCTTGACCACCGGCCCGCTCAGGTCACGCTCCAGGTCGGCGAAGTGCGCGCCGGCGATATGCCCTTCGGCATAGCTGCGCTGGCCATAGTCGACGTCTTCCAGGGCAAAGCGACAATCGAGAATCACCAGCTTCGGAGCGCCCAGGCGCTCTGCCAGTTGCTGGGGTGCGGTCAGTTGCGCGAGTGGCATGTCGGTCTCCATATCGATTCAAAGGGGGTGGGCGGCCTACTGTTCCAGTGCCTGGTCCAGCGGCACGTAGAATTCCTTGCACAGCGCATCCACTGCAGGGCGCGCGCTGGCGGTGACGAAACCGAGCTCCAGCACCAGCACCTGGTACACGCCGCGCTTGATCGCCTCTTCGCTCAGGTGCGCGGAGTGCTCGCGGGTGGTGCACAGAAAGCGCACCCAGGAGGTCAGCACGATCCAGGCATTGAGGGTCAGCGATTCGATCTGCACGGTGTCCATGGCCACGATGTCGGCCTCGACGAAACCTCGGTAGATGGCCTGGCCCTGCAGCAGGCAGCGCTGCGAAAAACGTCGGTAGCGCGCAGCCAGGGTCGGGTCGTGGCCGAGCAGGTGTTCGAGGTCGCGGTGCAGGAAGCGGTAGTTCCACATCGCCGACAGCAGCGCCTCGAGGTAGAAGCGCTTGTCCTCGACGGTGGCGGCGCGCCCCTGGGGCGGGCGCAGAAAGCCTTCCACCAGCGCCTCGTACTGGGTGAACAGCACGGCGATGATCGCCTGCTTGTTGGCGAAGTGGTAATAGAGGTTGCCAGGCGAGATTTCCATGTGCGCAGCAATGTGGTTGGTGCTGACACTGCGTTCACCCTGCTGGTTGAACAGCTCGAGGCTGTTCTGCACGATGAGCTCGCGGGTCTTGATGCGCGGTGCCATGGTCAGCTCCAAAGGCATGAGCTTGAAGGAATAGGCTTATCTTACGGCGTATCCGCCACGGGATGTACCACCTGCACAACCGGCGTATATGCTCCAGGCACACTTGCCCTGCCACGGAGCCCGCATGCCCCTCCAGACCCTGTTCGAACAGCAGCGCCGGGCCTTTGCCGGGCTGCCCATGGCGCCGGCGGCGCAGCGCCTGCAGTGGCTTGCCAGCCTGCGCCGGCTGCTGCTGGCGAACCAGTTGGCCCTGGTCGCGGCGATCGACCGCGACTTTGCCGGGCGCAGTGCCGACGAGACCCTGCTGGCCGAACTGATGCCCAGCGTGCAGGGCATTCGCCACGCCGAGCGCCACCTCAAGGGCTGGATGAAGCCGGTGCGGCGCACGGTGGGCCTGGCGTTCCAGCCGGCCAGCGCGCGGGTGCTGTACCAGCCGCTGGGCGTGGTGGGCATCATCGTGCCATGGAACTACCCGCTGTTTCTGGCCATCGGCCCGCTCACCGCGGCGCTGGCAGCGGGCAACCGGGTGATGCTCAAGCTCAGCGAAGCCACCCCGGCCACCGCGGCGCTGCTTCAGCGCCTGCTGGGCGAAGTGTTTCCCGACGACCTGGTCAGCGTGGTGCTGGGCGATGCTGGCGTGGGCGAGGCCTTCTCGCGCCTGCCGTTCGATCACCTGCTGTTCACCGGCGCCACCAGCATCGGCCGCCAGGTGATGGCGGCGGCAGCCACCAACCTGACCCCGGTGACCCTGGAGCTGGGCGGCAAGTCGCCGGCCATCGTGTCGGCCAGTGTACCGCTGGCCCAGGCGGCCGAGCGCATCGCCTTCGGCAAGACCCTCAACGCCGGGCAGACCTGCGTTGCCCCGGACTACGCGCTGGTACCGCGCGAGCGCCTGGAGGGCTTCGTGCAGGCCTATCGCGAGGCGGTGCTGCGGTTTTATCCACAGGTGCGAAACAACCCGGACTACAGCGCGATCATCAATGTGCGTCACCTGGCGCGCCTGGAAGGCTATTTGCGCGATGCCCGCGACAAGGGCGCCAGCGTGCTCGACCTGTACCCCGGCGAAGCCCGCGAAGGTCGGCGCCTGCCGCCGCAGGTGCTGCTGCAGGTCGATGACAGCATGCAGGTGATGCAGGACGAGATCTTCGGCCCGCTGCTGCCGGTGGTGCCCTATGACAGCCTGGCCGAGGCGCTGGCCTATGTGAACCAGCGCCCGCGCCCGCTGGCGCTGTACTACTTCGGCCACGACCGTGCCGAGCAGCGGCGGGTGCTGGAGCAGACCCATTCCGGCGGCGTGTGCCTGAACGACACCCTGCTGCACGTGGCCCAGGACGACCTGCCGTTTGGCGGGGTCGGGCCGTCGGGGATGGGCAACTACCACGGGCACGAGGGCTTCAAGACCTTCAGTCATGCCCGGGCGGTGTTCGCCAAGTCGCGGGTGAATGCGGCGCGGCTGATCTATCCGCCGTATGGGAAGGCGCTGCAGCGGTGGGTCTATCGTCTGTTCATTCGCTGACGTTGCAGCGACCCCATCGCGGGTCAGGCCCGCTCCCACAAAGAGATGCATAGCCTGTGGGAGCGGGCCTGACCCGCGATGGGGTCGATACTTTCAAGGCACCAGACACTCGGCCTGCAGCGGGTGACAAGCATTATCACGCCTGTCTATAGTGCCTTGAGCCGGCGATGGCGACTTGGCCGACCGCAGCTGCTGCGATACCATCCGACTCCCAAACGCACTCCTGCCAGGACGACGCGATGAACCGAGTGTTGTACCCAGGTACATTCGACCCTATTACCAAAGGCCATGGCGATCTGGTCGAGCGGGCCTCCCGGCTGTTCGACGAGGTGATCATCGCGGTCGCCGCCAGCCCCAAGAAGAACCCGCTGTTCCCCCTGGAACAACGGGTAGAGCTGGCGCGTGAGGTCACCAAGCACCTGCCCAACGTGCAGGTCATCGGCTTCTCCACGCTGCTGGCGCATTTCGCCAAGGAGCAGCAGGCCAATGTGTTCCTGCGCGGCCTGCGCGCGGTTTCGGACTTCGAGTACGAGTTCCAGCTGGCGAACATGAACCGGCAACTGGCGCCCGACGTCGAAAGCCTGTTCCTGACGCCGTCCGAGCGCTATTCGTTCATATCCTCGACCCTGGTGCGCGAAATCGCGGCGCTGGGCGGCGATATCACCAAGTTCGTGCACCCGGTAGTGGCTGACGCACTCACCGAGCGCTTCAAGAAGTAACCGCGCCCGCATCGAAAACCGCGCCCGCGTGCACTGCGGGCGTTAATGCGGCACAATTGTGCCCATTGGTTTTCATATGCCCGGGCCTGACGCCCCGGCCGGAGTCCCCATGTCCCTGATCATCACCGACGATTGCATCAATTGCGACGTCTGCGAACCCGAGTGCCCGAACGCCGCCATCTCCCAGGGCGAAGAGATCTACGTGATCGACCCCAACCTGTGCACCCAGTGCGTTGGCCATTACGACGAACCGCAGTGCCAGCAGGTCTGCCCGGTCGACTGCATCCCGCTGGATGAAGCGCACCCGGAAACCGAAGACGAGCTGATGGCCAAGTACCGCAGGATCACCGGCAAGGCCTGATACAGGCCGCTACGTCTGGCAGCGCGGGCAGAACACGCTGGCGCGCTGGCCCAGGGTCACGTTGCGCAGCACCGTGCCACACACCTTGCACGGTTCTTCCCCGCGCCCGTACACGAACAGTTCCTGCTGGAAGTAGCCCGGCTGGCCGTCGCCGCCGATGAAGTCGCGCAAGGTGGTGCCGCCACGCTCGATGGCGGCGGCCAGGATGCGCTTGATCTCGATGGCCAGGCGCAGGTAGCGCGCCCGCGAAATGCCCCCGGCCGGGCGCCGCGGGTCGATGCCCGCCGCGAACAGCGCCTCGGTCGCATAGATGTTGCCCACCCCCACCACCACCGCGTTGTCCATGATGAACGGCTTGACCGCCATCGAGCGCCCGCGCGACAGCTGGAACAGCCGCTCGCCATCGAACAGGTCGGTCAGCGGTTCCGGGCCCAGGCGCAGCAGCAGCTCGTGCTGCAACGGGTCGGGGGTCCAGAGCATCGCGCCAAACCGGCGCGGGTCGGTGTAGCGCAGCGCCAGCCCCGACTCCAGCTCGATGTCCACATGCTCGTGCTTGGCCGCCGGCAGGCCGATCTCCACCAGCCGCAGGTTGCCCGACATGCCCAGGTGGCTGATCAGCGTGCCCACCTCGGCGTTGAGCAGCAGGTACTTGGCACGCCGTTCCACCGACACGAAGCGCTGCCCCGACAAGCGTACGTCGAGGTCTTCGGGTATCGGCCAGCGCAGGCGCCGTTCACGCACCACCACACGGCTGACACGCTGCCCTTCAAGGTACGGCGCAATGCCGCGGCGGGTGGTCTCGACTTCAGGTAGCTCGGGCATGGGTCAGTGCGCACCCATTTCGCGGATGGTCTGCTTGAGGTTCTCGAAGTCGTACTCCGACAGGCCCACGTAGTCGAGCACCAGGTGCCCGACGGTGTTCCATTCGTGGTCCACGCTCTGGTTGCCCAGCACCCGGTACGAGCTGCAGATGTGCTCGGCCATCTTCAGGATGGCCAGCAGGTTCTTGAGCTGGGTGTTGCGCGCCGAGTCGTCGCTGAACACCGCCAGGGCATTGTGGTGGTTGGCGATGGCGGCACTCACGTGCTCGGGCAGGCGCCACGACTTGGCCGTGTAGTAGCCGACCACGGCGTGGTTGGTGTTGAACGTGCGGTTCTCGGTGTCGACCACGCGCTTGTCGGGGCCGGCCTCGGCGTAGGCCTGCTCCAGGGTATGCATGTAGTCGGGGAAGCGCTTGTGCATCAGCGGCACGCCGCAATCGTGGAACAGCCCCAGGGCATAGGCTTCGTCCACCGCCTGCGAGCCGATGCGCTTGGCCAGGGTCAGGCAGGTCATGGCCACGTCCTGGGCGGTGTCCCAGAAGCGGTTGAGGGTGACGATGGTGTCGTCGCTCATCTCGCCCTTGATCGACTGCGCGTTGATCAGGTTGATGATCGAGCGGCTGCCCAGCAGGTTCACCGCGCGCTGGATCGAGGCGATCTTGTTGGTCAGCCCGTAATACGGCGAATTGACCAGCTTGAGCAGTGCGCCGGAAAGGCCCGGGTCCTGGGAGATCAGCTTGGCGATGGTCTCCAGGTCCGGGTCGGGCATGTACTGCTCGAACTGCAGGTCGACCATGATCTGCGGCTGGGGCGGTACGCTGATGCCCTGCAGGGCTTGCTGGATCTGTTCGGCGGTAAGTTCCTGGGACATAGATACACACTCGGGGCTGAAGGGCGATTCTAACCCTGCAGGCGGGCCGGGAAACACCCGTTGATGGATTCAGAAGGAACTTTGCCTGCCCCAGGGCTGCCTGCTTACTACAGGTTCAACTCAACAGGAGCACGCAGATGACGACCCAACTGAACGGCAAGCGCGTGGCCATGCTGGTCACCGACGGCTTCGAGCAGGTAGAACTCACCGGGCCCAAGCAGGCCCTCGAGCAAAGCGGCGTGCGCGTCGACATCCTCTCGGCCAAACCGGGCACGGTCAAGGGCTGGAACCATGACAAGCCCGCCGACGACTTCAATGTGGACAACACCTTCGACAAGGCCGACGTCGCGGTCTACGACGCCATCGTGCTGCCCGGCGGCGTGCAGAACTCCGACACCATACGCATCGACCCCGGCGCCCAGAAGCTGGTCAAGGCCCACGACGCCAGCGGCAAGCCCCTGGCGGTGATCTGCCATGGCGCCTGGCTGCTGGTGTCGAGCCAGCTGGTCAAGGGCCGCAAGATGACCAGCTACAAGACCGTGCGCGACGACATCACCAATGCCGGCGGGCAGTGGCAGGATCAGGCCGTGGTCATCGACCGCAACCTGATCAGCAGCCGCCAGCCCGACGATATTCCCGCCTTCAACACCCAGCTGCTGCGCGCTTTGGGCGCCTGATCGGCTATTTGTCGCCGGCCGAGCCGCGTGCCCGGCCGACGCGCTATACTCCCGCTCTTTTTTCCGGAGCGACGTCATGTCCCTGCCCAGCCTTCGCCTCAAAGCCAACGCCGACCGCCGCCTGCGCGCCGGCCATCTGTGGGTGTACAGCAACGAAATCGACGTCGCCGCGACCCCGCTGCATGGCTTCAAGGCCGGCGACCAGGCGGTGCTCGAAGGTGCCGGCGGCAAGCCACTGGGCATCGTCGCCATGAGCCCCAACAACCTGATCTGCGCGCGCCTGCTGTCGCGCGACGCCAAGCTGGCCCTGGACAAGTCGCTGCTGGTGCACCGCATCAACGTGGCCCTGTCGCTGCGCGAGCGCCTGTTCGACAAGCCGTTCTACCGCCTGGTGTACGGCGACTCGGACCTGCTGCCGGGCCTGGTGGTCGACCGTTTCGGCGACATCCTGGTGGTACAGCTGGCCTCGGCCACCATGGAACAGCACAAGGACGACGTGATCGCCGCCCTGGTGCAGGTGCTCAAACCCACCGGCATCCTGTTCAAGAACGACTCGGCGGCGCGTGATGCCGAAGGCCTGAACCGCTACGTCGAAACCGTGTTCGGCCTGGTGCCGGAGTGGGTGGCGCTGGAAGAGAACGGCGTGAAATTCGAAGCGCCGGTGATGGAAGGCCAGAAGACCGGCTGGTTCTACGACCACCGCATGAACCGCGCACGCCTGGCACCCTACGTCAAAGGCAAGCGCGTGCTCGACCTGTTCAGCTACATCGGTGGCTGGGGCGTGCAGGCCGGTGCGTTCGGCGCCAGCGAAGTGTTCTGTGTGGATGCCTCGGGCTTTGCCCTGGATGGCGTGGAGCGCAATGCGGCGCTCAACGGCATTGCCGAGAAGGTCACCTGCGTGGAAGGCGATGTGTTCGAGGCGCTGCGCGAGCTCAAGGCCGCTGAAGAGCGTTTCGACGTGATCGTGGCCGACCCGCCCGCGTTCATCAAGCGCAAGAAGGACCTGAAGAACGGCGAAGGCGCCTACCGCCGCCTGAACGAGCAGGCCATGCGCCTGCTGAGCAAGGACGGCATTCTGGTCAGCGCCTCGTGCTCGATGCACCTGCCCGAAGACGACCTGCAGAACATCCTGCTGACCAGCGCCCGCCACCTGGATCGCAACATGCAGCTGCTCGAACGCGGCGGCCAGGGCCCGGACCACCCGGTGCACCCGGCGATCCCGGAAACGCGCTACATCAAGAGCATCACCTGCCGGCTGCTGCCCAACAGCTGATCGCGCTGAATGAAAATCCCGGCCAGGTGCCGGGATTTTTTTTGCCTGTAACGGCCTTTCGCCGGCAAGGCCGGCTCCTGCAGGCAGGTGCACTCAATCGCGCTGCGGGTAAGGCATCATTCCCAGTTCTCGCCCGTCGATCACCAGGGTCTTGTAGCGCGGTTTCGCCAGCTTGAGCGTGCCCGCCCGAATCTGCTCGATCAGTGCGCGCCCCGTGCCGATCCCGTCCACCCGCGCATAATCACGCCAGAAGCCCTCGTGACGCGCATACACGAACGCCGACGTCGAGTACTCGTGCTTGGGAACCACCAGCACTTCGTTGACCCCATCGTCATCCAGGTCCACCTGCCAGGCAGCACACCCCGAGCTGCCGCATTGGCTCTCGATCAGGGTCAGGTTGAGCATCTGCGCACTGTCCTCCGGCGCAGGCCCGATCCATTCCAGCTTGGGTCCGTACTCACGCGGCGACATGCTCACCGGTTCGGCCTCCAGCAGTCGATCGGCCAGCAGCTCGCGGCTTGGCGCATCCAGGATCTGCCCCTCCTTGACCAGGCGCGACAACCGCTCGAACTGCTCGATCCCCGGCTTGCCGAGCCGGTAGCGCAATGCGCGCGCATCGAACGCATCCGCCGAGGTGCGCCCGCTCAACAGCCGCTCCATCTGGTTGGCGGCACTGTAGGTCAACGGGTTGAGCATCGGCGTGAACACCAGCATCAGCACCACGAAACTCAGCAGCGCGATCAACGGGTTGCTGCGCCGCAAGCTGCCCAGCCACACCGCCTGGCGCGGGCGAATGGCCCACAGCGCGGCCAGGCTGTGCACCAGCGCGATGCCGATCAGCAGCATCGCCAGAAAGCGCTGCGGGGTCAGGCCGTACTGGTCGATGCGCAGCCAGCTCGAATAGCACGCCAGCGCCGTCAGCAGCGGCAGGCACACAAGGCTGGCGTTCACCAGCAGCTTCAGGGGCCTGGCATAACCGGCATCGTGCTCGCCGTCCTGGAACACGCCGTTGAGCAGAAACAGCGTACTGCCCACCAGGCACAGCAGGATGCTGGTGGAGTAACCGGTGTTGAAGATCGGCGCGACCCCGGTCACCGCCAGCGCCAGAGTGAACACCACCGCAATCAGCGAACACAGCGGCAGCAGGTAGCGGCACACAGTGAGCAGCACATTGCGCAGCAGGCCGATGGCCTTGTCGTTCTGGCGCCCCATGCGGATGCCCAGCGAGAAGAAGATCGGCAGGCACACGCAGATGAATTCGAGCGAGGCGAAGATATCGCTGAGCACCGGCGCGCCCAGAATCGTGAACAGCCGCCCGCACAGCCACAGCAGCATCCAGAACGCCAGGGCCACCAGCAGCGCCAGCAGCACGATGAAGGCATTGTTCCAGGCGTGCTGGTACAGGTCCTGATAGCGCAGGCGATTGCCGTCGCGGGTCGGCCAACTGAGGATGAACGCCGCGCCGATATAGGCCAGCACCAGCGAGGCCGGCATCCAGCGCATCCATAGCCAGCCGTCGGCCGATTGCGCATACAGCCAGGCTGACACGCTGGCCATCAGCAACGCCAGGCCGGCCACCAGCAGCCAGGTTCCGCGCTGGCGCACCGCGCCGCCCAGCAGTTGCAGATTGATGCCGCCCACCAGGGCCAGCGTGGCGCAGAACACCGCGAGCACAGGGTTGCGGTAATGGATGAAGGTGAGCAGCAGCGCCCCCTGTACCAGGGCGATGGCGAGGTAATACAGCACGGAGCGGTTGAGCACGGGCATTCCAAGTCCTTTTGCGAGGGGTGATGCACAAGGCGCGCAGTCTAGGGCCAGGCGACCCCGCACGGCTAGAGCACGTCGACTTCATTGCAGCGCCGCACAGGCCCCATGCAGCCATGCACATATACCGATAAAAATCCAGGACAATAATCCATAAGGGCAAATTTTTCATTGATCCAGGCGACATAAGCAGATAAAAATCGACTCAATCAAAATAAAAACAATGCAGGTTCGACCCATGTCCTCTATCGACCGCTCTCATCCTGGCACTTCAGATACCGCTCGACTGCGCCGCGTGCTGGGGCTGCCCGCCCTGGTGTTCTTCGGCCTGGTGTACATGGTGCCGCTCACCATCTTCACCACCTACGGCATCGTCACCGAGCTCACCGGTGGCCGCACCGCAGGCGCCTACCTGGTGACCCTGCTGGCCATGCTGTTCACCGCGACGTCCTACAGCTTCATGGTCAAACGCTTCCCGGTGGCGGGCTCGGCCTACTCCTATACCCACCTGGCGTTCGGCCCCAACATCGGCTTTCTGGCCGGCTGGTCGCTGCTGCTCGACTACCTGTTCATCCCGATGATCAACTACCTGCTGATCGGGCTGTTCCTCAACATCGCCTTCCCGGCACTGCCGGTGTGGGGCATCATCGTCGCCGCCATCGCCCTGGTGACCGTGCTCAACGTGATCGGCATCCATTCGGTGGCCAAGGCCAGCAACCTGATCGTGGGCGCGCAGATCATCTTCATCGGCGTGTTCGCCGCGCTGTCGATCAAGAGCCTGCACGGCGCGCCCATCGACCTGCTGTCGCCCCTGCTCGGTGACGGCACCCGGCCCGGGTTCAGCCACCTGATGACCGGGGCAGCGGTACTGTGCCTGTCCTTCCTGGGCTTCGACGCGGTATCGACCCTTGCCGAGGAAACCCGCGACCCGCAACGCGATGTGCCGCGCGCCATCCTGCTCACCACCCTGGGCGCCGGGCTGCTGTTCACCGTGCTGGCCTACATCAGCCAGCTGGTACTGCCGGGCAGCCACTTCGCCAACGTCGATGCGGCAGCCAATGAAGTGATGTTCAAGGCCGGCGGGCAGTTCCTCGCCAACTTCTTCACCGCGGCCTTCGTGGCCGGCAGCCTGGGTTCGGCACTGGCCTCGCAGGCTGCGGTGTCGCGCATCCTGTACACCATGGGCCGCGACCAGGTGCTGCCACGGCGCTGGTTCGGGCGCCTTTCGCCACGCTTCGGCACCCCGGTGTTCGCCACCCTGGTGGTATCGTTGTTCTCCCTGCTGGCACTGGTGATCGACCTGACCACCCTGGCCTCGCTGATCAGCTTTGGCGCGCTGGTGGCGTTCTCGGCGGTGAACCTGGCGGTGGTGCGCACGCACCTGGTCGATCAAGCCTGCCACCGCAACCTCTCGGGGCTGCTGCGTTACGGCGTGGTGCCGCTGGTGGGCATGAGCCTCACACTGTGGCTGTGGACCAGCCTGTCGGCACTGACCCTGACCATCGGCATGACCTGGTTCACCCTCGGCCTGGTGTACCTGGGCGTGCTGACCGGCGGCTTTCGCAAGCGCGTGAAGCTGGTGCACTTCTCCGAGGCCGGCTGAACGCCATGGCGGTTGGGCGGCCCGCGCGCAGCGAAAACGCCCAACCGCCCAATGCGCCATTCCTTCCCGCCGCCAGCGGTGTAGAATCGGCCTATTCATCGCCAGTCATCCCCGGCGGGTTTATGAGCTCTGGTCGAGCCCTCGGCGATCCCGTGGTGTTTTCGGCCTCATCCGTACCAGCGGCCACCTGCCTTCGGTGCAAAGGACAAGAGAAGCTCACTCCCCTTTTTGTTACCTGATTAGCCGCCAGGAGTGCTTCATGCCTGATTACCGCTCGAAAACGTCCACCCACGGTCGCAACATGGCCGGCGCACGCGCCCTGTGGCGCGCTACCGGCATGAAAGATGCCGACTTCAAGAAGCCGATCATCGCCATCGCCAACTCCTTCACCCAGTTCGTCCCGGGCCACGTGCACCTGAAGGACCTGGGCCAGCTGGTGGCCCGCGAGATCGAGCGCGCCGGTGGCGTGGCCAAGGAATTCAACACCATCGCCGTGGATGACGGCATCGCCATGGGCCACGACGGCATGCTGTACTCGCTGCCCAGTCGCGAGATCATCGCCGACTCGGTCGAGTACATGGTCAACGCCCACTGCGCCGACGCCATCGTGTGCATCTCCAACTGCGACAAGATCACCCCCGGCATGCTGATGGCCGCCCTGCGCCTGAACATCCCGGTGATCTTCGTGTCCGGCGGCCCGATGGAAGCCGGCAAGACCAAGCTGGCCAGCCACGGCCTGGACCTGGTCGACGCCATGGTGATCGCCGCCGACAGCTCGGCCAGTGACGAAAAGGTCGCCGAATACGAGCGCAGCGCCTGCCCTACCTGCGGTTCGTGCTCCGGCATGTTCACCGCCAACTCCATGAACTGCCTGACCGAAGCCCTGGGCCTGGCCCTGCCGGGCAACGGTTCGACCCTGGCCACCCACAGCGACCGCGAAGAGCTGTTCCTCAAGGCCGGCCGCACCATCGTCGAACTGTGCCAGCGCTACTACGGCGAGAACGACGAGTCGGTACTGCCGCGCAACATCGCCAACTTCAAGGCGTTCGAGAACGCCATGATGCTCGACATCGCCATGGGCGGCTCGACCAACACCATCCTGCACCTGCTGGCCGCCGCCCAGGAAGCCGAGATCGACTTCGACCTGCGCGACATCGACCGGTTGTCGCGCAGCGTGCCGCAGCTGTGCAAGGTGGCGCCGAACATCCAGAAGTACCACATGGAAGACGTCCACCGCGCCGGCGGCATCTTCAGCATCCTCGGTTCGCTGGCCCGTGGCGGCCTGCTGCACACCGACCTGCCGACCGTGCACAGCCGCAGCATGGAAGAAGCCATCGCCAAGTGGGACATCACCCAGACCGACGACGAAGCGGTGCACCACTTCTTCAAGGCCGGCCCGGCCGGCATCCCGACCCAGACCGCGTTCAGCCAGTCGACCCGTTGGGAAACCCTGGATGACGACCGCGAGAACGGCTGCATCCGCAGCTTCGAGCACGCCTACTCCAAGGAAGGCGGCCTGGCCGTGCTGTACGGCAACATCGCGCTGGATGGCTGCGTGGTGAAGACCGCAGGCGTCGACGAGTCGATCCACGTGTTCGAAGGCAACGCCAAGATCTTCGAAAGCCAGGACAGCGCGGTACGCGGCATTCTGGCCGACGAAGTGCAGGCCGGCGACATCGTGATCATCCGCTACGAGGGGCCAAAAGGCGGCCCGGGCATGCAGGAGATGCTGTACCCGACCTCTTACCTGAAGTCCAAGGGCCTGGGCAAAGCCTGTGCGCTGCTGACCGACGGGCGCTTCTCGGGCGGCACCTCGGGCCTGTCCATCGGCCATGCTTCGCCGGAAGCGGCAGCAGGCGGCGCGATTGGCCTGGTGCGCGACGGCGACAAGGTGCTGATCGACATTCCCAACCGTTCGATCAACCTGCTGGTCAGCGATGAAGAGCTGGCGGCGCGGCGTGTCGAGCAGGACAAGAAGGGCTGGAAGCCGGTCGAGCAGCGTCCGCGCAAGGTGACCACCGCACTCAAGGCCTACGCCCTGCTCGCCACCAGTGCCGACAAGGGCGCGGTGCGCAACAAGGCCATGCTGGACGGGCTGTAAGGTCTGGCGACAATAAAGAACCGGCGCCCAGGCGCCGGTTTTTTTTGCCTGCGGTGCGGTGTTCGCCGGTAACGCCGGCTCCTACAGACGCCGTTGCCCCCTTAGGAGCCGGCGTTGCCGGCGAAGAGGCCGGTACAGAGGGCGGCAACATCTGCCCCTTACACCCCAGCCCCGCATCTGTTTTCGTCCGTCTTTGCTTGCCGAGGAATATGGTTATTCCAAAACCATCTATCTAAATTCCATTTAGATCTAATTTCGTTGTTTTTCAGGCTGTTAGCATTTCTGTTCGCAATCGCGCACAGACGCGACGCCCCGCCCTTTGTCTGGAGCTTCAATGAACCTGCCGCTGTTTCTCAACCTGCTGGTGTTCGCAGCCTTGCTGCTGGGCCTGGCGCAAACCAGCAAGACCTCCTGGAGCCTGGCCAAGAAAGTGCTGGTCGGCCTGGTCGTCGGCGTGCTGTTCGGCAGTGCCCTGCATGCCATCTACGGTGCCGGCAGCCCGGTCCTGAAAAGCACCATCAGTTGGCTCGACCTGGTCGGCAACGGCTATGTGGGCCTGCTGCAGATGATCGTCATGCCGCTGATCTTCGTCTCGATCCTCAGCGCCGTGGCACGCCTGCACAACGCCTCGTCGCTGGGCAAGATCAGTTTCCTGACCATCGGCACCCTGCTGTTCACCACGGCCATCGCCGCGTTGATCGGCATCGGCCTGACCAACCTGTTCGGCCTCAGCGCCGAAGGCCTGGTGGCCGGCGTGCAGGAAACCGCGCGCATGCAGACCATCCAGAGTGACTACGCGGGCAAGGTCGCCGACCTCAACATCCCGCAACTGCTGCTGTCGTTCATCCCCACCAACCCGGTGGGCGACCTGGCCCGGGCCAAGCCGACCTCGATCATCAGCGTGGTGATCTTCGCCGCGTTCCTCGGTGTGGCCGCCTTGCAACTGCTCAAGGATGACGCCGACAAGGGCAACCGTGCGCTGGTGGCCATCGACACCCTGCAGGCCTGGGTGATGCGCCTGGTACGCCTGGTGATGAAGCTCACCCCGTATGGCGTGCTGGCGCTGATGACCAAGGTGGTGGCCAGCTCGAACCTGGACGACATTCTCAAGCTGGGCAGTTTCGTGGTGGTGTCGTACATCGGCCTGGGCCTGATGTTCTTGGTGCACGGTGTGCTGCTGGGCCTGGGCGGGGTCAACCCGCTGCGGTTTTTCCGCAAGGTATGGCCGGTGCTGACCTTTGCCTTCACCAGCCGCTCCAGTGCGGCGAGCATTCCGCTGAGCATCGAGGCGCAGACCCGTCGCCTGGGCATCCCTCAGGCGATTGCCAGCTTTGCCGCCTCGTTCGGCGCGACCATCGGCCAGAACGGTTGCGCAGGCCTGTACCCGGCGATGCTGGCGGTGATGGTGGCCCCGGCGGTGGGCATCGACCCGCTCGACCCGCTGTGGATCGCCACGCTGGTGGCCATCGTGACCCTGAGTTCGGCCGGGGTGGCCGGGGTGGGCGGCGGTGCGACCTTCGCCGCGCTGATCGTGCTGCCGGCGATGGGCCTGCCGGTGGAGCTGGTGGCGCTGCTGATCTCGGTCGAGCCGCTGATCGACATGGGCCGCACGGCACTGAACGTGAGTGGTGCGATGGTGGCCGGTACCCTGACCAGCCAGGCCATGGGGCAGACCGACAAGGTGCTGCTGGAGGCCGATGAGCATGCGCAGTTGACGCATAGCTGAAGACCCCTTCGCCAGCAAGGCCGGCTCCTACAGCAATCGTGTAGGAGCCGGCCTTGCCGGCGAATGCATCAACGCCGCTCCCACACCTCGAAGTGATAAGCCGGCTTGTCCCCTTCAGCCGCATTGGCCTGGGTCGATTTCATCGCCCACTGCTGCGCATCCACCTCGGGGAACCACGCATCCCCCACCGGGCTGAGCTCGACCCGCGTCAGGTACAGCCGATCCGCCAGCCCGCGTTCCAGCGCCTGCCCGTACAGCTGCGCACCGCCGATCAGCATCAGCTCGTTCACGCCGTGCTCCAGCGCCCACTGCTCGGCCCGCACGATGGCCTCATCCAGCGAACCGAACACCTCGGCGCCCTCCAGCACCAGGCCCGGCTGACGGCTGACCACCAGGTTCAGACGCCCCGGCAAGGGGCGCCCCAGCGAATCCCAGGTCTTGCGACCCATGATGATCGGCTTGCCCAACGTGGTGGCCTTGAAATACTTGAAATCCCCCGGCAAATGCCAGGGCATGCTGTTGTCGATGCCGATGACGCGGTTCTCGGCGAGGGCCGCGATCAGGCTGAGAGGCAGTGATGTTTTCATGCCCGCGAGGATAGCAAAGCCCGCTGGCCGATGCGTGGGTTATGCTTTGGGCAGTTTTGATCAATGGAAGCTGGGTGTGACTGGACTGACTGACCTGGACAAACGCTGGCTCACCGAAGCCGTGCGCCTGCGTGAAGAACATGCCGGCGCGCTGGAAGACCAGGAAGCCAACCGCCGTGCGCGCCAGCAAGGCGGCGACCTGGCTGCACGCATCGAACACCGCGCCCTGTGGCTGGCCGAACGCGACGGCCTGCGCGCCGCGCTGGGGCGCTGGAAAGCCGGGGCGCGCCTGGCGCTGCTGGCCCTGCTGCTGCTCGCCGTGCTCAGCGGTGCCGGCCTGGCCTTCGCCGGGCTGGGCGACGGCCAGCGCCCGGTCAACGTGTTCTGGGCGCTGGGCAGCCTGCTGGGGCTTAACCTGCTGATGCTGCTGAGCTGGACTCTGGGCTTTGCCCTGGCCGGCGACCATGGCGCCAGCCTGGGGCGGCTGTGGCTATGGCTGAGCGAAAAGTTCGCCCGCGATGCCAAGGCCGCGCATCTGGCCCCAGCCCTGCTGGTACTGCTGCAACGCCAGCGCCTCAACCGCTGGCTGCTCGGCCTGCTGGTGCACGGCCTGTGGCTGCTGGCGCTGGCCAGCGCCCTGGTGGTGATGTTGATGCTGCTGGCCACCCGGCGTTATGGCTTTGTGTGGGAAACCACCATCCTCGACCCCGACACCTTTGTCGGCCTGACCCAGGCCCTCGGCACCCTGCCCGCGCTGCTGGGCTTCAGCGTGCCGGACGCGGCCATGATCCGCGCCAGCGGCGCCAGCCAACCGGCGCTGGAGCTGGCACGCCAGTCGTGGGCCGGCTGGATGCTCGGCGTGCTGGTGGTGTACGGCCTGCTGCCGCGGCTGGTGCTCGCGGCCCTGTGCCTGTGGCGCTGGCACAGCGGGCGCCGGCGCCTGGGCCTGGACCTCAACCTGCCCGGCTACAGCGCCCTGCGCGACGTGCTGATGCCCAGCAGCGAACGCCTGGGGGTCAACGACCCTGCCCCGCAGGCCTTGCCCGAAATCACCCGCAGCGAAGGCGACGCACCGGCCGAGGGCGCCTTGCTGGTGGGCCTGGAGCTCGACGACCAGCGCCCCTGGCCGCCCGCTCTGCCAGCCTCGGTGACCAACGCCGGTATCCTCGACAGCCGCGAATCACGCAACAGGCTGCTCGAACAGCTGAGCCGCTTCCCGCCCGCGCGCCTGGCCATCGCCTGCGACCCGCGCCGCTCGCCCGACCGGGGCAGCCTGACGCTGCTGGCCGAGCTTGCGCGCAGCGCCGGGGCCACGCGCATCTGGCTGTTGCAGGCGCCACCCGGCCAGGCACTGGACGCCGACCGCCTGGGCGACTGGCACCAGGCGCTGGAGCAACTGGGCCTGGCCTACGCCGACAGTGCCCCCCTCAACTGGCTGGAGCATGGCCATGACTAAGCCGTTGAAACTGGCCGTGGTCGGCCACACCAACGTCGGCAAGACCTCGCTGCTGCGCACGCTCACCCGCGACGTGGGTTTCGGCGAAGTCTCGCACCGCCCCAGCACCACCCGGCATGTGGAAGGCGCACGGCTGTCGGTGGAGGGCGAGCCGCTGCTGGAGCTGTACGACACCCCGGGCCTGGAGGATGCCATCGCGCTGCTCGATTACCTGGAGCGTCTCGATCGGCCCGGTGAGCGGCTGGACGGACCGGCGCGGGTCGAGCGTTTTCTGCAAGGCAACGAGGCGCGCCAGCGCTTCGAGCAGGAGGCCAAGGTGTTGCGCCAGCTGCTGGCCAGTGATGCCGGGCTGTACGTGATCGACGCCCGCGAGCCGGTGCTGGCCAAGTACCGGGATGAACTGGAAGTGCTGGCCGGTTGCGGCAAACCGCTGCTGCCGGTGCTCAACTTCGTGGCCAGCAACGAGCATCGCGAGCCGGACTGGCGCGAGGCCCTGGCACGCCTGGGGCTGCACGCACTGGTGCGCTTCGACAGCGTGGCCCCGCCGCAGGATGGCGAGCAGCGCCTGTACGAAAGCCTGGCCTTGCTGCTGGAGAATGCGCGCCCGGCCTTGCAGCGCCTTATCGATGACCAGCAGGCCCAGCGTGTGGCACGCCAGCACAGCGCCAAGCGCCTGATTGCCGAACTGCTGCTCGATTGCGCGGCGTGCCGGCGTAGCGTGATCGCCAGGCCGGAGGCCGAGGCAGCGGCGATCAGCGAGCTGCATCAGGTGATTCGCCAGCGTGAACAACGCTGCGTCGAGGCGCTGCTCAAGCTGTATGCGTTTCGCAAGGACGACGCCAACACCGGCGAGCTACCGCTGCTGGACGGGCGCTGGGGCGATGACCTGTTCAACCCCGAGACCCTGAAATTGCTGGGCGTGCGCCTGGGCAGCGGGGTTGCCGCGGGCGCGGCGGCCGGTGCCGGAGTCGACCTGCTGGTCGGCGGCATCACCCTGGGGGCGGCCGCACTGGCCGGGGCGATTGCCGGGGGTGCGCTGCAGACGGCACGCAGTTACGGTTCGCGGCTGATGGGCAAGCTGAAGGGCCAGCATGAACTGACGGTGGACGACGGGGTGCTGCGCTTGCTGGCGTTGCGTCAGCGTCAGTTGCTGGCAGCGCTGGAGGGGCGCGGGCATGCGGCGACAGCTCGCATCAAGCTCACGTTGCCCAGCGACAAGGGCTGGCGCGAGGGCAAGTTGCCGGAGGCGCTGAGCAAGGCGCGGGCGCACCCGCAGTGGTCGTCGATGAACCCAGGGGCCAAACTCGGCCAGGCGGAGCGGCAGGAGCAGATCGACAGTCTTGTGCAGGAGCTTTAAGGCCAATCGCGGGTCAAGCCCGCTCCCACAGAGAGTGTGCGATCCCTGTGGGAGCGGGCTTGACCCGCGATGGCGGTCTTAGATCAGACGTGCAATATGCCCCTCCGCCAACGCCGGCCCCACGCTCATCCCCACCCCGCTGTGCATCAGCGCCGCACTCACCCCCGGCGCTACCGCCAGCAGCGAAAACGGCCCCGGCCCACCCGAGCCGTACACCCCCTGCCAGCGCTCCAGCACCTCGATGCGCCCACCCAGCGCCTGCTCGGCCAGCTCGATCATCCAGTTGTCCACCTGCTCGGCATTGAACGGCGATGCATCGCTGCCATAGGCATGCGAATCGCCGATGATCAGCTCGCCATGGGGCGTCGGGCTGATCAACAGGTGAATGCCGTTTTCCAGCAGGTGCGGGCTGCCGGCCTGCACCTCGGCGCGCAGGGCCTGCGCCTGCGGCAGGTCGGCATACGCCCCGTAATGCAGGCAGCTCAACCCGGTCAGCAGCGAATGCTGCAGGTCCAGGCCGAAGCATGGCCGGGCGCGCAGCATCTGCAGGCGACATACCTGCGGCTGCAACTGCGCCATCGGCTCGGCGAGCAGCGTCTGGTAGTCGTGCCCGCTGCACACCACGATGTGCTCACCGCTGAAGCGACCAGCGGTGGTGGTCAGAAACCCCGGCTCCACCTCGCGCACCAGCGTGGAAAAGTGGAACTCGACGCCCAGTTGCTCGCGCAGGTAGTTGACCAGCGCAGGGATGGCCTCGCGCGAGTACACCTGCTGATCGTCCAGCCCACGCAGGGCGGCGCGATGATGGCGGAACTGGCCGTCGTACAGCGCATCGAGCGCGGCGCCCTGCAGCAGTTCGACCGGGTAGCCGTGCTCGAGTGCACGCCCGTTGCAGAAGGCTTCGAGCAGGTCTTGCTCCAGCGCGGTGCGGGCCAGCAGCAGCGAGCCGTTGCGCTTGAGCGCAAAGCCGGCGTGCTCGGCCCAGTGGGCCCAGATGCCGCGGCTGGCCTTGGCCAGTTCGAGCATCTGGCCGGGTGGCTGGCCGCTGACCAGGGCCTGGCCGAAGTTGCGAATGGAGGCGCCCAGCGGGGTGGCGCTGCGTTCGAACACCTTGACCCGCAGGCCGCGCCGGGCTGCGGCGTAGGCGTGGGACAGGCCGAGGATGCCGGCGCCGACGATGAGAAAATCTGACATGGGGGTTCCCTTCAGGATTGTGGTGCGGCCATCGCGGGTCAAGCCCGCTCCCACAAGGACGGCGATGATCCCTGTGGGAGCGGGCTTGACCCGCGATGAATGCGAAGCGGATTTACTGCTGCGCCACCTTCTCCGACTTGCCGTCATAGCGCTTGCGCCACTCGGCCAGAATGCTGTCGCGGTTCTTCGATGCCCAGCCGAAGTCGTTCTTGATCAGACGCTGCTCGTAATCGGCCGGCAACTCGGTCTGCGGCTTGGCAATGCCCGGCTGCGCCAGCACCGCGAAGTTCTCCTTGTACAGCTCCATCGCCGCCGGGCTCGCCGAGAAGTCGGCCAGGCGCTTGGCCGCGGCTTCATGCTGACTGCCCTTGATCAGCGCAGTGGCCTCGATCTCCCAGCCCAGGCCTTCCTTGGGCAGCACGATATCCAGCGGCGCGCCCTGGCGCTTGAGCTGCACCGCCGGGTACTCGAACGAGATGCCGATCGGGAACTCTCCCGCCGCCGCCAGCTTGCACGGCTTGGAACCGGAGTGAACGTACTGGCCGATGTTCTGGTGCAGCTCGTCCATGTACTGCCAGCCCTGCTTCTCGCCGAAGGTCTGCAGCCATGCGCTCACATCCAGAAAACCGGTGCCGGACGAGGCCGGGTTGGGCATCACGATCTTGCCCTTGTACTCGGGCTTGGTCAGGTCCTGCCAGCTCACCGGCTTGCTCAGCCCCTGCTTCTCGGCCTCGATGGTGTTGAAGCAGATGGTCGCCGCCCACACGTCCATGCCCACCCACGCCGGCGGGTTGGCCGCATCGCGGTAGTTGGCGCCGATCTTGTCCAGGTCCTTGGGGGCATAGGTCTGCAGCATGCCCTGCTGGTCGAGGATCGCCAGGCTCGACGCCGCCAGGCCCCACACCGCGTCGGCCTGCGGGCGATCCTTCTCGGCCAGCAGCTTGGCGGTGATGATGCCGGTGGAGTCACGCACCCACTTGATCTCGATATCCGGGTTGGCCTTTTCGAAGGCCTGCTTGTAGGTCTTGAGCTGTTCGGCCTCCAGCGCGGTGTACACGGTGAGCTGGGTGTCGGCGGCCTGGGCCTGCACGGTCACGGCAGCGAGCACGGCAGCGGCAAGAGCAAGTGGCTTGAACATGGTGCGGTTCCTTTGAGCAGTACAGGGTTGGAAGAACAATCAGTGGCCCTGCGCGCGCTAGCGCCAGGCCTGGGAGCGTTTGAGCAGGCCACGCGAGGCCCACGCCAGCAGCAGTGACACGCCGGCGCTGGTCAGCAGGATCAGGGTGGACATGGCGGCGGCACCGCCGACGTTGCCGGCATCGTCCATGTTCAGTACCGCCACCGCGGCCAGGATGGTGTCGGGGCTGTAGAGGAAGATGGCCGCCGACACGGTGGTCATCGCCGAGACGAACAGGTAGCGGATGATGTCCAGCAGCGCTGGCAGGCAGATCGGCACGGTAACCCGCGCAAAGTGGCGGTACAGCGGGGCCTTGAGCGACAGCGCGGCGGCCTCGAACTCGCTGTCGAGCTGGCGCAGTGCAGTGGTGGCGGTCATCTGCGCGGTGGTCAGGTAGTGCGCGATGGTGCACACCACCAGCAGCGTCATGCTGCCGTAGAACACATGCAGCGGGTTGCCCGGCAGGTTGAAGAAGAACACGTAGCCCAACCCCAGCACCAACCCCGGCACGGCCATCGGCACGAAGCTGAGCAGGCGCAGCAGCAGGTTGAGACGGCCTCTGGTCTTCTCCATCAGGTAGGCGCCGCTGAAGATCACCGCGCTGCCGATCAGGGCGGTGCCCAGCGCCATGGTGATGCTGTTGCGGTAGGCCAGCCAGCCGCCGCCGGCGGTGTCGTCGAACTGGTAGTGCTTGAGCGACAGCGACAGGTTGTAGGGCCAGAACTTGACCAGCGAGGAGTACACCGCCATGCCCACCACCAGCAGCAGAATGGCGCACACCAGCAGCACGATGGCCAGGAAGCACGCATCACGCCGGCGGCTGGGGGCCGGCTCGAACACCTGGGCGCGACCGCTCATGGCATCGCCCTGGCGCCGGCGCAGCCAGGCATCCACCGCAAAGCTGAGCAGCGCCGGCACCAGCAGCACCATGCCGATCAGTGCACCACGGCCGAACTGCTGCTGGCCCACCACCGCCTTGTAGGCTTCCAGCGCCAGCACCTGGTAGTCGCCACCCACCACCACCGGCACGCCGAAGTCGGTGATGGTGAGGGTGAACACCAGGCAGAACGCGGCGAACACGGCCTGGCGCGTGGCCGGCCAGGTGATGCTGGTGAACGCGCGGCGCGGCCCGGCGCCCATGCTGGAGGCCGCATCGAACAACCGTGCGTCGGCCAGCGACAGTGCCGAGAGCAGGATCATCAGCGCATGCGGGAAGGTGTAGATGGCCTCGCCCAGCACGATGCCCCAGAAGCCATAGATATTGTCGCTGAGCAGCCCGCGCAGCAGGCCCTGGTTACCGAACAGGTACACCAGCGCGATGGCCGGCAGCATCGAAGGCGCCAGCAGCGGCAGCAGCGAGATCCCGCGCCAGATGCGCTTGCCCGGAATCAGCGTGCGTTGCAGCGCATAGGCGAACAGGTAGGCGGTGGGCACCACGATGGCCGCCACGCTCAGCGCGACGGTGAGGCTGTTGCCCAGCAGCCAGTGGAAGTTGGCGCTGGCGAACAGTTCGCGGGCCGCGACCAGCCCGCCGCCCTGCCCGGCATCGCTGCTGAAGCCGCGCCAGAAGATCGCCAGCAACGGCAGCAGCACCGCGACGGTCAGCAGCACCAGCAACAGCCATTTGCCGCCGGTCACGAACAGGCGATCACCCAGCGCGACGCCGCCGGTGGTCTTGGCCTTCGCAGGTGCGATCGGCAGGCTCATCGGCGCGCCCATGTCAGGCAAACACCTGCAGGCTGCGCGGCGGCAAGGCCACCCAGATATCCTGCGAGCCCAGGCGCGGCATCGACTCGGGCGCCACCTCGGCGGTGAGTGCGTGGCCGGGCAGTTGGTTGAACTCGAAACTCATGCGGCAGCGATTGCCAAGGAAGGTGATTTCCCGCACGCGGGCCGGGAACAGGTTTTCTTCATGCACCGGCGGGTTGACGCTGATCGCCTCGGGGCGGCAGAACAACCGGCCACTGTTGGCCGCGCCCGCACCGGGGGCCAGGCGCAGGTTCATGTCACCTACCTGGGCATGGCTGTCGCTGCGCTGCTGGAATGGCAGCCAGTTGCCCTGGCCGACGAACTCGGCCACGAACGGCGTGGCCGGCTTGTCGTAGATGGCCTGCGGGGTGTCGTACTGTTCGACCTGGCCGTTGTTCATCACCGCGATGCGGTCGGCCATGAGCATGGCCTCGTCCTGGTTGTGGGTGACCATCAGGGTGGTGATGCCAAGTTGGCGTTGCAGCTGACGCAGCTCGCTGCACAGGTGGTCGCGCACGCGGGCATCGAGGGCCGACATGGGTTCGTCGAGCAGCAGCAAGGAGGGTGCCGGGGCGAGTGCGCGGGCCAGGGCCACACGTTGTTGCTGACCGCCGGAGAGCTGGCCGGGGTACTTCTTCTCGCTGCCGCGCAGGCCGACCAGGTCGAGCATGTCGGCCACGCGCTGACGGGATTCGTCGCGGCTGCTGGCGGTCAGGCCGTAGGCGATGTTGGCTTCGACGGTGAGGTTGGGGAACAGCGCGTAGGACTGGAACAGAATGCCGTAGTCGCGGGCCTGGGGCGGCAGCTCGGAAATGTCGCGGTCACCGATGTAGAGGGTGCCGCGGTCCTGGCGTTCGAGCCCGGCGATGCAGCGCAGCAGGGTGGTCTTGCCGCAGCCGGAGGGGCCGAGCAGGCACACCAGTTCGCCGGCGACGATGTCCAGGGACACGTCGTGCAGCGCGGTGAAGGCGCCG
Organism: Pseudomonas sp. 8209; assembly: GCF_028682105.1. Taxonomy (NCBI): domain Bacteria; kingdom Pseudomonadati; phylum Pseudomonadota; class Gammaproteobacteria; order Pseudomonadales; family Pseudomonadaceae; genus Pseudomonas; species Pseudomonas sp. 8209. Next base: position 88,261 of record NZ_JANIAH010000006.1, read on the forward strand.
AAGCGTTTGTGGATGCCGCGCACTTTCATCTGTGCGCCGGGGGTTGCGAGTGCGTTGTTCATGCCGGGACCTCACTGAACGAGTGAGGGCCATGCTAGGCGGGCAATGCGAAGGTTCTGTGGCGGTGGGGCAAAAGCGGGTGATAGTGGTATAGGCAGATTTTGTAGGGCTGCTGCGCAGCCCATCGCGGGTCAAGCCCGCTCCCACAACGATCTTGTGGGAGCGGGCTTGACCCGCGATGGCTATGGACCAGACGCCGATACTTCCTGGGCCAGGCCGAGAAAGGCAGCAGGCAACCGCGCCTGGCGCCGTTCCTTGAGGCAGTACAGGTACTCATGCATCACCGGCGCACCCTCCAGCGCCAGCACCTTAAGCTCCGGGTTATGCGGCACCTCGTGGCGGGCGATGATGCTGATGCCGATGTTGCGCAGCACCGCCTCGCGGATCGATTCGCGGCTGCCGATCTCCAGCAGCGAGCCTACCTTCACCCCCGCCTCGTCGAGCATCTGCTCGGTGAGCCGGCGCGTGGTCGAGCCCTGTTCGCGCATCAGCAGGCAATGCCCGCCCAGCGCACTCAGCGGCACCGCCTCACGCGAGGCCAGGGGGTGGTTGCGGTGCACTGCCACCACCAGCGGGTCGACGCCCAGTACCCGCCGCACCAGCCGCGCATCCTCCACCAGCTGTGACGAGGCGGCCATGTCCACGCGGTAATCCTCCAGCCACTCCAGCACCTGCTGCGAGTTGCCGATCTCCACCGACAGCTCCACCTGCGGCAGGCGCTCGCGGAAGATCTTCACCAGGTCGAGAATGTAGTACGGCGCGGTGGCCGCAATGCGCAGGCCGCCCTGCCCCTGGCCGCTGTTGCGCAGGAAGAACTCGATATCCGACTCCTGCTGCATCAGCGCCTTGACCATCGGCATCAGCCGCGTGCCGTCGTCGCTCAGGGTCAGGCGGCGACCGCCGCGAAAGAACAGCTCGACCCCGTACTGGGCCTCCAGGTTGCGGATCTGCGTGGTCACCGTCGGCTGGCTGAGCCCGAGTTTCTTCGCCGCCAGGGTAATGCTGCCCAGGCGGGCCACCATGTAGAACGCCTTCAACTCGGAACTCAACATACCGCCTCTTACTTTCTGAGCAGGCGCAAGCCGTTGAATACCACCAGCAAGCTCACGCCCATGTCGGCGAACACCGCCATCCACAAGGTCGCCATGCCGGTGAAGGTGATCGCCAGGAAGATCGCCTTGATGCCCAGGGCCAGAACGATGTTCTGCACCAGGATCGCCGCGCTTTGCCGCGAGAGCCTGACGAACGCCGGGATTTTGCGCAAGTCGTCATCCATCAGTGCCACGTCTGCGGTTTCGATGGCGGTGTCGGTACCGGCCGCCGCCATGGCAAACCCGATCTCGGCGCGCGCCAGCGCCGGGGCATCGTTGATGCCGTCGCCGACCATGCCGACCCGATGGCCCTGGGCGTACAGGTCTTCGATGGCCTTGAGCTTGTCGGCCGGCAGCAGGTTGCCGCGAGCCTCATCGATGCCCACCTGCGCGGCGATGGCCTCGGCGGTGTGCGGATTGTCGCCGGTGAGCATGACGGTCTTGATACCCAGTGCATGCAACTGCGCAATCGCCTCGCGGCTGCTTTCCTTGACCGTATCGGCCACGGCGAACAGCGCCAGCGGGCCGGAGGCGTCGAGCAGCAGCACCACGGTCTTGCCCTGGCGCTCCAGCTCATCGAGCCGGGCTTCCAGTTCGGGCGAGCACAGGCCCAGTTCCTCGACCAGGCGATGGTTGCCCAGGTGGTACAGCACGCCGTCGATCCTGCCGCCCACGCCACGGCCCATCAGGGCCTGAAACTCGCTGACCTCGGCCAGCGGCTTATCGGCGTACTGCTGTGCGATGGCCATCGACACCGGGTGATCGGAACGAGCGCCCAGGCTCGCGGCGATGTGCTGGGCGCGGTCTTCGAAGCGCGCATCGAGCACGCGGTAGTCGGTTTGCACCGGTTTGCCGTGGGTGATGGTGCCGGTCTTGTCCAGCGCCAGGAAGCTGAGCTTGCGCCCGCCCTCCAGGTACACGCCGCCCTTGATCAGGATGCCCTTGCGCGCTGCTGCGGCCAGGCCGCTGACGATGGTCACCGGGGTCGAGATCACCAGCGCGCACGGGCACGCCACCACCAGCAGCACCAGCGCACGGTAGATCCAGTCGAACCACAGGCCGCCGAAGAACAGGGGTGCCACCACGGCCACCGCCAGTGCCAGCACGAACACCACCGGGGTGTAGATGCGCGAGAACTGGTCGACGAAGCGCTGGGTCGGGGCACGGGCGCCCTGGGCTTGCTCCACGGCCTTGATGATGCGGGCCAGGGTCGACTGGCCGGCGGCGGCGGTCACGCGGTACTCCAGCGCACCGGACTGGTTGATGGTGCCGGCGAACACCTTGTCGCCGGGGCCCTTCTCCACCGGCAGACTTTCGCCGGTGATCGGCGCCTGGTCGATGCTGGACTGGCCTTGCAGCACTTCGCCGTCCAGGCCGATACGTTCGCCTGGGCGCACGCGCACGGTGGCGCCAAGGGCCACCTGGCGCACGTCGACCTCCTGCCATTGGCCGTCGGCCTGGCGCACGGTGGCCAGGTCCGGGGCCAGTTGCATCAGGCCGCCGATGGCGTTGCGTGCACGGTCCAGCGAGCGCGCCTCGATCAGTTCGGCCAGGGTGAACAGCACCATCACCATGGCCGCTTCCGGCCACTGGCCGATCAGCACGGCGCCGGTCACGGCGATGCTCATCAGTGCGTTGATGTTCAGGTTGCGGTTCTTCAGGGCAATCCAGCCCTTCTTGTAGGTGCCCAGGCCGCAGCCGAGGATGGCCGCCAGCGCCAGCAGGGCCACGGCCCATTCCGGGGCGGCATTGGTGAAGTGGACGATCTCGGCGGCGAGTGCGGCGACACCGGACAGCGCCAGCGGCCACCAGGGTTTCTTCGGCGCAGCCCCTGCGTCGCTGCCGGCCTCGCCCGCATCGTCGAGCGGTTCGGCGTGCATGCCCAGCGAGGTGATCGCCTGCTCGATGCCGAGGGTGTCGGGGTGGGTATGCGTGACGCCGAGAATACGGTTGATCAGGTTGAATTCCAGCTGCTCGACGCCGTCGAGCTTGCCCAGCTTGTTCTGGATCAGGGTCTGCTCGGTCGGGCAGTCCATGGCCTCGATCCGGAAGCGGCTCAGCCGCGCATCGCTGCTGGTGGTTTCACGCAGCTGCACCAGGGCCGGTGTGGCGGCGCCGGAGCAGCAGCTGCCGTGGGCAGGCGCGGCAGGCGCGGGGCTGGCGTGGTCGTGGTCCGCGTGGTCGTGGGCATGATCGTGGCTATGTTCATGCTTGTGATCGTGCGCGTGGCCGACGTGGTCGGGGCTGACAGGCTGGTTCATGTGGTTCATCCCTAAAGGTCCTGTTGCCAAGTGAACACCCTGTAGCCACTATAGGGTCAAGCAACCAACCGAGGTATTTTGCAGATGAAGATCGGAGAGCTGGCCAGGGCCACCGACTGCCCGGTGGAAACCATTCGCTACTACGAGCGTGAAAGCCTCTTGCCAGAGCCTGCGCGCAGCGAGGGCAACTACCGGCTGTATACCCAGGCGCACGTGGAGCGGCTGACCTTCATCCGCAACTGCCGCACGTTGGACATGACCCTGGAAGAGATCCGCAGCCTGCTGCGCCTGCGCGACAGCCCGGAGGACCAGTGCGAAAGCGTGAATGCGCTGATCGACGAGCATATCCAGCACGTGAAGGCGCGCATCGACGGGTTGGTGGCGTTGCAGGGGCAGTTGCTGGAGTTGCGCCAGCATTGCCGGGCGCAGGAAACGCAGTGCTCGATCCTGCAGCATCTGGAGGTGAACGGTGCGGTGACAGCCCCGGAGGCGGAGCATTCGCATGTGGGGCGCAGTCATGGGCACTGACTGAGAGCCCTTTCGCCAGCAAGGCTGGCTCCTACAGGGGATCGCGGTGATCCTTGTAGGAGCCAGCCTTGCTGGCGAAGCGGTATGGCGCGCTTATACGGCCATCCTTCGTCTGCGATCACATGGGTCAAAAAATTTCCAGTCTAAATGCTTTCAGAACTATCCTACGCAAGCTGCCACCCTTTCTCCGTTGCTGAGAAGGCACATCAAGGCTAGTTTTCCCTAGTCGTCGATTTGGCGACCGGGTGTGAGAGCCCGTCCTTGACCTGATGGCAGCTTTGTCATGGCAGCTGTGCGCGGGCAGACTTTGGTCTGGCCGGGTTCCTAGGTCTCCGGTCTCTCACCCCGCGTACGGCTGCCACCCTACATCCTGTGAGAGGGATTGGGCGGTAGCTCCTGAGTGAACCTAGGAGTTACGCCATGAAAAAGATCGTCCCCGATCCGCCTGTTCTACACCCATTCACCAGCCCCTACTTCTCCATCCACAGCGACCTCGTTACCGCTGACTCCCTTGCCTTCGCTAGCGAATTGATGCGCGGCATCCATGAAACCACCAATGAATTCTGTAGAACCCACGCCAATGATCCAAGCCACAGTATGCTGCTGAGTGTGCTGCATTCGGCCGAGATGGCTAAAGCGTTGGTAGAGCATGCACTAGCCAACCTGCTAACTCTGGAACAAGGATTTCTGCATGAGTAACGGCCCGCAAGCTGGCACAGGCGAGACGATAGGTGCCGCGACGTTCATTCGAAGCCAAAACCCACCTACAGAGCTGTTCCGAATCGTCCCCGGCATCCCCTGCGATTACGCACTGGAGCAGGCTTCGATCATGCTCGGCTGCGTGCACAAGCTCATTCTGAACGGTGTGATGGATGACGATGGCGCAGCGGTGTGGGCAGCTTATTACCTCAGCGGGTTCGCCAAGGCGCTGATCGATGATGCGGAGTTGGGGATGAAGCAGGCGTAACGGCGCATTGTGCGCCAAGGCTACAAACTGGACGTTAATTGACAGCCCTTTCGCCAGCAAGGCTGGCTCCTACAGGAGATCGCGGTGATCCTTGTAGGAGCCAGCCTTGCTGGCGAAGCGGTATGGCGCGCTTAAACCGCCATCGGCGCCGTCATCGGCGCATGGTGCTCGTAGCCTTCCAGGCTGAAGTCGCTCGGTTCGATCTTCTCCAGCCACTCAGGCTCGTACACACCCGTCTTGGCATACTCCGGCACACGGTCGGAGATCACCAGCTTCGGCGCCGCCAGCGGCTCGCGCTTGAGCTGTTCGGTGAGCATGTCCAGGTGGTTCTCGTACACGTGCGCATCACCGATGAAGTAGGTGAACCAGCGCGGCGTGTAGCCGGTCAGGCGGCCCACCAGCGACAGCAGCGCGGCGCCTTCGGTGAGGTTGAACGGCGTGCCCAGGCCCAGGTCGTTGGAGCGGATGTAGAGGGTCAGGGAAATCTCCTTGGTCTCCACGTTCGGGTGAAACTGATAAAGCAGGTGGCACGGCGGCAACGCCATCTCGTCCAGCTGCGCACAGTTCCAGCCATGGAACAGGATGCGGCGGCTGCCCGGGTCGTTGTGGATGGTGTCGATGCACTGGCGAATCTGGTCGATGGCCTTGTACAGCACCACGAACGCCTCGCCCTCTTCTTCTGCCTCGGCAATCTTCACGAAGCCATTGCTCTGCGCCAGCTCGATGGCCGCCGGGTTGCTCAGCGGGATGCGCTTGTAGGCCGGCCACTGGCGCCATTGCACGCCGTAGATCTCGCCCAGGTCGTCATGCCCCTGGCGGAACGGGTTGGCCAGCCACTGGGCGTTCTCGTTGGCGTTCTGGTCCCAGACCTTGCAGCCCAGTTCACGGAATTCGCCGGCGTTCTTCACGCCACGCAGAAAGCCCACCATTTCGCCGATCGCCGACTTGAACGCCAGACGGCGGGTGGTGATGGCCGGGAAACCCTTCTGCAGGTCGAAACGCAGCATGGCGCCCGGCAAGCTGATGGTGCGCACGCCGGTACGGTTGCCCTGCAGGGTGCCGTTCTCGATCACATCACGCACCAGCTCTAGATATTGCTTCATGTCTTACCTGTCTCGATACCGGCAGGGGCCAGGCCCCTGCCGGGAAAATTAAAGCGCGGCGCCCTTGGCACTCGGCGCGCGGCGGTAGGCCAGCCAGATCAGCGCGATACCGGCGACGATCATCGGCACGCACAGCACCTGCCCCATGGTCAGCCAGCCGAAGGCCAGGTAACCCAGCTGCGCATCCGGCACCCGCACGAACTCGACGATGAAGCGGAAGATGCCGTAGAACAGCGCGAACATCCCGGAAACCGCCATGGTCGGGCGCGGTTTACGCGAGTACAGCCACAGAATCAGGAATAGTGCCACACCTTCCAGGGCGAACTGGTACAGCTGCGACGGGTGACGCGGCAATTGCGCCGGGTCGCTGAACGGCGGGAACACCATGGCCCACGGCACGTCGGTGGCCTTGCCCCACAGCTCGGCGTTGATGAAGTTGCCAATGCGCCCGGCACCCAGGCCGATTGGCACCAGCGGCGCAACGAAGTCCATCAGCTCGAAGAACGACTTGTTGTTGCGCTTGCCGAACCACAGCGCCGCCAGCATCACGCCGATGAAGCCGCCATGGAACGACATACCGCCCTTCCACACCTCGAAGATCAGCGTCGGGTTGGCCAGGTACGCGCTCAGGTCATAGAACAGCACGTAGCCCAGGCGCCCGCCGACGATCACGCCCATGGACAGCCAGAACACCAGGTCGGAGAGTTTCTCGCGGCTCCAGGTGGGGTCGAAGCGGTGCAGCCGGCGCGACGCCAGCAGCCACGCGCCGCCGATGCCGATCAGGTACATCAGGCCGTACCAGTGGATTTTCAGCGGCCCGATGGCCAGTGCCACGGGATCGATCTGCGGGTAAGGCAGCATGGTGACTCCTCTCGTTAAAGCAAAAAGCTCAGGCCTACACAGAACAGCAGTGCGGCGAACAGCCGCTTGAGCAGGCGTGGCGACAGTTTATGCGCCAGGCGCGCACCGAAACGGGCAAAGAACATGCTGGTCAGGGCAATCCCGAGCAGCGCCGGCAAATACACGAAGCCCAGGCTGTTGGGCGGCAGGTGCGCCTCGTCCCAGCCCAGCACGATGAAACTCAGGGCACTGGCCACCGCAATCGGGAAACCACAGGCCGAGGACGTGGCCACCGCCTGCTGCATGGGCAGGCTGCGCCAGGTCAGGAAGGGCACGGTGAGCGAGCCGCCGCCGATGCCGAAGATCGCCGAGGCCCAGCCCACCACGCCGCCGGCGGCGGTCAGGCCAAGCTTGCCGGGTACGCCGCGGCTGGCCTTGGGCTTGAGGTCCAGGGCCATCTGCACGGCCACCAGCAGGGCGAACACGCCGATGATCTTCTGCAGGTGCGGGCCCTGGATCAGCGAGGCGGTCTTGGCCCCTACCCCGGCGCCGAGCAGGATGCCCACGGTCATCCACACGAAGATCGGCCACTGCACCGCGCCACGGCGGTGGTGCTCGAGGATGGCGTTGACCGAGGTGAAGACAATGGTCGCCAGCGACGTGCCGACTGCCAGGTGGGTCAGCACCGAGGCGTCGAAGCCCTGCAGGGTGAAGCTCAGTACCAGCACTGGCACGATGATGATGCCGCCGCCCACGCCGAACAGCCCGGCCAGTACACCTGCACAGGCGCCCAGCACCAGATAGATCACAAATTCCATTGTCGACCCCCAAAATCAGTTCGGCATGGTAACGGAAGGTGGGCCTGTGGCTCTAGTGAAGACACGTTTAGTCGATGGATAGCGAACGCCAGTGTGGGTAGAGTGGCTGAAAACACTGGGAGCGAACCTATGTGTCTGATTGCTTTTGCATGGCGCCCGGGGCATGCCCGGCCGCTGATCGTCGCGGCCAACCGTGACGAGTTCTATGCCCGCCCCAGCCAGGCGCTGGGGGCGTGGGAGGATGCGCCCGGGGTGTATGCCGGACGTGACCTGGAGGCTGGCGGCAGCTGGCTGGGGGTCGGACCGGGCGGGCGCTTTGCGGCGCTGACCAATATTCGGGACCCGCAGCAGGCGCAGGGTGCGCGCTCGCGCGGCGAGCTGGTGGCGGGGTTTCTGCGCGGCGAGCTGGGGGTTGAGGCTTACCTGGACCATGTGGCCAGCCGCAGCAGCCAGTATTCGGGATTCAACCTGCTGGTAGGGGACGCCGGGCAGTTGGGGTACCTGAATGCGCAGGAGGCGGCGCCGGTGCTGCTGGGCGAGGGGGTGTACGGCTTGTCGAATGCCGGGCTGGATACGCCGTGGCCGAAACTGCTGAAGATGCGGGCTGCGCTCGAAGACCAGCTGCAGGACCCGCGACCACAGCGGCTGCTGGCGTTGCTGGGGGATGAGCAGCAGGCCGAAGAGGCCGAGCTGCCGCAGACCGGTGTGGGGCTGGCGACCGAGCGGTTGCTGTCAAGCGTGTTCATTGCCAGCCAGAACTACGGGACGCGGGCGAGTACGGTGTTGATTGTCGAGGCGGATGGAAGCAGGTTGATGGTGGAGCGCAGCTTCGGGCCGTTTGGGGGGCAGTTGGGCGAGGTCACCCTGCAGGTTTGACGCTTTCGCGGGCCAAGCCCGCTCCCACAGATACAGCACAAGCATCAAGACCGGTGAGATCCCTGTGGGAGCGGGCTTGACCCGCGAAGGGCCGCGAAGCGGCCCCGGCTTCACAGGGTCTTGGAAGCCCCAGGATTGATCATCCGCGACAGCCCCAGGTTCTTCAGCGCCAGTTGCAGCGAGCTGTGGATAACCTGCGGGTTATCGATACCCATCGCCTGCTCCAGCAATTCCCTGGATTTGCTCATGCTGATCTGACGCAGCATCCATTTCACTTTCGGCAGGTTGGTGGCGTTCATCGACAGGCTGTCGAAGCCCATGGCCATCAGCAGCACCGCCGCTGCCGGGTCGCCAGCCATCTCGCCACAGATGCTCACCGGCTTGCCCTCGGCATGCGCCGCGGTCACCACGTGCTGCAAGGCCTGCAGCACCGCAGGGTGCAGGTAGTCATAGAGGTCGGCCACCCGCGGGTTGTTGCGGTCGACCGCCAGCAGGTACTGGGTCAGGTCGTTGGACCCCACCGACAGGAAGTCGACCATGCGCGCCAGCTCGCGGGTCTGGTAGACCGCCGCCGGAATCTCGATCATGACCCCCACAGGCGGCATCGGCACGTCGGTGCCTTCGTCGCGCACCTCGCCCCAGGCGCGGTGGATCAGGTGCAATGCCTCTTCCAGTTCGTGTATCCCGGAGATCATCGGCAGCAGGATGCGCAGGTTGTTCAGGCCTTCGCTGGCCTTGAGCATGGCGCGGGTCTGCACCAGGAAGATCTCCGGGTGGTCCAGCGTCACGCGGATACCGCGCCAACCCAGGAATGGGTTGTCCTCCTTGATCGGGAAGTACGACAGCGCCTTGTCACCCCCGATGTCCAGGCTGCGCATGGTCACCGGCAACGGGTGGAAGGCCGCCAGTTGCTCGCGATAGATCGCCAGCTGCTCCTTTTCGCTGGGGAAGCGTTGGTTGATCATGAACGGCACTTCGGTACGGTACAGCCCCACCCCTTCGGCGCCGCGCTGCTGCGCCCGCGCCACGTCGGCCAGCAGCCCGGTGTTGACCCACAGCGGCATGCGGTAGCCATCGAGCGTCTCGCACGGCAGTTCGCGCAGGGCGTCCAGGCCCTGGGCCAGCTGGCGCTCCTCCTCGACCACTTCGGTGTAGTGCTTGCGCAGCACTTCGCTGGGGTTGGTGTAGACGTCGCCCTTGTAGCCGTCGACGATCATCTGGATGCCGTCGACCTTCGAATACGGCAGGTCGACCAGGCCCATCACCGTGGGGATGCCCATGGCACGCGCCAGGATCGCGACGTGGGAGTTGCCCGAGCCGAGTACCGACACCAGCCCCACCAGCTTGCCTTCGGGTACTTCACCGAGCATGGCCGGGGTCAGCTCTTCGCTGATCAGGATGGTGTTGTCGGGGTACACCAGGGTCAGCTGGCGGGCTTCCTGCAGGTAGGCCAGCAGGCGCCGGCCCAGGTCTTTGACATCGGAGGCGCGCTCGCGCAGGTAGGCGTCGTCCATCAGCTCGAAGCGGTTGACGTGCTCGCCCACCACCTGGCGCAAGGCGCCCTGGGCCCACTGGCCGGTCTTGATGACCTCCACCACCTCGCCGCCCAGGGCGACGTCTTCGAGCATCATCAGGTACACGTCGAACAGCGCACGCTCTTCGGGGCGCAGCTGGGTGGCGAGCTTGGCCGAGAGGTTGCGCATGTCGCTGCGCACGCCTTCGAGGGCGTTGTTGAACAGTTTGAGTTCGGCGTCGATGTCGGTGACGGTCTTGTCCGGCACCACGTCCAGGTCGGCCGGCGGCAGCATCACCACCGCCGTACCCACCGCCGCGCCCGGCGAGCCCGGCACGCCGACGAACTTGGCTTCCTGGATACCCTTGCCCTGGCGCCCCAGGCCGCGAATCGAGCCGGTGGCCTCGGCATGGGCGATAACCCCGGCCAACTGCGCACTCATGGTGACCAGGAAGGCTTCTTCGCCCTCGTCGAACTGGCGACGTTCCTTCTGCTGGATGACCAGCACGCCCACCACGCGGCGGTGGTGGATGATGGGTGCACCGAGGAAGGAGGCAAAGCGCTCTTCGCCGGTTTCGGCAAAGTAGCGATAACGCGGGTGATCGGCGGCGTTTTCCAGGTTCAGCGGTTCTTCGCGGGTACCCACCAGGCCCACCAGGCCTTCGTTGGGGGCCATGCTGACCTTGCCGATGGAGCGCTTGTTCAGGCCCTCGGTGGCCATCAGCACGAAGCGGTTGCTCTCCGGGTCGAGCAGGTAGACGGAACACACCTGGCTGCCCATGGCTTCTTTGACGCGTAACACAATGATCCCCAACGCCGTCTTGAGATCCTTGGCGGAGTTAACTTCCTGGACGATCTTGCGCAGCGTATTGAGCATGGCTCGGGGTCGAACTCCGTCGTCAGTCGCGCGCCAGCAGGCGCGGGGCAAGCTCTTTGAGAGCGCGGCGGTAAACCTCGCGCTTGAATGTCACCACCTGGCCCAACGGATACCAATAGCTGACCCAGCGCCACCCATCGAATTCCGGTTTACCGGTCAAATCCATCCGCACCCGCTGCTCGTTGGACACCAGGCGCAGGAGGAACCATTTCTGTTTCTGGCCGATGCACAGCGGTTGGCTGTGGGTACGCACCAGGCGTTGGGGTAAACGATAACGCAACCAGCCACGGGTGCAGGCAAGAATTTCAACATCCTGCCGCTCCAGGCCCACTTCTTCATTCAGCTCGCGGTACAGGGCGTCTTCCGGCGTTTCCTCGGGGTTGATCCCGCCTTGTGGAAACTGCCAGGCATCCTGGTTGATCCGTCGAGCCCATAGCACCTGCCCGAGATCATTGGTCAGAATGATCCCGACATTGGGGCGAAAACCATCGGGGTCGATCACGGCAGCAACCTCGCAAACGCATGTCGCCGCATTGTTCCACAAAGCTTGCAACGCCAGCAACGCGCCGCTCCACCTTATGTGCATAGCAGATAAAAGTACGTATTCTGTGGGCCTTTTCAGATGTTATGCGAGTGACTTCGATGCGCCTGGCTTTATTCGATCTGGACAACACGCTTCTGGGTGGCGACAGCGACCACGCCTGGGGCGATTACCTGTGCGAACGCGGGATTCTCGACCCCATCGCCTACAAGAACCGCAACGATGCGTTCTACCAGGACTACCTGGCCGGCAAGCTGGACCAGGGCGCGTACCTTGAATTCACCCTGGAGATCCTGGCCAGGACCGAAATGGCGCAACTCGACGAATGGCACCGCGACTTCATGCGCGACTGCGTCGAGCCGATCATCCTGCCCCAGGCCCTGGCGCTGCTGCAAAAGCACCGTGACGCAGGCGACAAGCTGGTGATCATCACCGCCACCAACCGCTTCATCACCGGCCCGATTGCCCAGCGCCTGGGCGTGGAGACCCTGCTGGCCACCGAGTGCGAGATGGTCGACGGTCGCTACAGCGGGCGCAGCATCGACGTGCCGTGCTTCCGTGAAGGCAAGGTGACGCGCCTGAACCGCTGGCTCGAAGAGAATGGCTTGAACCTGGACGACAGCTACTTCTATAGCGACTCGATCAACGACCTGCCGCTGCTGGAGCAGGTGGCCAACCCGGTGGCGGTGAACCCGGACCCGACCCTGCGTGCCGAAGCCGAGAAACGCGGCTGGCCGGTGATCAGCCTGCGCGATTGAGGTGTGACCATTCGCCGGCAAGGCCGGCTCCTACAGCGCAACGGGTGTAGGAGCCGGCCTTGCCGGCGAAGGCATCAGACGGGTTTTGCACCCATCAGCCCGGCAATCGCGATGAAGCACACGGCGCAGAACACCGCCAGGCCCAGCGTCACCTTCGGGTTGCCTGCGCCCGGCGCCGTGCGCAGCCGGTTAAGGCGCACACTCAGCCAGAACCAGCAGAACGCCCCCACCGTATAGATCAGGCTGGAGCCCAGCACCCAGGTCTGCCCCAATGGCCAGCCGATCAGGTGCACCAGCCACCAGCCACTGAACGGCATGCTCACCAGGCATACGCCCATCAGCAACCATACGAACAGCAAAGGCCGCTGCAACAGGCGCGTGTGCGCAGTCACGTCACCCTTGCGTCGTGCCAGCCAGACCCACAGCGCCAGGCCCAGGGCACTGCCCAGCAGCACGACCGTGGCCAGTACGTGGGCGATTTTCAGGCTTGTCAGCAATTCCATGTCTTCTTATTCCTCAGGCGTTGCCCAACAGCGTAGCCGTTCAGCCCAGAAACAGCCGGTACGCCGGGTTGTCGGTTTCATCCCAGTACGGGTAGCCGATCTTGGCCAGTGCCGCCGGCACCAGGTGGCGCTCATCATCCGGCACCTGCAGCCCGGCCACCACGCGACCATCGGCCGCGCCATGGTTGCGGTAGTGGAACATCGAGATGTTCCAGCGCCCACCCAGCTTGTTGAGGAAGTTGAACAGCGCCCCCGGCCGCTCCGGGAACTCGAAGCGCAGCACCAGCTCGTCGCTGACCCGCGCAGCGTGCCCGCCCACCATGTGGCGGATGTGCAGCTTGGCCAGCTCGTTGTCGGTCAGGTCCAGCACCGGAAAACCCTGCGCGGTCAGGCTGTGCAGCAGGGCACTGCGCGGGTCGGTGTCGGGGTGGGTTTGCACCCCGACAAAGATGTGCGCCTCGCCGTCGGCGTGGTAGCGGTAGTTGAATTCGGTGATCTGGCGCTTGCCGATGGCCTCGCAGAACGCCTTGAAGCTGCCCGGCTGTTCGGGGATGGTCACTGCGATGATCGCCTCGCGGCCCTCGCCCAGTTCGGCGCGCTCGGCCACATGGCGCAGGCGGTCGAAGTTCACGTTGGCACCGGAGTCGATGGCCACCAGGGTCTGCCCGGTCACACCTCGCAGCTCAACGTACTTCTTGATGCCGGCAACGCCCAGCGCGCCGGCAGGTTCGGTGATCGAGCGGGTATCGTCGTAGATGTCCTTGATGGCCGCGCAGATCTCGTCGGTGCTGACGGTGATCACCTCGTCCACATGATCCTTGCAGATGTCGAAGGTGTGCTGGCCGATCTGCGCCACCGCCACGCCATCGGCGAACAGGCCCACCTGCGGCAGCACCACGCGCTCGCCGGCGGCCATGGCGGCCTGCAGGCAGTTGGAGTCGTCCGGCTCGACACCGATCACCTTGATCTCGGGGCGCAGGTATTTGACGTAGGCTGCAATGCCGGCGATCAGGCCGCCGCCGCCCACCGGCACGAAGATCGCGTCCAGCGGCCCGGGGTGCTGGCGCAGGATCTCCATGGCCACGGTGCCCTGCCCGGCGATGGTGTGCGGGTCGTCATAGGGGTGGATATAGACGAAGCCCTTTTCGTCCACCAGCTTGAGCGAGTAGGCCAGCGCCTCGGGGAACGAATCGCCATGCAGCACCACCTTGGCGCCCCGCGAGCGCACGCCTTCGACCTTGATCTCGGGGGTGGTCTTGGGCATCACGATGGTGGCCTTGATCCCCAGTTCACGGGCGGCCAGCGCCAGGCCCTGGGCATGGTTGCCGGCCGAGGCGGTGACCACGCCCCGCGCCAGTTCCTCGGCGCTCAACTGCGCCAGCTTGTTGTAGGCGCCGCGGATCTTGAACGAGAACACCGGCTGCAGGTCTTCGCGCTTGAGCAGCACGTGGTTGCCCAGGCGCTTGCTGAGCTGGCCGGCCGGTTGCAGCGGGGTTTCGACGGCGACGTCATAGACGCGCGAGGTGAGGATCTTCTTGACGTACTGTTCGAGCATCGGGAACGCATCACTGGGCAGCTGGGCGGGGCCTCGGAGTCTACCGCAGCGCCCGGTCGGGCGACCACAGCCAGTCTGTGGTTTTAGCCGCTATACTACGCGCCCTCACGATACCCCTGCCCGCTCCGGAGCCCGCATGACCCAGGACCAACTCAAACAGGCTGTCGCCCAGGCCGCTGTCGATTTCATTCTGCCCAAGCTCGATGACAAGAGCATCGTCGGCGTCGGCACCGGTTCGACCGCCAACTGCTTCATCGACGCCCTGGCGCTGCACAAGGGTGCGTTCGATGGTGCGGTCGCCAGCTCCGAGGCCACGGCTGCACGCCTGAAGGGCCACGGCATTCCGGTGTACGAGCTGAACACGGTCAGCGACCTGGAGTTCTATGTGGACGGTGCCGACGAGAGCGACGAGCGCCTGAACCTGATCAAGGGCGGTGGCGCAGCCCTGACCCGCGAGAAGATCGTCGCGGCCGTGGCCAAGACCTTCATCTGCATTGCCGACGCGAGCAAGCTGGTGCCGGTACTGGGCGCCTTCCCGCTGCCGGTCGAGGTGATCCCGATGGCGCGCAGCCATGTGGCACGTCAGCTGGTGAAACTGGGCGGCGACCCGGTGTACCGCGAAGGCGTGGTGACCGACAACGGCAACATCATCCTGGACGTGTTCAACCTGCAGATCACCAACCCGGTGGAGCTGGAAACCCAGATCAACGCGATCGTGGGCGTGGTGACCAACGGCCTGTTCGCGGCGCGCCCGGCGGACCTGCTGCTGCTGGGGACTGCGGACGGCGTGAAGACCCTGACCAGGTAAGTTTGCGGGGCGGCCTCATCGCGGGCCAAGCCCGCTCCCACAAGTTCGGTGTGATCTTGTGGGAGCGGGCTTGACCCGCGATACAGCCTACTCGGTCTTCTTGAATACGTAGAACAGGTTCGGCTCGCTCACCACATACAGCGTCCCGGCATCGTCCAGCGCAATCCCCTCGGCCTGCGGCACGCTCGCCTTCAACCCGGCAGACCCCTTGCGCAGCGACAGGCTGCTGATCGGCTTGCCCTTCACGTCCAGCTCCAGCACCAGTTGCGATTCGTCCGACAGGGCCAGCAGATGCCCGCTGCGCTCGTCGAACTGCAAGCTCGACAGGTCTCTCACGAACAACCGCGAATCACGCTTGCGGTCCTGCACCACGTGCACCGCATAGGGCTGCTCCGGATTGTCATGGGGAAACCCGTGCACCTCGTAGATCAGCATCGGGTCGCGCTCCTTGGCCACGAACAGGCGCTTGCCGCCCGAGTCGTAGGCCAGCCCCTCGAAACCCTTGTTGCCGTTCAGGCCGATGCCCAGGGTAAGCTGCTCGGCATCCTTGGCATCCAGGAACGCGGTATCGGGCGCCACATGCACCCGGATCAGGCGCTGCTCGCGCTCGTCGGTGATCACGAAACTGCCCGGCCCCACATACTCCACCGCCTCGGGGTCGCCGAAACCGGTCAGGGGGATGCGCCGCACGATGCGCCCCTCCAGCGACAGCTCGATCAGCTCGGGGTTCTTGTTGGTGACCGTGTACAGGCTGTTGCGGTCCGGGTCGAAGGTCAGCGCCGAAATATCCGCCTGCAGCCCCTCGACCGGGCGTGCCTCGACCACCACCTGGTAGCGGCTCAGCCCCATGCCCTGCTCGGCCGGCTGCCACCAGGCCTTGAGGTCGAACCAGGCACGCTCGAACACGCGGTGCTGCTGCCCCGCCACGCCCAGGGCGGCAAGGGCCAGCAGACTGAAAACAAGAAAGACCAGGGGCAGGTAACGACGCATTCGGGAAGACTCGGCAGGGTTCGGGCGTCATCTAACCATAGCCAACTGAACCGAAGCTTAATGCCACTATGCGGGAGTCACTGCTTGCGAAAGCGGTAGAACAGGTTCGGCTCACTGACGATGTACAGGGTGCCCTGGTCGTCCATGGCCACGCCCTCGGCGCGAGGGATGCGCTTTTTCAGGCCGTTGAAACCGCCGAGCAGGGTCATGAAGCTGACCTGCTCGCCCCGCTCGTCCAGCTCCAGCAGCATGTTCGAGTCGGCCGACAGCACCAGCATGTGCCCGGTACGCGGGTCGACCCCCAGCGCCGAGAGGTTGCGCAGGTCCAGCTCGTCACTGGGCAGCGGCTGCTTGTCGCCGGTCAGCGGCGAACGGCCGTCGGTGCGCCAGGTGAACAGCCGCGGCGGACGCTCCTCGCCCAGCACGAGGCGCTGGTTGCGCGGGTCCCAGGCAATCGCCTCGAAGGCCTTGTTCTGATTGGCCGAAGGGCCCAGGTCGTATTGCGTGAAATCCTTGATGTTCAGTGCCTGGGTGCTGTCGTCCAGGCTGACGATGGTCATGGTGTGATCACGCTCGTCGACAATGGCCAACCGCCCGTCCGCCAGCACCGCAACCCCCTCGGGGTTGCTCCAGCCGTTAAGTGGCAGCTTGCGCAGCACATCGCCGTCCAGGCTCAGCTCGACCAGGAACGGGTTCTTGCCCATGACGGCGAACAGGGTCTTGCGCTGGGGGTCGTAGGCCAGGTCGGAGGCCTCGTCGTCCTCCATGCCCGGCAGCACCTTGGCGTCGATATCGACCGTATAGCCCGGCAGCCAGATACTGGCCTGCTGTTCGCTCACCGACTCGAAACGCTCCTGCAGCCACAGCAGGCCACGGTCGTCCCAGTGCATGGCGATGGCCACGCCATAGCCGATCACCGCAGCCGTCACCAGCCAGGTAGACCAGCGCAACAGGAGACGACGCTTGCGCACAGGAGGGAGCGAACCGCTGGAAGGATAAGGTGTGGCCATCAGGTATTCCCGTTGTTTTTTTAGCCTGGCACGCAACACGCAGGCACGTTCACAAGGTTGATTCGCGGGGATTATCCGGATCATTTGTGAAAAAAACGGCAACGCCCGATCAAAGGCCGGGGAAAAGGTGGCAGTCGGCTATCGACTGCCACCCGGGGCAGGTCAGCGAACGCTGCCCTCGAAACGGCTCACACCGGGCAGTTCCAGCACCAGCTCATCGCCAGCGCTCAGCGGCCCGACGCCGGCCGGCGTACCGGTAAGAATCACGTCACCCGCCTGCAGCGCGAACTGCGAGGCCATGTGCTGGATCATCGGCACGATCGGGTTGAGCATCAGCGCGCTGTTGCCGTCCTGGCGCACCTCGCCGTTGATGCTCAGGCGAATGCCGATATCGGCCAGGTCCTCGAATGTGCTGCCAACCACGAAGGGCGTCAGCACGCAGGCGCCGTCGAAGCACTTGGCGCGCTCCCAGGGCAGGCCCTTTTCCTTGAGCTGCGCCTGCAGGTCACGCAGGGTCAGGTCCAGTGCCGGGGCGAAGCCGGAGATGGCGTCGAGCACTTCTTCTTCGGTAGGCGCCGGCGACAGCGACTTGCCCAGCAGCACCGCGATTTCCGCCTCGTAGTGCACCGAGCCACGCTCGGCGGGGATCTTGAACCCGCCTTCCAGCGATACCACGCAACTGCCCGGCTTGATGAACAGCAGCGGCTCGGTCGGAATCGGGTTGTCCAGCTCTTTGGCGTGCTCGGCGTAGTTGCGACCGATGCACACCACCTTGCCCACCGGCAGATGAGTACGCGTGCCGTCTACATACTGGTGCTGATAGTTCATTGCCGACTCCTGGAACGATGTTATTGGCGCTGCGGGGTTCACTCGACGGCGAAGATCTTGCCCGGGTTCATGATCCCGTTGGGGTCGAACACCGCCTTCACTGCCTTCATGTACTCGATCTCGACCGGCGAACGGCTGTAGGTCAGGTAGTCACGCTTGGTCATGCCCACGCCGTGTTCGGCCGAAATCGAGCCGTTGTACTTCTCTACCGTCTCGAACACCTGCTTGTTGACCACCGCGCAACGGGAGAAGAACTCGTCCTTGCTCATGTCGTCGGGCTTGAGGATGTTCAGGTGCAGGTTGCCGTCGCCGATGTGGCCGTACCACACCACCTCGAAGTCGGGGTAGCGTTCGGCGACGATCGCGTCGATATCCTTGAGGAACGCCGGCACCTTCGACACGGTTACCGAAATGTCGTTCTTGTACGGGGTCCAGTGCGAGATGGTCTCGGAGATGTACTCGCGCAGCTTCCACAGGTTCTGCAGTTGCTGCTGGCTCTGGCTCATCACGCCGTCCAGTACCCAGCCCTGCTCGACGCAGTGCTCGAAGGTGGCCAGGGCTTCGTTGGCCACTTCCTCGGTGCTGGCTTCGAATTCCAGCAGCGCGTAGAACGGGCAATCGGTCTCGAACGGCGCCGGCACGTCACCGCGGCCCAGCACCTTGGCCAGGGCCTTGTCGGAAAGAAATTCGAAGGCGGTCAGGTCGAGCTTGCCACGGAAGGCGTGCAGCACCGGCATGATGGAGTCGAAATCTGGTGTGCCCAGCACCATCGCGGTGAGGTTGTTGGGTGCCCGGTCCAGGCGCATGGTGGCCTCGACCACGAAGCCCAGGGTACCTTCGGCGCCGATGAACAGCTGGCGCAGGTCGTAGCCGGTGGCGTTCTTGATCAGGTCCTTGTTCAGCTCGAGCAGGTCGCCCTTGCCGGTCACGACCTTGAGGCCAGCTACCCAGTTGCGGGTCATGCCGTAGCGAATCACCTTGATACCGCCGGCATTGGTGCCGATATTGCCGCCAATCTGGCTGGAACCTGCCGACGCGAAGTCGACCGGGTAGTACAGGCCCTTGTCCTCGGCAAAATTCTGCAGCTGCTCGGTGATCACGCCAGGCTGGCACACCACGCTGCGGTCGAACTCGTTGAAGTCGAGAATCTGGTTCATGTAGTCGAACGCCACCACCACTTCGCCATTGGCGGCTACTGCGGCAGCCGACAGGCCGGTGCGCCCGCCCGACGGCACCAGTGCGACCTGGCGCTGGTTGGCCCAGCGCACGATGGCCTGAACCTGTTCGGTGCTCTTGGGGAACACGATGGCCAGGGGGGCTGGAGCAAAATGCTTGGTCCAGTCCTTGCCGTACGCATCAAGTGAAGCAGCGTCGGTCAGGACCTTTCCAGGCTCAACCAGGGTCATCAGCTCATCCAACAGCGCACGATCGGTCATCTACAGAACTCTCGAACAATTCATGGTCACCCTGAGCACGTTTCACGTGCCAGGGATGGGCGTAAACAGGGGTGCCTATGCTAGCATACGCACCCCCGCAGATCGTGCCGAAAGCCGATGCTGCGAGCGCTTCTTTCCCTGCCATTTTTCTCCGGGACACAGGTTTACGCAGATGAGCAAGACTTCTCTCGATAAGAGCAAGATCAAGTTCCTTCTCCTCGAAGGCGTCCACCAATCCGCCGTGGACGTCCTCAAGGCCGCCGGGTACAGCAACATCGAATACCTCACCGGCTCCCTGCCGGATGCGCAACTGAAGGAAAAGATCGCCGATGCCCACTTCATCGGCATTCGCTCTCGCACCCAGCTGACCGAAGAGGTCTTCGACTGCGCCAAGAAACTGGTCGCTGTCGGCTGTTTCTGCATCGGCACCAACCAGGTCGACCTGGATGCCGCTCGCGAGCGCGGCATCGCCGTGTTCAACGCGCCTTACTCCAACACCCGTTCGGTTGCCGAGCTGGTACTGGCCGAAGCGATCCTGCTGCTGCGCGGCATCCCCGAGAAAAACGCTTCCTGCCACCGTGGCGGCTGGATCAAGAGCGCGGCCAACTCCTTCGAGATCCGTGGCAAGAAGCTGGGCATCGTCGGCTACGGCTCGATCGGCACCCAGCTGTCGGTACTGGCCGAAAGCCTGGGCATGCAGGTGTTCTTCTTCGACCCGCTGACCAAGCTGCCGCTGGGCAACGCGACCCAGGTCGCCAGCCTGCACGAGCTGCTGGGCCTGGCCGACATCGTCTCGCTGCACGTTCCTGAGCTGCCATCCACCCAGTGGATGATCGGCGAGAAGGAAATCCGCGCGATGAAAAAGGGCGCGATCCTGATCAACGCCGCCCGTGGCACCGTGGTCGAGCTGGACCACCTGGCCGCCGCGATCAAGGACAAGCACCTGATCGGCGCCGCCATCGACGTGTTCCCGGTAGAGCCGCGCTCCAACGACGAGCAGTTCGAAAGCCCGCTGCGTGGCCTGGACAACGTTATCCTGACCCCGCACATCGGTGGTTCCACCGCCGAGGCCCAGGCCAACATCGGCCTGGAAGTGGCCGAGAAGCTGGTCAAGTACAGCGACAACGGTACCTCCGTGTCGTCGGTCAACTTCCCTGAAGTGGCCCTGCCGGCGCACCCGGGCAAGCACCGCCTGCTGCACATCCACCAGAACATTCCGGGCGTGCTCAGCGAGATCAACAAGGTGTTCGCGGAAAACTCGATCAACATCTCCGGTCAGTTCCTGCAGACCAACGAGAAGGTCGGCTACGTGGTGATCGACGTCGATGCCGAGTACTCGGACCTGGCGCAAGAGAAGCTGCAGCACATCAACGGCACCATCCGTTCGCGCGTGCTGTTCTAAACGCTTCGCCGGCAACGCCGATCCAAATGAAAAAGGCGACCCTCGGGTCGCCTTTTTTCATGCCCGCGATTTACTTCACGGTCACGGTGATCTTCTTCGATTCCACGCTTGGCTTGAACGGCACGTGGAACTTGTCGCCCAGCACCAGTTGCAGGGTGTGCTTGCCAGGGGCCAGGGTCAGCTGGGTTTCGGTCTGCGCCTTGCCAAAGTGCAGTACCTGCGGGCCGGCGGGCAGCGGCTGGCCGTTTTCCGGCATCAGGCTGGTGGGCAGCACCTGGTCGGCAGCCGGCGCCTTGTCGACGTCCACCAGCAGGTGATGATGGCCGCTATGCGGGGTGGCGTCGCCGGCCGGCTTGAGTTCCATGCCTTCGATGCCAAACTTGACGGTGAAGGTCTTGTCGACGGTGGCGCCATCGGCCGGGGAAACGATGAATACCTTGGCATCCTTGGGTGGTGCCTGGCTCACCAGGCCTTCGGCGGCGGCCAGCGCGGACACGCCCATCAACAAACCAGCGACGGCAGCACGCGAAAATAGGCTTTTCATTCACTTCTCCTGTGATTTACTTCGGTAACCCTTACCCCTGAATACCAGGGCAACGGTTCATTACGATAGATCAATTGCGCCAAGGCAAGCTTTAAAAAACGCCACGGAAAAATCTTCCCTGGCATCTAACATCCTCGGCCAAGTGCGGTCCTAGACACTGTTCGACCGCGACACGCACAAAAAGTCGCGGCGACCGGACTCACTGCCAAAGACCAGGAAAGGGGCTTAGATGCGTTTGACTATTGGGGTACTGCTCACGGCCCTGCTGACCCCGTTGGCCCATGCCGAGCTGATCGACGAGGTCAACGATCGAAATGAACTGCGTATCGCGATCAGCGCCGATTCCTCGACCAATATCCGCAAGCAAGGCCAGTGGACCGGCTTCGAGATCGGGTTGGGCCAGGCGTTGGCCAAGGAGTTGGATGTAGGGGTGGAGTTCGTGCCCGTCGACCATGACGAGTTGCTGGACGGTGTGGAAAGCGGTCGTTACGACATCGCCCTGGACCAGATCACCGCCAGCCCCGAGCTCAAGCAGCGCCTGGGTGTCAGCGAACCCTATACCGACGGTGACGACGACAAACGCTATGTGATGCCCTTCCAGAAGGACAACCCGGCCTTCGAGAAAGCCTTGAACGCCGCCCTGCAGCGCATCAAGGACAACGGGCGCATGACCGAGCTGGCGCAGCAGGCGGCGCGGCCCGCTGTCGAGCCCCAGGCCCAGACCCACACCGAAGCGGCGGATGCTGCCGTGGACACCGACGCACCTTAAGCGTCGAGGGCCCCCAGGGCCTGCACGGCCGCGTCCAGCTCCAGTTCGCTGAACACCTGCACCCCGGCCCGGCGCAACAGCGCCGTGGTCACACCCTCACCTTCCACCCTGGTGCCGCTGAACGTACCGTCATAGGTCAGCCGGTTGCCACAGGACGGGCTGCCCGACTTGAGCACGGCCACCCTTATGGCGTGGCGCTGCACCAGTGCCAGCGCCAGGTGCGCGCCCTGCACGAACGGCGCGGTCACGTCCTCGCCGGCTACCGTCACCACCCGGGCCTGGCCTTCCAGCACCGCACTGCCCTGCCCACCGGGAATTTCCGCAGGTGGCCGCGGGGTCGGCAGACCGCCGGCGACCTCGGGGCACAACGGCACCACGCGACCCTCCCGCTGCCAGCCCTGGAGCACATCCGGATGCCCGCTGGCGCGACCGTCATAGCGCACCGGCTGCCCCAACAGGCAGGCGCTGACCAGAACCTTGTGCATGCTAGAAGGGCTCGTTGCCGCGCCGACGGAACCAGCCGGTGAGCGACAACCGCTCGCGGTTGGCCGGCAGCACTTCGTGGGGGATCTCGCCGGAGAGGAACACCACCAGGCAACCGCCGGTCGGCTGCACATCGTGTTCCACATTGTCCTTGAGGGTCATGCGCAACTGCCCGCCATGTTCGGGCAGCCAGTCTTCGTTGAGGTAGATCACCGCCGAGACCATGCGCCGGTCGTCGTCGCGAAAGCGGTCCAGGTGCTTGCGGTAGAAGCCGCCGGGCGGGTACAGGGCGAAGTGGCACTCGAAGTCTTCCAGGCCCAGGAACAGGCCGCGGTTCATCGCTTCGCGCAGGCCGTCCATCAACCCCAGGTACTGGTCGCAGGCGTCCGAGTCACCGGGTTCGAGCCACTGGATATGGTCGTTGCGAATACCTTCGCGTACTTCCTGCGCGGGCCCTCGCCCTACCCCCGCAGGGGCCAGTTCGCCTTCGGCGGCGCGGCGGCGGCACTCGGCCGCCAGTGCCCGCGTCAGCGGGGCCGGCAGGAACAGGTCGTGCTGCGACCAGCCACGGGTGGCCAGGTCGTCGACGATGCGCGACAGCAAGGGGTGATCAAGGGATATCTGCATGCCGCGCATAGTATCGAGCCGCCAGCAAAACCGACAGCGCCACTTGGCCGAGAGTGTGCATTGGCGTCTCGACAAAGCCCCGCCAGGCCACGGACAATAGCGGCCTGCCGACAGGAGTCCTGAATGCGCCGTTTGTTTTTTCTGCTGTTGATGATCTGCACCACGCCTGTCCTGGCAGATACCCACGACCAACTGTACAAGGTTGCCGGGTGGCCGGAGCAGCGCGCCCACTTCACCGATGCCCTCGATGCCGCCCAGCAGCGCTATCGCAGCAGCCTGCCGCCTGCAGTCTTCCAGGCCCTGGTGAACAACAGCAACCAGCGTTTCGAACCCACCGCCGTCGACCGCCGCGCCGAAGCCCAGTTGCGCGCCAACCTCAGCGACCCCAAGCCTGCGCTGGCGTTTTTTCAATCCCCCCTGGGGCGCAAGATCGTGGCGGCCGAGCTGCTGGCCACCCGCCGTGACCAGTTGGCCAAGAATGCCAAGGGCCTGCCCAAGATCGAGGCCAGCGACAGCCGCCTGCTGATCATCGGCCACCTGGCCCAGGCCCTGCCGGCCCGCGAGGCCGGTGCCGAGGTCAGCCTGGCGATTGCCGGGGTGGCGGCCGACAGCCTGAGCCAGATGATCCCCGGCCTGCTCGGTGGCAGCCAGGCCCAGGGCCTGCTCGACGGGCAGCGCCAGCGCCTGATGCAGCAGATCGAGGCCGACCTGAACAACACCCTGCTGTATGTGTATCGCGGGCTGTCGGATGCCGAACTCGACGCCTTTGCAAGCTTTGCCGAATCGCCCGAAGGCAAGGCGTACTATGCCGCCGCCCTGGCCGCAATCCGGGCTGGCCTGGCGGTCGGTCAGAGCACCTCGGACCTGCAGTGATCAGCCCAGGCGCTGGCCGATGAAGGCAAAGTAGTCTCGGCGTATTGCCGGCAGTTCGTTGACCAGGTGGTGGCGGGCTTCGGGCATCAGCAGAATCTGCGGTTCGGCGAACTTGGCCTTGAGCACCTCAAGGTTGTACGGCCAGTCCACAGTCATGTCGGCCTGCCCCTGCACGATCAGCGGCTGGCGCGGGCTGCATGGCGCCACCTCGATACGTTTGACCCACGCCATCAGCGCCCCGACCCAGGCGGTGGGCAGGCGCCGCGGCTGCAGCGGGTCGGCCTGCAGGAACGGCAAAAAGGTCGGGTCGTTGCTGTTCTCGCTGAAGCGCCGCTCGATGCCGGTGACGAAGTGGCGCAGCACCTGATAGCTGAATTTCGACCAGCGCCACGCACGCGGGCGTACCAGCGGCGCCAGCAGGATCACCTGGCCCTGGGCCGGGCTGTGCGCGCCGTGGTGCAGCAGGTGGTCGACCAGGATGGCGCCGCCGGTGCTCTGCCCGCACAGGTGCCAGGGTTGCGGCAGGTTCAGCGCCTGGCCCTGCTCGAACAGCGCCTGCAGCACGTCCTGATACACCGCAAAGTCATCGATGCTGGCGCGCTCGCCGCTGGACAGCCCATGACCCGGCAGGTCGCAGGCGATGACCGCGAACTGCCGGGCCAGGGCCCATTCGATGGCGTGGCGGTAGAGGCCCATGTGGTCGTAGAAACCGTGCAGCAGTACCAGCGTCGCCACAGGCGCGGCGGGCAGCCAGACCTGGGCGACCAGCTCGAAGCCTGCGGTGTCGAAACGCCCCAGCCAGCTGTCGACGCCGGGGATGTCCAGGCTGTAGAAATGCCGGTACGCCTGCGCCTGGGTCGACAACGGCTGACGCGCGGCCAGCGGTTGCAGGCTGGCACGCAGGGAGTCGGGCTGGAATGACGCGGGCATGGAAGTTACCAACAACGGGGCAAAGGATTGACCTGTGATATTCATCTGTTGCGAACGGCGTGGCAAGCTGGGGGACTTTTTTGTTGCCTGTGCCGCCCCCTCGCCCGTAGGCGCCGGCCTTGCCGGCGAAAAGATACACCCCTTTCCAGAATTGGTACCCCCGATGCCCCGCCACCTGCTCACCGGCCTCACCCTGCTCCTCTGCGCCGCCGGCCTGTGGTGGGCCTACGACAGCTTCCAGGGCCGCTACCTGCGCCCCTTCGACAACCACACCGCACTGTTCGCCGGCGACACTCTGCGCCTGCCGGAAGACATCGCCGGCCCCGGCCCCGTCCGCCTGGTGCACTTCTGGGACCCGGCCTGCCCCTGCAACGTCGGCAACCAGCAGCACCTGGCCGAGCTGACCGAGCACTTCGCCGCCCAGGGCGTGGAGTTCTACGTGGTGCAAAAGCCCGGTACCCACGGCCAACTGCCCGCCACCCTCGGCGCGCTCAAGCCACTGGCCGATCTGCCCGGCGCCGAGCACCTGCCGGCAAGCCCTGCGGTAGCGATCTGGGACCGCAACGGCCAGCTCGCCTACTTCGGCCCCTACAGCGAGGGTGCCACGTGCAATTCGAGCAACAGCTTCATCGAGCCCATTCTGCTGGCCCTCACCCAGGGCCGCAGCGTGAACGCCACCCACACCCTGGCGGTGGGCTGCTATTGCCCCTGGGCCGGCTAGCGTACCCGTGCCGGGTTGCCCATCGCTGTCGCCCCCGCCGGCACATCGCGGGTCACCACTGCGCCCGCGCCGATGATCGCATCATCACCAATGCTCACCCCTGGCAGAATCAGCGCACCGGCACCGATCCACACGTTGCTGCCGATGTTCACCGGGCGCCCGCTCTCCAGCCCCGAACGGCGGATGGCCGGATCGCGCGGATGGTCGGCGGTGAGGATCTGCACACCGGGGCCGATCTGGCAGTCATCGCCGATGTGCACCTGCACCACGTCGAGGATCACGCAGTTGAAGTTGACGAACACGTTGGCGCCCAGCGTGATGTTGTAGCCGTAGTCGCAATGAAACGGCGGCCGGATCACCGCGCCTGCCCCCACCTTGGCGAAGTGCTCGACCAGCAGGGCATGACGCTGCTCGTTGAGCAGTTCGGGGGAATGGTTGTAGCGGTACATCCAGTGCTTGTTGGCGATCTGCTCGGCCTGCAGCTCGGGACAGCCGGCATGATAGAGCTGGCCGGCGAGCATTTTCTGCTTTTCACTGAGGTTCATCGGACCGTGGCTTCCTGGGATGGGTTAAGTTGCAGGGTCTATCCTGTGCCGAACATCTGACCGGCCAGGGCAAGGAACGATCCTCGCACAAGGAGCCCCGATGAAACGCAGCCTTACCCTTCTTGCGGTGCTCATCGCCGCCGTCGCCGGCGGCGGCTACTGGTATGCCCACAGCAAGTTGCCGCAACGCACCGGCGAAGTCACCGTGGCCGGCCTGCAGGCGCCGGTGAGCGTGCGCTACGACCAGCGCGGCGTACCGCACATCCAGGCGCAGAACGAAACCGACCTGTACCGCGCACTGGGCTACGTGCACGCCCAGGACCGCCTGTTCCAGATGGAAATCACCCGGCGCCTGGCCAATGGCGAACTGGCCGAGGTACTGGGCCCCAAGCTGGTGGAGACCGACACCCTGTTCCGCAGCCTGCGCATTGCCGAGCAGGCGCGCAGCATGGTCGCCCGCCAGGACAGGCAATCCCCGGCCTGGCTGGCCCTGCAAGCCTACCTGGAGGGCGTGAACGCCTGGCAGGACTCGCACCCCAGGCCCGTGGAGTTCGATGTGCTGGGCATCACACCGCGCCCGTTCACTGCCGAGGACACCCTGAGCATCGCAGGGTTCATGGCCTACAGCTTCGCCGCCGCGTTTCGTACCGAGCCGCTGCTGACCTACGTGCGCGATCACCTGGGCAAGTACTACCTCAGCGACTTCGACCTGGGTTGGGACCCCGAAGGCGCGGTGCAGACCCCGCCACACCTGGCTGCCGCCGACTGGCGCAGGCTGGGCCGCATCGCCCAGGTCAGCCACCAGGCGCTGGGCGATGCGGGCCTGCCGCAATTCGAGGGCAGCAACGCCTGGGCCGTCAGCGGCAGGCTCACCGCCAGTGGCAAGCCGCTGCTGGCGGGTGACCCGCATATTCGCTTCTCGGTGCCGTCGGTGTGGTACGAGGCCGAACTGTCGGCGCCGGGCTTTCACCTGTACGGCTACCACCAGGCGCTGAACCCGTTCGCCTCGCTGGGACACAACCGCGAGTTCGGCTGGAGCCTGACCATGTTCCAGAACGACGACCTCGACCTGATCGCCGAGCAGGTCAACCCGGACAATCCCGAACAGGTGAAGATCCACGGCCAGTGGCACGACCTCACCTCCACCCAGCAGCAGGTCCGGATCAAGGGGGAAGACCCGCTCACCCTCACCCTGCGCCGCTCGCCGCACGGGCCGATCATCAACCCCGCCGTCAGTGGGCATGAAAACGGCACGCCGATCGCGATGTGGTGGGCATTCCTGGAAACCGAGAACCCGATCCTGGAGGCCTTCTACGACATCAACCGCGCCAACACCCTGGACAGGATGCGTGCGGCCGCCGCCAAGATCCACGCCCCCGGCCTCAACCTGGTATGGGCCAACGCACAGGGCGACATCGGCTGGTGGGCGGCAGCGCAGTTGCCGATCCGCCCGGACGGGGTAAACCCGGCGTTCATTCTCGACGGCAGCACGGCCCAGGCCGACAAGCTCGGCTTCTACCCGTTCAGCGCCAACCCGCAGCAGGAGAACCCCGCCGCGGGCTACATCGTCTCGGCCAACTTCCAGCCGGTGTCGCCCACCGGCATGGTCATCCCCGGCTACTACAATCCGCCGGACCGCGGCCGCCAGCTCAACAACAACCTGGCCTCGCCCGGCGTGAAGTGGGACCTGCACAACAGCCAGGCGTTGCAGCTGGACACGGCCACCGCCTATGGCCCGCACCTGCTCACACCGCTGCTGTCGGTGCTGCGCCAGGTGGTCACCGACGTACACGAGCGCGAGCTGGTCGAGCAACTGGCCGCGTGGCGCGGCGACTACCCGGTGGAATCGACCAGCGCCACGCTGTTCAACCAGCTGCTGTACGAATTCGCCCGCGCCGCCACCCATGACGAGCTCGGTGACGAATGGTTCGAGACGCTGCTGTCGACGCGCATGGTGGATACCTTGCTGCCGCGCCTGGCCGCGGACGTGGATTCGCAGTGGTGGGCGCGCAAGGGCAGCAACGCGCACAGTGACCGCGAAACGGTGGTCAAGCTGGCCTGGGACAACACCCTGGCGCACCTGCGCACCACCCTGGGCAAGGACCCGGCGAACTGGCAGTGGGGCAAGGCGCACACGTTGACCCACGGGCACCCGCTGGGTGCGCAGAAGCCGCTGAACCTGCTGTTCAACGTGGGGCCATTCGCGGCGCCGGGCGCGCATGAGGTACCGAACAACCTGTCGTCCAGAATCGGCCCGGCACCGTGGCCGGTGACCTACGGGCCATCGACGCGGCGCGTGATCGATTTCGCCGATGCGGGGACGGCGCTGAGCATCAACCCGCTCGGGCAGAGCGGCGTGGTGTTCGACAGGCACTATGCCGATCAGGCGCAGGACTATATCGACGGAAGGTATCAGCGGGCGCTGATGGGGTTGGCGGGGGAGACCGAGGGGACGTTGCGGCTGGTGCCCTAGGGCTGCTGTGCAGCCCATCGCGGGTCACGCCCGCTCCCACAGGGGTCTGCGGTGTTCGCAAAACCTGTGGGAGCGGGCGTGAACCGCGATGGCTTTTTCAGATCAGGCCGAGACCTGCGCCGCAGTGGCGCGGCGCACGTCCGGCTGCTTCCACGAGTCCGCGGCGCTTTCTTCGATGGCTTGCTGGATCGCGCGCCTGCGGCGCTCTTCGGCACGGCGGCTGAAGTACCAGACCATGAAGGTCACCAGCGACACGCTGAGCAGGATCAGGCTGGCCACCGCGTTGATCTCAGGCTTCACGCCAAGGCGCACCGCCGAGAACACTTCCATCGGCAAGGTGGTCGAACCCGGCCCGGACACGAAGCTGGCCAGCACCAGGTCGTCCAGCGACAGTGCGAACGACATCATGCCGCCCGCCGCCAGCGACGGCGCGATCATCGGGATGGTGATCAGGAAGAACACCTTCCACGGCCGCGCGCCCAGGTCCATGGCCGCCTCTTCGATGGACAGGTCCAGCTCGCGCAGGCGAGCCGACACCACCACCGCCACATAGGCGGCGCAGAACGTGGTGTGAGCGATCCAGATGGTGACGATGCCGCGCTCCTGCGGCCAGCCGATCATCTGCGCCATGGCCACGAACAGCAGCAACAGCGACAGACCGGTGATCACCTCAGGCATTACCAGCGGTGCGGTGACCAGGCCACCGAACAGCGTGCGCCCCTTGAAGCGGGTCACACGGGTCAGTACGAACGCCGCCAGGGTACCCAGCGCCACCGCGGCCACCGCGGTGTAGCAGGCGATCTCCAGCGAGCGCATCACCGAGCCCATCAGCTGGGTGTTGTCGAGCAGGCCCACGTACCACTTCACCGACCAGCCCCCCCACACCGTCACCAGCTTGGAGGCGTTGAACGAGTAGATCACCAGGATCAGCATGGGCAGGTAGATGAACAGCAGGCCTACCACCAACATCAGTTTGGAGAAACTGAAACGCTTCATGCCCTGCCCTCCATCTCTTTGGCCTGGCTGCGGTTGAACAGCAGGATGGGCACGATCAGGATTGCCAGCATCACCACCGCCAGGGCGGATGCCACCGGCCAGTCACGGTTGTTGAAGAATTCCTGCCACAGCACCTTGCCGATCATCAGTGTTTCCGGGCCGCCCAGCAGCTCGGGGATCACGAACTCGCCCACCACCGGGATGAACACCAGCATGCAGCCGGCCACGATGCCGTTCTTGGACAGCGGCACGGTGATTTTCCAGAAGCTGTTGAAGGTGCTCGAACCCAGGTCGGACGCCGCTTCCAGCAGGCTCTGGTCGTGTTTGACCAGGTTGGCGTAGAGCGGCAGGATCATGAACGGCAGGTACGAATAGACCACGCCGATATACACCGCCAGGTTGGTGTTGAGGATCTGCAGCGGCTGATCGATCAGCCCCAGCCACATCAGGAAGGCATTGAGCAGCCCGTTGTTGCTGAGGATGCCCATCCACGCATACACGCGGATCAGGATCGCCGTCCAGGTCGGCATCATGATCAGCAGCAGCAACACGGTCTGCATTTCCTTGCGCGCGTTGGCGATGGCGTAGGCCATCGGGTAGCCGATCGCCAGGCACAGGATCGTGCTGATCAGGGCCATCTTCAACGAGCCCAGGTAGGCCGCGATGTACAGCTCGTCCTCGGTCAACAGGCCATAGTTGGCCAGGTTGAGTACCAGCTGCACCTTGTCTTCGAGGTAGGTGAAGATCTCGGTGTACGGCGGGATCGCCACGTCGGCTTCGGCAAAGCTGATCTTCAGCACGATGAAGAACGGCAGCATGAAGAACAGGAACAGCCACAGGAACGGCACCCCGATCACCAGGTGACGCCCTTCGGGTATCAATCGCTGAAACGCTCGCTTGAGCTTGCGCGCTGTCATGACCGCAGGACCACGCCGCTGTCGTCTTCCCACCACACGTAGACCTGGTCATCCCAGGTCGGCCGGGTGCCCTGGCGCTCGGCGTTGGCGACGAATGACTGCACGATCTTGCCGCCTGGCAGCTCCACGTAGAACACCGAATGGCCACCCAGGTAGGCGATGTCATGCACCTTGCCGTGGGACCAGTTGAACTCGAAGCTCGGCTGCTCGGTGGTCACCAGCAGTTTTTCCGGACGCAGCGCATAGGTGATGCGCTTGTCTTCGACCGAGGTGGTCACACCGTGGCCCACGTAGATCTTGCGCTCGAGCTCGGGGCTGGCGATCAGCGCGTGGCCCTCGGCGTCCTCGACCACTTCGCCTTCGAACAGGTTGACGTTGCCGATGAACTCGCACACCAGGCGGCTGGTGGGGGTTTCGTAGATATCGATGGGGCTGCCGATCTGGGCAATCCAGCCCAGGTGCATGATCGCGATGCGCTGGGCCATGGTCATGGCCTCTTCCTGGTCGTGGGTCACCATCACGCAGGTCACGCCCACGCGCTCGATGATCTCCACCAGTTCCAGCTGCATCTGCGAACGCAGTTTCTTGTCCAGCGCGCCCATCGGCTCATCGAGCAGCAGCAGCTTGGGCCGCTTGGCCAGCGAACGGGCCAGGGCCACACGCTGGCGCTGGCCACCGGAGAGCTGGTGCGGCTTGCGCTTGGCGTACTGGGTCATGTGCACCAGCTTGAGCATCTCGGCCACCCGCGCCTCGATCTCGTCCTTGCTCATGCGGTCCTGCTTGAGGCCGAAGGCGATGTTGTCGGCCACGCTCATGTGCGGGAACAGCGCGTAGGACTGGAACATCATGTTGATCGGCCGCTCGTAGGGCGGCATATCGGTGATATCCACGCCATCGAGGAAGATCCGCCCTTCGGTCGGGCGCTCGAACCCCGCCAGCATGCGCAGCAAGGTGGACTTGCCCGAGCCGGAGCCACCGAGCAGCGCGAAGATCTCGCCCTTCTTGATCTCCAGGGACACATCGTCCACCGCTACGGTTTCGTCGAACTTCTTTGTAACCCGGTCGATCTTGACCAGCACCTGTTTAGGTTGCTGATCGCCTTCTAGGGCTTTCTTATAGGCACCGGAGGCAACTGCCATGTGTGAAACTCCCAACAAGATTTTGGTGCCCGCCCCTGCCGTGACGGGCCCTGGATAGTTACTTGCCCGACTTGATCTTGGTCCAGCTTCGGGTCATCAAACGTTGCACTTTGGGGGGTAACTCTGAGTTGACGTACAGCTTGTCCAGCACCTCTTGCGGTGGGTAAACCGCTGCGTCGGTTCGCACGCTCTGGTCCATGAGTTCGCCAGCCTTGGGGTTCGGGTTGGCGTAACCGACGTAATCGCTGACCTGGGCGATGACCTCAGGCTTGAGCAGATAGTTGATGAAGGCGTGGGCCTCTTTGACGTTCTTGGCGTCCTTGGGAATCGCCAGCATGTCGAACCAGAGGTTGCCGCCTTCCTTGGGGATCGCGTAGGCGATTTCCACGCCCTTGCCCGCCTCTTCGGCGCGGGACTTGGCCTGGAACACGTCGCCGGAGAAGCCGGCGGCCACGCAGATGTCGCCGTTGGCCAGGTCCGAGATGTACTTGGACGAGTGGAAGTAGGTCACGTAGGGCCGTATGGCCAGCAGCTTCTTCTCGGCGTCGGCGTAGTCCTTGGGGTTGGTGCTGTTGGGGTCGCGTCCCATGTAGTTGAGCACCGCCGGCAGCATCTCGTCGGCCGAGTCGAGGAACGCCACGCCGCACTTGGAGAGCTTCTTGATGTTTTCCGGCTCGAACAGCACGGCCCATGAATCGATGGTGTCGGTGCCCAGCGCGGCCTTGACCTTCTCGACGTTGTAGCCGATGCCATTGGTGCCCCACAGGTAGGGGACCGCGTACTGGTTGCCCGGGTCGTTCTTCTCCAGGCGCTTCATCAGGGCCGGGTCGAGATTTGAATAGTTGGGCAGCAGCGTCTTGTCGAGCTTCTGGAACGCGCCCGCCTTGATCTGCTTGCCGAGGAAATGGTTGGACGGCACCACCACGTCATAGCCGGTGCGACCGGCCAGCAGCTTGCCTTCCAGGGTTTCGTTGGAATCGAAGACGTCCTGCACCGGCTTGATGCCGGTCTCCTTTTCGAAGTCCGCAAGGGTGGTCTGGCCGATGTAGTCCGACCAGTTGTAGATATGCACCGTGGGCGCCGCCTGGACACTGATCGCCAGCGTCAGGCTCGCTGTGGCCAGGACGGCCTTGCGAAAATGTGAAGTAGACAAGTGGGAGGTCCTCTACAAAAGTGCCCGAGTCGTTTGGCAGATACGCCTGCGGTACCGGCAAACCGGCGCGCAACTTACCTTCGATACACCCATCGAGCAAAAAGAATTTGCCCTCGAGCCCCGTTCAGGCACTGTTTTTCAGTGCCTGACGGGAAAAACCGGGTTTATTTGCCCGATTTGATCTTGGTCCAGCTGCGGGTGATCAGGCGCAGGGTGCCTGCATCCAGGTCGCTGATCGCGTACAGGTGCTTCTTCACTTCATCCGACGGGTAGATGCTCGGGTCGCCGGAGATGTCCTTGTCCACCAGAGCGGTGGCTGCCTTGTTGCCGTTCGGGAAGCGCACGGCGTTGGTGATCTCGGCCATGACTTCCGGCTGCATCAGGAAGTCCATGAACTTGTAGGCTGCTTCGACATTGGTGGCGTCCTTGGGAATCGCGACCATGTCATAGAAGGTGCCGGCGCCTTCTTTCGGAATGCTGTAGGCCAGCTTGACCTTGTCGCCCGCTTCGTGGGCACGGGCCTTGGACTGCTCCAGGTCACCCGAGTAACCCACGGCCACGCAGATGTTGCCGTTGGCCAGGTCCGAGATGTACTTGGAGGAATGGAAGTACGCCACCGATGGGCGAATGCTCAGGAACAGGTCTTCGGCGGCCTTCAGGTCTGCCTTGTCCTTGCTGTTGGTCGGCTTGCCCAGGTAATGCAGGGCCGCCGGGATCATTTCGGTCGGTGCGTCGAGGAAACTCACGCCGCAGCTCTTGAGCTTGGCGATGTTTTCCGGCTTGAACACCACGTCCCACGAGTCGATCTTGTCGACGCCCAGCGCGGCCTTGACCTTCTCGGGGTTGTAGCCGATGCCGATGCTGCCCCACATGTACGGGAAGGCATGCTTGTTGCCCTGGTCACTGGCATCGCCCACGGCCTTGAGCAGGTCTTCGTCGAGGTTCTTCCAGTTCGGCAGCTTGGACTTGTCCAGCTCCTGATACACACCGGCCTTGATCTGCTTGGCCAGGAAGTTGTTGGACGGTACCACCACGTCGTAGCCCGACTTGCCGGCCAGCAGCTTGGCTTCCAGGGTTTCGTTGCTGTCGAACACGTCGTAGACCACCTTGATGCCCGACTGCTTCTCGAACTTGGCGATGGTGTCCGGCGCAATGTAGTCGGACCAGTTGTAGACGTGCAGCACCTTGTCGTCCGCCTGAACAGCACCGGCCATCAACCCCGCGAGGGTAGCGGCCAACAGCGTCTTGCCCATTTTCTTCATGCGTAATGCTCCAGAATTTTTTATAGAAACCATCTGTTCAGCGACCGACTCGTTCGGCGCAAGCGCTGGGCGACTGAAACAGTCGCTAGTCTGGCAAGATCCACGGCGCGGTTTCAACCAGAGTGCGCCGCAGATCGCCATTCAACCCAAGGCTGAGCCTAGCACCTGCTCACTTCAACGCTTCGAGCGTCAGGTCCAGGCATTTGCGTGCCTTTTCCACCAGCTCGTCGATCTCCTCGCAGGTGATGACCAGCGGCGGCGCGATGATCATGGTGTCGCCCACGGCGCGCATGATCAGCCCGTTGTCGAAGCAGAACTGGCGGCAGATCATGCCCACGCCCTTGCCCTCGTAACGGGTGCGGGTCGCCTTGTCCTTGACCAGCTCGATCGCGCCAAGCATGCCCAGGCCACGGACCTCGCCCACCAGCGGATGATCGTTCAGCTCACGCAGACGTTTCTGCAAATACGGTGCCGTTTCTGCCTGAACGCGCTCGATGATTTTCTCGTCGCGCAGGATCCGCAGGTTTTCCAGGGCCACCGCTGCCGCCACCGGGTGGCCGCTATAGGTGAAGCCGTGGTTGAAGTCGCCGCCTTCGCTGAGCACGGCCGCCACTTCGTCACGCACGATCACGCCGCCCATGGGGATGTAGCCCGAAGTCAGGCCCTTGGCGATGGTCATCAGGTCGGGCTTGAGGCCGTAGTAGTCGGTACCGAACCACTGGCCGGTACGACCGAAACCGCAGATCACCTCATCGGCAATGAACAGGATTTCGTACTTGGCGAGGATTTCCTTGATCTTCGGCCAGTAGGTTTCTGGTGGGATGATCACCCCGCCAGCACCTTGGATCGGCTCGGCGATAAAGGCGGCCACGTTGTCTTCGCCGACTTCGAGGATCTTCTTCTCCAGTTGCTCGGCGGCCCATACGCCGAACGCGTCCGGGGTCATGTCGCCGCCTTCGCCGAACCAGTACGGCTGCGCAATATGCACGATGCCCGGCAGCGTACCGCCCTGCTCGTGCATGCCGCTCATGCCGCCCAGGGCAGCGCCGGCCACGGTGGAGCCGTGATAGCCGTTGACCCGACCGATGATCACCTGCTTCTGCGGCTTGCCCTTGAGCGCCCAGTAATGGCGGACCATGCGCAGGTTGGTGTCATTGCCTTCGGAGCCGGAGCCGGTGAAGAACACATGGCTCATGCCCGCAGGGGCCACCTCGGTGATCGCCCGGGCCAGCTCCAGCGCCGGCGGGTGGGCGGTCTGGAAGAACAGGTTGTAGTACGGCAGCTCGCGCATCTGGCTGGCTGCCGCCTCGGCCAGTTCTTCACGGCCGTAGCCGACGGCCACGCACCACAGCCCGGCCATGCCGTCGAGGATCTTGTTGCCCTCGCTGTCCCACAGGTGCACGCCCTTGGCCTTGGTGATGATCCGCGGGCCTTTTTCCTTCAGCTGCTTGTAGTCGCTGAACGGCGCCAGGTGATGATCACGACTCAGGTCTTGCCACTCGCGGGTTTGCGGGTTCTTGACGCTCATGTGCTTCTCCGATGACTGACGGCCGCGCTCCTGCGGCCCCGGGGTTTATCAGACCGCGAACAGCAGGAACTCGCGTTCCCAGGAGCTGATCACGCGTTTGAAATTTTCATGCTCGGCGCGTTTGGTGGCGACGTAGCCTGCGATGAATTTCTTGCCCAGGTACGGCTCCAGCGCGCTGCAGTTCTCCATGCGTTCAAGGGCGTCCTCGATGGTCAGCGGCAGGCGCAGGTTGCGCCGCTCGTAACCGCGACCCTTGACCGGCGCGCTGGGGTTGATGCCTTCGACCATGCCGATGTAGCCGCACAACAGGCTGGCGGCAATCGCCAGGTAAGGGTTGGCGTCGGCGCCGGGCAGGCGGTTTTCCACACGCCGGTTCTGCGGGCCGGCATCCGGCACGCGCAGGCCCACGGTGCGGTTCTCCTCGCCCCACTCCACGTTCACCGGCGCCGAGGTGTCGGGCAGGAAGCGGCGGAACGAGTTGACGTTGGGGGCAAACAGCGGCAGCACCGACGGGATGAACTTCTGCAGGCCACCGACGTGGTGCAGGAACAGCTGGCTCATGCTGCCGTCTTCGTTGGAGAAGATGTTCTTGCCGGTGTTCACGTCGATGATGCTCTGGTGCAGGTGCATCGCGCTGCCCGGCTCGCCGGTCATGGGCTTGGCCATGAAGGTGGCGGCGACGTTGTGCTTGAGCGCGGCCTCGCGCATGGTGCGCTTGAACACCAGGATCTGGTCGGCCAGTGACAGCGCGTTGCCGTGACGGAAGTTGATTTCCATCTGCGCGGTGCCGTCCTCGTGGATCAGCGTGTCCAGGTCCAGGTGCTGCAGTTCGCACCAGTCGTAGACGTCCTCGAACAGCGGGTCGAATTCGTTGGCGGCCTCGATGGAGAACGACTGGCGACCGGTTTCGGGGCGACCGGAGCGACCGATGGGCGGCTGCAGCGGGAAGTCCGGGTCCTCGCAGCGCTTGGTCAGGTAGAACTCCATCTCCGGCGCCACGATCGGCTGCCAGCCTTTGTCGGCGTAGAGCTTCAAGACCTTCTTGAGCACGTTGCGCGGCGACAGCTCGACCGGGTTTCCCTGCTTGTCGTAGGTGTCGTGGATCACCTGCGCGGTGGGCTCGATGGCCCATGGCACCAGGAATACCGCGTTCTCGTCGGGGCGACAGATCATGTCGATGTCGGCCGGATCGAGCAGCTCGTAATAGATGTCATCGTCGACGTAGTCGCCGGTCACCGTCTGCAACAGCACACTTTCGGGCAGGCGCATGCCCTTTTCGGCAATGAACTTGTTGGTGGGGGAGATCTTGCCGCGCGTGATACCGGTGAGGTCGCTGATCAGACACTCGACTTCGGTGATCTTGTGCTCTTTCAACCAATCGGTGAGCTGGTCGAGGTTGTTACTCATAAATACCTCAGGAGGTAAATGTCTGGACTGACGTCAGGACGCCCAGGCTGGGCCGTCCTGCTCATTCTGGATGCCGCACGACGCTAAAGCAAAGCACCTGCCACGGGGCGAACGCGCAGGGCAATACCCGCTGGGCCGCCTGGCCGGCTATAGTGGTGGCAGTCGATTACAGAAGAGGGTGCGATACCGGGCATGCAGCCCAGGCCGTCAATTATTGCGGCCAGGTGGCGGCGCACGGCCACGCGGTATCTGCCGTGGGTGCGGCGGGCGTGCAGACCGATCCGCGCGGTGCGGCCGGTGACGCCGATTGTCGGCTGGCGAGACATGTAACCCCCGGTATTATTGCTGTTATGGGTTGCAACCGAGCTTAGCCTTGTTCATTTTTTTACACAACACCCCTGTAAAAAATAGAATACGGCCCGCTCAAAGTCGCTGTCTCGCTACCAAAGCAGGCCTTGTCGACGCCCTCATTTGCAGCAAAAATGCCGCTTCAGCGCCGTTTTAGGGCATGATGGGGCTGGCTTGACTTCAGCAGGGCTTTCGCGTTGACTGAACCTGCAAGCCCCCATTGATTGATATTTTTAACAACAAAGGTGTTGCATCATGTCGGTACCCCCGCGTGCCGTTCAGCTTAACGAAGCGAACGCGTTCCTTAAGGAACATCCTGAGGTTCTCTACGTTGACCTTCTGATTGCAGATATGAATGGTGTGGTGCGTGGCAAGCGCATCGAACGCACGAGCCTGCACAAGGTTTACGAGAAAGGCATCAACCTGCCGGCCTCCCTCTTCGCCCTGGACATCAACGGTTCCACCGTCGAAAGCACCGGCCTGGGCCTGGACATCGGCGATGCCGACCGTATCTGCTATCCCATCCCCGGCACCCTCTCCAACGAGCCCTGGCAGAAGCGCCCTACCGCGCAGCTGCTGATGACCATGCACGAGCTCGAGGGCGAGCCGTTCTTCGCCGACCCGCGTGAAGTGCTGCGCCAGGTGGTGAGCAAGTTCGACGACCTGGGCCTGACCATCTGCGCCGCGTTCGAGCTGGAGTTCTACCTGATCGACCAGGAGAACGTGAACGGCCGTCCACAGCCGCCGCGCTCGCCGATCTCGGGCAAGCGTCCGATCTCCACCCAGGTGTACCTGATCGACGACCTCGACGAGTACGTCGACTGTCTGCAGGACATTCTGGAAGGTGCCAAGGAACAAGGCATCCCGGCTGATGCCATCGTCAAGGAAAGTGCCCCGGCGCAGTTCGAAGTGAACCTGCACCACGTGGCCGACCCGATCAAGGCCTGCGACTACGCGGTACTGCTCAAGCGTCTGATCAAGAACATCGCCTACGACCATGAGATGGACACCACCTTCATGGCCAAGCCGTACCCTGGCCAGGCGGGCAATGGTCTGCACGTGCATATCTCGGTGCTGGACAAGGATGGCAAGAACATCTTTACCAGCGAGGATCCCGAGCAGAACGCCGCATTGCGTCACGCGATCGGCGGTGTGCTCGAGACCCTGCCGGCGTCGATGGCGTTCCTGTGCCCGAACGTCAACTCGTACCGCCGTTTTGGTGCCCAGTTCTACGTGCCCAACTCCCCGACCTGGGGCCTGGACAACCGTACCGTGGCCTTGCGCGTACCGACCGGCACGCCGGACGCCGTGCGCCTGGAGCACCGTGTGGCCGGTGCCGACGCCAACCCGTACCTGCTGATGGCAGCCGTACTGGCGGGCGTGCACCACGGTCTGACCAACAAGGTCGAACCGGGCCCGGCGATGGTGGGCAACTCCTACGAGCAGAACGAGCAGAGCCTGCCGAACAACCTGCGGGATGCACTGCGCGAGCTGGACGACAGCGAGATCATGGCCAAGTACATCGATCCGAAGTACATCGATATCTTCGTGGCCTGCAAGGAAAGCGAGCTGGAGGAGTTCGAACACTCCATCTCCGACCTTGAGTACAACTGGTACCTGCACACCGTGTAAGGTCCATTCGCCGGCAAGGCCGGCTCCTACAGGGTCGATGTGACCGTGTAGGAGCCGGCCTTGCCGGCGAAGCCCTTAAAGCGCCTTCTCGAAGATCTTCGAATTGCGCTGGTAGTTGTACAGCGAAGCCCGCGCCGCAGGCAGCCGCTCCACCTCGCTGGGCACGAAGCCGCGTTCGCGGAACCAGTGCGCCGTGCGCGTCGTCAGCACGAACAAGGTCTTCAAGCCCATCTCCCGCGCACGCGTCTCGATGCGCTCCAGCAACTCGTCGCCACGCCCGCCATGCCGGTATTCCGGGTTCACCGCCAGGCACGCCAACTCGCCCGCCTCCGAATCGGCGATCGGGTACAGCGCCGCGCAGGCAATGATCATCCCCTCGCGCTCCACCACACTGAACTGCTCGATCTCGCGCTCCAGCACCTCGCGCGAACGCCGCACCAGGATGCCCTGCTCTTCCAGCGGGCTGATCAGGTCCAGCAGGCCGCCGACATCCTCGATGGCCGCCTCGCGCACCTTCTCGAACTGTTCCTGAGCCACCAGCGTGCCGCCACCGTCACGGGTGAACAGCTCGGTGAGCAGCGCACCGTCCTCGGCATAGCTGACGATGTGGCTGCGCGCCACACCGCCACGGCAGGCTTCGGCGGCCGCGTCCAGCAGCTCGCCCTGATAGTCCGAGCCCAGGCGCTGCAGATGCGCCGGCACCTGCTGCGGGCGCAGCTCACGCACCAGCCTGCCGCTCTCATCCATCAGCCCGCGCTCGGCGCCGAACAGCAGCAGCTTGTCGGCCCCCAGCTCGATGGCCGCACGGGTGGCGACGTCTTCGCAGGCCAGGTTGAAGATCTCGCCGGTGGGCGAATAGCCCAGCGGCGACAGCAGCACGATGGAGCGCTCGTCGAGCAGGCGATTGATGCCCTTGCGATCGACCCGGCGCACCTCGCCGGTGTGGTGATAATCGACGCCTTCGAGCACGCCGATGGGGCGCGCCGTGACCAGGTTGCCGGCGGCCACGCGCAGGCGCGAACCCTGCATCGGCGAGGCGGCCATGTCCATCGACAGGCGCGCCTCGATGGCGATGCGCAGGTGGCCGACCGCGTCGATCACGCATTCCAGGGTGGCCGCATCGGTGATGCGCAGGCCGTGATGGTAGTGCGCGCTCAGGCCGCGGGCGGCCAGGCGGCTTTCGATCTGCGGGCGCGAACCGTGCACCAGCACCAGGCGCACGCCCAGGCTGTGCAGCAGCACCAGGTCGTGGACGATATTGCCGAAGTTGGGGTGCTCGACCCCGTCACCGGGCAGCATGACCACGAAGGTGCAGTCGCGGTGGGCATTGATGTAAGGCGAAGCATGACGCAGCCAATTGACGTATTCGGGCATAACCAGAGCCTGTAGAAACCTGTGGAAAAAGGACAAGAACGGAAAAGCACACAGCGCTCGAAGGGTTATCGTCGCAACAGGTCTGGCGTCACGCGCATTCTCCTTGGGTAAAAACGGTTGAAATCAGCGGGCAATTACCGGGTTGAGGCAATAATGCCCGATCAGCTCACGCAATAGACGCACGGTAGGCTCCAGGCGTGACATTTCGAGGTATTCGCCCGGCTGATGGGCACAGCTGATGTCGCCGGGGCCCAGCACCAGGGTTTCGCAGCCCAGACGTTGAAGGTAAGGCGCCTCGGTACCAAAGGCCACCGCCTCGGCCGTATGCCCGCTAAGACGCTCGGCCACGCGCACCAGTTCGGCGTCGGCGGCCTGCTCGAACGGCGGCACCTCGGGAAACAGCGGCGCGTAGTCGATCTGCACCTGGTGCTGTTCGGCCAGCGGCGCCAGCTTGCTGCGGATCGCCGCACGCAGCACTTCCGGGTCCATCCCCGGCAGTGGGCGCAGGTCGAATTCCAGTGCGCACTGCCCGCAGATACGGTTGGGGTTGTCGCCACCGTGGATGCAGCCGAAGTTCATGGTCGGCTGCGGCACGCTGAACTGGGCGTTGCTGTACTGCTGCTGCCATTGCCGGCGCAGGCCCATCAGCTCGCCCATCACCGCATGCATCGCCTCCGAGGCGCTGTGGCCCAGGCTCGGGTCGGACGAATGACCGCTGCGCCCGAGGATATCGATGCGCTCCATCATCACCCCCTTGTGCAGGCGGATCGGGCGCAGCCCGGTCGGCTCGCCGATCACCGCTGCACGGCCCAGCGGGCGGCCGGCATCGGCCAGGGCGCGGGCGCCGGACATCGAACTTTCCTCGTCGCAGGTGGCCAGGATCAGCAGCGGCTGCCTGAACGGCTGCTCGAGCAGCGGGCGTACCGCTTCGATCACCAGGGCGAAGAAGCCCTTCATGTCGCAACTGCCAAGGCCCACCCAGCGCCCGTCAACCTCGGTCAGCTTGAGCGGATCGGTCTGCCACAGCTGCGGGTCATAGGGCACCGTGTCGCTGTGCCCGGCCAGCACCAGGCCGCCGGGGCCGCTGCCGTAGCTGGCCAGCAGGTTGAACTTGCCCGGCGTCACCTCCTGCAGCTCGCAGGCAAAACCCAGGTCACCCAGCCAGGTGGCCAGCAGGTCGATCACCGCGCGGTTGGACTGGTCCAGGCTCGGCTGGGTGCAACTGACCGACGGCGTGGCGATCAGGGCGGCGAACTGGTCTTTGAGCGGCGGCAAAGGCATGCGCATTCTCCTCGGTACGAGGCCCATCATAGGGCTATCGGGCACCTGGAATAAACCGTCAGCGGCCGACTCCTGTACACTGCACGGCCAAGACGCACCCAGTCATCGAGCCTGCCAGCAATGAACAAAGAAACCGAACTCAAACTGCGGGTCAGCCGCGAGACCCTCGCTGCCCTGCGCGAACACCCGTTGCTGAAGAAGCGCAACAAGTCCGGCTGGCAGCAGCGCGAGCTGCTCAATCAATATTTCGATACCCCAGAACGCGACCTGGCCGCGGCCAAGGTGGCCCTGCGCCTGCGCCGTGACGGCGACGTGGTGATCCAGACCCTCAAGGCCCGTGGCCACAGCACCGCCGGGCTGTCGGTACGCAACGAGCACGAATGGCAGCTGCCCAAGGCCAAGCTCGACCTCAAGAAGCTCGACGAGCAGGTATGGCCGGCCGAGCTGGCCGACCTGGACAAGAAAACCATCAAGCCGCTGTTCAGCACCGACTTCACCCGCGAATACGCCGAAATCGCCTGGGGCCGTGGCAAGGCCAAGGTGGTCATCGAGGCTGCGCTGGACCTGGGCCATGTAGTGGCCGGCAAGCAGAAGGAAGCCATCTGCGAGCTGGAGCTGGAACTGCGTGAAGGCGACCCGGCCGCACTGCTGGAACTGGCCGCCGAGCTGGCCGCCAGCCTGCCGCTGATGCCGTGCGACATCAGCAAGGCCGAACGCGGCTACCGCCTGCTCGACCCCTCGAGCTTCGCCGTGAGCCTGCCGCCTGCTGAACTGAACGCCGAGATGCCGCTGGACGATGCCTTCGCGGCACTGGCCTGGCACCTGCTGGGCAGCAGCCAGCGCCTGGCCGAGCAGTACCTGTTCAACGGACACTGGCGCCTGCTGCAGGACTGGGTCCAGAGCCTGGCCGAACTGCGCGCCCTGCTCGGCAGCCTGGGCCAGGCCGCGCCGCGCCCGACCACCAGCGCCCTGCGTGCCAGCCTCGACGCCCTGCTCGAGGACTGGCGCCCGCTGGTACTGGCTGGCAACGACGACGAAGACGTGCGCCGCGCGGCGCCCGAGCAGTTCGCCGAAGAACTGCTCGACACCCGCTGGGGCCAGTTCTCGCTGGACACCTCGCGCTGGCTGCTGGCCCGTGGCTGGACCGTCGAGCGCAACAAGCGTGGCGACCGCCAGGGCGCTGCGCAACTGGGCAACTGGCTCAAGGTGCTGCTGTCGGACGAAGCCAACGCGCTGCAACTGCCGCTGTACCACCGCCAGCCTGAAGACCTGGCCGAACAGCTGCCGCGCATCGAGCGCCTGCTGGCCTGGCTGCACCATGCCCGCCAGGTGCTGGAAAGCCCCGACCTGGACCGCCTGTTCGGCGAGCTGAACAAGCTGCACGAACTGGCCAACCTGCC
Organism: Pseudomonas sp. 8209; assembly: GCF_028682105.1. Taxonomy (NCBI): domain Bacteria; kingdom Pseudomonadati; phylum Pseudomonadota; class Gammaproteobacteria; order Pseudomonadales; family Pseudomonadaceae; genus Pseudomonas; species Pseudomonas sp. 8209. The sequence continues at coordinate 131,428 of NZ_JANIAH010000006.1, forward strand.
AATCAGCGACGACGTGCTCGAAGCCCGTGTGCATCAGGCCATGGCGGTGTTCCAGAGCCGCGGCTGGAAGCACCTGCTGCGCAAGTGACGGCTACACCGGCAAGCTGGTCGTGGACTTGATTTCGGACAAGGCCACGATCGAGTTGACCTCCTGGATCCCCGGCACCATCGACAGCTTTTCGAAGAAGAACCGTTCGTAGGCTTCGATGTCCGGGGTGACGATGCGCAGCAGGAAGTCCACTGCGCCCATCAGCACATAGCATTCCAGCACCTCGGGAAACTCGCGGATCGCCTCGGTGAATTCGGCGAAGTTGGTCCGCCCGTGGGCGTTGAGTTTGACCTCGGCGAAAATCTGCGTGTTCAGGCCGATCTTCTTGCGATCGAGCAGCGTCACCTGCCCGCGAATCACCCCCTCCTCCTTGAGCCGCTGGATCCGCCGCCAGCACGGCGACTGCGACAGGCCGACCCGTTCGGCAATCTGTGCGCTGGACAGCGACGCATCCTCCTGCAGCAGAGCCAGGATACGTCGGTCGTAGGCGTCCAGTTGGCTTTGCATGTTTTATCCCCTCAAGGCGCCATTAATGAATCGAACAATGCGCAGATTACGCAGATCGCTCGATCATAGAGAAAAAATACCCGGTTGAAGATGTAAAAATTCCTCCATCGAAACCGGAGATTTCCCATGAGCGCCCACGAACGGCTGGACAGCCCCGTCACCCCGCTGCGCAGCGATGTCTGGGCCGCCAATGCTGCGCACAGCAGCGTGCGCTACAGCCTGCAGGTGGAAGCCGAGCCGGACAGCCTGTGCCGCGTGCTCAACCTGTTCGCCCTGCAGTTCCTTACCCCGCACCAGGTACAGATGCAGCAGCAGGACGACCTGTTGAACCTGGAGATCGGCGTAGCCGGGCTGAGCTGGCACCGCGCCGAACTGATTGCACAGAAAATGCGCAACCTGATCTGTGTCGCCCAGGTCAGCGTCGAACCCCTGGCGGCCTCGCGCATGCCGTTGCAGCAGGCACGCTGAACAGAAAAATCCGGCAACCCTTGCGACAGGCCCTGTGGTCCGCTGGCAGCTAGCCTTGGCTGGCCGCCCGACCTTCGCAAGGAAGCCCCATGCCTGCCACGCCGCCCGATCGCTGGCTCGACCTCGACACCCTGCTCGCCGAACTGCTCGCCCAGCAACGCATCAGCCCCGCCTGTGCCCGCCCCTGGCCGCAGGCTGCCAATGAACCCACACATCCGCTGGAGCGCATCGCCCGACGCGGCCTGAACGACCTGCAACGCCCCGGCCATACCCTGGACCTCGATGCCCTCGGCGAATGGCTGGGCCGCCAGGCCGGCCAGCGCCATGTGCGCATCGACCCCCTGGCACTGCAGGCAGCCAGCCTCGGCGGGCTGATGTCGGCCGCATTCGCGCGGCGTCACCAGATTCTGGCCATCGCGGTGGATGCCCACACGGTGACCGTCGCCAGCGCCCAGCCCTACGTACGCAGCTGGGAGCGCGACCTTGGGCAGGTGCTGCAACGCAGGGTGCAGCGGGTGCTGGCCAGCCCGGTGCAGATCCGTGAGCTGAGCCAGGCGGTGTTTCGCCTGGCCCACTCGGTCAGTGGTGCCAGCCAGCAGGCCGTGCCCGGGCCCGAAGGCGCCAGCCTCGAGGCACTGCTCGACCTGGGCAACAGCGCAGGCGACGTCGATGCCAACGAGACGCACATCGTCGGCATCGTCGACTGGCTGTTGCAGTACGCCTTCGAGCAGCGCGCCAGCGATATCCACATCGAGCCGCGCCGCGACCAGGGCCACCTGCGCCTGCGCATCGACGGCCTGCTGCACCCGGCCTACCAGTTCCCGCCGGCAGTGACCCTGGCGGTGGTCAGCCGGCTCAAGAGCCTGGGGCGCATGAACGTCGCGGAAAAGCGCCGCCCGCAGGATGGCCGCATCAAGGCCCGCTCGGCCGCCGGCGCCGAGGTCGAGCTGCGCCTGGCCACCCTGCCCACCGCGTTCGGCGAGAAACTGGTACTGCGTATCTTCGACCCGCACCTGCTGCACCAGGACTTCACCCAGCTGGGCCTGGACGGCGAGGCGCTGCAGCACTGGCAGGCGATGCTGCGCCAGCCCCACGGCATCATCCTGGTGACCGGGCCGACCGGCTCGGGCAAGACCAGCACCCTGTACGCCACCCTCAAGCAACTGGCCACGCCACAGGTCAACCTGTGCACCCTCGAAGACCCGATCGAACAGCTCGAGCCGGCCTTCAACCAGATGCAGGTGCAGCCCGGCATCGACCTGGGCTTTGCCAACGGTGTGCGTGCGCTGCTGCGCCAGGACCCGGACATCATCATGATCGGCGAGATCCGCGATGCCGACACCGCGCAGGTGGCGATCCAGGCCGCGCTCACCGGCCACCTGGTGCTCTCGACCCTGCACACCAACGATGCCTGCGGCGCCGTCGGGCGCCTGCTGGAACTGGGCATCGCGCCGTACCTGATCCGTGCCACGCTGGTCGGCGTGCTGGCCCAGCGCCTGGTGCGCACGCTGTGCCCGGCGTGCAAGGTGGCGCAGCCGCTCGACATGGCGCACTGGCGCGAACTCGACCCGCAGGCGCCGCTGCCCACCGCTACCTGCCAGGCTGAAGGCTGCCGCGATTGCCGGTACACCGGCTACCGGGGCCGCACCGGCCTGTTCGAGCTGCTGCCTGTGAGCCCACGCCTGCGCGAGCAGCTGTCGGGCGACGTCGACCTGGCAAACCTGCGCCGCCAGGCCCGGGCCGAGGGGCTGGGCAGCCTGCGCACCAGCGGCGCGCAAAAAGTCGCCGCAGGGCTGACTACACTGACAGAAGTGATTCGCGTTACTGCATGAAATGAAATGATCCGGCGCTGGCCTGCACAGCTTACCACATGCCAAGCTTGCGCACTTTCAGTCCTGCTGACCAAGGAAACGTCATGCAAATCGGAATGGTAATGCTGTTGTTCGTGGGCCTGGCCCTGGCGCTGGTGTTCATGGGGTTCAAGGTGGTGCCGCAGGGTTTCCAGTGGACCGTGGAACGCTTTGGCCGCTACACCACCACCCTCAAGCCGGGCCTCAACATCATCGTGCCGGTGATGGACCGCATCGGGCGCAAGATCAACATGATGGAAAGCGTGCTGGACATCCCGCCGCAGGAAGTCATCACCGCCGACAACGCCACCGTGCAGATCGATGCGGTGTGCTTCTTCCAGGTGGTCAACACGGCGCAGGCCGCCTACGAGGTCAACAACCTCGAGCACGCCACCCGCAACCTGCTGCAGACCAACATCCGTACCGTGCTCGGCTCCATGGAACTGGACGCCATGCTCAGCCAGCGCGACGCCATCAACGAGCGCCTGCTGCGCACCGTGGATGAAGCCACCGCACCGTGGGGCATCAAGATCACCCGTATCGAGATCAAGGACATCAGCCCGCCGGCCGACCTGATGGCCGCCATGTCCGGGCAGATGAAGGCCGAGCGGGTCAAGCGTGCGCAGATCCTCGAAGCCGAGGGCCTGAGGGCGGCTGCCATCCTCACCGCCGAAGGCAAGAAACAGGCGCAGATCCTCGAGGCCGAGGGTGAGCGTCAGGCGGCCTTCCTGGAATCGGAGGCCCGCGAGCGCCAGGCCGAAGCCGAAGCCCGCGCCACCCAGGTGGTGTCCGAGGCCATCGCCAACGGCAACGTGCAGGCCATCAACTACTTCGTGGCGCAGAAATACGTCGACGCGCTGGGCAAGCTGGCCTCGGCCAACAACAGCAAGGTGGTGCTGATGCCACTGGAAGCCAGCCAGGTGATCGGCGCCGTCGGCGGCATCGGCGAGATCGTGCGGGCCACCTTCGACGGCAAGAAGGGCTGAGCATGTGGGACTACCTGCAACACCTGTCGTTCTGGGACTGGCTGGCGCTCGGTACGCTGCTGCTGATCCTGGAGGTGTTCGGCGCCGGCGGCTACCTGCTGTGGATCGGGGTGGCGGCGGCGGGCGTGGGCGTGATTACCTTCGTCGTCCCGCAGCTGCCGTGGACCTTGCAGTTCCTGCTGTTCGGCCTGCTGTCGGTATTCACCGCAGTGTTCTGGTGGCACCGTCAGCGCAGCAATGCCAGCCCCAGCGATGCGCCGGGGCTGAACATGCGCGGCCAGGAACTGATCGGCCGGACCTTCGTGGTGCAGGAGGCCATCGTGGGCGGTCGCGGCAAGATCAAGGTCGGCGACGGGGTGTGGATGGTCCGCGGGCCGGACCTGCCGGTGGGCACCCCGGTGCAAGTGCTGTCGCAGGACGGCGCGATACTGCAGGTTGGCCCCGCACCGTAGGCCCTGGGGAACTTGCCTGGGGAAATCACGATCCAACGCACCATAATAGCCCCCACACTGGAGTAAGCCCCATGCGCGTCAAACTTGCGGTTGCCACCCTTGCCTTGTTGTCGCTGCCGGTTGGCTCGGCGATGGCTGATGGCTTCTGGCGTGATGTGATTTCGTCCGGTGCCACCACCGGCTCCACCTACCTGACCTTCAAGGACCACAAGCTGGTGGTGGCGGCGCAGGAAGATGCCAGCAGCTATGTGGCCAGCAACGGCCAGATCAGCGGGCCGTATCTTGAGGCTGCCATGCAGCGTGTGCGTGCCGAGCAGCCAGGGCTGCAGGTCAGCGACATGGAGCTGGCCAATGCGATCCTGGCGCAGAATGCCGTGACCGAGTAATCACCTCGCCGGCAATGCCGGCTCCTACAGGAGCCAGCCTTGTCGGCCACGAGGCCCTGGCCTCAGCGATAATCCTCCACCGGCACACACGCACAGAACAGGTTGCGGTCCCCGTACACGTTGTCCACCCGGTTCACCGCCGGCCAGTACTTGTGCAGCCGCGCATGGTGGCTCGGCGCAACACCCTGCTCGATCGAGTAAGGTCGTTCCCACACCCCCAGCACATCCGCCAAGGTATGCGGCGCCCGCTTGAGCGGGTTGTCCTCGGCTGGCCAGTTGCCGTTCTGCACCTCTGCAATCTCGGCCCGAATCTTCAGCATCGCCTCCACGAAGCGGTCCAGCTCGGCCTTGGACTCGCTCTCGGTCGGCTCCACCATCAAGGTGCCCGGCACCGGGAACGACATGGTCGGCGCATGGAACCCGTAGTCCATCAGGCGCTTGGCTACATCCTCTTCGGTGATGGCGGTCAGCGCCTTCAAGGGCCGCAGGTCGAGGATGCACTCATGCGCCACCCGCCCATTGCGCCCGCGGTACAGCACCGGGAACGCCCCGCCCAACTGCTGGGCCAGATAGTTGGCCGACAGGATCGCCACCTCGCTGGCATCGGCCAGTTGCGGCCCCATCATGGCGATGTACATCCAGCTGATCGGCAGGATGCTCGCACTGCCCCAGGGCGCCGCACTGACCGCAGTGTTCTGCGGGTCGGGCCCGGGCACCGGCACCACCGGATGGCTGGCCACGAACGGTGCCAGGTGTGCACGCACGCCGATCGGACCCATGCCCGGCCCGCCACCGCCATGGGGAATGCAGAAGGTCTTGTGCAGGTTCATGTGCGATACATCGGCACCGATGTCCGCCGGCCGCGCCAACCCGACCTGGGCATTGAGGTTGGCGCCATCCATGTACACCTGGCCACCGTGGCTGTGGATAACTTCGCAGATCTCACTGATGCCTTCCTCGTACACGCCGTGGGTCGACGGGTAGGTGGCCATCAGGCAGGCCAGGCGCTCACCTGCCGCCTGGGCCTTGGCCTTGAGGTCGGCCAGGTCGACGTTGCCCGCCACATCGCATTCCACGATCACCACCTGCATCCCGGCCATCTGCGCAGACGCCGGGTTGGTGCCGTGCGCCGAGGCCGGGATCAGGCAGATGTCGCGCTGACCTTGCTGGCGGCTGCGGTGGTACTTGCTGATCGCCAGCAGCCCCGCGTATTCACCCTGGGCACCGGAGTTGGGTTGCATGCAGATGGCATCGAAACCGGTGATCGCGCACAGCCAGCGCTCCAGCTCGTCGATCATCGCGGTATAGCCCTGGGCCTGGGTGAGCGGCGCGAACGGGTGCAGGTTGGCGAAGGCCGGCCAGGTGATGGGGATCATCTCGCTGCTGGCGTTGAGCTTCATGGTGCACGAGCCCAGCGGGATCATCGACTGGTTGAGGGCCAGGTCCTTGTTCTCCAGCTGCTTGAGGTAACGCAGCATCTCGGTTTCGCTGTGGTGCAGGTTGAACACCGGGTGCGTCAGAAACGCCGACTGGCGCTGCAAGGCGTCGGGGATGCCGCTGTGCTGCGCCTGGGCATCCAGCTCGGCCACGCTCAGCCCATGGTCGGCGCCCAGAAAGATGCCGAACAGGCGCAGCACCGTGGCCTCGTCGCAGGTTTCATCCAGGCTTACGCCCAGGTGCCCGCGGCCCAGGATGCGCAGGTTGATCTGCGCGGCCTCGGCGCTCTGGATGATCGCGGTCTGGCTGCCGCCGACGTCCAGGGTCAGGGTGTCGAAGAAGTGCTCGTTCAAGCGCTTGAGCCCCTTGGCTTGCAGGCCGGCAGCCAGGATCACCGTGAGCCGGTGCACCCGCTGGGCGATGCGCCTGAGCCCTTCGGGCCCGTGGTACACGGCATAAAACCCGGCGATGTTGGCCAGCAGCACCTGCGCGGTGCAGATGTTGGAGTTGGCCTTCTCGCGGCGGATGTGCTGTTCGCGGGTCTGCAGGGCCATGCGCAGCGCCAGGTTGCCGCGCGCGTCCTTGGAAACGCCGATGATGCGCCCTGGCATGGCGCGCTTGAAGTCGTCGCGGCAGGCAAAGTAGGCCGCGTGCGGGCCCCCGTAGCCCATGGGCACGCCAAAGCGCTGGGTCGAGCCGAGCACCACGTCGGCGCCCTGCTCGCCCGGCGGGGTCAAAAGCACCAGGCTCAGCAGGTCGGCGGCGACGCAGGCCAGCGCCTGCTGGGCATGCAGCTGCTCGATGGCCGGGCGCAGGTCGTGCACCCCGCCGTGGGTGTTGGGGTATTGCAGCAGCGCGCCGAACACCCGGTGCTTGTCCAGGTTGTCCAGCCCATCGACGATCAGCTCGAAGCCGAAGCCCTCGGCGCGGGTCTGCAATACGGACAGGGTCTGCGGGTGGCAATGTTCATCGACGAAGAACGCATTGCTGCGCGACTTGGCCATGCGCCGTGCCAGAGCCATGGCTTCGGCAGCGGCCGTCGCTTCGTCGAGCAGCGAGGCATTGGCCAGGTCCAGCCCGGTCAGGTCGATGACCATCTGCTGGTAATTGAGCAGCGCCTCCAGGCGACCCTGGGCGATCTCCGGCTGATACGGCGTATAGGCGGTGTACCAGCCGGGGTTCTCCAGCACGTTGCGCAGGATCACCGTGGGCGTCAGGGTAGCGTGGTACCCCATGCCGATCAGGCTGGTCCACACCTGGTTCTGCTCGGCGTAACCGCGCAGTTTTGCCAGGGCGGCCTGTTCATCAAGCGCCGGGGGCAGTTCCAGCGGGCGGTTCAGGCGAATGCCGGGCGGGACGGTCTGTTCGATCAGTTCACTGCGACTGCTCAGGCCCAGAGCCTGCAACATCGCCTGCTGCTCGGCCGCATCCGGGCCAAGATGACGACGCAGGAACGGGTTGGGATCGTGCAGTTGGCTCAGGGACGGCGACTGGGACATAGCGGCTCTCTCTTCCAAGACCAAGCCTCGAGGGGTCGAGGCTTATTGAGTCTAGGAAGGGATTGCCGTTCGTGCGGGAAAAACTACTCGCCGATGGCGGCCTTGTAGCCGGCGGCGTCCAGCAACTGCTCCAGCTCTGCCGGGTTGGACGGCTTGAGCTTGAAGATCCAGCTGGCGTAAGGATCGTTGTTCAGGTTCTCAGGGCTGTCGCTGAGGTCTTCGTTGACCGCGATCACTTCGCCGCTGACCGGCGCGTAGATATCCGAAGCGGCTTTCACCGACTCCACAACCCCGGCGGCGTCCTTGGCCGCGAACACCTTGCCGACCTCGGCCAGTTCGACGAATACCACGTCGCCCAGGGCTTCCTGGGCGTGGTCGCTGATGCCCACGGTGACGGTACCGTCGGCTTCCAGCCTGGCCCACTCGTGGCTCTCGGCAAAACGCAGGTCGGCGGGGATATTGCTCATAGTGTCTTTCCTCAACAGGTCAGCGGTCGGCCCGCCGGAATGAATTCAGATCAGGATCTTGCCCTGGCGCACGAAGGTCGGCTTGACCACCCGTACCGGGTACCACTTGCCGCGAATTTCCACCTCGGCGCGGTCGGCGGTAGCCACCGGCACGCGGGCCAGGGCAATCGCCTTGCTCAGCGTAGGAGAGAAACTACCACTGGTGATCTCCCCTTCGCCAATCTGTGCGATTCGCACCACCTGATGCGCACGCAGTACACCGCGTTCCTCGAGCACCAGGCCGACCAGTTTCAGCTGCACGCCTGCGGCCTGTTCGGCCTCCAGCGCACGGCGTCCGATGAAGTCGCGGTCGGCCGGTTCCAGGGCGATGTTGTGGGCCAGGTTGGAGGTCAGTGGCGAGTGTGCCTCGTCGATGTCCTGTCCGTACAGCGTCATGCCCGCTTCCAGGCGCAAGGTATCGCGCGCGCCCAGCCCGCTGGGGGCAATACCGGCGCCGACCAGGTCGTTGAAGAACGCCGGGGCCTGCTCTGCCGGCAGGGTGATCTCCAGGCCGTCTTCGCCGGTGTAGCCGGTACGCGAGATGAACCAGTCGCCACTGCTGCGGCCTTCGAAGGGGGCCAGTTCACGAATCAGCGCCGCACGGTCGCTGCTCACCAGCTCGGCCAGCTTGTCCCGCGCATGCGGGCCCTGCACAGCGAAGATCGACAGTTCGGGACGCTCGCGCACCTGCACGTCGTAGTCGCCGATATGGGCCTGCAGCCAGGCCAGGTCCTTGTCGCGGGTGGCGGCGTTGGCCACCAGGCGGTAGCCGTCGTCGGTGCGGTAGACCAGCAGGTCGTCGATCACCCCGCCCTGTTCGTTGAGCAGGGTGCTGTACAGGGCCTTGCCGTGGGCATTCGGGCTGGCTACATCGTTGGCCAGCAACCAGCGCAGCCAGGGCGTGGCCTGGGCGCCGTGCACATCGATCACGGTGAGGTGCGAGACATCGAAGACCCCGCAGTCGCGGCGCACCTGGTGGTGCTCCTCGACTTGCGAGCCGTAATGCAGGGGCATGTCCCAACCGCCAAAATCGACCATCTTGGCGCCAAGCGCCAGGTGCAGGTCATAAAGAGGCGTACGCTGTCCCATGGGTTTCTCCTTCCGGGCGTGGCGAGGCTGCGGCTGAGGGCAGCGTTTCAGCTACCCGGTGCTGATCGGCCGCAGCGAATGCCGCGCATTGTAGCCGCAAGGGCGCAGCCTTACACCCTCAGTGACTCTGACCCGGGTGACGCGCCGAACGCCTTATCAAACCGATGACCGGCAGCAGCCCCACCAGCACCAGCGTCAACGCCGGCAGCGAGGCACGCGACCACTCGCCCTCGCTGGTCATCTCGAATACCCGCACCGCCAGGGTGTCCCAACCGAACGGGCGCATCAGCAGGGTGGCGGGCATCTCCTTGAGCACATCGACGAACACCAGCAGCGCCGCGCTCAGCGCACCCGGCACCAGCAGCGGGAGATACACCTTGAAAAACAATCGCGGGCCGCTGACCCCGAGGCTGCGCGAGGCCTCCGGCAGCGAGGGCCGGATGCGCCCCAGGCTGTTTTCCAAGGGGCCGTAGGCCACGGCGATGAAGCGCACCAAATAGGCCAGCAGTAGTGCCGCCAGGCTGCCCATCAGCAGCGGCCGGCCGGCACCGCCAAGCCAGCTCGAAAGCGGCACCACCAGCTGGTTGTCGAGGTAACTGAAGGCCAGCATGATCGACACCGCCAATACCGAGCCGGGCAAGGCGTAGCCCAGGTTGGCCAGGCTGACCCCGGCGCGCACCACACGGGTGGGGGCCTGACGTCGGGCAAACGCCAGCAGCAGTGCCACCGCCACGGTGATCAGCGCAGCCATGGCGCCCAGGTACAGGGTATGCAGGATGAGCGCGCCATAGCGCTCGTCGAGGTCGAAACGCCCGCGCTGCCAGAACCACACCAGCAACTGCAGCACCGGGATAACGAACGCGCAGGCGAACACCAGCAGGCACCAGCTGCTGGCAGCCAGCGCCTTGACCCCGTGCAGGTGGTACAGCGCCGCCACCCGGGGCCGCTCGTTGCTGCTGCGTACCGCACCGCGGGCCCGGCGCTCGCCGTACAGCACCAGCATGACGGCCAGCAGCAACAGGCTGGCGAGCTGGGCGGCGCTGGAGAGGCTGAAGAAGCCGTACCAGGTCTTGTAGATGGCGGTGGTGAAGGTGTCGAAGTTGAACACGGCCACCGCGCCGAAGTCGGCCAGGGTTTCCATCAGCGCCAGCGCCACGCCCGCGCCGATCGCCGGCCGCGCCATGGGCAGGGCCACGCGCCAGAAGGCTTGCAGCGGCGATTGCCCGAGCACCCGCGCCGCTTCCATCAGGCCCTTGCCCTGGGCCAGGAAGGCGGTACGTGCCAGCAGGTAGACATAGGGGTAGAACACCAGCACCAGCACGATGATCACCCCGCCGGTGGAGCGCACGCGCGGCAGGCGCATGGGGCCGAACCATTCGCGCAGCAGGGTTTGCACCGGGCCGGAGAAGTCCAGCAAACCGACGAAGACGAACGCCAGCACATAGGCGGGGATGGCGAAGGGCAGCATCAATGCCCAGTCGAGCCAGCGTCGGCCGGGGAATTCGCACAAGCTGGTGAGCCAGGCCAGGCTCACGCCCAGCACGGTGACGCCGACGCCCACGCCGAGGATCAAGGTCAGGGTGTTGCCCAACAGGCGGCTCATCTGGGTGTCGAGCAGGTGCGACCAGATCTGCAGGTCGATGCTCTGCCACGACAGCACCAGCACGCTCAGCGGCAGCAGCACCAGCGCGCAGACGGTGAAGACCAGGGGGTACCAGCGGCGTTGGGCGGGGTGTGACACGGGGGGAGATCTCTGGCGAAGGTGAGAGCGACCGCGTTGCGGTCTATCGCGGGTCAAGCCCGCTCCCACAAGGGCCACGGTGATCCCTGTAGGAGCGGGCTTGACCCGCGATGGGCCCCGACAGGGGCCCCGCAAGAATAAAGCCTTGCGCTCAGTTCCAGCCAGCCCGATCCATCAGGCGAATCGCTTCAGCCTGACGCTTGCCCGCCACTTCCACCGGCAGGCTGTCGGCCTTGAACTTGCCCCACGCCGCCACTTCTGCCGAGGGTTCCACCTTGGGGTTGGCCGGGAACTCCTGGTTCACATCGGCGAAGATCTTCTGCGCCTGCGGCCCGGTCATCCACTCCACCAGCTTGATCGCGGCCTCCTTGTGCGGCGCGTGCCGGGTCAAGCCGATGCCCGACAGGTTGACGTGCACGCCACGGTCGGCCTGGTTGGGCCAGAACAGCTTGATCGGCAGTTGCGGCTGCTCCTTGTGCAGGCGGCCATAGTAGTAGGTATTGACGATGCCCACGTCGCACTGCCCGGCCTCGATGGCCTTGAGCACTGCCACGTCATCCGAGAACACGTCGGTGGACAGGTTGTTCACCCAGCCCTTGAGGATCTCTTCGGTCTTCTCGGCGCCGTGGGTTTCGATCAGGGTCGCGGTCAGCGACTGGTTGTAGACCTTCTTGGCGGTACGCAGGCACAAGCGCCCTTCCCATTCCTTGCCGGCCAGCGCCTCGTAGGTGCTCAGCTCCTCGGGCTTGACCCGGTCGGTGGCGTAGGCAATGGTCCGTGCGCGCAGGCTCAGGCCGGTCCAGTCATGGGACGAAGCGCGATACTGCGGGGGAATGTTGGCGTCGATCACGGCCGACTTGATCGGCTGCAGGATACCCATCTGCTCGGCCTGCCAGAGGTTGCCGGCATCCACGGTCAGCAGCAGGTCGGCGGTGGCGTTGCTGCCCTCGGCCTTGATGCGCTGCATCAACGGCGCTTCCTTGTCGGTGATGAACTTGACCTTGACCCCGGTTTCCTTGGTGTAGGCATCGAATACCGGCTTGATCAGCTCGTCGATGCGCGAGGAATACACCACCACCTCGTCCGCCGCCTGTGCGGTACCGCCCAGCAGGGTGAGCGCCAGGGCGGCGAGTAGATGCTTGCGTGGCAACATGAAGGCGGTCCTCGGAATGCGGGAGAGGCGCAAATGGTAGTGAATGCCATTTGCCTTCTCAACCGAACTGCCAAGGGAGGAGTTACCAGATGTTGCGGTGCCGCCTCAGGCCCGTGCCAGCTCCGGCAGGTCGCCGCTCAGCCCCAGCGCCTGGCGCACGAACAGCGCCTTGGCCTCCGGCAGTTGCTCCACCCACTTCAGGCCACTGTTGCGCAGCCAGCGCAGCGGCAGCGGGTCGGCCTGGAACAGGCGCTCGAAGCCCTCCATTGCGGCCATCAAGGCCAGGTTGTGCGGCATGCGCCGTCGTTCGTAGCGGCTCAGCACGCGCACGTCGGCCAGGCGCTCGCCGCGCTCATGGGCATGCTGCAGCACTTCGGCCAGCACCGCCGCATCCAGAAAGCCAAGGTTCACGCCCTGCCCGGCCAGCGGGTGAATGGTGTGGGCCGCATCGCCGATCAACGCCAGGCCCTCGGCCACGTAGCGCTTGGCATGGCGCTGGCGCAGCGGTACGCACAGCCGTGGGTCGGCCGCCAGCACCGTGCCCAGGCGGCCCTCGAAGGCCCGCTCCAGCTCGGCGCAGAAGGCTTCGTCCGGCAGGGCCATGAGGCGCTCGGCCTGCGCAGGCGTGGTCGACCACACGATGGAGCACCAGTGCTGCTGGCCGTCGCGCAGCAGTGGCAGAAACGCCAGCGGGCCGTCATCGGTGAAGCGCTGCCAGGCCGTGGCCTGGTGCGGCTCGGCACAGCGTACGCTGGTCACGATGGCGTGGTGCAGGTAGTCCCACTCACGGGTTTGGCAGCCGGTCAGGCGGCGCACCGCCGAGTTGGCTCCGTCAGCCGCAATCACCAGCGGCGCGCGCAGGGTGCGGCCATCGGCCAGGGTCAGCAGCCAGTCGTCGCCACTGCGGCGCATCTGCTCCAGGCGGGCGTTGGCCAGCAGGCCGATCTCGCTGTCGTGCAGGCGCTGCAGCAGACCGTCCTGCACCACGCGGTTCTCGACGATGTGGCCGAGCACCTCGGCGTGCACGCTGGCGGCCGAAAAGTGGATCTGCCCGGTGCCGCTGCCGTCCCACACGTGCATGTCCGAATACGGGCTCAGGCGCCGCTCGCGGATGTGCTGCCAGGCGCCCACGCGCTCGAGGATGCGCTGGCTGGCCATCGACAGCGCGCTGACTCGCGGCTCGAAGGGCGCCTGTGCATCGAACGGCTTGACCGTCAGGGGGCTGCCGTCGAGCAGCAGGATGTCCAGGCCACTGTGCTGCAAGGCCAGGGCCAGGGCGCTACCGACCATTCCGGCACCGACAATCAACAGATCTGCGCGCATTTCCATGCTTTCAAGCCCGATAAAGAGAAGAAGGGGTCATTGGCCAGGCTGGTCCGGGCGTGTACCCAGGCCCATGGCCTGGCGGGCGAACCAGCGCTTGGCCGGGGGCAGCAGGTCCAGGCCCAGCAGGCCCAGGTTGCGCCCGGTGGCGAGCAACGGCTGGCCGCTGCCGAACAACCGCGTGACCTTGTCGGAGAAGCCCACGGTCATGTCCTGGTCCAGGCGCTGGCGCTCGCGGTAGGCCTGCAGGGTCGCCAGGTCGCCCGGTACTTCAGGCCCGGCCAGCAGACCGTCGGCCAGCGACTGCACGTCGCGCAGCGACAGGTTGAAACCCTGCCCGGCAATCGGGTGCAGGCTGTGCGCGGCGTTGCCCAGCACCACCAGGTGCGAGCGCACCTGCTCCTGGGCCTCTACCAGCGACAGCGGGTAGAGGTGACGCGCGCCCACCTGGCGCAAGGTGCCCAGACGGTAGCCGAACACGCCTTGCAGCTCGGCCAGGAAGGCTCGTTCGTCGATCTCGGCCAGCCGTCTGGCATCCATTCCGGCACGGGTCCAGACCAGCGCGCAGCGGTTTTCCGGCAGCGGCAGCAAGGCCATCGGGCCGTCATCGGTGAAGCGTTCGAACGCCTGCCCGCAATGGGCCTCGCTCGGGGTGATGTTGGCGATCAGCGCACTCTGGTTGTACGGACGCTGGCTGACGTGGATGCCCAACTGCTCGCGCAGCCCGGAACGCCCGCCGTCGGCCAGTACCGCCAGGTCGCAGTCCACCGTGGTGTCGTCATCCAGTGTCAGGCGGTAGCCGTCGGCCAGCGGCTGCATCGCGCTGACCTGCGCCGGGCAGCGCCAAGTCACCACCTCGGCATCCAGCCCCTGCCACAGGCACTGGCCGAGCCAGGCGTTCTCGACCACGTAGCCGAGTGCCGGCACGCCTTCTTCCAGGGCGTCCAGGCGGGTGGCGCCAAAGCGGCCACGGTCGGACACCTGGATCTGGCGGATCGGTTCGGCGCGGCGGCTGATCGGCTGCCACAGGCCCAGACGCTCGTAGATCTGCCGGGTGCCGTAGGAAAGCGCCGAGGACCGTGCGTCGTAACTGGGCTGGAAGCTGTCGCCGGGGGCGAACGGCTCGATCAGCAGGATCTTCCAGCCACGCGCCCTGGCCCCGGCCTGCAGGGCCAGCGCCAGGCTGGCACCGACCAGGCCGCCACCGATGATGGCAAGGTTGACCCGGCTCATGCGGCGTGGCTGCGTGCAGCCGCCATCAATGCTTCGATTTCGGCCACCGTGCGCGGTACGCCGGAGGTCAGGATTTCACAGCCCTGCTTGGTCACCACTACGTCGTCCTCGATTCGTACGCCGATACCGCGCCACTTCTTCGCGACACTCTGGTTGTCGGCAGCAATGTAGATGCCCGGCTCCACCGTCAGGGCCATGCCCGGCTCCAGCACGCGCCACTGGTCGGCGACCTTGTACTCGCCGACGTCGTGCACATCCAGCCCCAGCCAGTGACCGGCGCGGTGCATGTAGAAGGCGCGATGGGCCTCGGCCTCGATCAGCGCCGGCACGTCGCCCTTGAGCAGCCCCAGCTCCACCAGCCCTTCGGTGATCACCTGCACGGTGGCCTCGTGGGCATGGTTCCAGTGCTTGCCCGGTGCAATCGCGGCAAAGGCTGCAGCCTGGGCCTTGAGCACCAGCTCGTAGATCGCTTTCTGCTCCGGCGAGAAGCGCCCGCTGACCGGAAAGGTGCGGGTGATGTCGCTGGCGTAGCAGTCGATCTCGCACCCGGCGTCGATCAGGACCAGGTCGCCGTCCTTGAGCAGGGCATCGTTCTGCTGGTAATGCAGGATGCAGGCGTTGCGACCCGATGCCACGATCGAGCCGTAGGCCGGCATCTTCGCCCCGCCCTTGCGGAACTCGTAGTCCAGCTCGGCCTCCAGGCTGTATTCGTGCAACCCGGCGCGGCAGGCCTGCATGGCCCGCACGTGAGCGCGTGCCGAAATCGCCGCGGCCTCGCGCATCACCTTCACTTCCGTGGCCGATTTATACAGGCGCATGTCGTGCAGCAGATGATCCAGCGCAACGAACTCGTTCGGTGGCTGGGCGCCGAGGTTGGCCTTGGAGCGGATCACGTTGATCCACTCCATCAGGTGGCGGTCGAATTCGGGGTGGCTGCCCATGGCCGAGTACACCCGGTCGCGGCCTTCGATCAGGCCCGGCAGGATGTCGTCGATGTCGGTGATGGGGAACGCATCGTCCGCGCCGTATTCGCGTATCGCGCCTTCCTGGCCGGCGCGCAGGCCGTCCCACAGCTCGCGCTCGGGGTTGTGCTCGCGGCAGAACAGCACGTACTCACCGTGCTCGCGGCCGGGGATCAGCGCAATCACCGCCTCGGGCTCCGGGAAGCCGCTGAGGTACTGGAAGTCGCTGTCCTGGCGGTACACATGCTCCACGTCGCGGTTGCGAATGGCCACCGCGGCCGCGGGCAGGATGGCGATGCTGTTGGGTTCCATCTGCGCCATCAGCGCCTTGCGACGACGGGCATACTCCGCTTTGGGGATATGGGCTATTGGCACGAGGAACCCCTGTTCGGCATTTAGTGCAAGGAAGGCTTGGGCGCAGGCGCCTGTGGCTTGGCCAGCTCGGAGAACAGCAGCATCGGTGCGACGCGCAGGTACTCCATCACTTCCATATAGTCGCTTTCGCCGTCTTCGGATTCTTCCAGTGCATCCTGGACCTGGGAAATGGCGTCCAGGTCACCCAGCACTTCCTTGGCTTCGGCACTCAGGCTCAGGCCTGCCGAGTTGAGGCCGAAGCCGTACAGGAAGCCTTTGCACCACTCGCCCAGGGCGATGGCACGCTCGGTCAGCGGGGCATCGTCGGTGGGCAGCAACAGCACGACGGTGACTTCTTCACCGGTGAGTTCGCCCTTGACCATCTCCTGCAGGCCGATCAAAGCGTTACGAACATTGTCTACAGGATCGACTTCCAGCAGGTGGGCCGCATCGGCCAACCAGCCGTCGGCATCGAAGCCGGCGCCGGCGCAGCTGCGCCCGAGCAACAAGCCGTGAAGCTCGGCAGGCGAAACAGGGTGACCGTTGCTGGTGAGCAAGGTGGCAAAAGCGGTGTATGGCGAATTCGTAATGGGCATGGGCAGCTAGGCGCCAGACGGCGCAATGACTAGAATGAAGGCCTTGTATCCTAGCACCGGCAGGCGCGCCAAGACCATCGACGCCGCCAATTCGGGGCATGCCGGAACTTAATGAGCGGGTAAGACCCGTCTGACAAAAGCGAGTGGCACGTCATGCCAGAGAACGACCTGCAAGCGCTGATGGGCCGATTCGAGCTGTTGATCGAACGTGTCGAGCAACTAAAGCGGCAAAATGCACTCCTATTAGCTCAGGAAAAATCCTGGCGCGAGGAGCGCGCCCACCTCATCGAAAAAAACGAGATCGCCCGGCGTAAGGTCGAATCGATGATTTCGCGGCTCAAGGCCCTGGAGCAAGACTCATGAGTTCAAGCAATAGCGTCACCGTACAGATCCTCGACAAGGAGTATTCGATCATCTGCCCGCCGGAAGAGCGCAGCAACCTGGTCAGCGCAGCGCGCTACCTGGACAGCAAGATGCGCGAGATCCGCAGCAGCGGCAAGGTGATCGGCGCCGACCGTATCGCGGTGATGGCGGCGCTGAACATCACCCACGACCTGCTGCACAATCAGGAGCGCCCGCAGGCGCCCACCGGCGGTGCCACCCGTGAACAGGTGCGCGACCTGCTCGAACGTGTCGATCAGGCATTGGCCGACGACGCGGGTTCAAAACCGGCCTGAGTTTCGGGTATACTCCGACCACTCCCTGGAGTGCTTGCCAGTCGGTCATGTCCCTGAGCCGATACGCACAACCACGGGGGTTGCACGTGGGGCCGGTGTGCATGTCCGCTTGACGGAAAGCCTTAACGCCTCCTGTAATCTCCACCTTGAACTTTCGGGTTCAAGGGCTACACCGACAGCGGTTCGTCGGGGAGCCTGAATTCTCCAGCCTGCGCCCGCCCAGCGGCGCACGCACATGCACTGCCACCCCTGCGTGGCAGTCGCCCCAGGGACCGCCCGTGCCATGACCGACACCGCGCCGCTTACCCGCCCCCAACTTCGTCGTCTGCTCCGTGATGCCCGCCGTGCCCTCAGCCCGGCCGAACAGCGCCGTGCCGCGCGCGGCCTGTACCGGCAACTGGCGCAGCACCCGCTGTTTCGTCGTGCCCGGCACATTGCCCTGTACCTGCCCAACGACAGCGAGATCGACCCGCGCCTGCTGCTGCGCGAAGCTCAACGTCGAGGCAAGCATACCTACCTGCCGGTGCTGCACGCCTGGCCCAGAACCCGCATGGCCTTCCAGCGCTTCGAGCACGGTGAAAAACTGCGCCCCAACCGCTTCCGCATCCCCGAACCACGCATCAATCTCACACGCCAGCGACCCACCTGGGCACTGGACCTGATCCTGCTGCCGCTGGTGGGTTTCGACGAGACGGGTGGGCGACTGGGCATGGGCGGCGGGTTCTATGACCGCAGCCTGGCGTATCAGGGGCGGCGCAAGGCCTGGAAGAAACCCCTGCTGCTGGGGCTGGCGCACGAATGCCAGAAAGTGCAACGACTGGCCCAGGCCAGTTGGGACGTGCCGCTGCAGGGCACGGTATCGGACAGGGGGTGGTACCTGGCACCCTGAACGGGCGCCGCAAGGCTCAACGCTTGACGGGGGTCGGGGCGGCCGGCATCTCGTAGGCGGCTGTTTCGAGTTTCTGTTCCCACAGGCTTTGTGCATAGCCGGTGGTGACCACACCCAGGCCAAACAGAAAAACGAGCACCCAGAGCAAATCCGGTTTGCGATTCATCGATTGCCCCCCTCAGGCAAACTCATCACGATGACAGCAACGGTTTTTATTATGCCGTGCAGCAGCGTCAAGCTTAAAATGCGCGCATTCTCCGACAACCTGGTGCCACACGCAAACGTTGACGCCAACCGGCTGTCGGTTTCATGCAACAGGTTATTTCAAACTTTGTCTGGAGCGTCAACGATGGCCTACTGGCTGATGAAATCCGAGCCCGACGAGCTCTCGATCGAAGACCTCGCCCGCCTCGGCCAGGCGCGCTGGGACGGGGTGCGCAACTACCAGGCGCGCAACTTCATGCGTGCCATGGCGGTGGGCGACCTGTTCTTCTTCTACCACTCCAGCTGCCCCGAGCCCGGCATCGCCGGTATTGCCCGCATCACCACCGCCGCCTACCCCGACCCCACCGCACTGGACCCCGAGAGCCACTACTTCGACGCCAAGGCCAGCGCCGAGAAGAACCCGTGGAGCGCAGTGGACGTGGAGCATGTGGAAACCTTGCGCAAGGTGCTGGGCCTTGGCTACCTCAAGCAACAGGCGGCACTGGCCGAACTGCCACTGGTACAGAAGGGCAGCCGCCTGTCGGTGATGCCGGTGACGGACGAACAATGGGCCGCGGTGCTCGCACTACGTTAATTTCGCGTAAGATGCCCACTCGTTTGATACGTATCAACCCGCCACGGTAGGCAAAACGTCAGACTCTGACGTCAAACGCAGCAGGATGCAGGTGCATGTCGATGAGCCAACACACCCCCAAACTCTTTGCCGGCGCGCTGATTGCGCTGCTGGTGGCAGCCGGCGGCCTGGGCTACTGGAAGTCCATGCACGACCGTCTGCCCGAAGGCCTGAGCATGGGCAACGGTCGCCTTGAGGCCACCGAGGTGCAGATCGCCACCAAAGTGCCGGGGCGCCTGGCCGAAGTGCTGGCCGACGAGGGCGACGTGGTGCACAAGGGCCAACTGCTGGCGCGCATCGACACCCGCACCATGGAGGCCCAGCGCAACCAGGCCGAAGCCGAAGTGCTGCGTGCCCGCGAGAACTACGCGGCCGCCCAGGCCACCGTGCAGCTGCGCCAGAGCGAACAGCTGCTGGCCAGCCAGGAACTCAAGCGCGTGCGCGAACTGTTCCAGCGCAAGTACTCCAGCCAGCAATTGCTCGACCAGCAGCAGGCCCGCTACGACACCAGCAATTCAGCCGTGGTGGCAGCGCGAGCGCAACTCGCGGCAATCAAGGCCGCCATCGGTGCCGCCGAGGCCCAGGTGGCCCAGCTCACCAGCGAAATCGACGACAGCAGCCTGCGCGCGCCCATCGATGGCGTGATCCAGCTGCGCCTGGCCGAACCGGGCGAAGTGCTCGGGGCCGGCGGGCGCGTACTGCTGCTGATCGACCCCAGCGACCAGTACATGAACCTCTATCTGCCCGCCTCCACCACCGGCAAGCTGACCGTGGGCGACCAGGCGCGCATCGTGCTCGATGCCCTGCCCGACCGCGCGCTGCCGGCCAAGATCAGCTTCGTGGCAGCCAAGGCGCAGTTCACCCCCAAGCAGGTGGAAACCCGTGACGAGCGCCAGAAGCTGGTGTTTCGCGTCAAGCTGCGCCTGACCGAGCCCAGCGCGGTGCCCCAGGCCAAGCCCGGCATGCCCGGCGCCGGCTATGTGCGTAGCGCCCCCGTGGACTGGCCGGCCAACCTGCAATGACGGCCCTGGCGCTGCAGGCGCGTGGCATCAGCCACCGCTACGGCTCCCTCGAGGCCCTGCAGGACATCTGCTTTGAACTGCCGGCAGGCACCCGCTGCGGCCTGATCGGCCCGGACGGTGCGGGCAAGTCGAGCCTGCTGGGGCTGATTGCCGGGGTCAAGAAGCTGCAACAGGGCGAGTTGCAGGTGCTGGACGGCTCGATCCGCCAGCGCCGCCATCGCAACAGCCTGTACCCGCGCATCGCCTTCATGCCCCAGGGCCTGGGCGGCAACCTGTACCCTGAGCTGTCGATCAGCGAGAACATCCGCTTCTTCGCCACGCTGTTCGGCCTGAGCCGTTCCGAGTGCGACACGCGCATGCACGCGCTGCTGCTGGCCACCGACCTGGAACGCTTTGCCGAGCGCCCGGCAGGCAAGCTCTCCGGGGGCATGAAGCAGAAACTCGGGCTGTGCTGCGCACTGATCCACGAGCCCGACCTGCTGATTCTCGACGAGCCCACCACCGGCGTCGACCCGCTGTCGCGCCGGCGCTTCTGGGAGCTGGTGGAGCAGGTGCGCGGCGAGCGTCCGCAACTGACCCTGCTGGTGGCCACCGCCTACATGGAAGAGGCCGAACAGTTCGAGCACTGCCTGATGCTCGACCGTGGTCGCCTGATCGCACAGGGGCTGAGCCGCGAGCTGGCCGGCGCCACCGCCAGCGGCAAGCTGGACGACGCCTTCACCTGCTACCAGAGCCAGCAACAGGATGACCGCAGCCGCACCCAGGCGCCGCTGGTGATCCCGCCACGCCCGGCCGACGACGGCGACATCGCCATCGAGGCCCATGAACTGACCCTGCGCTTCGGCGACTTCACCGCAGTGAACAAGGTCAGCTTCGCCATCGGCCGTGGCGAGATCTTCGGTTTCCTGGGCTCCAACGGCTGCGGCAAGACCACCACCATGAAGGTGCTCACCGGCCTGATGCCGGCCAGCGAAGGCAGCGCCACCCTGCTCGGCCGCCCGGTCGACGCCAAGGACCTGGCCACGCGCAAGCGCGTCGGCTTCATGTCCCAGAGCTTTTCGCTGTATGGCGAACTGAGCGTGCGTCAGAACCTCGAGCTGCACGCGCGCCTGTTCGACCTGAACAAGGCCGACAGCACCCCGCGCATCGCCGAACTGATCGAGCGCTTCGACCTGGGCGACATTGCCGACCAGCAGTCCGGCGCCCTGCCGCTGGGCCTGCGCCAGCGCCTGTCGCTGGCCGTGGCGGTGCTGCACCGGCCTGAAGTGCTGATCCTCGACGAACCCACCTCCGGCGTCGACCCGGCCGCACGCGACGACTTCTGGCGCCTGCTGATCGAGCTGTCCCGCGAGCAGGGCGTGACCATCTTCCTGTCCACCCACTTCATGAACGAGGCGCTGCGCTGCGATCGCATCTCGCTGATGCACGCCGGCCGTGTACTGGCCTGCGATACCCCGGCCGCGCTGCAACAGCAGTTCGGCGGCCAGACCCTGGAAGACGCCTTCGTCACCTGCCTGGAACAGGCGCAGAACAGCAGCCCGGCGCCGACCGAGGCCCAACCGGTGAGCACCACCGCCGAGACCGCCAGCCCGCCACCCCGCAGCGGCTTCAGCTTCGTGCGGCTGTTCGCGGTAGCCACCCGCGAAGGCAAGGAGCTGCTGCGCGACAAGGTGCGCCTGGCCTTCGCCCTGCTCGGTGCGCTGTTCATGATGGTGATCTTCGGCTATGGCATTTCGCTGGACGTGGAGAACCTGGCATTCGCGGTCTACGACCAGGACCAGAGCCCGCAAAGCCGTCTGTACCTGGAAGCGTTTCGCGGCTCGCGCTACTTCGCCGAACAGGCGCCGATCCGCGACGCCGCGCAACTGCACAAGCGCCTGCAACGCTCGGAAATCAAGCTGGCGCTGGAGATTCCCCCCGGCTTTGGCCGCGACCTGAATGCCGGGCGCCAGCCGGTGGTGGCGGCCTGGCTCGATGGCGGCATGCCGTTTCGCGCCGAAACCAGCCGCAACTATGTGGAGGCCGTGCATCAGGCCAACCTCGAACAGCTCGCCGCGCTGAGCAGCCGCGCACAACCAGGCCAGGCAGCGGTGAAACTTGAAACCCGCTTTCGCTACAACCAGGACGTGATCAGCGTGAACGCCATCGGCCCCGGGGTGATGGCGCTGATCCTGGCATTCATTCCCGCGATGCTCACGGCACTGGGCATCGTGCGTGAAAAAGAGCTGGGCTCGATCACCAACTTCTACGCCACGCCGCTCACGCGCCTGGAGTTCCTGCTCGGCAAGCAGGCCCCGTACCTGCTGGTGAGCCTGGTCAACCTGGCGTTGCTGGTGGCGATGAACCGCTGGCTGTTCGGCGTGCCCTTCAAGGGCAGCGCGCTGGCCCTGGCCTGCGGCGGGGTGCTGTACCTGCTGGCCACCACCAGCCTGGGGCTGCTGATCTCGGCATTCACCCGCACCCAGATCGCGGCGATCCTGGGCACCATGATCATCACCAGCCTGCCGACCATCCAGTTCTCCGGGCTGATCGTGCCGCGCTCTTCTCTCGATGGCGCGGCAGCACTGATGGGTCAGCTGTTCCCGGCCGGCTACTTCCTCGACATTGCCGTCGGCACCTTCACCAAGGCCCTGGACCTGCGCGAACTATGGCCGCAGTGCCTGGCCCTGTTCGGGTTCTTCGCCGGCTTCACCGGGCTGAGCCTGATCATGCTGAAAAAGCAGGAGGTCTGATGCAGCGCCTGGCCCATATCTACCGCCTCGGTCTCAAGGAGCTGACCAGCCTACGCCACGACAGCGTGCTGCTGCTGTTTCTGCTGTATGCCTTCAGCGTGGCCATCTACATGCCCGCCGCCGGCTCTGTGATCGGCGTGCACAACGCCAGCGTGGCCATCGTCGACGAAGACCACAGCCTGGTCTCGCGCAAGCTGGGCGAGGCGCTGCAACCGCCGGAGTTCCAGCCGGCGGTGACGCTGCCCTACGACCAGCTCGACCAGGCCATGGACAGCGGCCAGTACACCTTCGTGATCAATATCCCGGTGAACTTCCAGAGCGACCTGCTGGCCGGGCGCACCCCGGAACTGCAGGTGAACGTCGACGCCACCGCCATGAGCCAGGCGTTCATGGGCGCCGGCTACATCGGGCGGATCTTCGAACGCGAGCTGCTCGACTACGCCAAGCAGGCCGTGCAGAGCCCGGCGCTGCTGAGCCCACGGGCGCTGTTCAACCCCAACCTGGAGGGCGGCTGGTTTCTGGCGGTGATCCAGATCGTCAACAACATCACCATCCTAGCCATCGTGCTGACCGGCACTGCGCTGCTGCGCGAACGCGAGCATGGCACCCTCGACCACTTGCTGGTACTGCCACTGACGGCACTGGAAATCATGCTGGCCAAGATCGGCAGCAACGCGCTGGTGGTGGTGCTGTGCACCTGGGTGTCGCTGGAGGTGGTGGTCAAGGGGGCATTGGGAGTGCCGCTGGCCGGCTCCATGGGGTTGTTCCTGGGCGTGACCGCGCTGTACCTGTTCGCCAGCACCGCGCTGGGGATCTTCCTCGCCACACTGGCGCGCTCGACCCCGCAGTTCGGCTTGCTGGCGATCCCGGTGATCATCCCGATGCTGTTGCTGTCGGGCGGCAGCACGCCGCTGGACAGCATGCCGCAATGGCTGCAGTGGGTGATGCAGCTGTCACCCTCCACCCACTTCGTCAGCCTGGGTGCCGCGATCCTGTTCCGCGACGCCGACGCATCGGTGGTGTGGCCGGACCTGCTGGCGCTGGCGGCGATCGGCCTGGCGTTCTTTGCGATCGCCCTGGCACGCTTTCGCCGCAGCCTGGCCTCGTGACTACTGCACGATCAGGTTGTTGAACAGCAGGTCGGCCACAACCGGCCGGCCTTCTTCGCCGTTGAGCACCTGCTGCACCTGCTTGAGGGCTTCCTGGCGAAGGTGTTCCTTGGCCTCGACGTTGCTCATGCCGTCCAGGCTCTGCTGGGTGAACAGGGCCACCAGCTGGTTGCGGATCAGCGGTTCGTGGTGCTTGACCGCGGCCGCATCCACATCGTTGTCCACGCGCAACGCCACATCGGCCTTGTACACACGCAGCTTGGGGCCGCCATCAAGGGCATAGTTGCCCACCAGTGGCGGGGTCAGGGAGATGTACGACACCTTCGGCGCGCCCTCTCCGTCCTTGGCTTCTTCGGCCATGGCCGCCGCTGGCAGCATCAGGGCCAGTACCATCAAGATCCACGCTTTCACCAATTCGCTCCTCAAACAGTTGGCGCCAGCATACCCAGCGCCTTCGCCAAACCCAAGCCCGGGCTTATGCCGGCTTATCAGGCCGGGGCATGCTCGTTGACCCGACACCCTGCCCACCTACACTTATCGGCCACCACCCGCAAAGGAATAGCCCTGATGAAAGCCGTGTTGTGCAAAGCCCATGGTCCGGCCAGCGACCTGGTCCTCGAAGAGGTCGCCAGCCCCGTGCCCAAACGCAATGAAGTGCTGGTGCAGGTGCATGCGGCGGGGGTCAACTTCCCCGACACCCTGATCATCCAGGGCAAGTACCAGTTCCAGCCGCCACTGCCGTTCTCGCCGGGTGGCGAAGCAGCAGGGGTAGTGCTGGAGGTGGGCGAAAAGGCCGGGCCGTTGCAGGTGGGCGACCGGGTGATGGCGCTGACCGGCTGGGGCAGCTTTGCCGAGCAGATCGCGGTGCCGGGCTACAACGTGATGCCGATCCCGGCGCACATGGACTTCGCCACGGCTGCCGCATTCGGCATGACCTACGGCACCTCGATGTACGCGCTCACCCAGCGCGGGCAGCTGCAAGCCGGGGAAACCCTGCTGGTGCTGGGCGCGTCGGGCGGTGTCGGGCTGGCGGCGGTGGAGATCGGCAAGGCCCTGGGCGCGCGGGTGATCGCAGCGGCCAGCAGCGCCGACAAGCTGGCCGTGGCCAAGGCTGCCGGTGCCGACGAGCTGATCAACTACAGCGAAAGCGGCCTCAAGGACGAGATCAAGCGCCTGACCGGTGGCCAGGGCGTGGACGTGGTTTTCGACCCGGTGGGCGGCGAGCTGTTCGAGCAGGCGGTGCGCGGGCTGGCGTGGAACGGACGGATGCTGGTGGTGGGGTTCGCCAGCGGGCAGATCCCGCAGTTGGCGGTGAACCTGACGCTGCTCAAGGGCGCGGCGGTGCTGGGGGTGTTCTGGGGTGCGTTCGCGCAGCGCCAGCCGGCGGATAACGCCGCGAACTTCAAGCAGCTGTTTGCGTGGCATGCCGAGGGCAAGCTGAAACCACTGGTGTCGCAGACCTACCCACTGGCCGATGCCGGGGCTGCAATCGAGCAGTTGGCGGGGCGCAAGGCGGTGGGCAAGCTGGTGGTGTCTGTGCGATAGCCAAGCCCGCTCCCGCGCTGCCCTGTGGGAGCGGATTTGACCCGCGATAGAGGCGTGAACGTCAGCTCATGTCCCAGGCCAGCAGCACCTGCTTGCACCCACGGCACACGAACTTGTAGAACCCGGTATCCCCGCCCGGCGCATACCCCACCGCGGCCCACGACCAGTCCTCCACGGTCATGCCGTTGTACTCGGCCCAGTGCTCCCGGGTCGCCGGCGTGGCCTCACTGATGTCCTCGGCGCTGGCGTCCCCGTGGAACTCGCAGGCGTCACCGCAATGGTGCATCCACTGGCTGTCCTGCCATGTGGGATAGCCCGGCGTGCGATAGGCGATCTCGTCGAGCACCTCAGGCTTTATGCCCGCCTCCCCCATCGCATACACATCATGGAAACTGCCGTCGTAGCGCCTGGCCGCCGAACCATCGGCGATGCACCACGGGCAGATATCGCCCTCGAGTGTCTGCGCGGTGTACAGCGTGCCGTCATACAGGTAACCACGCGCCTGCCCGCAGCACACGCAAGCCTCGCTGCTGGCCACGATGTAATGAACCTTGCCGGGGTAATAGGTAAAGACCGGAAGTGGTGTTGTCATGGCACTCCTTCTCACAGCTGCTTGAGCGCAAGGTCACGCAGTTGCTGCGGCCAGGCGTCGATGAACATCAGGTCGGGCTGCCCGGCGCAGCGCCGCTCGATAGACGGCAGCGCTGCCTCGAACGCCTGCTGCGCCTGCTTGAACTGCAGCAGGGTGGGCGATGCGGGTGACGTCCTGGCCAGCAAGCCGATGGACGTGGCCACGCTGTCCATCTGCCACAGCGGCTGATGCGAGCGGATCTGACGGTAGGTGGCCAGGTAGTAACTGAACAGCTTGCACTGCAGCTGCGGCAACGCGGCCTGGGCATCCAGGGTCATCGCCATGGACTGCTCATCCATGCGAAAGAGCAGGCTCTGCACCACATCGGTTTTCAGCGGCTCGCCCGCGGCCACCGTCCAGGGTTCGAACCGCACCTTTGCGATGGCCGCTTCTGCAGACGCACTGAACAACGCATGATCACTGTGCTTGACGGTTACATGGCTGACCGAGCCATCGCGCGAATCGACCTGGTAGCCGATGCGCACAGCGCCCTCCAGGCCCACCAGCCTCATGGCCCTCGGGTACACCGGGGCCGGGGGCTGCGCGAACGTGGGCACATGCTCGGCCTGCACGGCGCAGCACCAGCACAATAGTATTCCAAACCAGCGTTTCATCCCTGATTCCCAACACGTCCATTGATAAGGGGCGCGATGGTACCGCAGGCTTCACGCCTTGTCCGCCGAATGACAACGCTTGAAGCGTGCCTCCAGGTTGCGGTCGGGCATGGCATGGGTGCGCAGCGCCGAAAGGGTCTGCTCGACATAGTCGCGGGTGGTGCCGTAGCGACCCTTGGCGCTGGCCAGGATATGGCTGAGCAAGGTGTCGGGCAGGTTGCCGGCATAGCACGGCAAGTGCCGCTCCAGCACGAAGCCCAGTGCCTGCACCTTGCTGCCGTCCTCGAGGCGGCAGTTGAGCCAGTGCGGACGGTACGCCGGGTACGGCATCTCGCGCTGCCACAGCGCCAGCAATGAATCCTCCAGGCGCTCTTCGGGCAGCCGATAGGCAAAGCCGCTGCACGAGCCACCACGGTCCAGACCGAACACCAGCCCCGGGCACTCCGGAGTGCCGCGGTGCTCGTGGGACCACAGGTACAGGCCGCGATGATAGCCATGCACGCGTGCGCGCCGGCGCTCGGCCGCGCTGCATTCCGGTCGCCAGATCAGCGAGCCATAGGCAAACAGCCAGACCGGGCCGCCCTGATGGCGGGACATGGTGTGATCAACCGATTGTCGAAGTTGCTCGTGGGTCAGTTGCTGACCGAAGTCGAGCACCGGAGGGTACGCCAAACTCGAGGGTGCAGTTTCAATTGCCGACATGATCGCCGCCAGAATTCCTCGTGAACTACTGAAGTGGCCCACTGTAAAGTCATTGCACTAACAATACATCGACCGTACGGCAGATGGCCGCTCGAATACAAGCCCCCGTTGCAAACAAAGCCCCCAGCACCGGGGCTTTCAGGCCTACTGTTTCAAGTGTAGTAATAGTTTTTGGCGGTGCTTGCAATAATTAACGCGGCCAGCACTTATAACCAACGAGGCACAATCGGGTTATTTGAATCGGCGCGTTATTGCAACGCGCCGTTATTACCTAAGTTAGCCGCGCGGGGCATAAGCGAATACATCGGCGCGCATCTGGTGTGCGTCCATGCCAGCGTCCACCAGGGCATCGAGGGTGGCGTAGATCATGGTGGGCGAGCCACTGGCATACACGTGCACGCCCGCAAGGTCGGCAATGTCTTCGCACACGGCCTCGTGCAGCAGTCCGCAGCGCCCCTCCCAGCCGCACAAGTCGCTCACTACCTTGTGCAGGAACAGGTTGGGCAGCGTTGCCCACTCGTCCCAGTGCTCGATCTGATAGAAGTCTTCCGGGCGGCGCACTCCCCAGTACAGGTGCACCGGGTGCTTGAAGCCGCTGGCCCGGCAATGTTCGATCAGGCTGTGCATCTGCGCCATGCCGGTACCGGCAGCAATCAGTACCAGCGGCCCGTCCGGCAGTTCGGCCAGGTGCGTGTCGCCAAACGGCAGCTCCACCCGCGCCATGCGGTTGCGCTGCAACTGTGCGATCAGTTCCAGTGCACTGCTCTCGCGGGCCAGCACGTGCAGCTCCAGGTCACGCCCGCTGTGTGGCGCCGAGGCCAGCGAGAACGCGGCCTTGTCGCCAGCTTCGCGCTCGATCATCAGGTACTGCCCGGCGTGGTAGCGCGGCGGCTTGCCGGCCGGCGCGCGCAGACGCACGCGCCACACGTCGCCGCCCACCTCGACACATTCGCTCAACTGGCAGGCCAGCTTGCGCACCGGCAGCTCGCCCAGGGCCAACACGCCATCCCACAGCAACACGCAATCCTCCAGCGGCTCGGCGATGCAGGTGTACAGCTCGCCATGGTCCTTCACCTCGCCATCCTGGCGCACACGGCCTTCCACCAGCAGTGCCGCGCACACATGGCAATTGCCATTGCGGCAGCTCTGCGGGCAGTCATAGCCCAGACGACGGGCCCCATCCAGTATGCGCTCACCAGGGTTCAGTGCCAGCACCGCCCCGGAGGGCTGCAAGGTAACCTGCATCAGTCTATTCCCAACTGTGTCCACAGCTCATCGATGCGTCGGGTGACGGCCTCGTCCTTGACGATGACACGCCCCCACTCGCGGGTGGTTTCGCCCGGCCACTTGTGGGTGGCATCCAGGCCCATCTTCGAGCCCAGGCCGGAAACCGGCGAGGCGAAGTCCAGGTAGTCGATCGGCGTGTTGTCGATCATCACGGTATCGCGCTTGGGGTCCATGCGCGTGGTGATGGCCCAGATCACGTCGTTCCAGTCCCGCGCGTTGATGTCGTCGTCGGTGACGATCACGAACTTGGTGTACATGAACTGGCGCAGGAACGACCACACCCCCAGCATCACGCGCTTGGCGTGCCCTGGGTACTGTTTTTTCATGGTGACCACCGCCATGCGGTACGAGCAGCCTTCAGGCGGCAGGTAGAAGTCGGTGATCTCGGGGAACTGCTTCTGCAGGATCGGCACGAACACTTCGTTCAGCGCCACGCCCAGAATCGCCGGCTCGTCAGGCGGACGCCCTGTGTAGGTGCTGTGATAGATCGGCTTGGTGCGGTGGGTGATGCGCTCCACGGTGAACACCGGGAAGCTGTCGACTTCGTTGTAGTAGCCGGTGTGATCGCCATACGGGCCTTCGGGCGCCATCTCGCCGGGGTGGATCACGCCTTCGAGGATGATCTCGGCGGTGGCGGGCACCTGCAGGTCATTGCCGCGGCACTTGACCAGCTCGGTACGGTTGCCGCGCAGCAGGCCGGCGAAGGCGTACTCGGACAGGCTGTCGGGCACCGGGGTCACCGCGCCGAGGATGGTCGCCGGGTCGGCGCCCAGTGCCACGGCCACCGGGAACGGCTGGCCAGGGTGCTTCTCGCACCACTCGCGGTAGTCCAGCGCGCCGCCACGGTGGCTCAACCAGCGCATGATGACCTTGTTGCGGGCGATGACCTGCTGGCGATAGATACCCAGGTTCTGGCGGTCCTTGTTCGGACCTCGGGTCACGGTCAGGCCCCAGGTGATCAGCGGCGCCACGTCGCCCGGCCAGCAGTGCTGGATCGGCAGCGCGCCAAGATCGACGTCGTCCCCCTCGATCACCACGTCGTGGCAGGGCGCATCCTTGACCACCTTGGGCGCCATCGAGATGACCTTCTTGAAGATCGGCAGCTTCGACCAGGCGTCCTTCAGCCCCTTGGGCGGCTCGGGCTCCTTGAGGAAGGCCAGCAGCTTGCCGATCTCGCGCAATTCGCTGACCGACTCGGCGCCCATGCCCATGGCCACGCGCTCCGGGGTGCCGAACAGGTTGCCCAGCACCGGGATGTCGTAACCGGTAGGGTTCTCGAACAGCAACGCCGGGCCCTTGGCACGCAGGGTGCGGTCGCAGACCTCGGTCATTTCCAGGATCGGGGAGATGGGGACCTGAATGCGCTTGAGTTCGCCGCGCTGTTCCAGGCCGCGGATAAAGTCGCGCAAATCGCGATACTGCATGCGGGAGCCTCGTGTTCGCCGTAGCGGTCGGGGTGCAAAGTGTAGCGCCGAACCCCGCCCGCCAGAATAGACAATGTACAGATAGCAAAAAGCCGGGTTTCCCCGGCTCTTGCGTACCGCCCGTGTTACTTGCGCTTCATCGACAGGAAGAACTCGTCGTTGGTCTTGGTCTGCTTGAGCTTGTCGACCAGGAACTCGATGGCAGCGATCTCGTCCATCGGGTGCAGCAGCTTGCGCAGGATCCACATGCGCTGCAGCTCGTCGTCGGCGGTCAGCAGCTCTTCGCGACGGGTACCCGAACGGTTGATGTTGATGGCCGGGAACACGCGCTTCTCGGCAATGCGACGGTCCAGGGGCAGTTCCATGTTGCCGGTACCCTTGAACTCTTCGTAGATCACTTCGTCCATCTTCGAGCCGGTCTCGACCAGCGCGGTGGCGATGATGGTCAGCGAACCGCCTTCCTCGATGTTACGTGCAGCACCGAAGAAACGCTTCGGCTTCTCCAGGGCGTGGGCGTCGACACCACCGGTCAGCACCTTGCCGGAGCTCGGGATCACGGTGTTGTAGGCACGGGCCAGACGGGTGATCGAGTCGAGCAGGATGACCACGTCCTTCTTGTGCTCGACCAGGCGCTTGGCCTTCTCGATGACCATCTCGGCCACTTGCACGTGACGGGTTGGCGGCTCGTCGAAGGTGGAGGCGACCACTTCGCCGCGCACGGTGCGCTGCATCTCGGTCACTTCTTCCGGGCGCTCGTCGATCAGCAGCACGATCAGGTGGCACTCGGGGTTGTTGCGGGTGATGTTGGCCGCGATGTTCTGCAGCATGATGGTCTTGCCCGCTTTCGGCGGGGCGACGATCAGGCCGCGCTGGCCCTTGCCGATCGGCGCGCACAGGTCGATGACGCGACCGGTGAGGTCTTCGGTGGAACCGTTGCCGGCTTCCATCTTCAGGCGCTTGTTCGGGAACAACGGCGTCAGGTTTTCGAAGAGGATCTTGTTCTTCGCGTTTTCCGGACGGTCGTAGTTGATGGTATCGACCTTGAGCAGCGCGAAGTAGCGCTCGCCTTCTTTGGGCGGGCGGATCTTGCCGACGATGGTGTCACCGGTACGCAGGTTGAAGCGACGAATCTGGCTGGGCGAGACATAGATGTCGTCCGGGCCGGCCAGGTACGAAGCGTCAGCCGAACGCAGGAAGCCGAAACCGTCCTGGAGAATCTCCAGCACGCCGTCACCGGAGATTTCCTCGCCGCTTTTCGCGTGCTTTTTCAACAGGGAGAAAATCACGTCCTGCTTGCGCGAACGGGCCATATTTTCTATGCCCATCTGTTCGGCCAATTCGAGCAGATCGGTAATCGGCTTTTGCTTGAGTTCAGTCAGATTCATAAGGGGAATGACGTAATCATGTAAGAAGGGGGAATTAAGCTTCTGGCTTAATGAAGCCGCGCCGCAGAGAAGGCGACAGGATCGCGTACTAATTCGAATTGAGGTGCGTCGGCGACGGCGTGCAGGGGGCACTGAAAGAAACAGTGCGAGGCCGAATGTATCACTTGCATTTTCTGGCGTCTAGTCACCAGACAGAGAAAAGCCCCGACGAATGCGGGGCTTTTTTCGACTCAGATATTGGCGTCGAGGAACGCCTGCAGCTGAGACTTGGACAATGCGCCGACCTTGGTCGCCTCGACATTGCCGTTCTTGAACAGCATCAGCGTCGGGATGCCACGCACGCCGTGCTTGGCCGGGGTTTCCTGGTTTTCGTCGATGTTCAGCTTGGCGACGGTCAGTTTGCCCTCGTAGGTAGCGGCGATGTCGTCCAGAACCGGAGCGATCATTTTGCATGGGCCGCACCATTCAGCCCAGTAGTCGACCAGCACCGGACCTTCAGCCTTGAGCACGTCGGCTTCGAAGGTGGCGTCGGTGACGTGTTTGATAAGATCGCTGCTCATGGAAGTCTCCAAGGTCGTAAGCAAAAAAACGTGGCCCATCATAGCCGCCATCGCCGTAGACAGGAAGCCACGCGCGATTGACTGTAACTATAGTTGTGCGAGACGTTGCATATCGACTGTCACACAAAAGTCATAAAAAAGACTCGCAACTGCGTCAGGTCAAGCCTTGCCACACTGCGCGTTGGCGTCGGCGGCGGATCGTGGCACGATTGCCGGGTTATCGACCGAGAACCCATCACCATGCCGCAAAACCCAGCCAAGAATCTGTCCCTGATAGCCGCCATCGACCTGGGCTCCAACAGTTTTCACATGGTCGTGGCCAAGGCCCACCACAACGACATTCGCATCCTGGAGCGGTTGGGGGAAAAGGTTCAGCTGGCCGCCGGCATCGACGAAGAGCGCCAGCTCAGCGAAGAGTCCATGCAACGCGGGCTCGACTGCCTCAAGCGCTTCGCCCAGCTGATCAACGGCATGCCTGACGGCGCGGTGCGCATCGTCGGCACCAACGCCTTGCGCGAAGCGCGCAACCGCGGCGAATTCATCCGCCGCGCCGAAGCCATTCTCGGACACCCGGTGGAGGTGATTTCCGGCCGTGAAGAAGCACGCCTGATCTACCTGGGCGTCTCCCATACCCTCGCCGACACCCCCGGCAAGCGCCTGGTGGCCGACATCGGCGGCGGCAGTACCGAATTCATCATCGGCCAGCGCTTCGAGCCCCTGCTGCGCGAAAGCCTGCAGATGGGCTGCGTGAGCTTCACCCAGCGTTACTTTCGCGACGGCAAGATCACCCCGGCGCGCTATGCCCAGGCCTACACCGCCGCGCGCCTGGAGCTGATGAGCATCGAGAATGCCCTGCACCGCCTGACCTGGGATGAAGCCATCGGCTCCTCGGGCACCATCCGCGCCATCGGCCTGGCCCTGAAGGCCGGCGGCATGGGCAACGGCGAGGTCAACGCCGAAGGTCTGGCCTGGCTCAAGCGCAAACTGTTCAAGCTGGGCGATACCGACAAGATCGATTTCGAAGGGGTCAAGCCCGACCGGCGCACCATCTTCCCGGCGGGCCTGGCGATCCTGGAGGCGATCTTCGACGCGCTGGAACTGCAACGCATGGACCACTGCGAAGGTGCCCTGCGCGAAGGCGTGCTGTACGACCTGCTGGGCCGCCACCACCACGAAGACGTGCGCGAACGCACCCTGACCTCGCTGATGGAGCGCTACCACGTCGACCAGGGGCAGGCGGCACGGGTCGAGCGCAAGGCGCTGCATGCCTTCGACCAGGTGGCCAAGGCGTGGGATCTTGAAGACGGGATCTGGCGCGAACTGCTGGGCTGGGCGGCCAAGGTGCACGAAGTGGGCCTGGACATCGCCCACTATCATTACCACAAGCACGGCGCCTACCTGATCGAGCACTCCGACCTGGCCGGCTTCTCCCGTGAAGACCAGCAGATGCTGGCACTGCTGGTGCGCGGGCACCGGCGCAACATCCCCAAGGACAAGTTCGCCGAATTCGGCGACGACGGCGTGAAGCTGATTCGTCTGTGCGTGCTGCTGCGCTTCGCGATCCTGTTCCACCACATCCGCGGCACCCAGCAGATGCCGACGGTCAAGCTGCATGCCGCCGGCCAGAGCCTGGATGTGGAGTTCCCGGCCGGCTGGCTGGAACAGAACCAGCTGACCCAGGCCGATTTCGGCCTGGAAGCCGAATGGCTGGCCCGGGTCGGCTTTACCCTCAGCGTACGATAAGCACCGGGTTGCTCAGGCGCTCGAGCAGAGTGGCCTGGGCACTGCGCGGGTTCTGGTTGCCGGTCGGCGTGCTGCGCACATAGCGGCCGTCCGACTGCAGCAGCCACGCGTGGGTGTTGTCGGTCAGGTACCCCTCCAGCTCCTTCTTCACCCGCAGGATCAGCTTCTTGCCCTCCACCGGGAAGCAGGTCTCGACACGCTTGTCGAGGTTGCGCTCCATCCAGTCGGCACTGGAAAGGAACATCTGCTCTTCCCCGCCATTGAGGAAGTAGAACGCCCGGGTGTGTTCCAGGAAGCGCCCGATGATCGAGCGCACGTGGATGTTGTGCGAAACGCCCGGAATGCCCGGACGCAGGCAGC
Organism: Pseudomonas sp. 8209; assembly: GCF_028682105.1. Lineage (NCBI taxonomy): Bacteria > Pseudomonadati > Pseudomonadota > Gammaproteobacteria > Pseudomonadales > Pseudomonadaceae > Pseudomonas > Pseudomonas sp. 8209. Next base: position 165,537 of record NZ_JANIAH010000006.1, read on the forward strand.
ACATGCCACGCACCACCAGGTCGATGCGCACGCCCGACTGGCTGGCCTTGTACAACGCCTTGATGATCTTGGGGTCGGTCAGCGAGTTGAACTTGGCGATGATGTGCGCCGGCTTGCCTTCCAGGGCGAACTGGGTCTCGCGCGCGATCATGTCGAGCATGCCCTTCTTGAGGGTGAACGGCGCGTGCAGCAGCTTCTTCATGCGCAGGGTCTTGCCCATGCCGATCAGCTGGCTGAACAGCTTGCCGACGTCCTCGCACAAGGCGTCGTCGGAGGTCAGCAGGCTGTAGTCGGTGTACAGGCGGGCGTTGCCGGCGTGGTAGTTGCCGGTACCCAGGTGCGCATAACGCACGATCTCGCCGGCCTCGCGCCGCAGAATCAGCATCATCTTGGCGTGGGTCTTGAACCCGACCACGCCATAGATCACCACCGCACCCGCCGCTTGCAGGCGGCTGGCCATCTGCAGGTTGGACTCTTCGTCGAAACGCGCGCGCAATTCGATCACCGCGGTGACCTCCTTGCCGTTACGCGCCGCGTCCACCAGCGCGTCGACGATCTCGGAGTTGGCGCCGCTGCGGTACAGGGTCTGGCGCACGGCCAGCACGTGCGGGTCTTTCGCCGCCTGACGCAGCAGGTCGACCACCGGAGTAAACGACTCGAAGGGGTGCATCAGCAGGATGTCCTGCTTGCTGATGACACTGAAAATGTTCTCGCTGTTCTGCAACAGCTTGGGAATCGCCGGAGTGAACGGCGTGTACTGCAGCTCCGGGTGGCTGTCCAGGCTGGTGATGCTGAACAGGCGCGTGAGGTTGACCGGGCCATTGACCTGGTACACCTCGTGCTCGCTCAGGCTGAACTGCTTGAGCAGGTAGTCGGACAGGTGCTTGGGACAGGTATCGGCCACTTCCAGGCGCACCGCATCGCCATAGCGACGCGAGAACAGCTCGCCACGCAGGGCGCGGGCCAGGTCTTCGACGTCCTCGGAGTCCAGCGCCAGGTCGGCGTTGCGGGTCAGACGGAACTGGTAGCAGCCCTTGACCTTCATGCCCTGGAACAGGTCGTCGGCGTGCGCATGGATCATCGACGACAGGAACACGTAGTTGTCGCCGGGGCCACCGACGTCTTCCGGCACCTTGATCACCCGCGGCAGCAGACGCGGCGCCGGAATGATCGCCAGGCCCGAATCACGACCGAACGCATCGATGCCTTCGAGCTCGACGATGAAGTTCAGGCTCTTGTTCACCAGCAGCGGGAACGGGTGGGTCGGGTCCAGGCCGATCGGGGTAATGATCGGCGCGATCTCGTCGCGGAAGTAGCGGCGCACCCAGGTCTTGAGCTTGGTGGTCCAGTGTCGCCGGCGGATGAAGCGAATCTGGTGCTTTTCCAGCTCCGGCAGCAGCACGTCGTTGAGGATCGCGTACTGGCGGTCCACTTCGCTGTGCACCAGCTCGCTGATGCGCGCCAGCGCCTGGTGCGGCTGCAGGCCGTCGGCGCCGGCCTGCTCGCGAGCGAAGGTGATCTGCTTCTTCAGGCCCGCCACACGAATTTCGAAGAACTCATCCAGGTTGCTGGAAAAGATCAGCAGGAACTTCAGTCGCTCCAGCAGCGGGTAGGACTCGTCCAGCGCCTGCTCCAGCACGCGGATGTTGAACTGCAGCTGGGACAATTCGCGATGGATGTACAGGCTGCTGTCGTCCAGGCCCGGCACGGCAATCGCCGGCACCGCCGGGGCCGGAGCCACCACGGGCGCCTCGGCTTCGACCACCGGCGCGGGCTCGAGGTCCGGCGGGGTTTCGACCAATTGCTCGGGCACCGGCTGGGCATCCTTCACTTCGACTTCGGTAAGTGCTTCGTTATTCATCTAGCGTTCCTGAAGGGCGTTACTGCCCTCTCATCAATTGTGCGGCGCGAACAGCGAAATAGGTCAGGATGCCGTCGGCGCCCGCCCGTTTGAAAGCGGTGAGGGATTCGAGGATAACCCCTTCCGAGAGCCAGCCGTTCTGGATCGCGGCCATGTGCATCGCGTACTCGCCACTGACCTGGTAGACGAAGGTCGGCACCTTGAACTCGTCCTTGACCCGCGCAAGGATATCCAGATACGGCATGCCTGGCTTGACCATTACCATGTCGGCGCCTTCGGACAGGTCGGCGGCCACTTCATGCAGGGCCTCGTTGGTGTTGGCCGGGTCCATCTGGTACGAGGCCTTGTTGGCCTTGCCCAGGTTCAGCGCCGAGCCGACCGCGTCGCGGAACGGGCCGTAGTAGGCGCTGGCATACTTGGCCGAGTAGGCCATGATGCGCACGTTGACATGACCGGCCAGCTCCAGGGCTTCACGGATCGCCTGGATCCGCCCGTCCATCATGTCCGACGGGGCCACCACCTGGGCGCCGGCCTCGGCATGCGACAGCGCCTGGCGCACCAGAGCGTCGACGGTGATGTCGTTCTGGACGTAGCCTTCCTCGTCGAGGATACCGTCCTGGCCGTGGGTGGTGAACGGGTCCAGTGCCACGTCGGTGATCACCCCCAGCTCCGGGAAGCGGTCGCGCAGGGCGCGGGTGGCGCGCTGGGCAATACCGTCCGGGTTGTAGGCTTCGGCGCCATCCAGCGACTTCCTGTCCAGCGGGGTCACCGGGAACAGGGCCAGCGCCGGAATACCCAGCTTCACCCACTCCTCGGCGGCCTGCAGCAGCAGGTCGATGCTCAGGCGCTCCACGCCGGGCATCGAGGCGACTTCCTCGCGACGGTTTTCGCCGTCCAGCACGAACACCGGCAGGATCAGGTCGTCAACAGTCAGTGTGGTTTCGCGCACCAGGCGACGGGAAAAGTCGTCACGGCGGTTGCGACGCAGGCGAGTGGCAGGAAACAAACGGTTAGCGGGGGTAAAGCTCACGGCAGACTCCTGAGCCCGCGCAGGCGGGCGAGCGCGACAGTTATAAGCAGCCATTATGACGCCCGTATGACGACCTGAGGCAACCCTGCGACTTATGGACGCATTCATTCTCCTTGTAGGAAATGTTCACGTCGAGACACATTTGGACACTTTCCCTAAAGCCTCCCAGGGGGTAGGCTGCGCGTTCATTTCGCCAGCACCCAGAAAATGCTTGAACAATTCCTGCAGGATTTCGGCTATTTTGCCCTTTTTCTAGGCACCTTTTTTGAAGGTGAGACCATACTGGTTCTCGCCGGATTTCTTGCGTTCCGTGGCTACATGGATATCAACATGGTGGTGCTGGTTGCCTTCTTCGGCAGCTATGCCGGCGACCAGCTGTGGTACTTCATGGGGCGTCGTCACGGGCGCAAGCTGCTGGCGCGCAAGCCGCGCTGGCAGATGATGGGGGACCGTGCGCTGGAGCACATCCGCCGCCACCCCGACATCTGGGTGCTGAGTTTCCGTTTCGTCTACGGCCTGCGCACGGTGATGCCCGTGGCCATCGGCCTGTCCGGCTACCCGCCGCGCCGCTACCTGCTGCTCAACGGCATCGGTGCCGCGGTATGGGCACTGGCCCTGGGCGCGGCCGCCTACCACTTCGGCGCCATCCTCGAAGGGCTGCTGGGCAACGTGAAGAAGTACGAGCTGTGGGTACTCGGTGCCCTGGTGGTACTGGGCGCCCTGCTGTGGCTGCGCCGGCGCTTCAAGGCCGCCCGCATTGCCCGCCAGGAAGCCGCCGAGGCCCAGGCCGAACAGGCGCGGGCCCAGGCCCGGGAGCAGCACACTGGCGAAGGTGGCGACCGGCCATAGGCCTGGCTGCTCGCTCTCACGACTGAACACTCCCCCTGCATTGCGATCTATGTAGAGAGCCTGGCGAGAATGGCCAAATCAGGGGACATTTAGCGCCTTGAACGGGAGTAGTGAGCATGACCAAGAAAAAAGTTGCGGTGATCCTTTCCGGTTGCGGTGTGTACGACGGTGCCGAAATTCACGAGAGCGTCATCACCCTGCTGCGCCTTGACCAGCGTGGCGCCCAGGTGCAGTGCTTTGCGCCAAACATCGCGCAGATGCATGTGATCAACCACCTTACCGGCGAAGAGATGCCCGAAACGCGCAACGTGCTGGTGGAGTCGGCGCGCATTGCGCGCGGCGAGGTCAAGGACCTGCGTGAAGCGAATGCGGACGACTTCGACGCACTGATCGTGCCCGGTGGCTTCGGCGCTGCGAAAAACCTCTCCAACTTCGCCGTGGAAGGCGACAAATGCTCGGTCAACCCCGATGTGCTCGCACTGGCCGAAGCCTTCGCCGAAGCGGGCAAGCCGGTGGGCCTGATCTGCATTTCGCCGGCCCTGGCGGCCAAGATCTACGGGCCAGGCGTGGTCTGCACCATCGGCAACGATGCCGACACCAGCGCGGCCGTGGTCAAGATGGGCGGCACCCATGAAGAATGCGATGTGCACGACATCGTCGAAGACACTCAGCGCAAGCTGGTCAGCACCCCCGCCTACATGCTGGCGCAGAGCATCGGCGAGGCGGCGGGCGGGATCTACAAGCTGGTCGACCGGGTGCTGGAACTGACCCACGAGGCCGACTGAGGCATCACTGCGGGTAGGCGCGTGCCAACCGCGTGAGAATGCGGTCCAGCGCATTGGCGAAGGCCTGTTTCTCACGCTCGCCGTAGGGCGCCTGCCCACCACCGACCTGGCCCTGCTCGCGCAGGTCGGTGAACAGGTTGCGCACCGCCAGCCGCTCGCCCATGTTGCGCTCGTCGAATTCGCGGCCACGCGGATCGAGCGCGGCCACCCCCTTCTTGACCAGCCGATCGGCCAGCGGCACATCGCTGCAGATCACCAACTCGCCGGGCACGGCGTGTTCCACCAGGTAGTCGTCGGCAGCATCCGGCCCACTGGGCACCACGATGAGCCTGACGCAGGCAAAGGCCGGCTTGATCTGGCCCTGACCGGCGACCAGCACCACCTCGAACTGGCGCTTGAGGGCAAATTTTACCAGTTGGTCCTTGGCCGCCTTGGGGCAGGCATCGGCGTCGATCCAGACACGCATGGTTGGGTTATCCACCGCAAAGAGAACAAGGGGCACAGTATCCCTGCATTGGCGCGGCGTTGCAGCATTCGCCGACAAGCCAGCAAAGGGGCCCTCGATCAGTGCACCGAAACCCGCCGCCCTGCCAGCCAACTGCGCCCGTACAACACCGCAATGGCCACCAGCGCCAATGCCTGCGCGGCCAGCGAATACGCATCGGCATGAATCCCCAGCCAGTCGAAGTCGAAGAACGGCACTGGCCGCGTACCGAACACCCCCGCCTCCTGCAACGCCTTCACCCCATGCCCGGCAAACACCACCGACAACGCGCACAGCAGCGCCGCGTTGATGCTGAAGAACAGCGACAGCGGCAACTTCGCCGACCCGCGCAGAATCACCCACGCCAGACCCACCAGCAGCACCAGCGCCGTCGCCCCGCCGGCCAGCACCGCATCGTGCGCCGCAGGCCCGGCCTGCAGCCACAGGGTTTCGTAGAACAGGATCACCTCGAACAGTTCGCGGTAAACCGAAAAGAACGCCAGCACGGCAAAGCCGAAGCGGCCGCCGCCCCCCACCAGGCTGCTCTTGATGTAGTCCTGCCAGGCCGCCGCATGGCGCCGGTCGTGCATCCACACCCCCAGCCACAGCACCATCACGCAGGCGAACAGGGCGGTGCAGCCCTCCAGCAGTTCACGCTGTGCGCCCCCCACGTCGATCACGTAGGCAGCCAATGCCCAGGTGGCAAAGCCCGCCACCAGGGCCAGCGCCCACCCCACGTTGACGCTGCGCACCGCCGACTGCTGCCCGGTATTGCGCAGGAAGGCCAGAATCGCCGCCAGCACCAGGATTGCCTCCAGCCCCTCGCGCAGCAGAATCAGCAGGCCGGAGATGAAGCTCAGCGACCAACTCAGGCCATCGCCACCCAGCAGCTTGGCCGATGCTTCGAGCTTGGCCTTGGCCGCCGCCAGGCGTTGCGTCACCTGCTCCACCGGCAAGCCGTCCTGCAACCCCTGGCGGTAGGCCATCAGGGCCTTTTCGGTGTTCTTGCGCAGGTTGGCATCGACGTTGTCCAAAGCGCTTTCCACCAGCTCGAAGCCCTCCAGGTACGCCGCCACCGACAGGTCGTAGGCCTGCTCGTGGTCGCCGGCACGATAGGCGGCCAGGCTCTGTTCGAGGGTGGTGGCGGTGTAGTCGATCAGTTGGCCAGGGCCGCGTTGCGCCGCTGGCGGCTTGGCGCGCTGGGCGCGAAAGGCGGCCGCCGCCTCGCCACCCTGGGTGTCACGCACCTGCGCCGGGGTGAGCTGCGCCAGTTCGGCCAGGCTGAAGCGCCGGTCGGCCTGCCCAGCACCAGGCTCGGCGCTGAAGCCGGCAATGTAGCTGGCCACATCCCAGCGCTGGCGCTCGTCGAGCTGGTCGGCGAACGCCGGCATGTCGCTGCCCTCGATGCCCTGCTCCATCACCCGGTACAGCTCGGCCAGGCTCAGGGTGTCGAGCCGCGCCGCCTGGCGCAGATCGCCCGGCGGTGGTTCCAGCCCCAACCCCGCCGGCCCATCGCCGGCGCCGCCGTCACCGTGGCACACCGAACAGTGCTGGGCGTACAGCGGTGCACCGCGGGCCGGGTCCGGGGTAATCAGCGGCGCTTGCGGCGCGGCACTGCTCAAGGCACTGCCCAGGGCCAGCAGCGGCCCTAGCAGCCAGGCGAACACACGGGGGCGGGGCATCATGGGAGCCAATCTCGAACAGGAATGAGGAGGATTGCATTGTTCACTTCCACTTGCGCCGGCTCAAGCACCACCCGGAAGTTTCATGAAAAATTTTGAAACAAGTTTATCTCCTACCCCGGGAATCGACTTATTCCTACACCACACGGGAAATGTGACTACTGGCACATCCAAGAAAAAATGAAGCACAAGGCCATTAATTAGCCAGTCATTGCGTCTATAATGCCGCGCCTTTCGTTATAGCGAATGGAAATACAGGCTCCTCTGCTAAGAGGATTTGGAACTAGCGTCCAAAGGGATCACCGCCACTCGCCGGCGCCTAACGTCACTTTTCAGGGAAGAGATTCAAGATGGCCTCCCGTGTCCTCACCGTCGCCACGCTGTGCGCGATCGTCCAACTGACGGGCTGCGCAGCGTTTCGCAGCTACGACAGCGAACTCCAGGAAACCAACCAGCAGCTGGCCAGCGGCAACGTCGACGCGGCCCTGGCCCTGCTGGAAAAGAACAACAAGGGTGAGGACAAGGACCTTCTCTACTACTTCGAGAAAGGCGAACTGCTGCGCTCCAAGGGCGACCTGAGCGGCAGCCAGGATGCCTGGCGCGAAGCCGATAGCGTGGTGTTCAAGTGGGAAGAGTCGGTGAAGCTGGACACCGCCAAGTACCTGAGCCAGTTCGGCAGCTACCTGGTCAACGACAAGGTGCGCCGCTACGAAGGCTACGACTACGAAAAAGTCATGCTGACCACCCAGATGGCCCTGAACCTGCTGGCTCAGAATGATTTCGACGGTGCCCGCACCGAAATCAAGAAAACCCACGAACGTGAGGCCGTGATCGCCGAGCTGCGCGACAAGGAATACCTCAAGCGCGAAGAAGAGGCCGAGAAGGAAGGCGTCAAGACCGAGTACAAGGACCTGCAGGGCTACCCGGTGGCCGCCCTGGACGCGCCTGAAGTGGTCGGCCTGAAGAACAGCTACCAGAGTGCGTTCAGCCACTACCTGTCCGGCTACGTATACGAAGCACTGGGCGAAAAAGGCCTGGCTGCACCGGGCTACCGCAAGGCGGCCGAACTGCGCCCGAACACCGCGCTGCTCGAGCGTGCGCTGCTCGACCTCGACAAGCCTGCCGCCAAGGGCGCCGACAGCGACGTGCTGATCGTGGTGCAGAGCGGCCTGGCGCCGGCCCGCGACTCGGTGCGCATCCCCCTGCCCCTGCCAATCAGCGGCAATCTGGTGATCACCCCGCTGTCGTTCCCGATCATCAAGGAAGACACCTCCACCGCGCACTTCAGCGAGATCTACCTGAACGACAAGACCCTCTCGCTGACCGCGCTCAACAGCACCACCGCCATGTCGCGCCGCGCGCTGCGTGACGACATGCCAGGCATCATCCTGCGCACCAGCGTGCGCGCCATCACCCGTGGCGTGGCGCAAAAGCAGCTCAACGACGTCAACCCGCTGGCTGGTCTGGCCGTAGGCATCGCCTCGGCCGTCACCGAAGGCGCCGACACCCGTACCTGGCGCACCCTGCCGGACGACACCCTGGTTGCCCGCGTGCGCCTGGCCCAGGGCGAGCACCAGCTGAGCCTGCCGTCGAACCTGGGCGGCAGCAAGATCGCCGTGAAGATCGATCGCCCCTATCAGGTCGTGGCCCTGCGCGTCGTGGGCAACCGCGTCTACGCCGGTGGCCCGGCCCTGCAAGTCACCCAGCCTGCGCCGGCCGCCGCCGTCGCCAGCCTCAAGTAAGCCAAGGAATCGCCATGCGCCTCAAGCTTCTCGCCGCGCTCGCCACCGCCACCCTGCTGGCCGGCTGCGCCACCCCACCACCGCCCGCACCGGGCAGCGCCGCCAGCAAGGTGGTCGTGATGGGCAAACTGAGCAACATCGATATCGGCCCGATGCGGGTTGCCCGCGAAAACGGCTTCATGACCGTCAAGGTCTCGCTGACCAACACCAGCCGCAGCAACAAGACGATGTTCTATCGCTTTGCCTGGCTGGGCAACGACGGCTTCCCGGTCGCCAGCGAAGAAAGCTGGAAGACCCTGAGCCTGTACGGCTCGCAGTCCACCGTACTGCCAGCGATTGCCCCGGTCCCCCAGGCCACTGACTTCCGCATTGAAGTCCAGGCCCAGTAATTTTCAATTTTCAGGAGATGCTCAACATGATGTTCGCTCGTTTTTCCCTGCTGGCCGTAGTGGTCGCGCTGGCCAGCGGCTGCGCCAACAACTCCCCTGTACTGGGCGGCAAGAACATTGGCTACGGCGATAGCAAGGCCGTTGAACTGGTCACCAACGAGTTCGGTTCCACCGACCTGCAGATGATCGCCGAAAGCATGACCCGCTCGCTGGCCCAGTCCGGCATCCTGCAGGGCCGTCCGGTGGTTCAGGTCTACGACGTGAAGAACAAGACCAGCGAGTACATCGATACCCGCGAGATCACCACCTCGATCAAGACCCAGCTGATGAAGACCGGCACCGCCCGCTTCGCCAGCGACAACAACCAGATGCAGAGCCAGGTCGACCAGCTCAAGCTGCAGAACCAGAGCGGCCTGTACAAGAAGAACACCGTGGCCAAGACCGGCAACATGATCGCTGCCAAATACCGCCTGGAAGGGTCGATCAGCTCGATCGTCAAGCGCAGCAGCGACTACAAGGACGTGTTCTACAAGTTCAGCCTGCAGCTGATCGACGTGGAAAGCGGCCTGGCCGAGTGGATGGACGAAAAAGAAATCCGCAAGACCACGGAGCGCTAAGCAATGCGTGCATGGATGGGCATCATCGGCCTGGCTTGCGCGTTCGGCGTGCAAGCGGCCCCCAAGGTAGCGGTCACCGACCTGGCTTATCAGGAGCGCGTGGAGCAGTACATCCACATGGTCTCGGCGAGCAGCAACTCGAATGCGAGCATGTACCACGCCAACGCGTCGTCCAGCTACAGCGAGTTCGAAAGCAGCCAGAGCTACATCGAGCAGACCGAGCTGCGCAAGTTCAGCGGTGACATCAAGGGCGAGATCCTCAAGTCCGGCATGTTCCAGCTGGTGCAGGGCACGCCGTACACGGCCAAGGCCAAGCAGGACGTGTATGACGTGATCGCGCGGATCAAGGCGGGCAACTACAAGGGCGCCGACTACGTACTGTTCGGCACCCTGTCGGATATCGACTTCCAGCGCGATATCACCTCGATCGACAACACCAACAGCTACTCGGCGATCCTGGGCCTGACCCTGGTGGCCGATTTCAGCCTGATCAACACCCGTACCTACGAGATCACCTCGGCGTTCACCGCCATGGGTGAAGGCCAGGACACCAAGCTGGTGAACAGCCAGGACGTGCGGGTCAGCCTGAACCGTCCGCGGGTGGTGCGTGAAGTGTCCAAGGAACTGGGCATGGATGTGGCCAGACAGCTCAAGGAGCAGCTGGTGGGTGTGATGCCGGATCAGGAACGTGCGCCGATGCGCAACAACCTGCCGCCGGATGAACCGGCGCAGATCTTGCGCTGAGCATGCAAAAGGCGACCCTCGGGTCGCCTTTTTTATTGGGTGTCTGTGCTGGCCTCTTCGCCGGCAACGCCGGCTCCCACAAGAACAGTGGTGACCCGCGATGGAAGGCGCAGCCTTCCGGTCTTAGACCGGCGCCCGGCGAATGGTCGCCAGCAATGTCGCCGCACCCAGGAACAACCCGGCAAACGTGCGGTTCATGCGCCGCTGCTGCCGGGGCGTGCGCAACAGGCGCAACACCCGCGCCGCCAACCCGGTATAACCCGCCATCACCAGCAGGTCCACCGCCACCATGGTGCCGGCGATCGTCAGGTACTGCGGCAGCAGCTCGGCATGCGGATTGATGAACTGCGGCAGCACCGCAAGCATGAAGATCAGCGCCTTGGGGTTGCTGACGTTGACCAGAAAACCACGGAACACCAGGCTCAGCGGCTTGCCGATGGGGCGTACCGTCGAGTCGTCGGCCAGGTCTGCCGGCAGCGCTCGCCACTGTTTCACGGCCAGGTAGATCAGGTAGGCAACGCCAAACCATTTGATGACCTGGAACGCGGTAGCCGAGGCAGCGAGTACCGCGCCCACGCCGGCGGCAATGATCGCGATCTGCATCACCAGCCCCAACTGCAGGCCCAGCGCGTTCCAGTAGCCGCGCCAGAAGCCGTACTGCAGGCCGCAGGACATGGACGCAATGGCCCCCGCCCCCGGCGAAAGACTGATTACCCAACAGGCAGCAAAAAAAGCCAACCACGTTTCCAGCGACATCACACACCTCGGCCCGGACCCTTGTTCAAGGGTTCCACGCTAATGCGCCGCTGAAAAAATCACCACATTTTTTTGCAGCCGGTGTTCAGGCCCCGGGTTTCGGGCTTTCGCTTACCACGGCCAGGCCGTCCGAACCGCGCCAGCGGCGCACGCTCTTCTGGAAGAACTGGCTGTTGGGCACCTGCACCAGTGCGCCGCCCGCCTCGGGCAGTTCGACCAAGGTGGTGAACAGCAGGTTGATCGCGGTCACGCGGCCCTTGACCCCCGGCTTGTCGAGTGTCTCGACCAGCTCGACAACGTCGCCGATGCGAAACGGCCCCACGGTGAAGATCAGCACCGCGCAGAGCAGGTTGGACAGTACGCTCCACATCGCGAAGAAGGCCACCGCCGCCACCGCGACAAAGCCCGACAGGGCCGTCCACAGCACCGTGGCCGAAACACCCAGGCGCTCCAGCACGAAGATCAGCGCGCTGCCCATGATCAGCCAGCGCAAGCCGCCGCGCAGCGGCACCATCAGCTCCGGCGGCAACGGGTAACGCTCGCTCAGGCGAGTCAGGCAGCGCGCCACCAGGCGTTGCAGCAGGTACGCCGCGACCAGGATCAGCAGTATCTGCAGGCCCATCCAGAAGGGGCCGATCCACTCGACCGGCAGCAATCCCTGCATCGACTCCATCAGGACAACGCCTCCAGCTCGGCCTGCATGCTTTCAAGCACTTCGAGCGCTTGCATCCAGGCTTCTTCCAGCTCGCCTTCGCGCACCTTCAGCTTGGCCTGGCGGGCCAGCAGCTCGCGCAGCTCGTCCTTGCGCGCCGCTTCATACAGCGCGCTGTCGCTCAGGCTGGCATCGACCCCGGCCAGCTCTTCATGCAACTTGGCCAGCTCGGCTTCGAGCTTGTCGGCCTGGCGCTTGTGCGGGGCCAGTTGCTGGCGCAACGCCGCCGCAGCCTGGCGCTGGGCCTTCTTGTCGGTCTTGTCGGGGTTGACCGGTGTGGTGCTGACCGGGGCATTGCGCTGACGATACTCGACCAGCCAGCGGGTGTAGTCGTCGAGGTCGCCATCGAAGGTCTCGACCTTGCCGTCTGCCACCAGCAGGAAGTCGTCGGTGGTGCTCTTGAGCAGGTGACGGTCGTGGGACACCACCAGTACCGCGCCACTGAACTCCTGCAGGGCCATGGTCAGTGCCAGGCGCATCTCCAGGTCCAGGTGGTTGGTCGGTTCGTCGAGCAGCAGCAGGTTGGGCCGCTCCCAGGCAATCAGCGCCAGGGCCAGGCGGGCCTTTTCGCCGCCGGAGAAGTTCAGCACCGGCTCGTCGATGCGCGCACCGCGAAAATCGAAACCGCCGAGGAAGTCGCGCAGGGTCTGCTCGCGCTCGGTGGGGGCCAGGCGCTGCAGGTGCAGCAGGGGGCTGGCCTTGCTGTCCAGCGAATCGAGCTGGTGCTGGGCAAAGTAGCCCACCACCAGGTTCTCGCCGCGCACCAGGCGTCCGGCCAGCGGCTCCAGCTCGCCGGCCAGGTTCTTGATCAGGGTCGACTTGCCGGCGCCGTTGGGGCCCAGCAGGCCGATGCGCGCACCCGGGGTGAGCTGCAGCTTGACCTTCTCCAGCACGGTCTTGTCGCCATAGCCCAGGCGGGCTTCGGCAAGGTCGAGCAGCGGGCTGGAGATCTTCTCGGACTCGCGGAAGGTGAAGTCGAACGGCGAGTCGACATGCGCCGCCGAAAGCTCCTCCATGCGCTCCAGTGCCTTGATGCGGCTTTGTGCCTGGCGCGCCTTGGTGGCCTGGGCCTTGAACCGGGCGATGTACTTTTCCATGTGGGCGCGTTGCGCCTGCTGCTTCTCGTACGCCTGCTGCTGTTGCGCCAGGCGTTCGGCACGGGCGCGCTCGAAGGCGCTGTAGCCGCCGCGGTAGAGGGTCAGCTTGCACTGTTCCACGTGTGCCACGTGGTCGACCACCGCATCCAGGAAATCGCGGTCGTGGGAAATCAGCAGCAGCGTGCCGGGGTAGCTCTTGAGCCAGTCTTCAAGCCACAGGATCGCATCCAGGTCCAGGTGGTTGGTGGGCTCGTCGAGCAGCAGCAGGTCGCTGGGGCACATCAGTGCCTGGGCCAGGTTCAGGCGCATGCGCCAGCCGCCGGAGAAGTCGCCGACGCGCCGGTCCATCTGTTCGTTGCTGAAGCCCAGGCCGGCCAGCAGCTTGCGGGCGCGGGCATCGGCGGTATAACCGTCGGCGCTGTCGAGCTCCACATGCAGGCGGGCCAATGCATTGTTGTCGTGCGCGGCCTCGGCGGCTGCGAGCGCAGCCTGTACCTCGCGCAGGCGCACGTCGCCATCGAGCACATAGTCCACCGCCAGGCGATCGAGGGTATCGACCTCCTGGCGCATGTGCGCGATGCGCCAGTCGCCGGGCAGCTGGCATTCGCCCGAATCGGGCGTGAGCTCACCGCGCAGCAAGGCGAACAGGCTGGATTTGCCGGCGCCGTTGGCACCGATCAGGCCGGCTTTCTGGCCGGCGTGCAGGGTCAACTCGGCGCCTTCTAGCAGGCGCTGGGGACCACGCTGTAAAGTGAGGTTCGAAAGTCTGATCATAATGGCCGCGGAGTCTACCAGCTTCGATGGCAACTGGCGCGAGTAGGACCATGCACACCGACCTGTGGAATTTCGCTCTGCACCTGTACGCCCGGCCGGGCGTGGAGGCTGCCTGCCTGGCCTTGCAGGACGAAGGGGCCGATGTGTGCCTTCTGCTGTGCGGGGCGTGGCTTGAAGCCGGCAGGGCCGGGGTGACCCCCGAGCGCGTACAGCACCTGCAACAGCTGGCCGCTGCCTGGCAGCAGCATGTGGTGACACCGCTGCGTCAACTGCGCCGGCAATGGCGTGCAGACGCGCAGCACGACCCGCAGCTGACGCACTTGCGCGAGCAGGTCAAGGCACTGGAACTGGAGGCGGAGCGAACATTGCTGGCGCGCCTGCAACAGGCTAGCGAAGGCTGGATGAATCAGGGTGTGGCAGGTGACTGGCTGGCCGTGCTGGCCCCCCAGGGCACCCGGCACCACGACGCGCTGCAGGTGCTGCGCGTCGTGGCGGTGGCGGATCAGGAAGCAGTCGAGGGCGACTGAGTCACTGGGGTCGTCACGGGTGCAGCGGCAGGCGAAGCAGCCGGTGCGGCCGTGGTGGCCGCAGCAGGTGCCGAAGTCGCCGGTTTGGCAGCAGCGGGTTTGGCGGCCGGCTTGGCGGGTGCGCGGGTAGCGGCGGGCTTGGCGGGGGCCTTGGCAGCAGCAGGCTTGGCAGCTGGCTTGGCCGGAGCCTTGGCAGCGGCGGGTTTGGCAGCTGGCTTGGCGGCTGCAGGTTTGGCAGGCGCCTTGGCCGCAGCAGGTTTGGCAGCTGGCTTGGCCGGAGCCTTGGCCGCAGCAGGTTTGGCAGCTGGCTTGGCGGGCGCCTTGGCAGCGGCAGGTTTGGCAGCTGGCTTGGCGGGGGCCTTGGCGGCTGCGGGTTTGGCAGCAGACCTTGCCGGAGCCTTGGCGGCTGCAGGTTTGGCAGCTGGCTTGGCCGGAGCCTTGGCAGCGGCTGGCTTGGCCGCGGCAGTTTTGGCCGCTGGCTTGGCGGCGGCTTTGGTAGCGGCTGGCTTGGCTGCAGCCTTGCGGGCCGGGGCCTTGGTGGCCGACTTGGCCGCTACCGGAGCAGCCTTGGCCGAACGCGAGGTCAGGGCCTTGGACGCTGCTTCCTGCACCTTGCCGACGCCTTGGGCGAGCTTCAGGCTTTCCTGCGCATCACGCTTGAGCTGCACGATGTACAGGCGGGTTTGCGACTGGCGATCCTTGAGCGAATCGAGCAGGGTTTCCAGTTCGCCTACGGCGCCCTTGGCCTTGTTCTGCGCCTTGTTCTTGCCGGCGACCGCAGCGTCCTGAAGTTTGAGACGCGACTTGTGAAGTTTTTCCTGCGCCTTGCCCCGTTGTTTTTCCAACTTGGCCAACAGTTTTTCAGCATCAGCCAGTGCTTGCGAGCAGGCACTTTCCAGATGCTCGAGCAAACTGCCCGAGAGTTGATGTAGCAGGTGTAATGGCGTACTGACTGGCTTCTTACTGGCCGACATGGCTTACCTCCTGGCTGACGAGAATGCGGCTCATACTAGACCTTCTGCTGCTACCGCCGCTAGGGCATGTTGACAGTAAGTAGGACGCCGCGTTGCATGCCTGGGCAAAGTTGTTATGGCTGCAGCTGCGCACAAGTGTAGATGCTGTTAAAAAGGCTGTCGGAATTTGCTCTATGCAAAGATTCATCCGGCCCTCACCATGCACTCAAACCACCCGGAGTGAGCCTGTGCCACGCTACCTGTTACTGCTCTTGCTGCTCGCCCTGCCCTGCGCATTCGCAGACACCACCGAGCCACCGGCAAGTGCTCACGACCTGTCCTATAGCGTCGGCGCCAGCCTGGGTGAACGGTTGCGCAACGAGATGCCCGAGCTGCAGCTCGATGCCTTGATCCAGGGGTTGCAACAGGCCTACGCGAACAAGCCCCTGGCAATCAGCCAGGCACGGCGCGAAGCGATTCTCAGCCAGCACGAGGCCCAGGCCAGCGAGGCCGCCGAGCAGTCGCAGGTGGAAATGCTGATGGCGGTGGAAACCCGTTACTTGGCCACCGAACGAGCCCGTGCCGGAGTACGAGAACTACCCGAAGGCGTACTGGTGACCGAACTGGTCAAGGGCAATGGTGCCTCACCCAGGGCCGATGGCCGGGTGCAGGTACGCTACGTCGGCAAGCTGCCCGATGGCAGCGTGTTCGACCAGAGCGAACAACCGCAGTGGTTCAGCCTCAAGAGTGTGATCGAGGGCTGGCAGGTGGCGTTGCCACAGATGGCTGTCGGGGCGAAATGGCGTGTGGTGATTCCGTCGGCCAAGTCCTACGGAGCCGATGGCGCAGGCGATCTGATTCCGCCGTTCACGCCACTGATCTTCGAGATCGAACTACTGGGGGTTGCCGACTGAATGTCGGCAACGGAGGAGACAGGGATCAGGCCTGGACGGCCTCTTCTTCCTTGTGCGCGTTGTGCAGCACTTCGATCAGGCAATCCTCAAGCTCGAAGCGCTCGTGGAGCAGGCTGCCCAGCTCGCTGAGCTTCTTGGCGAAGCGCTCCTGGTCGGTACAGTTGCCCTTGTCGCAGTGATCGTTGAAAGCCGACGCGATATCGGTAATGGCACTGATACGAGGGCTGATCTGCTTCGCCAGTTCCAGGCCCTTGTCATCTCCGAACGCCTTGGCTTCAGCCACCAACTGCTCACTGACCTCGAAGTGCCAGGCGGAGACGTAATCGACCAGTATCGCGCAGAAGCCGAGGTTCTTGTCCTTGTCCGCAAAGGCCGGTTTGGCATCGCGCAATGCGCGAAAGGCCGTGACCAGTTCGGCCCGCTCGTCCAGCCAGCGGTCAATCAGCTTGTGAACCCCACCCCAGCGTTCCTGAGCATTCTGACAACTATCTAACATGGCGGTGTCTTCCCTTCTGGGTCATGCCGCTGCGCCCCGTCGTGCGAGGTATGCACAACAAAGGGAGAAAGCAGCAGAACGGCATCGAGCAGCAGTGTTTTGGGTATGCGTGCAAGGGAGATTATTCCCGCGCGCCCTTGCCTTCAAGGTACGCAGGCGACAAGTTTCATACAAGTGTTTAATCGCCGCACCCGCGGCCATCGGTCGATTGCCTGGCCCCCGCCGGCAAGCGTCAGGGTTTCAATGACTTGCCCGTGGCCGCTGGCTGCACGTACAGCAGCCGCGCCAACGCCAGCGCCGCCAGCAGCAGGAAGGCCAGCAGGCTCCACTCCGGCAGGCTCAGGTCCAGAAAGCTCCAGGTGATCGAAGCGCAATCGGCCGAACCGAGCAGCATGGCGTGCAGCACGTCGGCAAGGCTGCCTTGCTCGATGAGCGCACCGAGGGGCATCGAGCAGGCCTCACCCGCCGCCACCCCGCTGCCCTGCAACCAGATCTGGCGCACCGCCAGCAAGCCGCCCCCCAGCGCCAGGCCCAACGCCGCAGCCGCATAGCGACGCGCACCCGGCTGACCCGGTGCATGCAGGCGCGCGGCCAGGCAGACACCGGCAAACACAACCAGCAATACACGCTGGCTCTGGCACAGCGGGCAAGGCACCAGCCCTTTGGTGAATTCGAGGTAAAACGCACCGGCGAGAATCAGTAACGACGCGACGAAAGCCAGGGAGAACAATGAGCGCAAACAGGCCAATGGCATGGCAAGTCCAGGTGCGGGAAAGACATGTAACAACGGTAGAGGAAAATCGAGCCTTGTTTCAAGGCACGACAGGCGCGATAAATCGCTGAAACATAAGGGAAGTGTCGAAGAGTTGAGGTGGATATTTCCTCTGTAACTCAGCGAAAAGTTACCCACCCCCGCAACCAGCCAAACAGTACGGGTTTAACCTGGGGCTAAACCCGTACGACGTCAGGCCCGGACGGCTTCAGGCAGAGGCAAGGCCAGCAGGCGCTCATCCAACAGGCCCAGGCCCTCCTGAAACAGCTGGTTGCTGCGCTCGGTGTCGCCCAGGCCGGCCAGCAGACGGGCCAGCTCGGCGCAGGCCTCAGGGTTGCGCTGCCGGCGCAGGCTGTCTTCGAAGTAGTCGCGCGCCTTGCCCCACAGACGATTCTGCAGGCTCAGACGACCCAGGGTCAGCAACAGGCTGGGATCGTCCGGGTGCTGCTTGAGCCAGCCCTCGGCCGTCTGCAACTGACGCGCCGGGTCGCCGCCTCGCACCAGCCCGTACAGCCGGGCCAGGTGGCTTTCGTATTCGCGCTGCAGGGCCGTACGCAGGACCTTCTCGGCGTCGCTTTCGGCGCCCAGCTGGCGCAGTTGCTCGGCATACGCCAGCACCAGTTGCGGCTCCTGGCGTTGTGCCGAGGTCAGTTGCTGCCAGGCACGTTCAAGGGACTGCTGTGCGGTCTGGTCGTCCTGCTCGCGGCGTGCGGCCAGGCTCAGGTTTTCGCCCCAGGCCCGCCGCTCCAACTCGCCCAGTTCCGCGGCAGACAACACCTTGTCCTTGCGCAGCTCCGGCAGCAGGCGGATCACCGCGCTCCAGTCGCCACGCTGCTGGTACAGACGCTGCAACTGGCGCAGCACCTGCACGTTGTGCGGGTGGCGCTCGTGCATCGCCTGCAGGGTCACCAACGCTGCCTCGGTGTCACCGCGGTCGACCTGCAACTGCGCGTGGGTCAGGGCGATGGCCAGCTCGGCTTGCGGCTGGCGTTCCAGGGCACGTTCCAGCAGGTTGTCGCTGTCCTCGGTGCGCCCCAGTTCGTTGGCAGCGCGGGCCGCCCCGAGGTAATAGAGCAGCGGCTGGCGTTCGGCCTCGGCAGCGCGATGCAGATGGCGCTGGGCACTGGCCCAGCGGCCCTCGGCCAGGTCCAGTTGCCCCTGCTCGATGGCCAGGCGTGTACGCCGGCTGCGGTTGCGCCGCGACCATGGGTTGACCACCCCGCCCGAGGTGAACACCAGGCCCAGCACGAAGCGCACCATCAGCACCACGAGCACCACGGCCAGCAGCAGGGCCAGGGTCGCCCACAGGCTCGACTCGTAGCGGAAGCTGTCGTAGG
Organism: Pseudomonas sp. 8209; assembly: GCF_028682105.1. Taxonomy (NCBI): domain Bacteria; kingdom Pseudomonadati; phylum Pseudomonadota; class Gammaproteobacteria; order Pseudomonadales; family Pseudomonadaceae; genus Pseudomonas; species Pseudomonas sp. 8209. The sequence goes on from NZ_JANIAH010000006.1 coordinate 184,058, forward strand.
CGATCAGCACGTATCCGCTATGCCGGGCCACGGCGATACCCAGCAGGGTCGCGGCGACGATCGCCACCACCACCCACAGGTAGGCACGTTTCATGGGGTGCCCTCCTCATGACCTTGTGCCGCCGGCTGGCGCGTGATCGATTCTTCGGCGGGCAGGTGGCGACGCTCGAGGTAGGCCTGGACCGCACCGAGGCTGTCGGCCAGGTCCGGCGTCACTACCGACACCGGCTCGTTCGCCACCGCGTTGAGCTGTTCGAGCATCGACTGGCTCTGCTCGTTGTCGTGGTTGAAGTTGGCCAGCAGCACGCTGCGCGCTTCATCCAGCGCCTGGGCATAGACCTTCGGCTCGCCGTTGAGCGCGGCCCACTGCGCCTGCTCCAGGGTCAGGCTCAGGGCCAGGCGCACCTGGTTCAGGGCCTGGCCGGCCAGCAACGGCTTGATGTTCTTGTCGGCATTGAAATCGATACGGAAGTAGCGCGACAGCTGCGCCCACCACTGTGACCAGCGGCTGGCACCGTCGCCGTCGGCAGCCAGGCCGAACAGCGGTTCGCCGCCTTCTTCGAATTCGGGGGCCATGGCGGTGAGCTGCACTACCTGCTCGCGCAGCGCGGCCAGCTTGAGGAACAGCCCGGTGCGGTCCGGTTGCTTTACGCTGTTCAGGGTGGCCAGGCTGCGTGCCAGCTGTTCGCGGGCAGCGAACGAGGCCGGGTCGCTCTGCTCGCGCAGGATCTGGTCGGCGCCTTCGACCAGCGCCCGAGCGCTGGTGATGTCCTGCAATGCCGACAGGCGCAGGCTGGCCAGGCGCAGCAGGTGCTCGGCCTCGGCCAGGCGCCAGTCCTTGCGGCTGGCACCGAGCACGGTCTCCAGGCGCTGGCTCAGACGTTGCTGGTCGCCCTGCAATTGCGCCACCAGGCGCCGGCGCTCTTCGAGCTCGGCGGCCGGTGGCAGGTCGGCCAGGCGTGACGACAGTCGCTGCTCGCCCTGCTGCAAGGCCTGGGCCTGGGCATTCAAGGCCTGCAATTGTTCGCTCTGGAGCTGGTTGGCGCCCTGCAAGTGGCGCACCTGCCAGACACCCCAGCCACCGATTGCGACACCTGCCGCACCCAGCAGCAGGGCGAACAGTGCCAGACCGGTGCCGGCCCGCTTGGCAGGGGCGGCGGGCGTTTGCGCGGGCGCTTCTGGCGCCGGCTGCAGATCATCGTTGGGCAAGGCAGTTTCGCTCACGTATCCATCCTTTGCATTGGGGCACCTCGCCAGACAGCTTAGCGCCTTAGGAGGCGGGCGCAGGGGTTTCCTGCAACGCCGCCAGCAAAGCCGTGGCACTGGCACCACGGCAATCCACTACATTCTGTGCGCCAGCGGCGCGGGCCTGCTCGGCAACACGCGGGCTCGGCACGAACAGCGGCCACGCGGCCAGTCGCGACCAGTCGCTGCCAGCCAGCTGGCGCAGGTGTTCAAGACCCTGCCCACTGCTGACCACCACGCCGTTCAGGCGTTCCGCATCGATGCGTCGCATCAGCGTGCCGACCGGGTACTCGGGCAGGCAGCGGCGGTACAGGGGCAGATAATCGACACTAGCACCCTGCGCGGTCAATCGCTCGGCCAACAGCTCGCGACCGTCTTCGCCGCGCATGATCAGAAAGCGCGGCTGGGGCTGTGCGAAAACGTCCTGCAGCCGAGTCAGTTGCAGCAGGGCTTCGCTGTCATCCCCCAGTGGCGGGAAGTGCACTTCGCAGCCATGGGCCTGCAGGATCGCGGCGGTAGCCGCCCCCACCGTGAACCACGGCAGGGCCGGCGTGCGGGGCCAGTACTGGTCGAGCAGGGCCAGGCCGAGCCGGGCTGCCGGCTTGCTGACCACGATGACCGCAGAATAGTCGGCCAGGCCGAGCACGGTGCTGCGCTGCGCATCGGTCACCGGCAGCGCTTCGATCTCGAGCAGCGGCAGGCTGCTGCCGAACACCCCGGCCTGGGCCAGGGTCGCGGCCAGTGCCGCGCAGTCGTCGGCCGGCCGGGTCAGCAGCAGGCGCCAGCCGTTCACGGGTGGCCGGCCTCGCCATACACCGCCTTGAGAATGTCTTCGGCGCCCTGGTTCAGCAGGTCTTCGGCGACGCGTACACCCAGTGCATCCGCGTCTGCGCGCGGTGCACGTGCCTCGGCGCTGAGCAACAGGCCGCCGGCCGGTTCGCCCACCAGGCCGCGCAACCACAGCTGCTCGCCCTCGAGCACGGCGTAACAGGCGATCGGTACCTGGCAGCCGCCGTTGAGGTGCTTGTTCATGGCCCGTTCGGCCACCACGCGGTCAGCCGTATCGGCGTGGTGCAGCGGCGCGAGCAAGGCATGGATTTCGGCGTCGGTGGTGCGGCACTCGATGCCTACCGCGCCCTGGCCACCGGCTGGCAGGCTGTCGTCGACGCTGATGCTGGCGGTGATGCGGTCTTCGAAACCGAGGCGAATCAAACCGGCAGCCGCCAGGATGATCGCGTCGTACTCGCCGGCATCGAGCTTGGCCAGGCGGGTGTTGACGTTGCCGCGCAGGAAGCGGATCTCGAGGTCGGGGCGGCGGGTCAGCAACTGCGCCTGGCGACGCAGGCTGGAGGTGCCGACAATGGCGCCTGCCGGCAGTGCATCGAGGCTGGCATAGGTGTTGGAGACAAAGGCATCGCGCGGGTCTTCGCGCTCGCAGATGCAGAACAGGCCCAGGCCTTCGGGGAAGTCCATCGGCACGTCTTTCATCGAGTGCACGGCGATGTCGGCTTCCTGCTCCAGCAGCGCGGTTTCCAGCTCCTTGACGAACAGGCCCTTGCCGCCGATCTTCGACAGCGGTGAGTCGAGCAGCTTGTCGCCGCGGCTGACCATCGGCACCAGGGTCACCACCAGGCCGGGGTGTGCCTGTTCGAGGCGGGCTTTTACATAGTCGGCCTGCCACAGGGCAAGGGCACTTTTGCGCGTGGCAATGCGGATTTCACGAGTGGACATGGATCGATCCGTACGAGATAGATGCGCGGGATGATAACAGCTCAATCCGGGCTGCTAGCAGATCTATGTCAGTGGAGGGGTCGACCGTCCCTGGTCAAGCAGTGCTCCCGCCCCGCCCTAAAGCTGCTGCATCATCTTGCGTACGCCGGCCACATGGCGGCGGCTGACAATCAGGGCATCGCCATTGAGGCCCTTGAGAAAAAGCTGGAAATGCCCCAGCGGCGTGCGCTGCAGGCGTTCGATACGGTCGCGGGCCACCAGCGCGTTGCGGTGGATACGCACGAAGCGCTCGCCGAACTCGTCTTCCAGAGCCTTGAGCGGTTCGTCCAGCAGCACCTCGCCGCCCTCATGACGCAAGGTCACGTACTTGTGATCGGCGATGAAGTAGATCACCTGGTCGATGGGAATCAGCTCGATGCCCTTGCGGGTCCTGGCGCTGATGTGGCTGCGCGGCCCGTTGCCGCTTTCGGCGCCGGGGCGGGTCAGCGCTGCCAGCTGCACGCGGTTCGGGCGCTCGGCCTTGCGCAACGCGTCGCGCAGGGCATCGGCCTGAACCGGCTTGAGCAGATGGCCCAGGGTGCTGTCCTTGAACGCCTGCACGGTGAATTCGTCATCCCCCGTACAGAACACCACGGCCGGTGGCGCTTCGCGCTCGCACAACCGGGCCGCCACCTGCAGCCCGTCCATGCCGGGCATGCGGATGTCGAGCAGGACCACCTCGGGCTTGAGGCTGTCGATCAATGCCAGGGCCTCTTCGCCATTGGTGGCGCTGGGCTCCAGCACGGTATAGCCCTCCAGCTCGCCGAGCATTCGGCTCAGGCGTTCCCGGGCTTGGGGTTCGTCATCAACGATCAGGACATTCATATAGCGCTGGATTCCTGCGTGAGTCTCGCACAAGGATAGCGTAGACAGGTGAAGTGACGACCGTCACGGCGATCCACGCTCAGACTCGCACGAGGGCTAAAGATTCACTGGGAGGGCGAAACCTGCCAATCCTCTGTCCAACTGTAGACGGTTGCAGGCACGCTGCCGTTCAATCGATAAATATCCTTTTGCATCGCCCCTGTCGTGGCCCCCGGCTGCGACACAAACCCGCAGTTGCGCCGACCGCCGAGCCCCGTGAGCCCCGGCAACCCTGCTATCATCTGCGCCACTTTTTCCGTTCACGCCTTACACGAGTGAATCCATGAGCACCGACAAGACCAACCAGTCCTGGGGCGGCCGTTTCAGCGAGCCGGTCGACGCCTTCGTCGCCCGCTTCACCGCCTCCGTCACCTTCGACCAGCGCCTGTACCGCCACGACATCATGGGTTCGATCGCCCACGCCACCATGCTGGCCAAGGTCGGCGTGCTCACCGATGCCGAGCGCGACAGCATCATCGACGGCCTGACCACCATCCAGGGCGAAATCGAGGCCGGCAACTTCGACTGGCGCATCGACCTCGAAGACGTGCACATGAACATCGAGGCACGCCTGACCGACCGCATCGGCATCACCGGCAAGAAGCTGCACACCGGGCGCAGCCGCAACGACCAGGTGGCCACCGACATCCGCCTGTGGCTGCGCGACGAGATCGACCTGATCCTGGCCGAGATCACCCGCCTGCAAAAAGGCCTGCTGGAGCAGGCCGAGCGCGAAGCCGACACCATCATGCCGGGCTTCACCCACCTGCAGACCGCCCAGCCGGTGACCTTCGGGCATCATCTGCTGGCCTGGTTCGAAATGCTCAGCCGCGACTACGAGCGCCTGGTGGACTGCCGCAAGCGCACCAACCGCATGCCGTTGGGCAGCGCCGCACTGGCCGGTACCACCTACCCGATCGACCGTGAACTGACCTGCTCGCTGCTGGGCTTCGAAGCGGTGGGCGGCAACTCGCTGGACGGCGTGTCCGACCGTGACTTCGCCATCGAATTCTGCGCGGCGGCCAGCATCGCGATGATGCACCTGTCGCGCTTTTCCGAAGAGCTGGTGCTGTGGACCAGCGCGCAGTTCCAGTTCATCGACCTGCCGGACCGCTTCTGCACCGGCAGCTCGATCATGCCGCAGAAAAAGAACCCCGACGTCCCCGAGCTGGTACGCGGCAAGACCGGCCGCGTGTTCGGCGCCCTGACCGGCCTGCTGACCCTGATGAAGGGCCAGCCGCTGGCCTACAACAAGGACAACCAGGAAGACAAGGAACCGCTGTTCGATGCCGCCGATACCCTGCGCGATTCGCTGCGGGCATTTGCCGACATGATCCCGGCGATCAAGCCAAAGCACGCGATCATGCGCGAAGCCGCGCTGCGCGGGTTCTCCACCGCCACCGACCTGGCTGATTACCTGGTACGCCGCGGCCTGCCGTTCCGTGATTGCCACGAGATCGTCGGCCACGCGGTGAAGTACGGCGTGGACACCGGCAAGGACCTGGCCGAGATGAGCCTGGACGAACTGCGCCAGTTCAGCGACCAGATCGAGCAGGACGTGTTTGCCGTGCTGACCCTGGAAGGCTCGGTGAACGCGCGCAACCACATCGGCGGCACCGCACCGGCCCAGGTACGTGCAGCCGTGGCCCGCGGCCAGGCGCTGCTGGCCAGCCGCTGAGGCATTCGCCAGGCCCGCCTGGCGGGCCTGGCTGCGCTGAAGTCAGCGCTTGCCGGTACGCACCATCTCGAGGAAGGCCGGCATCTGGGCTTCCTTGTCTGAGGCGTTTCTCTGCACGTTGGGGTTCTGCTTGAAGTGTTCGAGCAGGGCCTTGGCCTGCGGGAAGTCCGCCAGCACATCCATATCGAACACCTTCTTGCCCACCGCATACGCCAGGTCGACGCTGTAGCAGAACAGGATGTCCGCCAGGGTCATCTGCTCGCCCGCCACATAGGGAGCGAAGGCACCGTTGCGCTTGAGGGCGGCAAGACCCGCCAGCAGCTCGGCCTTGGCCTTTTGCTTGATGGCCGGGTCCACCTGGGCACCGAAGAACGCCTCGGGGTAGCAGGCTCGGGCCGGCAGCTCGATGTACAGCTCGATCTCCTTGGCCAGTTCGCGCACCTTGGCCTGGGCGAACACGCCCTCGGGCAGCAGCGCCTTGCCGGGCTGGGTCTGCTCGATATAGTCAAGGATCAGGTTGGTCTCACTGAGAAAGCCGTGCTCGGTCTCCAGCACCGGCACCTTGCCGCAGGGGCTGATCTTCAGTGATGCGGGGCCGGGGCCGCCGAAAAACAGCACCTCTTCGAAGGGCACGCCCTTTTCCAGCAGCGCCAGTTTGACCATGTTGTAGTAGTTGCTGACTGCAAAACCGTGAAGCTTGAGCATGAAACATGCCTCCAGGCCGAAAGGGGTTGGCCTGGCCTTTATAGACGCTACCGCAGGCACTGACCAGCATCATGCAGTTGCTCGATAGCCAGGCATTGGCGTGCACTGCATGGCAAACTGGATGCCCATTCCGAGGAGAGCGCCCATGAGCGAGCCCACCGATATCGACAATGACGAAGAAGCGTTCGCCGAATCGACCCTGATCCAGGCCATCGAGAACCAGATCGAGAACGACAACCCGCCAGCGGCCAAGGCCACGTTCAACAAGCTGACGCTGGTGGGCTATGAGCGCGAGGACATCCTCAACCTGATGGCCCACGTGCTGGCCTGCGAGATCGACGCCATGCTCGAGGACGACCGGGCGTTCGATACGCAGTGGTACGAAACCGCCCTGCGTGCGCTGCCTGAGTTGCCACCCGAAAAGGACTGAAGCAATTACCGGCTGGCATGGCTACACTGCAACTTCATGTACCCCTGCAAGGGTGCTGCCCTCCACTTCAGGAAAGTCCGGAGTATCTATGTCGTTTACCCCCGAGCTGATTGCCGAACTGGAAATACTCGCGCTGTTCAACCTGGACAGCACGCAGGAAGGACTGAAAGTCCATGCCACCGCAGCACCCCAGGCGATTGCCGCCGCCAAGCGCCTGTTCTCCAAGGAACTGATCACCCAGGAAGACGGCGGCTACCTGACCCCGCTGGGCCGCGATGCGGCGCAGAACGTACAGCAGTTGCTGATCATCCTGAACACGGTCGCCGAGCCGGCTTGAGAGCTTCGCTGAAGCCTTCGCCGGCAAGGCCGGATCCTGCAGATCGATACAGGAGCCGGCCTTGCCGGCGAAGGCCACACCCGGTCAATACGTCAGGCGCTGACAAAATGGCGCCAGAAATCAAATAGATTTCAGCCCCTCGCCCCGTAGCGGCTAAACTCGCCATTGCTCCCGTGATGGCCAGTTAGAGCCCTGCAATGAACCACCCCCACGAAATTCGACCCGACCTCGACGAAGGCATCGATCGCAAGGTGCTCAGCCAGTTGCGCAAGCGCTTCCTGGCCATCAACCAGGGTCGACTGGCACGCGCCATGGAAGGGTTGTCGAGCCGCCAGCAGCAGGTGCTCAACCTGCTGGCGCTGTTCTTCCACGTCAATCACCCGCTGCTGCCCGGCTACGTATCGGGCACCACTCCGGCGGGCATCTCGTGCTACGAGCCCGACGACGAGGCGCTGGCCGAGGCCCAACGCCTCACCCGCTCGTTCACCTACCGCAAGCGCCACGGCCAGCCACCGCGCCCGCTGCTGGGGCTGTACCTGATGGGCAGCCTGGGAACCCTGGCCCAGGCCGATGAAAGCGACATGGACGTGTGGCTGTGCCACGCCCCCGGGCTCAGCGAGGCCGAGCTGAGCGAGCTGCGCAGAAAGTGCGTGTTGCTGGAGGTCTGGGCCGCGTCCCAGGGCGCCGAACTGCACCTGTTCCTGATCGAGCCGGAGCGCTTCGTCACCGGCGAGCGCAATACCGCACTGAGTTCCGACGACTGCGGCACCACCCAGCACTACCTGCTGCTGGACGAGTTCTACCGCACCGCGCTGTGGCTGGCCGGGCGCACGCCGCTGTGGTGGCTGGTGCCGGTCTACGAGGAAAGCAGCTACGCGCATTACACCCAGACCCTGCTGTCCAAGCGCTTCATCCGCGCCGACGAGAACCTGGACCTCGGCCACCTGGCCCACATCCCGCCCGGCGAGTTCGTGGGCGCCGGGTTGTGGCAACTGTTCAAGGGCATCGAGTCCCCCTACAAGTCGCTGCTCAAGCTGCTGCTGACCGAGGTGTATGCCAGCGAACATCCGCACGTGCAGTGCCTGAGCCTGCAGTTCAAGCAGGCGGTGTTCGCCAACCGCCTCGACCTCGACGAGCTGGACCCGTACATGATGGTGTACCGGCGTATCGAGCAGTACCTGCAGCACCGCGGCGAGGCCCAGCGCCTGGAACTGGTGCGACGCAGCCTGTACCTGAAGGTGAACAAGAAGATCAGCCTGCTGGCGCGCCAGCGCAGCGGCGGCTGGCAGCGCGACCTTCTCGAGCGCCTGACCCGCGAGTGGGGCTGGGACGAGCGCCAGCTGATGCTGCTGGACAGCCGCAGCCAGTGGAAGGTGCGCCAGGTGGAAGCCGAACGGCGCATCCTGGTGGCCGAACTCAACCACAGCTACCGTTTTCTCGGCCAGTTCGCACGCAACCCTCAAGCTGCCACGCGCCTCGACCAGCGCGACCTCAACGTGCTGGGCCGACGCCTCTACGCCGCCTTCGAGCGGCGCGCCGGCAAGGTCGAGTTCATCAACCCGGGCATCGCCCCGGACCTGGCCGAAGACACCCTGACCCTGGTCCAGGCACCCAATCGCCAGGAGCCTGGGCAAACCCACTGGAGCCTGTACAGCGGCAACCTGAACGCCCATGAGTGGGAGCAGTTCGTGCCGTTCAAGCGCTGCCGCGAACTGCTCGAACTGCTGGCCTGGGCGCACCGCAACGGGGTGATCGACAGCACCACGCGCCTGGCGCTCAACCCCGGCAGCAGCGACCTGAGCGAGTACGAGCTGTTCAACCTGCTGGGCAGCCTGCAGCAGAGCGTGGCCCTGCCGTTCAAGGACGTCAGCGAGGCGCGCCTGCTGCAACCGAGCGTAGCGGACGAGATCCTGCTGCTGGTCAACGTCGGCATCGACCCGCTGCAGCATCACCGCGACCTCAACATCCTGATGACCACCGAGCGCACCGACTCGCTGAGCTACGCCGGGGTGCGCGAGAACCTGGTGCTGACCCTGGACCAGGTGACCCTCAACAGCTGGAACGAAGTGCTGGTGCAGCGGTATGACGGCGAGCACGCCCTGATGCGCAACCTGCGCGACTACCTCAACAGCCTGGGCAGCAAGGGCCACCTGCCTACGCTGAACGTGCGCTGCTTCTGCCACAACCGCGCCCAGGCCATCGCCCAGCGGGTCGAAGAGGTGTTCGCCACCGCTCAGGTGCTGCTTGCCGAAGGCCTGGGGCATCGCTACCTGATACAGGTGCAGCATCACACCCATGTACTGGAATTGCACCACGGGGCGGTCAACCTGGTCAGCCTGGACAGTCAGGATGCACTGTTGGCATACCTGGGCGAGGAACGTGCCGAGTACACCCCGCTGCACCTGGACGCCAACGTGCTGGAAGACCACGACCTGGCGCTGGTGCTGCCCCAGGGCCAGCCGCAGTGCCTGCAGGTGTTCTACCGGGTGCAAGAGAACTGGGCCGACGTCTACGTGCTGGATGAATTCAATGCGCTGTGGCAGCAACGCCTGCCCTACCACGACGACAGCAGCCTGTTGCTGCCGCTGCAGCGCTTTCTGCAATCGGTGGTGTTCCGGCACAACGCACGGCTGCCGCTGGAAGAGCTGCCGGCACAGGGCGCGCTGGACATCCTCTACTATCAGCTGTCGCCCCCCGGTATCGGCCGGGCACGCCAGCTGGAGCCGCGCCAGGCACCGCCCACCACGCTGGGCAGCACTGCCTACGAAGTGCAGGCGATCATCCAGGCAGGCGTCGAAGACGCCCTGCAGGTGACGTTGTACTGCAACCAGAAGGAGTTTTCGGAGCTCGAGTATGGCGACCAGCTGTATGCGGTGGTCGCCCGCGAGATCGTCGGCCAGCGCCGTGACGCCCAGCGCTACCGCTGCTACATCACCGACCTGGACCTGTCCGACCTGCTTGCCGAAGGCCAGGGCTCGAGCATCCTGTACCTGCGCTACAAGCAGGAACTGGAGCGGGTGCTGAACCAGGCGCTGGAAGCGGCCTGATCAGAGGTCGAAGTCGCCTGCGGCTTCGGGCTGGTACTCGACTTCGAGCAGCTTGAGCTTGAGGGTCTTGCCGCCGGGCACCGGCCAGTCGATCTGCTCGCCCACCGACAGGCCGAGCAATGCGCTGCCCATCGGCGCCAGGATCGAGACCGTGCCTTCGGCGCCGGCGTCCTTCGGGTACACCAGGGTCAGGTGGTAGTCCTTGCCGCTGACTTCATCGCGGCAATGCACGCGCGAGTTCATGGTCACGACACCGGCCGGAACCTCCTCGTGGCTCACTACCTGCTCGGCGCGGTCCAGCTCGTCCTGCAGGGCGAGCACACCCGGCGAGTCCTGCGTCTTTTCATCGAGGCCATCGATCAGACGCTCGAGACGCTGTACGTCCAATCGGGTGAGGATAAGGGAAGGCTTGGTGCTCATGATCCAGTCAGACTCCTTGTTCATGGGTAAAAGTGCTGGGCGTTATAAAGCAAAACCCCGCCCAAGGGCGGGGTTTGCATGTTTTTCGGCCAGGCCGATCAACCTCGACACTACCACAGCACAATAAATACACAAGAGGCTCGCCGTCGCAGCCTAGCCGGCCGCCTGGCGTCGTGCCTGTGCCTGGGCGCAGATCTCGCGGCGGCGCTGGTCGTCGGCGCTGCGCCACTGGCGAATGTCCTCGACATGGCGAAAGCAGCCCAGGCACACCTTGGCCTCGTCCAGCCGGCAGAGGCTGATGCAGGGCGACGGCACCGCCGGGCTGACATTGCTGTACAGCGGCTTTGCCGGTTTGGCAGCAGTGCTCATCTCAGATCTCGTCGAAGTCGAGCTTTTCGCCGACCCGCTCCCAGACGATGCGCTCGAGCATCTCGCCGAGCAGTTCCTCGGTCTTCTCACAGGTCCATTTGCCGCTGGCTTCGTCATAGTCGAAATGGAAACCACCCGACTTGTCGGCCAGCCACAGCTGGCGCAGCGGCTCCTGGCGGCTGAAGATCAACTGGCTGCCGTTGTCGAACTTGATGGTAAGAACGCCCGCCGAGTTCTCCATGTCCAGGTCCAGGTCGGTTTCATCGAACAGGTCTTCCAGGGCCTGTTGGGTCGCGTCGACCAGGTCGTGAAAACGCGCTTCGCTCAAACTCATTGCAAGAACCTCGAAAATGTCTGCACACACGCAAGCCGGGCAAGATACGAGCGCCGCGCCACGAATGCAAAGGTTAACGCCCGCAGCCGACACCCTGCACGGGCGACTGTCCGACGGCGCAGCGGCTACATAGGCAAGGCGCCGGGCGCTCGGTATACTCGGGCGCAATACTGCTTAAATTCAAAGGATTTCGCCATGAAGCGCCTGATTTCCTCCCTCGCGGCGCTAGTCGCGATTGCCTGCCTCGTCTCCGCTTGCGGTCAGAAAGGCCCACTGTACCTGCCTGAAGACGGCAAAGACGGCAAAAAGTCGCAATCGCACCAGCACTGATTAAGGGATCCCCATGGACGCTTTCAACTACCGCGACGGCGAGCTGTTCGCGGAAGGCGTGGCGCTGTCGGCGATTGCCGAACGCTTCGGCACGCCTACCTACGTGTACTCGCGGGCGCATATCGAAGCCCAGTACCGTAGCTACGCCGATGCATTGCAGGGTGTTTCGCACCTGGTGTGCTTCGCCGTAAAAGCCAACTCCAACCTCGGCGTGCTGAACGTGCTGGCACGACTGGGCGCAGGCTTCGACATCGTCTCGGGCGGTGAACTGGAGCGTGTGCTGGCCGCCGGCGGGCGCGCCGACCGTGTGGTGTTCTCCGGCGTGGGCAAGACCCGCGACGACATGCGCCGCGCCCTCGAAGTGGGCGTGCACTGCTTCAACGTCGAGTCCACCGACGAGCTGGAGCGCCTGCAGGTGGTTGCCGCCGAAATGGGCGTACGCGCGCCGATCTCGCTGCGGGTCAACCCGGATGTCGATGCCGGCACCCACCCGTACATTTCCACCGGCCTCAAAGAGAACAAGTTCGGTATCGCCATTGCCGATGCCGAAGAAGTCTACGTGCGCGCCGCACAGCTGCCGAACCTGGAAATCGTCGGCGTCGACTGCCACATCGGTTCGCAGCTGACAACGCTGGAGCCCTTCCTCGATGCCCTCGACCGCCTGCTGGCGCTGATCGACCGCCTCGGCGAGTGCGGCATCTACCTGCGCCACCTGGACCTGGGCGGCGGCGTGGGCGTGCGCTATCGCGACGAAGAGCCGCCACTGGCCGGCGACTACATCAAGGCCATCCGCGAGCGCGTGGGCGACCGCGACCTGGCGCTGGTATTCGAACCGGGCCGCTACATCGTGGCCAATGCCGGCGTGCTGCTGACCCGCGTCGAGTACCTCAAGCACACCGAGCACAAGGACTTCGCCATCGTCGACGCGGCGATGAACGACCTGATCCGCCCGGCGCTGTACCAGGCCTGGATGGACGTGACCGCCGTGCAGCCGCGTGATGGCGAGCCGCGCAGCTATGACGTGGTCGGCCCGATCTGCGAGACCGGCGACTTCCTGGCCAAGGACCGTGCGCTGAACCTGGCCGAAGGCGACCTGCTGGCCGTGCATTCGGCCGGTGCCTACGGTTTCGTCATGAGTTCGAACTACAACACCCGTGGTCGCTGCGCCGAAGTACTGGTGGATGCCGATCAGGCCTTCGAAGTGCGCCGTCGCGAAACCGTGGCCGAGCTGTTTGCCGGCGAAAGCCTGCTGCCGGAGTGACCCCATGCTGCTGCGTTTTACCAAGATGCACGGCCTGGGCAACGACTTCATGGTCCTCGACCTGGTCAGCCAGCACGCGCACATCCTGCCCAAGCACGCCAAGCAATGGGGTGACCGGCACACCGGCATCGGTTTCGACCAACTGCTGATCGTCGAGGCGCCGAGCAATCCGGACGTGGACTTTCGCTACCGGATCTTCAACGCCGACGGGTCCGAAGTCGAGCAGTGCGGCAACGGTGCGCGCTGCTTCGCGCGCTTCGTGCTGGACAAGCGCCTGACGGCGAAAAAGCGCATCCGCGTCGAGACCAAGAGCGGCATCATCGAACTCGATGTGCGCGGCGACGGGCAGATCAGCGTCGACATGGGCCCACCGCGCCTGGTGCCGTCCGAGATCCCCTTCGACGCCCCTGCCCAGGCCCTGAGCTACCCGCTGGAAGTGGCCGGTCGCACGATCAACCTGGCTGCCGTGTCGATGGGCAACCCCCATGCGGTGCTGCGCGTCGACGACATCAACAGCGCCCCGGTGCACGACCTCGGCCCGCAGATCGAGAACCACCCGCGCTTCCCGCAGCGGGTCAACGTCGGCTTCCTTCAGGTCATCGACCGCCACCGCGCCCAGTTGCGCGTGTGGGAGCGCGGCGCCGGGGAAACCCAGGCCTGCGGCACCGGTGCCTGCGCCGCGGCGGTGGCTGCCATCAGCCAGGGCTGGATGGATTCACCGCTGCTGATCGACCTGCCTGGAGGTCGCCTGTCCATCGAGTGGGGCGGCCCGGGCCGGCCTGTAGTGATGACAGGCCCTGCCGTACGCGTGTATGAAGGACAGGTTCGCCTATGAGTGAGTACCAGCCATGACCGACCAGCCCCACACGCCCACCGCAGAGCCCGACGCCTCCGACGCCCAGGGCTCGACGCCCAGCGTCGGGGCCCAGGACGTGGTGGCTTACCTGCGTGCCAACCCGGCGTTCTTCGCCGAGCATGACGACCTGCTGCTGGAGCTGCAGGTCCCTCACCAGCGCGGCGACAGCGTGTCGCTGGTGGAGCGCCAGCTCAAGCTGCTGCGCGACCGCAACATCGAGATGCGCCACCGCCTCTCGCACCTGATGGACGTGGCCCGCGACAACGACCGGCTGTTCGAGAAGACCCGCCGGCTGATCCTCGACCTGCTCGACGCCGACAGCCTCGAGGCCGTGGTGATGGCCGTCGAGGACAGCCTGCGCCAGGAGTTCAAGGTGCCGTTCGTGAGCCTGATCCTGTTCGGCGATACCGTGGCGCCCGTGGGCCGCTGGGTCAACCCGACCGAAGCGCAACAGGCCATCGGCGGCCTGCTGTGCGCGGGCAAGACGGTCAGCGGCACCCTGCGCGACCACGAGCTGGACTTCCTGTTCGGCGAGGCCCAGCGCCCCGAAGTCGGCTCCAGTGCCGTCGCCGCGCTCGACTATCAGGGCCTGCATGGCGTGCTCGCCATCGCCAGCCACGACCCGCAGCACTACAAGAGCAGCGTCGGCACCCTGTTCCTGAGCTACATCGCCGAAGTGCTCGGCCGCGTGCTACCGCGCTTTACCCAGACCCTGCGCCCGGTACGCTGATGGAGCGCCAGCTGGACGCGTTCATCGCGCACCTGCGCAACGAGCGCCAGGTGTCGGAGCATACCCAGCTGGCCTACCGGCGTGACCTGGCCAACGTGCTGGCCTACTGCGAGAAAACCGGCATCGCCAGCTGGAGCGCCCTGCAGATCCAGCACCTGCGCCAGTTCGTGGCGCGCCAGCACCATGCCGGGCAGTCGTCGCGCAGCCTGGCGCGCATGCTTTCGGCGGTGCGCGGCCTGTACCGCTACCTGAACCGCGAAGGCCTGTGCGACCACGACCCGGCCAACGGCCTGGCCGCGCCCAAGGGCGAGCGCCGGCTGCCCAAGACCCTCGATACCGACCGCGCGCTGCAATTGCTCGAAGGCGCGGTGGACGACGACTTTCTCGCCCGCCGCGACCAGGCCATGCTCGAGCTGTTCTACTCCTCGGGCCTGCGCCTGTCGGAGCTGACCAGCCTCGATCTCGTTCAGCTCGACCTGCCAGCCGGCCTGGTGCAGGTGCATGGCAAGGGCAGCAAGACCCGCGTGCTGCCGGTAGGCCGCAAAGCCCGAGAGGCATTGGAAAAGTGGCTGGCGCTGCGCGGCATCAGCGCCCCGCAGGACAACGCGGTGTTCGTCAGCCAGCAAGGCCGGCGCCTGGGCCCGCGGGCGATCCAGCTGCGGGTCCAGGCGGCGGGCAGCCGCGAGCTGGGGCAGAACCTGCACCCGCACATGCTGCGCCACTCCTTCGCCAGCCACCTGCTCGAATCGTCCCAGGACCTGCGTGCGGTGCAGGAAATGCTCGGGCATGCCGACATCGCCACCACGCAGATCTACACTCACCTGGACTTCCAGCACCTGGCGAGCGTCTATGACAGCGCCCACCCAAGGGCCAAACGCAGCAAGGACAGTGACTCATGAGCATTCAGCTGATCACCTTCGACCTGGACGACACCCTGTGGGACACCGCCCCGGTCATCGTCAGTGCCGAGGCCGTGCTGCGCGACTGGCTGGCGGCGAATGCACCCGACCTGGGCGCGGTGCCGGTGGAGCACCTGTATGCCATTCGCGAGCGCCTGGTGCAGGCCGAGCCGGGCCTGCGGCATCGCATCAGCGCCTTGCGGCGCAAGGTGCTGTTCCATGCCATGAGCGACGTCGGCTACAGCGAAGCCAGGGCCCACGCCCTGGCCAACGAGGGCTTTGAAGTGTTCCTGCATGCGCGCCACCAGGTGGATATCTTCCCCGAGGTGCAGCCGGTGCTGGAGGTGCTGCGCCATCGCTACACCCTGGGCGTGGTCACCAATGGCAATGCCGACGTGAGGCGCCTGGGGCTGGCCGACTATTTCAGGTTCGCCCTGTGCGCCGAGGACCTGGGCATCGGCAAGCCCGACCCGCAGCCGTTTCTCGAAGCATTGCGCCAGGGCCAGGCCGAGGCCGGCAATGCCGTGCATATCGGCGACCACCCGGGCGACGACATCGCCGGGGCCCAGCAGGCCGGCCTGCGCGCGATATGGTTCAACCCGCAGGGCAAGGCGTGGACAGCCGAGGGGCAGCCGGATGCCGAGATCCAGCGCCTGTCGCAGTTGCCTGAGCTGTTGCTCAGTTGGCGTTAGCCCCGCTGGCCCATCGCGGGTCAAGCCCGCTCCCACAAGGGTTGCGGTGATCGTTGTAGGAGCGGGCCTGCCCCGCCATAGCGTCAGCAGCGGCAACCCGTAACGCCACCCACAAAAAAGCCCGCAGCGACGGCGGGCTCTTCTGTTCGACGGCACCCTCAGATAGGACGGCTACCGTACTTGTTGTCTGGCTTCTTGGGCGGATCGGCGACCACGTTGGCCTCCACTTCCTGCACCTTGCCGCCACGCGACAGGAACTCTTCCATCGCCTTGGCGAGCGCGTCGCGCTCCTTCTGCTTGGCTTCCATGCTGGGCATTTCGTCGACCGAGACCGCAGCCTTGGACTTGCCCTTGGCTACCGGTGCGGGGCTGTCGTCACCGCTGTCATCGGCAACGTCGTCGGCAGCCGCTTCCAGGCCTTCATCGGTATCGTCTTCGTCGCCCACTTCGAGGTCGTCGTTTTCCAGATCATCGTCGCTCATGTTCTACCTCATGACTTGCGAAAAGCAGATAAGTTATAGACCAACAGCGCCAGGTGCGGCCACTGCCGGAAAAATCCAGGGCCACGGGTAGCCCGCGGCCAGCGGCGCCCGCCCTACCACCTGGCGAGCACCGTGCGGGCCCGTGCAGGGCCCGACAAAAAGAAAGAGCTGCCGGCATTGCTTCACCAGCTGACCCCGCCGTGAGCGGCCTGTTCAATGCCAAGCCTAGCAAAGGGTATCGAAGTGCGCGGACAGGTCATCCGCACCCTACGGCGCGCATTCTAGCGTGATGTGTGAAAAAGCAAAGTGCCTAAATATCCTTGTTCGCTGTAAGTTTTATGCTTGATGGCCATTACAGCGTCAAGCGCCTGCAAATGCCCCCGTGGAAACCGTTTGCGTGCCCTTGGATGGACAAAATCCAGGCAAAAAAATGCCCGGCAAGCCGGGCATGTTTTTTCTAGCATGTTACAGGTTGTAGCCACGCTCGTTGTGCTGCGCGAGGTCGAGGCCGACCGCTTCTTCCTCTTCGTTGACCCGCAGGCCCATCACCAGGTCCAGCACCTTCAGAATCACGTAGGTGACGATAGCGGTGTAGATCACCGTGAAGCCCACGCCCTTGGCCTGCACCCAGACCTGTGCGCCGATATCTTCGACGGTACCGAAGCCGCCCAGTGCAGGGGCCGCGAACACGCCGGTGAGAATCGCGCCGACGATGCCGCCGATGCCATGCACACCGAAGGCGTCCAGGGAGTCGTCATAGCCCATCTTGCGCTTGAGGCTGGTGGCGCAGAAGAAGCACACCACACCCGATACCAGGCCGATCACCAGTGCGCCCATCGGGCCTACGGTGCCCGCAGCCGGGGTGATCGCCACCAGGCCTGCCACCACACCGGAGGCGATGCCCAGGGCGCTGGGTTTGCCGTGGGTGATCCACTCGGCGAACATCCAGCCCAGCGCAGCGGCGGCCGTGGCGATCTGGGTCACCAGCATGGCCATGCCGGCGGTGCCGTTGGCAGCGGCTGCGGAGCCGGCGTTGAAGCCGAACCAGCCGATCCACAGCATGGCCGCGCCCATCAGGGTGTAGCCCAGGTTGTGCGGGGCCATCGGGGTGGTCGGGAAACCCTTGCGCTTGCCCAGCACCAGGCACGCCACCAGGCCCGCGATACCCGCATTGATATGCACCACGGTGCCACCGGCAAAGTCCAGTACGCCCCAGTCCCACATCAGGCCGCCGGCACCGGACCAGACCATGTGCGCGATCGGTGCGTAGACCAGGGTGAACCACACGGCCATGAAGATCAGCATGGCCGAGAACTTCATGCGCTCGGCAAAGGCACCGACGATCAGGGCAGGAGTGATGATGGCGAAGGTCATCTGGAAGGTGATGAACACCGCCTCGGGGAACAACGAGGTCAGGCTCGCGGGGGTGACGCCGGCCAGGAAGGCCTTGGAGAACCCGCCGACGAAGGAATTGAAGTTGACCACGCCCTCTTCCATACCCGTGGTATCGAACGCCAGGCTGTAGCCGTAGACCATCCACAGAATGCTGATCAGGCCGGTGATGGCGAAACACTGCATCATCACCGAAAGCACGTTCTTGGAACGCACCATGCCGCCATAGAACAACGCCAGGCCCGGGATGGTCATGAACAGCACCAGCGCGGTGGCGGTCAACATCCAGGCGGTGTCGCCGGAGTTGAGCACGGGGGCGGCTGCCTCCTCTGCCATGGCCATGCCAGGCATTACGAGGGACAAAAGGGCTCCTAGCCCTGCGAACTGACGCAGAGTCATATTGTTATCTCCTGGGGCGTTGGGGTTTGGGGCGGCGTTACTTAGATCGCGTCGGTATCGGTTTCACCGGTACGGATGCGGATGGCCTGTTCCAGATTGACCACGAAAATCTTGCCGTCACCGATCTTGCCGGTGTTGGCCGCCTTGGTGATCGCCTCGATGACCCGGTCCAGGTCCTTGTCGTCGATGGCGACATCGATCTTCACCTTGGGCAGGAAATCGACTACGTATTCAGCACCGCGATACAGCTCGGTGTGGCCTTTCTGCCGTCCGAAGCCTTTGACTTCCGTGACGGTAATGCCCTGCACGCCGATTTCGGACAGCGACTCGCGCACGTCGTCCAACTTGAATGGCTTGATGATGGCAGTGACTAGCTTCATGAAACTCTCTCCCGAATTGGTGGACTTGCCCCAGGAAAACAAACCCGTCTCAAGTCTAAGCGCAGTGCCTGGCTTTGTAACGCTTCGTCGGCCTCAATCCCAAGGCCCGACACCAGTGCATGAGTCACTTGGCTCTAAGCAGAAACCTTGCCATGTCTGCCAAAGCCACCAATTACAACGGCTTGCGTGCCTTGCGTGGAATTGGCCAGTCGCCAGCAGGGCAAACACGCACAAAAACGGTGCGCTACCGATCGGGGGAATGCGCGAAAAGCGTGCGGGGCGAGCGGGCGTGGGGTGCGTGTTACACTGGACGCCTCTTTGCATTTACCGGACGGACCAACATGCTCGCGCCCAAAGCCTTTCTCGATGCCCTGAGCGACCAGGCCTCGCGCCTGTTCAGCGGTGACACCGCGCAGCCGCGCAGCGAACTGGAAAGCCAGTTCAAGGCGCTGCTGCAAAGTGGTTTCAGCAAGCTGGAACTGGTCAGCCGTGAGGAGTTCGACAGCCAGATGGTAGTGCTGGCCCGCACCCGCGCACGCCTGGAGGCGCTGGAGGCCAAGGTCGAAGAGATGGAAGCGCGGCTGAACCCGGCGGCTGCCGAGTAGAGCGCAGCGCAGCCTTCGTCGGCGGGGCCGGCGCCTGCAGGGTCATGCAGGGGCCTGCCTCACCTTCTCATACCGCACATCCCCCTCCTCCAACTGCGCCACCACCTCCCACCCCCAAGCGGCGATAGAAGCCATTGGCACGCACGCCGTCGCGGCCCGAAGGCTGCACCGGGGCGCCGTGATCTTGACCAGCGCCCCTGGCCCCGTCAACCGCTGCAAAACCTCGACTCACTCTCCCCCGCGCACCCTGCGCGCGCACCACTATCCTTGCCCCAGCCGCAGGACGCGGCATTGTCCCGATCATGGAGTGTGCATGTCCCTCGCCCTTGTCCACAGCCGCGCCCAGGTGGGCGTACTGGCCCCTGCGGTCACCATCGAAGCGCACCTGGCCAACGGCCTGCCCAACCTGACCCTGGTCGGCCTGCCCGAAGCCACGGTGAAGGAAAGCAAGGACCGTGTGCGCAGCGCCATCCTCAACTCCGGCCTGGAGTTCCCCGCGCGGCGCATCACCCTCAACCTCGCCCCCGCCGACCTGCCCAAGGATGGCGGACGCTTCGACCTGGCCATAGCCCTGGGCATCCTGGCCGCCAACGGGCAGATGCCGATCGCCTCGCTGCACGCAGTGGAATGCCTGGGCGAGCTGGCGCTGTCGGGGGCGGTGCGCTGCGTGCAGGGCGTGCTGCCTGCCGCCCTTGCCGCCCGCGAAGCCGGGCGCGCCCTGGTGGTGCCACGGGAGAATGCCGAGGAGGCCTGCCTGGCTTCGGGCCTGGTGGTGTACGCCGTAGACCACCTGCTGGAACTGGTCGCGCACCTCAACGGCCAGCAGCCCCTCGAACCCTACAAGGCCAACGGCCTGGTCCTACACAGCCAGCCCTACCCCGACCTCAACGAGGTGCAGGGCCAGCTTGCCGCCAAGCGTGCCCTGCTGGTCGCGGCGGCCGGGGCCCACAACCTGCTGTTCAGCGGGCCACCCGGCACCGGCAAGACTCTGCTCGCCAGCCGCCTGCCCGGCCTGCTGCCACCGCTGAACGAGCGCGAAGCGCTGGAGGTGGCGGCCATCCAGTCGGTCGCCAGCCCGCTGCCGCTCAACAGCTGGCCGCAGCGTCCGTTTCGCCACCCGCATCACTCGGCGTCGGGGGCCGCACTGGTCGGCGGTGGCAGCCGCCCGCAACCCGGCGAGATCACCCTGGCCCACCATGGCGTGCTGTTTCTGGATGAGTTGCCGGAGTTCGAGCGGCGCGTGCTGGAAGTGCTGCGTGAGCCCCTGGAATCGGGCGAAATCGTGATCGCCCGGGCCAAGGACAAGATCCGCTTCCCGGCCCGCTTCCAATTGGTGGCGGCGATGAACCCCTGCCCCTGCGGCTACCATGGCGACCCCACCGGTCGCTGCCGATGCAGCAGCGACCAGATCCAGCGCTACCGCAACAAGCTCTCCGGCCCGTTGCTTGATCGCATCGACCTGCACCTGACCGTCGCCCGTGAAGCCACGGCGCTCTCGCACTGCACCGACAACGGCCCCGCCAGTGCCCACATCGCAGGGCAGGTGGCTGCCGCACGCGAACGACAACAACAGCGCCAGGGCTGTGCCAACGCCTTTCTCGAGCTGCCCGGCCTGCGCCAGCACTGCGCGCTGTCCACTGACGATCAGCAATGGCTGGAAACCGCGTGCGAACGACTAACCTTGTCGCTACGGGCCGCGCACCGCCTGCTCAAGGTGGCGCGTACGCTGGCCGATCTGGAACAGGCCGCACACATTGCGCGTGTGCACCTGGCCGAGGCCCTGCAGTACCGCCCCGGGCCTTAGGTGCCTTGACGCCCATCGGTTTGTGCAATGCCGGGCGCAGCCTCATCATGCGCCCTCACTGTTCAACGCTGCCGCCGTAGCAGCCCCCTGGAGCCGAGCGATGCCACACGAAGGCAGCCTTTTGCAAACAGCCGTCATCTTCCTGCTTGCCGCGGTCATTGCGGTGCCCCTGGCCAAGCGCTTGCAACTGGGCGCCGTGATCGCCCCGGATACCAGCCACGGCGACAGCCTGGCACACCTGATTACGTCCAAATCCTAAAATCACGCAGGACCTTTCCTTACCGTTCCAAGCCGGGAAAATCCGGGATAAGCAACTGCTAAGTTGCGCTCTTCCCAGCTTGCGACACCCACTCATGACCAAGAAAAACGTTCTCCTTTCCCATTGCTTCCATTGCGCGGGTGAATCATGAGCCAGCGCATGAATATCTTCGGCAAGGGCCAAGGTCTGGACGGAGATCTCACCAGTACAGGTGCAATCTGCATAGCCAGTCATGCGCGCGGCCAGGTGCACGACATCCCTTGGCTACTTGAAGGCGACAGGACCACACCCTGCCCTCACTGCGGTGCAGAAGGCACGATCATCGAGGGTGAATCGCGCTGGCGACAGGACGGCCTCAGCACAGCCGTGGATGGCTCACTGGTTCAGTGCAAATGTCCGCTGGGCAGCAACTATGTCATTGCACCGCTACATCAAGGGCCTGCCATCAGGAGCAGCATTCCACTCCAGCCTAGCGCATCGACGCTCGGATTTGAGTCGACTCCCTCACCACGACAAGCAGTCAGCACAATGACAACATTCGCGCAGCCCAAACTGGAGCCGGGCTTTCATATTGTCCAGCACAGCCAGTCATTCAATCAGGTGCTGCATGGGCTGGCTGACCCGCAGAGGCACCTGGCCATTCGTCTGCAGCGTCTCAACCCAACCTTTGAGAACGGCTTCAAGGCAGGGGAAATCTTTGTCATCGGTGATCCAGGAAGTGCACAGATGTGTACGCGTGAGGAACTGCATCTGATGGAAGCGGCAGAACTGGCGCGAGATAGTCTTGCCGGTCTGAGCCCCGATGAGGCCGATTTCATGATGAGGCACCAGGCCGAAATCGCAGGATTACTAAGTGACGTGAGTCTGTCGATGGGGGTGGCCCAGGCCATGATGGCGAGGTCATTCGAAGACCTGAAGAATACACTGCATCAGGTCGAGCTCTTGCATCAGCAGCAATTCTCCAAGCATGGCCATTTGAAAAGCCCACAGTTCTTCGCTTCCCGTAAAGAACTTTTCAAGCGTATGGAAGCGCAGTTGCGGATAGCCTTCCTCAACAAACCGATGAACCTGGGCAGCCATGACACCTTGCGCAGAGGCCTTGGAATATCGAGCAGGAGTCTGGTGCATCATTGGAGCAAAGCGGGCGTCCCAGGACAAATTCCGGGATATGCAACGCACCTGGAGAAGGTGGCAAGGATGTCAACGTACCTGAAGACCGGCGGGCACATCGGCATAGTGATAGGTGCTGCTTCTTCGTACTTCAAGATTCGAGAGGCGTGCATGGCTGGAGAAACCAAGGCGTGTAAAAAGATACGCTTCACCGAGGCTGGCAGTTTCTTGGGAGGGCTTGGTTTTGGTTCACTGGGGGGCGCCGCTGCAAACAGGGTTTTCGCGGTAGGTTGCTTGAGTTTAGGACCGGTGAGTGCGACCGTTTGTAGTGTCGCCATCGTCGGTGCAGGGGCTTTAGCAGGGAGTCTGGGTGGTATGTCAGGTGGTGAATGGCTAGGGGAAGTTATCTATGAGCACGCCCAGCCATGATGGCCTTCTGGGAGTCCCACTGGGCGCTGGCGTTTATGTTAACCCCCTGCTTCTTGGGGATCGGGGGCCTCTTGTCAGAGGTACAACTTGCCCATTCTCGACATTTTTCAAGTTTGCTTCACGCCTTTCGGCGCAGTGACTGTCTGCCCAGATTCTTGCAGATATGGGGAACACACGGCTTCATTTCTCGATGCATGATCGTATCAGCACTCAGCGGGATCATGTTGTATGCAAGACGCTCCATCAAACGAGGGCAGCTGGATCCGAAGGACTTTCATGAATTCCCTCTTGCGCTCAAAAGGCGCCTGACTATTACCTCATGGCTGATCATCATTGGGTTTGCCTGGTTCATGTTTGGCGTAGGCCTGCTCAACTTGAGCAAGCCGTAACGGACGGTAAACCGCCGGCTCCCCAAGCCCCTGACGCAAAAACAGGCAAGTGTTGAAGAGCAGGCAATAAGGCATTTACCAATCGAATCTGAGCGCTACAGCAACGCGCTCAAGCGCAGCTGCGACGCCTGCGAGCAGAACACCAGCCGCGCATCCCCGGCCGACATCACCACGGGCACCAGGTCCAGGCGAATGCGCGGCAGCAGGCGGTTGAGCATCTGCTGGCAATCCCGGCGCAGGTAGCTGTCTTCGCCGGTCAGGCGACTGACCAGGCGGAAAGTCAGCGAGTCCCGCGCCAGTACCAGCAAAATGTAGCGCCGCGTGCCGGTCTCGCGCAGCAGCCACACGCCGGTCGCCAGTTTCAGCAGCGGCGTGAGCGTCTCGATCAGCTTGTTGCGCTCCACGGGCACCAGGTCGTGGGGCACCCACTCGCCGTCTTCACCGTCATTGTCGCTATCGGCACGCTGCAGGGCATCGGCCTCGCGCCGATAGTGCTCGGCCGCGCCGCGGTCATCGCTGCGCAGGGCCAGCACGCTGAGCTTGCGCAGGCTGTACAGCTGCAACGGCCCGCGCTGCTCGGCCACCTGCCGCCACAGTGCTGCGGCGGCGTCCGGGCGCCCGGCCTGGGCATGACACTCGGCCAGCTGATAGCGCACCGCCGCGTCCGGCGCCTGCTGCAGTGCATCTTCCAGCAAACGCAGCGCCTCATCGCCCGCCTCGCCAAGGGTGCGGTACAGCCAGGCCAGCCGGGCAATCTCGTGGCCCGACAGCGCACGGATACGCCGTTTGCGCTGCAGGTCGTGCTGCTCGGCCACCAATGCCTCGCGCTCGTCACGGGCGCGCTGGCAATGCCGGGCATTGTCATCGGCCTGCTGTTCGTCCAGGCGCTGCGCCAATGGCAGGTGCTGCTCACCCAGCCAGGCCTGCGCCGCGCTGGGCTGGCTGCGCTGCCACACCAGTGCCGCATCGGGCTGATCGGGTGCCCCCCCCAGCGCCGCCAGGCGGTCGGCCAGCGCCGGGTGGGTATCGCTGTCGTCGGTCTCGTTGCACAGTGCGCCATGCAGCCAGCTGCGGGCCTCGGCAATGTCCTGCGGCAGGCTCGGCGCACCGCTGCGGGCCAGGTCGGTCAATGGCGTGGCGCTGCCGGCAAGAAACACCTTGGGCCAGAACGCCTGCTCCAGTGCCCGCCCCTGCAAGGCCAGGCCGACCAGCGCCTCGCGCATCGCCTCGACCCCGCCTACCCGCGCCGCCTCGGCGTCGGCCTGGTACTCGCAGCGCCGCGCAAAATCCATGCTCACGGCCAGAAAACGCGGCACGTACCAGCCCACGAACAGACGCAGCGGCGCGCTCGACAACGAGCGATGGCGCTCCAGCCGCTCGCTCGCCGCCTGCCATTGCAGCCGTGCGAAATACACGCGGCTGGCATAGCGGCCATGACGCTGGGCGATGTGCGCGCACTCATGCGCCAGGATCGCCGCACAGGCCCGTGGCGACAGCGTGTCGAGCAAGGGCAGGCCCAGCCACATCACGTTGCGCGTCCTGCGAAACAGTACGTGGTGCTGGCGGATACTGGCGTTGAAGTCGTCGTTCAGGTACACCGCATCCAGCGCAGGCGCGCCGAGTGCCAGGCGCAACCGCTCGATTTCCTCGAACAGCTGCGGCGCGTCCACTGCCTGCAGGGCGATGCCGTCCTCGCTGGAATCGGCACGCGTCGCAAAGGGCAGCTTGAGCATGCTGTAGCCGAACATGCCCGCTGGCAGGGTCACGAACCCGGCCAGCAGCCCCGCAGCACCGGGCAGCCACATGCACATCGCCAGCGGCAGCGCGCACAGGGCCAGCCCGCCCACCAGCAGAAAGCCGTTGCCCAGCAGCAGCCAGGCACGAAGTCGCAACCGTTGCAGTGCGGCCATGGGCGTTACTGCGCCGGCTTGGGCGGCAGGTCGTCGGCGCCGACCTTGCCACGCCCCAGGAACGCACCGAACACGCTGGTGACACTCTTGAGCAGGCTGTGGGAGTTGAGCACCTCGTACTGGACTTCTTGGATGCCTTCGTTGTCGGGCAACTGGGTCACGGCATGCTGCGCCCACTCGATGGCAGCGAAGCGGCTTTGCTGAACGCCCTGCCCGCGCAGGTAGGCCAGTGCGATCTCGGCACTGGTACGCGCCGAGACCCAGTCATCGTCACAGTCGACCAGCGAACGCAGGTACTTCACGCCGGTTTCCTGCTCTTCGGCAGTGCCGAAGTCGCGCAGCAGGATGCCGATGCGGATGCGCGCGCGCTGTTCTGCCCGCGACGATTGGCGGGCGCCTTCGAACAGGCGCAGCACCTCGTCGAGGTTGGCACGCACACGCATGTCCAGCTCGTCGTCGAAAAGCTTTTTCCAGGCCAGGTTGAACATGCTCTGCGGGCAGCCGTCCTGGGCACCGCGCTCCAGCCAGCGCAGGCTTTCGCCCTCGTCCACATAGCGTTGCGGGGCCTCTTCACGGGCACCGGTGTGTACCTCGTGCAGGAAATAGGCCGCGCCCGGCAGGCCACGCTCGCCCCATTGCACCGCCAGGAAGTAACCCTCGTCGTGGCGCCCACCGTCCCACAGGAATGACGGCAGGCTGACGATGTCCAGGCCCGAGTCCCCCAGGTCGTGTTCGCCCAGCACCCGCGCGCGGTCCAGCAAGGCCGGCACACACTGCGGGTCCTTGTCGAAACCCCACAGGCCGAACTGGTGACCGACAGCCTTGATCGCCACCGGCACGCCCAACTCGTTCATCGCGCACATGCGCTCGACCGCCACCTTGAAGGCACCGGTTTCGTCGGCCATGTTGGCCACCATGGTGAGGTAGACGAAGCTGTGGAACGGCCCCTCGACATGGCGGAAGTACTCGCCTTCGGGGAAGGCCTGCACGCTCGCGACCTGCATCGCCATCGCACGTGGCTGGTTGTCCAGCGAGTAGCTGCAGAACTGGCCGAAGTAACCCAGCGCATAACCGCGGTAGGCTGGCAGCAGGTCGCGCTGCAGCCAGGCCTCGAAGTGCTCGAGGTACTCGCGTGCAGCGTTGAATTCCTCCTTGGCGGGGTAATCCTCGTGGATGTCGTAGAACGCCAGCCAGCGGATCGCATTGCGCTGCGCCTCGCTCAGCGCGGCGCACAGCGGCCCGCTGGCAAAGCCTTCGATGTCTTCGTAGCTGCCGCCCCAGCGCGGCAACAGGTAGTTGGCATAGTTGAGCAGCGCTTCCAGGCAGTCCGGGCGCCACTCCATCACGCGGTGCAGCCAGTAATCCTGCCCCTGGTCCATCTCGTGCGCCTGGCGTTGCGGCAGGCCGGCCGGCAGCGCCGTGGGGGCCTGTTGCAAGGGCGTCAGGCCGTAGTGGGCCAGGTGTTCGACCGCCATCTCCAGCAGTTCGGGGTCCTGGTTGTCGCTGGCCATGCCCTTGGCAGGCTCGCCACCGAACAGCGCGTTCAGCCACGCCGGCTCGTGGAAGTGCGCGCACAGCTCCATCAGGGTGACGCCTGCAGCCACCGGCTGCGGCGAACGTTCGAGTGCCGCCAGCAGGTGCACCGCCGACAGTTCACAAGCCAGCGCCGCGCCCAGCCAGCAGTCGTCGGTCACGCTTTTGGCCCAGCCGTTGCCGCGGATATTGCCGGCGCGGCCATAGCAGTAGTTGCCCAGGAACAGGCGCGGATGGAAGGCATCCGGGCAGGCGGCGACCCAGGCCTGCAGAAAGCGTGCGATCTCCGGCGCCGGGGTCACACTGAAGTCGAACAGCGTGCCGGTGCGGGCGGTGTCCAGATAATGGTGGGTGCCAGGCTCGGCGCTGCTCCACTCGGCCTGCAGGGTATCGAAATAGCTGTTCAGCTCGGCGAAGGACTCGGTACGAACCAGGTCACGCAGGTGGAGGCGAATATGGGGAATGTTGTGCAAGTGGCACCCTTCAAGTCCGTTTTAGCGAGCGCGTTCAGCGCAAAGGCGCTCATGATGGCGGCGAAGGCTAAACGACACTACCGATTGGATCCAGTCCAATTGAAAAAATCGCGGGTGTTAATGATTCTCGACCGGGCGCGAGCGGTACGGGGCGTTGAAAATGCGGGCAGGTGGACGGCATGCGGGCAATGCCGGAGGCCATCGACCAGGGCATCCCGTTCGATGGCCGCGCACTGGAGCGGGGGTTACAGCAGCACGCGCAGGCACTGCCCGGCGTGGTACAGCGAAAAGCCGGTTTCGTAGAAGCCGGTGCGCAGCAACGGGGCCGATACCGGTTTCATCGGGGCGAACGGGATCGGCAGTGCATCCGGATCGTCCTGCAGCAGGTACTGTGCGAAGGCCTTGCCGATCACAGTACCGGTGGTGTTGCCACGGCCGTTGTAGCCGGTGACCGCAACGATGCCCGGGGCCGGTTCGAACAGGCGCATCAGGTGGTCCGGGGTGAAGTCGATACAGCCGGTCCAGTGCATTTCCCAGTCGACCTTGCCCAGTTGCGGGAAGTAGTGCCCCTGGATGCGGTCGGCCCAGCTGCGCACGAACCACGCCGGCTTGTTGTCGACCCGGCCCATGCTGCCCAGCAGCAGGCGGCCCTGGTCGTCGCGACGGATGCTGCTGAGCACCGTGCGCGTGTCCCACGAGCCCTGGCCGTGCTTGAGCACGTTGTCGGCCGCAGCGCCCTGCAGGGGCTTGGAAGCCACCTGGTAGTAGTAGCCGCGAAAGTACTGCTTCTGCAACGCGGTCCAGTCGCCCTCGGTGTAGGCACCGGTGGAGATCACCACCTTGTCGGCGCTGACCGCGCCATGGGCAGTCTTCACCAGCCAGGCGCTGCCTTCGCGGGTGAGCCCGGTGACAGCGGACTGTTCGAACACCTGCCCACCCAGACGGCGTACCGCAGCGGCCAGGCCACGGGTGTAGCCCATGGGGTTGATGGTGCCGGCGCGGCGGTCGAGCAACGCGGCGGAAATCTTGTCGGTACCGCAGTATTCCTGGCACTGCGCACCGGTCAGCAGCTCGACATCGGCACCGCGTCGGCTCCATTGCTGGTGACGCGACTGCAGGTCGGCTACGCCGTTGGCGTTGTGCGCCATGTGCAGGGTGCCTTCGTTGCGTGCCTGGCAGTCGATGCCCAGGCGTTCGATCATGGCGAACACCTCGGCCGGGGCTTCACCCAGTACCTTGTTCAGGCGGCTGCCCTGTTGCTGGCCCAGGGTGGCCTCGACATCGTCGGGGCGGATCCAGGTGCCGGCATTGACCAGCCCGACGTTGCGCCCCGAGCCACCATGGCCGATGACACGGGCTTCGAGCAGCGCGACGGACTTGCCCTGCTCGAGCAGGTTGATGGCCGTGCACAGACCGGTGATACCCCCGCCGATCACGCACACATCGGCCTTGATCTGTGCCGTCAGTGCAGCGGCAGGCGCCGCAGGCGGAGTGACGAACTCCCACAGACATTCTTGACGCAGGTCGGTCATGGCCGCCTCCGTTGGTTGGCCTTGGAACGGGAAGCACCCTGCACCGGCAAGGCCGGCCCCTACACGGTTGCGGTAGGAGCCGGCCTTGCCGGCGAAGGGGCCGACGCGGTTATCAGTCGAACACGATGCCCTGCGCCAGCGGCAGCTCGCGCGAGTAGTTCACGGTGTTGGTCTGACGACGCATGTAGGCCTTCCACGAATCGGAACCCGACTCACGGCCACCGCCGGTCTCTTTCTCGCCACCGAACGCGCCACCGATCTCGGCACCGCTGGTGCCGATGTTGACGTTGGCGATGCCGCAGTCGCTGCCCGCCGCGCTCTGGAAGCGCTCGGCCTCACGCAGGTCGGTGGTGAAGATGCACGAGCTCAGGCCCTGTGGCACTTCGTTGTTCAGGCGCAGCGCTTCGTCGAACTCGTCATAGGCCAGCACGTAGAGAATCGGCGCGAAGGTTTCATGGCGCACCACCTCGCTCTGACCAGGCATCTCGACGATCGCCGGGCTCACGTAGTAGGCATCCGGGTACTGCTGCTGCAACTGGCGCTCGCCGCCGAACACGCTGCCGCCTTCATCACGGGCACGGGCCAGGGAGTCCTGCATGGCGGTGAACGAACCCTTGTCGATCAGCGGGCCGACCAGGTTGTCCTGGCGCGGGTCGCCGATACGTACCTTGGCGTAGGCTGCTTTGACGCGGGCCACCACTTCGTCCTTGATGGAGCGGTGCACGATCAGGCGACGCAGGGTGGTGCAGCGCTGCCCGGCGGTACCCACGGCGCTGAACAGAATGCCGCGCACGGCCAGGTCCAGGTCGGCGCTCGGGGCCAGGATCATTGCGTTGTTGCCACCCAGCTCGAGGATGCTGCGACCGAAGCGTGCCGCCACGCGTGGGCCGACTTCGCGCCCCATGCGGGTGCTGCCGGTGGCGCTTACCAGCGGTACGCGCGGGTCGTCGACCAGTGCCTGGCCGGCGTCGCGGTCGCCGATGATCAGCTGCGCCAGGCCTTGCGGCGCTTCGCCAAAGGCTTTCAGGGCTTTTTCGAACAGCGCCTGGCAGGCCAGTGCGGTCAGCGGGGTCTTTTCCGATGGCTTCCAGATCACGGCGTTGCCGCATACCAGCGCCAGGGTGGTGTTCCACGCCCACACGGCCACCGGGAAGTTGAAGGCGCTGATCACGCCAACCACGCCCAGCGGGTGCCAGGTTTCACGCATGTGGTGGCCCGGGCGCTCGGAGGCGATGGTCAGGCCGTACAGCTGGCGCGACAGGCCGACGGCGAAGTCGCAGATGTCGATCATTTCCTGCACTTCGCCCAGGCCTTCCTGGGTGATCTTGCCGGCTTCGATGGATACCAGTTCGCCCAGTTGCGCCTTGTGCTCACGCAGCACTTCACCAAACAGGCGGATCAGCTCACCGCGACGCGGCGCCGGCACGTTGCGCCAGGCCAGGAAGGCCTGTTCGGCCTGTTCGATCTTGCCCAGTACCTGAGCCTTGGACTCCAGGTGCACCGAGGCAATCGCGCTGCCGTCGATCGGGGTGTGAACGGGATGGTTGCCATGGGTGTAGGCAGAGGCCGGTACACCCAGGCGGTCGAGCAATCCATCAACCATTATTCTTCTCCTGCAAGGCGGTGAGTGGTTGTAATTGGTGATGGGATCAGTATTAATCCGATCACTCTGGCGCTACAAACGACCTTTATTCTGCACATCATTCCGCCAGGTAATGATTCGACGGGTGAGTGATACCGCTATGTCCAAACGTCTGGTGCCGTCGATGGCCGCCCTGCAATGCTTCGAGGCGGCCGCCCGACACCTGAGCTTCACCCGCGCTGCGCAAGAGCTGCACCTGACCCAGAGCGCGGTGAGCAAGCAGGTGGCGCAGCTCGAAGACATGCTGCGCCATCATCTGTTCCTGCGGATCCGCCGACGCCTGCAGCTGACCCCGGCGGGCGCGCTGTACCTGGCCGAGGTGAACAAGATCCTCACCCAGGTCGACATGTCCAGCCGCTACATCCTGTCCTACGGTCAGCAGACCGAAGTGCTCAAGGTGGCCACCCAGCCGAGCTTCGGCGTGCGCTGGCTGATCCCGCACCTGAAGGGCTTCGGCAAGCGCTACCCGAATATACACCTGGATATCTGCAACGAGATGGAGCCTTTCGCCCTGCTGCAGAACACCGCCGACGTGGTGTTCTTCTATGGCCAGGGCACCTGGCCGGGGGCCACGTGCATCGAGCTGTTCGGCGACGAGGTTGTGCCGGTGTGCGCCCCGGAACTGCTGCAGGGGCATACCCTGACCGAGGCCGGCGAGCTGGCCGAGCGCGTGTTGCTGCAAAGCACCTCGCGCCCGGAGGCCTGGCACGAGTGGTTTCTGGAACAGGGCCTGCACTCGGCCAACAGCTACCACGGCCCGCGCTTCGATACCTTCTATATGTGCGTGGGCGCCGCGTTATCGGGCTGCGGCGTGGCGCTGGTGCCGCGCTATCTGGTGGAGCAGGAACTGGCCGAGGGCAAGCTGGTGATACCGTGGCCCTACGCGATGCGCAGCAGCGGCGCGTACTTTGTGGCGTTCGCCGAACATGCCGCCGAGGTACCCAAGGTGCGCAGCCTGGTGGAATGGATCCGTGAACAGGCGACCGCGCCGAGGTCCTGAATTACAGGAATGATCCCTCGAATTTTTTTCGCTTGTGCCCGGCCTGCATTCCTCGCTTTCATGTAAGGGTGACTTTTACCACCAGGAAGCTTTCGATGCCCGCTCAAGATTTCGTCAGCCCGGACAGCATTCGCGCGCAGTTTTCCGCGGCCATGTCGCTCATGTACAAGCAGGAGGTGCCGCTCTACGGCACCCTGCTGGAACTGGTGAGCGAGATCAATCAACAGGTGATGACCCAGCAGCCCAAGGTGGCCGAGGCGCTACGCTGGACCGGCGAGATCGAACGCCTGGACCAGGAACGCCACGGCGCCATCCGCGTCGGCACCGCCCAGGAACTGGCGACCATCGGCCGCCTGTTCGCGGTGATGGGCATGTACCCGGTGGGCTACTACGACCTCAGCTCGGCCGGCGTACCGGTGCACTCCACCGCGTTTCGCGCGGTGCACGAGCAGTCGCTGCACATCAGCCCGTTCCGCGTGTTCACCTCGCTGCTGCGCCTGGAGCTGATCGACAACCCGGCCCTGCGCGAGCTGGCCGCATCGATCCTGGCCAAGCGGCAGATCTTCACCCCGCGTGCCTTGCAGCTGATTGCCCAGTTCGAAGCCGACGCAGGCCTGAATGCCGCCGACGCCGAGGCGTTCGTCAATGAAGCACTGCACACCTTCCGCTGGCACCACGACGCGACGGTCACGGCCGAGCAGTACCAGCAACTGCACGACCAGCACCGCCTGATCGCCGATGTGGTGGCCTTCAAGGGCCCGCACATCAACCACCTGACGCCGCGCACCCTGGACATCGATGCGATCCAGGTCGGCATGCCGGCCAAGGGCATTCCGCCCAAGGCCGTGATCGAGGGCCCGCCACCGCGTCGTTGCCCGATCCTGTTGCGTCAGACCAGCTTCAAGGCCTTGCAGGAGCGCGTGGCATTCACCGACCAGCAGGGCAGCGAAGGGGGCAGCCATACCGCACGCTTCGGCGAGATCGAGCAACGCGGCGCGGCGCTGACCCCCAAGGGTCGCGTGCTGTACGACCAGTTGCTGGACGCAGCGCGGGCCGACCTGGGCGGCGTGCCGGCCGAGGCCAATGCCGAGCGCTACATGAGCCTGCTGGGCAAGCGTTTCGAAGCCTTCCCGGACGACCTGGCGCAGATGCGCGAGCAGGGGCTGGCGTAC
This sequence comes from Pseudomonas sp. 8209, assembly GCF_028682105.1. Lineage (NCBI taxonomy): Bacteria > Pseudomonadati > Pseudomonadota > Gammaproteobacteria > Pseudomonadales > Pseudomonadaceae > Pseudomonas > Pseudomonas sp. 8209. The sequence goes on from NZ_JANIAH010000006.1 coordinate 216,536, forward strand.
TTCCGCTACTTCCCGACCGAAGCCGGCCTGAGTGCCCGCGACCAGGCGCAGCGGCCGACCTCGCTGAACGCGTTGATCGAAGCCGGGCATGTGCACTTCGAAGCCCTGGTCTACGAGGACTTCCTGCCGGTGAGTGCGGCGGGGATCTTCCAGTCCAACCTGGGCGAAGGCGCGCAGAGCGAGTACGGCAGCAATGCCAACCGCGACGCGTTCGAGCAGGCTCTGGGCAAGTCGGTGCAGGATGAGCTGGCGCTGTATGCCGAGAGCGAGCGGCGCTCGCTGGCAGCGTGTGCGCAGGCGTTGAACCTGCCTGGGCTGATTTAACAGCTTCGCCGGCAAGGTCGGCTCCTACACTGCAGGAGCCGGCCTTGCCGGCGAAGGGGCCCTCAATGCCCCACCTCAAACCGCCCCACTTCTGCCCGCAGCTGCCCCGCCAAGCCCTCCAGCTCCCGCGCCGTAGCCGCCAGGTTGGCTGCCACCTCGCGCTGCTCGCTGTTGGCCAGCGCAATACTCTGCAAGTTGCTGCTCAGCAACGTCGCCGTGCTGCTCTGCTCCTGAGTCGCGGTGGTGATCGCGGCAAACTGCTGCCCCGCCGCCCGGCTCTGCTCGTCGATGCGCGCCAAGGCCTCGGCGACCTTGGCATTGCGTTGCAAGCCGTCCTCCATCAAGCGGTTGCCCTGTTCCATGGTGCTGATGGCGTTGCCGGTCTCCTGCTGAATGCTGGCGATCATGCCGGAGATCTCGTCGGTGGCTTCGCGGGTGCGCGCCGCCAGGTTGCGCACCTCGTCCGCCACCACGGCGAACCCGCGCCCCTGCTCGCCCGCCCGTGCCGCCTCGATGGCCGCGTTCAGCGCCAGCAGGTTGGTCCGCTCGGCAATCGAGGTGATGGTGCCGACAATGCCGCCAATCTCCTTCGAGCGCACCCCAAGGGTATCGATCACTGTCGCGGTGCTGCCCAGCGCCTGCGCGATCTGCTGCAACGAGGTGGACGCTTCGTCCATCGACGCACGGCCAATGCGCGTCTGCTGCGCGTTGTCCTGGGCCATGCGTTCGGTGCTGCCCATGTTGTCAGCGATGTTCAGGGAGGTGGCGCTGAACTCCTCGACTGCACCGGCCATGCTGGTGATTTCGCCCGACTGCTGCTCCATGCCCTCGCAAGCACCCGACGACAGCCCCGCCAGCGCCTGGGCACGCTGGCTGACCTGCTGCGAGGCATCACGAATGTGCAGCACAGTGCTCGCCAGCGCTTCGCTCATCTGATTGAAACTGCGTGCCAGTTGGCCGATTTCGTCGTGGCTGGCCACCGCCAGGCGGGCACTCAGGTCGCCCGCGCCCAGGGCCTGGGCCTGACGCACCAGGTCGGCCAGCGGCCGCAGCTTGCGGCGCAGCAGCCACAGGGTGGCGCCCACCGCCAGCATCATGGCCAGCAGGCTGCCAATGGCCAACCTTGCGCCCACGCTCCAGGTCACGGCACGAATCTCGGCCTTGGGCATGCTTGCCAGTACTGTCCACGGGCCGTCGGCAAAGGGCATGGCCACGCTGTAGAGGGTTTCGACCCCATCGTTCCAGAAGCGCCCTTCCCCTGCATGCGCAGCAAACCCGCCCAGTTGGTGGGCAGCCAGTGCCGTGTCGCTGACACCTGCCGGCGCTACCAACCAGTGTTGCTGTTCGTCCAGCAGCGCCAGCGACCCCGTCTGGCCGATACGGAAGCGCCGGAGGTTGTCGAACTGGGCGTTCTGCGCGTCGGTATAGTCGAAGCCGACGAACAGGACCGCGATGACCCGTCCCGACACGTCACGCACCGGTGTGTACTGGGTCATGTACGAGCGCTCGAACAGCACGGCACGCCCCACGTAGGGCTGCCCGGCCATCAGCCGCGCGTAGGCCGGGTGCTGGTGATCGAGCTGAGTGCCGATGGCGCGGCTGCCGTCCTGCTTGGTCAGCGATGTGCTGATACGAATGAAGTCCTCACCGCTGCGCACGAACACGGTGGCAACACCCGCCGTCATCTGGCGAAAGTCGTCAACCTCGCGAAAATCGTTGTTCAGCGCATGGTCCGCCAGGTACAGCGCCGGCGTGGCCACTCCGGCCACGCTGAGTGACTGGTCGGAGGCAAGCCGCAGCCCGCCGGCAAAGCGTTTTTCGAACAGGCCACTGAGGCGCTGGGTACTCTCGCGCAAGGTGCTGTGGAACGTGTCGAGCTGGTCGGCGAGCAGCCGTGCCTCGCTGGCCAGGTGTTCCTGGCGGGTGATCAGGTTGGCGCTGTCGAGCGAGCGCAGGGCAAACAGCGTACTGCCGGTAATGACGACCGCCAGCACGGCGGCCAGGGCAATACCGAGTTGCGAGGCAATTCGGGCACGGGGTTGGGACATGGAAGCTCCTGGCAATGGGGGCCGGATCATCCTGATCACGCTGCACCGTCGGCATGGGGAAGTGGAGCCATTCTGGTTGCGGCTCTCGACCCCACTGATTCGGCGGCGTCATCGATTACTTGAGTGCATCACAGGGATATTCTGCGCAAACGTTCAATCGCCGATGTTGGGCTCATTTGCCCCCAGTATCTGCACCTTGGGCAGGTCCATCGCACGGGCCTCGCCCTGCAGGAAGTCGCTGAGCCGGCGCAGACGCTCGCCACCGGGACGCGTGCGTGGCCACACCAGGTAGTAATTCAGGCCGCTGGCCACCGCCGTCGGCCAGGGCAGGCTCAGGCGCCGCTGGGCGACATCCTCGGCCACCATCAGCAAGTCCCCCATCGACACACCATACCCTCGCGCGGCAGCGATCATGCCCAGCTCGAGGGTATCGAACACCTGGCCGCCCTTGAGCGAGACCTGTTCGGTCAGCCCCATCTGCGCCAGCCAGCTGCGCCAGTCGCGCTTGTCGGGCGTGGGATGCAGCAGTTCGCAGGCCTTCAGTTGCTCCACGTCCCAGGGCGTCTGATCAAGCAGCGCGGGCGCACCCACCGGTATCAGCAGTTCAGGGAACAGCGGGCTGACTTCCCAGTCCGGCGGAAAATGCCCGTCGCCCAACAGCACTGCGCAATCGAAGGGTTCATGGTTGAAATCCACATGGTCGACGTCCATCCAGGCACTGGTGAGCTGCACCTCGTTGCCCGGCTGCAAGTGGCGAAAACGGCTCAGGCGCGCCAGCAGCCAGCGCATGGTCAGGGTCGAAGGGGCCTTCATGCGGATCACCCCATCTTCGCTGTGCAGGGTGTTGCAGGCACGCTCAAGTGCGGCGAAACCCTCGCGCACACCGGGCAACAGCAGGCGCGCCGCCTCGCTCAACTGCAGGGTGCGGCCATTGCGCAGAAACAGCCGGCAGGCGAAGTGCTCTTCCAGCGTGCGGATGTGCCGGCTGACCGCACTCTGGGTTATCGATAACTCATCGGCGGCACGGGTGAACGAACTGTGCCTGGCAGCGGCCTCGAACGCCCGCAAGGCGTAGAGAGGCGGTAAACGGCGTGACATGCGGGCGTGCTCCAGCAATGAAATACGGGTTGGCACGAATCATACTCACATGAGTTTTAATCATGCCAATGATCGTTTTTATCCTTTTGTGCAATGGCCCGCAAAGGCCGAGAATCCACGGCTCACCCTTCCCTTTTCAGGAGCTGCATCATGCAGGCTGCGCCCGTTACCGAACTCAAGGCATTGCTACGGCTGGCCGGGCCGCTGATCGCCTCGCAGTTGGCGCACATGCTGATGCTGCTCACCGACACCCTGATGATGGCCAAAATCAGCCCCGAGGCCCTGGCTGGTGGCGGGTTGGGCGCGGCCAGCTATTCCTTCGTGTCGATCTTCTGCCTGGGGGTGATTGCCGCCGTCGGTACTCTGGTCGCAATTCGCCAGGGTGCGGGCGACAACCCCGGTGCCACGCGCCTGACCCAGGCCGGGCTATGGCTGGCCTGGGGCATGGCCATCGTCGCCGCGCTGGTGCTGTGGAACCTGTCGCCGGTGCTGCTGATGCTGGGCCAGACACCTGGCAACGTGGCTTTTGCCAGCCAGTTCCTGCTGGTGCTGCCGCTGGCCCTGCCCGGCTACCTGAGCTTCATGGCGTTGCGCGGGTTCACCAGTGCACTGGGGCGTTCGACGCCGGTGATGGTGATCAGCCTGGTCGGCACCGTGGTCAATTTCCTGCTCAACTACGCCTTGATCGAAGGCATGTTCGGCCTGCCGAAGCTGGGCCTGATGGGCATCGGCCTGGTGACCGCGCTGGTGGCCAATGCCATGGCCATCGCACTGGCGCTGTACATCCGCCGCCACCCGGCCTACGCGGACTTCCCGATACGCCAGGGCCTGAGCCGCCCGCACCTGCCGGCGTTGCGCGAGCTGTGGCGCCTGGGCCTGCCGATTGGTGGCACCTACACCGTGGAGGTCGGGCTGTTTGCCTTCGCAGCGCTGTGCATCGGCACCATGGGCACCACCGACCTGGGCGCGCACCAGATCGCCCTGCAGATCGTCTCGACCGCGTTCATGATCCCGGCGGGCCTGTCATACGCGGTGACCATGCGTGTGGGCCTGCATTACGGCGCCGACCGCCTGCTGGCGGCGCGTCAGGCCGGGCGCGTGGGCATCGGTTTTGGCGCGGCGATGATGCTCGGTTTCTCGCTGCTGTTCTGGCTGATGCCCGAGGCGCTGGTGGGGCTGTTTCTGGACCGCCAGGACCCGGCCTTCGCCGATGTGATCCGGGTGGCGGTGAGCCTGTTGATGGTGGCGGCGTGGTTCGAGCTGTTCGACGGTATTCAGACCATCGCGATGGGCTCGATTCGCGGGCTCAAGGACGCCAAGACCACGTTCCTGGTGGGGTTGGCCGGGTACTGGCTGATCGGCGCACCGGCGGCGTGGGTGTTCGCGTTTCCCATGGGCGGCGGCGCGGTAGGCGTGTGGTGGGGGCTGGCGCTGGGGTTGGCGTGTGCGGCAATCGGGCTGACGGTGGCGTTCGAGTGGCGGATGCGGCGGTTGCTGGGCAGTTCGCAGATGGCACAGGTTTCTGTACAACCTTGAGGGCCTGTTCGCCGGCAAGGCCGGCTCCTACCCTGTTTCGCGCATGCCAGCGACGGGGGCTACAGCGCCACTGCGCCCTGCCCCGCCCCCTGCACCAGATACTCGACCAGTTGCTCGATCGGCAACGGCCGGCTGATCAGAAAGCCCTGCACTTGGTCGCAGCCAAAGCTGCGCAGCAACGCCAGCTGTTCCTCGGTCTCCACGCCCTCGGCCACCACCTCCAGGTTGAGGTTGTGCGCCAGGTTGATCATGGCGTGCACCAGCTTGCGGTTCTCTTCGCGCTGCTCCATACCACCGACAAAGCTGCGGTCGACCTTGAGCAGGGCGATCGGCAGGCTGTTCAGGTGCACGAACGACGAAAAGCCGGTGCCGAAGTCATCCAGCGAAAACCGCACCCCCAAGCGTCCCAGCGCGTCCATCGTCTGCTTGACCAGGTCGTTGCGCCGCATCACTGCGGTCTCGGTCAGTTCGAACTCCAGCCAACCCGCATCCACCCCGTGCTCGACGATCAACCGCCCCAGCGTTGCCAGCAGTTGGCTGTCCTGAAACTGGCGAAATGACAGGTTGACCGCCATGTGCAATGGCGCCAGCCCCTGCTCGCGCAGTGCCTGCATGTCGCGCAGGGCACGCGAGATCACCCAGTAGCCCAGCGGCACGATCAGCCCGCTCTGCTCGGCCAGCGGCACGAATTCGCTCGGTGGCAGCAGGCCACGCTCGCTGTGGCGCCAGCGCACCAGTGCCTCCAGGCCGACGATGCGCCCGTCGCTCAGGTCCAGGCGTGGCTGGTAGTGCAGTTCCAGTTCGTCGCGGCGCAGGCCTCGGCGCAGCTCGCTTTCCAGGTCGGCCAGGCTGCGTGCGTTGCGGTTGATGCGCTCGTTGAAGATGTGAAAGGTGCAGCCCTGGGTGCTCTTGGCCTGCTGCATGGCGATGTGCGCGTGCCACATCAGCGGGTCGGCACCAGCCTGCGCACGGGCATGCGCCACGCCCAGGCTGCACCCCAGCAGCAGGCTTTCGCCGTCGATCCAGTAGGGTTCGGCCAGGGCCTCGGTGATGCGCTCGGCCATCCACTCGGCACGCTGCGGCTCGCGCCGGGTGTCGATCAGCAGGGCGAATTCGTCGCTGCCCAGGCGCGCCACCTGATCGCCTGCCTCGAGCTGGCGCTTGAGCCGGCTGACCACCTGCAGGATCAGGCGGTCACCGGCCTGGTGGCCGAGGGCATCGTTGGCGTGGCGGAAGTTGTCCAGGTCCAAGTGCCCGAGGGCCACACCGCGCCCGTCGTTTTCGGCCAGACGCGCGGCCAGCAGGGTCTGGAAGCCCTGGCGGTTGGCAATGCCGGTCAGCGGGTCCTGCTCGGCCAGGCGCTGCAGGGTGGCTTCGAGCACACCCCGCTCGCGCACATGGCGCAGGCAGCGGCGCAGCATGTCGCCGCTCAGCTGCTCGAACACCAGCCAGTCGCTCACACCCGGCGGCGCCTCGCTCGGCTCCTGCTCCAGCAGCAGCACCATGGGCAGGTCGCAACGCCCGGGCCCCGGCTGCAAGCCCGGGGTGGCCAGCACCAGCGCGTTGCGGTCGCGGGCGAACAGGCTGTCGACCGCGTCCCAGCCGGGTGCGGTCACCAGCACCGCGCCACCGCCCAGCGGCAGCAGGCATTCACCAAGGGCAACGGCCCAGTGCGGCCCGTCCGCCAGCAGAAGCAGACGCAACGGTTGGACAAGCGTAGACAAGCTGGCTCCTTAGCACGAGAACGCGGTCAATGACGATGTGGGCGGGATGCTCGATCCTGAACCATCAAATGTAAATGGTTTTCACTTTAACTCACGACATTCCTTCGTCCTGATCCCGCGGTATTTCGCCACGCATCCTGCGGGAAAGTATCAAAAGCGGCAAATTAAGATCGCGTGGTACGTCACACTGTCAGACGGTCGCGGCACAATTGCTCTGCGCCTGCTAAAATGCCCGGCTATTTTTCAGCGACCCCCGGTTAACGTCATGTCCCGACTCAACCCCCGGCAACAGGAAGCCGTGAGCTACGTCGGCGGCCCTCTTTTGGTGCTCGCCGGTGCTGGCTCCGGCAAGACCAGCGTGATCACGCGCAAGATCGCCCACCTGATCCAGAACTGCGGCATCCGTGCCCAGTACATCGTGGCCATGACCTTCACCAACAAGGCGGCGCGCGAGATGAAGGAGCGCGTGGGCACCCTGCTGCGCGGCGGCGAGGGGCGCGGCCTGACGGTATCGACCTTCCACAACCTTGGCCTGAACATCATTCGCAAGGAGCATGAACGGCTGGGCTTCAAGCCGGGTTTCTCGATTTTCGACGAAACCGACGTCAAGTCCCTGATGACCGACATCATGCAGAAGGAATACTCCGGGGACGATGGCGTCGACGAGATCAAGAACATGATCGGCGCCTGGAAGAACGACCTGATCCTGCCGCCCGAGGCCCTGGAGAACGCGCGCAACCCCAAGGAGCAGACCGCCGCCATCGTGTATGCGCACTATCAGCGCACGCTCAAGGCGTTCAACGCGGTCGACTTCGACGACTTGATCCTGCTGCCGGTCAAGCTGTTCCAGGACCACCCCGACATTCTGCAGAAGTGGCAGAACAAGGTGCGCTACCTGCTGGTGGACGAATACCAGGACACCAACGCCAGCCAGTACCTGCTGGTGAAGATGCTGATCGGTACGCGCAACCAGTTCACCGTGGTGGGCGACGACGACCAGTCGATCTATGCCTGGCGTGGCGCGCGCCCTGAAAACCTGATGCTGCTCAAGGACGACTACCCGTCCCTGAAGGTGGTGATGCTGGAGCAGAACTACCGCTCCACCAGCCGCATCCTGCGCTGCGCCAACGTGCTGATCTCCAACAACCCCCACGCCTTCGAGAAGCAGCTGTGGAGCGAGATGGGCCACGGCGACGAGATCCGCGTGATCCGCTGCAAGAACGAGGAAGCCGAGGCCGAGCGCGTGGCCATGGAGATCCTCAGCCTGCACCTGCGTACCGACCGCCCGTACAGCGACTTCGCCATCCTCTACCGCGGCAACTACCAGGCCAAGCTGATCGAGCTGAAGCTGCAGCACCACCAGATCCCCTACCGCCTGTCGGGCGGCAACAGTTTCTTCGGCCGCCAGGAAGTAAAAGACCTGATGGCCTACTTCCGCCTGCTGGTGAACCCGGACGACGACAACGCCTACCTGCGCGTGATCAACGTGCCGCGCCGCGAAATCGGCTCCACCACCCTGGAAAAACTCGGCAACTACGCCACCGAGCGCAAGGTGTCGATGTATGCCGCCAGCGAGGAGCTGGGCCTGGGCGAGCATCTGGACAGCCGCTTCACCGATCGCCTGCAGCGCTTCAAGCGCTGGATGGACAAGGTGCGCGAGCAGGTCGCGCTGGAAGACCCGATCGCCGCGCTGCGCAGCATGGTGACCGACATCGACTACGAGAACTGGATCCGTACCAACAGTTCCAGTGACAAGGCCGCGGACTTTCGCATGGGCAACGTCTGGTTCCTGATCGAGGCGTTGAGAAACACCCTCGAGAAGGATGAGGAAGGCGGCATGACCATCGAGGAAGCCATCGGCAAGCTGGTGTTGCGCGACATGCTCGAACGCCAGCAGGAAGAGGAAGAAGGCGCCGAGGGCGTGCAGATGATGACGCTGCATGCCTCCAAGGGCCTGGAGTTTCCCTACGTGTTCATCATGGGCATGGAAGAGGAAATCCTCCCGCACCGCTCCAGCATCGAGGCCGACACCATCGAGGAGGAGCGGCGCCTGGCCTACGTGGGCATCACCCGCGCACGCCAGACCCTGGCCTTCACCTTTGCCGCCAAGCGCAAGCAGTACGGCGAGATCATCGATTGCGCGCCAAGCCGCTTCCTCGATGAATTGCCCGATGACGACCTGGCCTGGGAAGGCCTGGACGATACACCCACGGAAGTCAAAGCCGTGCGTGGCAATACGGCCCTGGCCGATATCCGCGCCATGCTCAAACGATAGATAATCCACCTTTGCCCTGGCTTGTTGCCGGGGCCTTTTGGCTACATCGAGGAATTACACCAGTGGAAGCACTGCACCAGAAGATTCGCGAAGAAGGCATCGTGCTTTCCGATCAGGTTCTCAAAGTCGATGCGTTTCTCAACCATCAGATCGACCCTGCGCTGATGCAACTGATTGGCGACGAGTTCGCCCGTCTGTTCGCCGATGCGGGCGTGACCAAGATCGTCACCATCGAGGCCTCGGGGATTGCCCCGGCGGTGATGACCGGTTTGAAGCTGGGCGTGCCGGTGATCTTCGCCCGCAAGCACCAGTCGCTGACCCTGACCGAGAACCTGCTGGTGGCTTCGGTGTACTCGTTCACCAAGCAGACCGAGAACACCGTGGCGATTTCGCCGCGTCACCTCAACAGCAGCGACCGCGTGCTGGTGATCGACGACTTCCTGGCCAACGGCAAGGCGTCGCAGGCGCTGATCTCGATCATCAAGCAGGCCGGCGCAACCGTGGCCGGGCTGGGCATCGTGATCGAGAAGTCGTTCCAGGGCGGGCGTGCCGAGCTGGACAGCCAGGGCTATCGCGTCGAGTCGCTGGCCCGGGTGAAGTCGCTGGACGGTGGTGTGGTCAGCTTTATCGAGTAAGGCTTACCGACCGCTTCGCCAGCAAGGCTGGCTCCTACAGGTGCTCCACCGCCTGCAAGAGCCGGCCTTGCCGGCGAAAGCGTTCTACGCGGTAGTTTGCAAAGCCGCCAGCAGCAACCGCTGGTACAGGTCCTCCTTCAGCCCGTCCGGCTCGCTCAGGCCCATGCGCCGCAGATGCTCGGGATACCGCTCCGGCCCCGGCGCATCCAGTGCCGCCTTGCCCAGCTCCAGCGCCTCGCTCAACTTGAACTTGCTCTTGAGCCAGTTCAGCGCGCGCAGCAGGTCCTTCTCTTCAGCGGTGAAATCGCTGCCCAGCGGATACTCGGCAAACAACCGCGCATGCCGCCCACGCAATGCCTCCAGCCGCTGCGGCGTGTTCTGCGTGAAGCGCGCATCCAGCTCGAAATCCTGCGCCAGCTTGCCGGCCTTTTTCGCCTGCTCCATCAGCCCGGGCTGGAACCGCGAATCGCTGATCGCCAGCAACCGCGCAATCACCTCGGCGTCGGTCTGCCCGCGCAGGTCGGCAATGCCGTACTCGGTCACCACGATATCGCGCAGATGCCGCGGGATGGTGCAGTGCCCGTAGGTCCACAGCAGGTTGGAACTGACCTCCCCGCCGGCTTCGCGCCAGCTGCGCAGCAGCAGGATGGAACGCCCGCCTTCCAGCGCATGGGCCTGGGCGACGAAGTTGTACTGCCCGCCCACCCCGCTCAGTACGCGACCGTCCTCGAGCTGGTCGGCCACCCCCGCTCCCATCAGGGTCATGGTGAATACGGTGTTGATGAAGCGTGCATCGCGGCGCTGTTCGCGCTTGAGCGCCTCGTCGCCGTACAGCTCGTTGATGAAGCTGATCGCGTGCATGGCAAAGGATTTGCGCTGCGCCAGCGGCATCTCGCGCAGGCGCTGGTAGAACGCCTGCGGCCCGAGGAAGAAACCGCCATGCACCAGCACCCCGTCGGCCACCGGCCGGCGCACCACGCCCGCCTCCGCCAGCGCGAGCAATCCGTTCACGAACATCTCGCTGCAGCCATACAGGCCCTGGGCAAACGGCGCAGTGCCGCCTTCACGCTCGATCAGCACCTGCCAGGGCGCCAGGTCGAGGTCGGCGAGCAGCGCCTGGTACTCCGGCGCGTCCCCCTGGCGCGCCAGCAACGCGGCGGCCAGCGCATCGCCCATGGCGCCGATGCCGATCTGCAAGGTGCCGCCGTCGCGCACCAGGGTGCTGGCGTGCACGCCGATGAAGTGGTCCTGGGTGGTGACGGGCATGTTCGGCGTGGAGAACAGCCGAGTGGTTTCCGGGGCGTCGATCAACAGGTCGAAATCGTCCTGCGCCAGTTCGCTGTCGCCCGGCATGTAGGGCAGCTCGTCGTGCACGTGCCCCAGCATCAGGATGGTTTCGCCGGCTGCACGCCGGCGCGCGATCATCGGCAGCAGGTCGAGGGTGATGTCGGGGTTGCAGCTCAGGCTCAGGTGCCCGGGGCGCTCGGGGTGGGCGGCAACGATCTGCGCCACCAGGTTCAGGCCCTTGGCATTGATGTCGCGGGCCGCATGACTGTAGTTGCTGCTGACGTAGTCCTGCTGGGCCATGTGGCTGTGCAGCATGCTGCCCGGCTGCATGAAGAACTGCTCGACGCGGATGTTGGCCGGCAACCGGTCGCGGCGCAGGTCCTGCAGGTAGTCCAGTTCGGGGTAGTCGGCGAACACGCGCTCCACGAAGGGTTCGAGAAAGCGCCGCTGCAGGCCGTCACCCAGGTCCGGGCGGCCCAGGCTCAGTGCGGTGTAGATGGTCAGTTGCCGCTCGGGCAGCTCACGCACCCGTGCATACAGCGCATTGACGAAGCGGTTGGGCTTGCCCAGGCCCAGTGGCAGGCCCATGTGGATGTGCGCCGGCAAACGCGCCAGCACTTCGTCCACGGCGATCTCGATCGAACAGCGGTGCGCCATCTCGGCCTCCTAGGCATCCGTGATTCCAGGGTTGGACCGAGCATGCCCCGCGTTTGCTGCAATGGCCAGCGTCAGAAACGACAAAGCCCGCACGTGGCGGGCCTTGTAGCTGCAGCGTCGGGCTTACTTGAGGCCGGACATCTTCTCGATGGCGGCCTTGAGGTCGTCATCCGAGCAGTCGGCACAGGTGCCTTTTGGCGGCATGGCGTTGATGCCGGTGATGGCCTTGGCCAGGATGCCGTCCAGGCCGCCCTGATGGTCGGCGCGCTCTTTCCAGGCGGCGGTATCGCCGATCTTCGGTGCGCCCAGCAGACCGCTGCCATGGCACGCGTTGCAGTGCTTGGCGATGACTTCATCCGGGGTCTTGGCACCGCCACCGCCGGCAGTGGCGGCCACTTCCATGCCCTTGCATTCCTGCCCTTGTACACACACCTGACCGACCGGCTCCAGCCGCTTGGCGATGTCGTCATTGGTCACAGCCTGGGCGTTGACGGCCCATAGGGCTACTACGGCTGCTGGTACGGCCAGCATTGTCTTGATTAGATTCACGCGTACACCCTCATGGTGGCTAGTCACGCCCGCGGCCACGGTTTCGCAGGCCGCGCAAGTATAGCGGGAACCCCGCCTCACCGAAACAACCCTAAAGACCAAAGGGGTTTAGCCGCGACAATCCGCCGCGCATTGGCGACGCGCGTGGGCTCAGAAGTTGGCCGGGGTGGCGGCACTGATCAGCCGGGCCGGCTCATCGTAGGGATTGCGGAATCGATGCGGCTTGGTGCTCTCGAAATAGTAGCTGTCGCCCGCCTCGAGGATGAAGGTTTCAAGCCCCACCACCAGCTCCAGGCGCCCTTCGAGCAGGATGCCGGTCTCTTCGCCGTCGTGGGTGAGCATCTCTTCGCCGGTGTCGGCACCGGGCGGGTAGATCTCGTTTAGAAAGGCAATGGCGCGGCTGGCGTGGGCCTTGCCGACCAGCTTCATGGTGACTGCGCCGTCGGATATATCGATCAGTTCGTTGGCCTTGTACACGATCTGGGTCGGGTTCTCGGGCTGCAGCTCTTCGGAAAAGAACTCCACCATCGACATCGGAATACCGCCCAGCACCTTGCGCAGCGAGCTGATCGAAGGGCTCACGCTGTTCTTCTCGATCATCGAGATGGTGCTGTTGGTCACGCCCGCCCGCTTGGCCAGCTCGCGTTGAGACAGGCCTTTGAGCTTGCGAATGGCTTGCAGTCGTTCACCGACGTCCAAGGCCTGGGCCCTCCTAAACGAACACGTGGGGTCGAAATTGAACGGTATCATCGCAACAGCGTTCAGTATTTACAACACTTCGACCCGCAGCCCGTCCGCTTTGGCGCCTCAATTGCCGCTGTACACCATCGGCACCCGACGCAGGTTGCAGAAGATCTGATACGGGATGGTGCCCGCCTGGATCGCCACGTCGCTGGCCAGCACGTGCTTGCCCCACAACTCCACCGGGCTGCCCAGCCCGGCCTCGGGCACATCGGTGAGGTCGATGCACAGCATGTCCATCGACACGCGGCCAATCAGCTGGCTGCGCTTGCCGGCCACCAGCACCGGGGTACCGGTGGGTGCCAGGCGCGGGTAGCCGTCGGCGTAGCCCATGGCGACCACGCCCACGCGGGTGGGGCGCGGGCTGATGAATTTCGCGCCGTAGCCCACCGGCTCGCCGGCCGGCAGTTCGCGCACGCAGATCACTTTGGATTCCAGGGTCATCACCGGCTGCAGGCGCTGAGCCTGGGCCTGCGGCACCTCGAAGGGCGTGGCGCCATACAGCATGATGCCCGGACGCACCCAGTCGCTGGGCACCTGCGGCCAACCCAGCACCGCCGGCGAGTTGCGCAGGCTGACCTCGGCACTCAGGCCCTGGCGCGCGGCTTCGAACACCGCCACCTGCTCGATGCTGGCCGTGCTGTCGAGTTCGTCGGCACGGGCGAAGTGGCTCATCAGCACGATGCGCGCCACCTTGCCGCTGGCCAGCAGACGCTGGTAGGCGCCGTGGTAGTCCTTGGGGTGCAGGCCGACGCGGTGCATGCCGGTGTCGAGCTTGAGCCACACGGTGATCGGGCGGGTCAGGCCGGCCTGTTCGATGGCTTCGAGCTGCCACAGCGAATGCACCACGCACCACAGGTCCTGCTCGGCAATCAGGGGCAGCTCGCTGGCTTCGAAAATGCCCTCGAGCAGCAGCACCGGGGCCTTGATGCCGGCAGCACGCAGCTCCAGCGCCTCTTCGATGCAAGCCACGGCGAACCCGTCGGCCTCGCCCTCCAGCGCCTGGGCGCAGCGCACCGCGCCGTGCCCGTAGGCGTCGGCCTTGATCACGGCCAGCGCCTTGGCGCCGGTCAGTTCGCGGGCGAGTTGATAGTTGTGGCGCAGCGCTTGGAGATCGATCAGGGCACGGGCGGGACGCATGACGGCAGCCTTCTGGCAGTCGGGTGAGTTGGGAAACGGATTACGGCAGGGCGGCGACGATCGAGATCTCGACCAGCATCTGCGGATTGCACAGCCGGGCCTGGACGGTGGCGCGGGCCGGGGCATTGCCTTTGGCCAGCCACTGGTCCCACACCGTGTTCATGGCCTGGAACTGGGTGTCGATGTCGCTGAGGTAGATGGTCGCCGACAGCACGCGGCTCTTGTCGGTACCGGCCAGGTCCAGCAGCCGCTCGATGTTGGCCAGCACCTCGCGGGTCTGCTGGCCGACGTCGCCGTTCAGGTCATTACCCACCTGGCCCGACAGGTAGACGGTGCCGTTGTGGGTAACGATCTGGCTCATGCGCTCATTGGTGAGCTGGCGCTGGATTGACATGCTTTGCAGTCTCCTGACTGTTGCTGTAGCGGGAAATGTCGAGGCCTTCGGCGCTGATCTGCGGCTTCTTGCGCGCCATCAGGTCGGCCAGCAGGCGACCCGAACCGCACGCCATGGTCCAGCCGAGGGTGCCGTGGCCGGTGTTCAGGAACAGGTTGCGAAACGCCGTGGCGCCCACGATCGGCGTGCCGTCGGGGGTGGTCGGGCGCAGGCCGGTCCAGAAGCTGGCCTGGCTCAGGTCGCCGCCGCGAGGATAAAGGTCGTTGACGATCATCTCCAGCGTTTCGCGCCGACGCGGGTTGAGCGACAGGTCGAAACCGGCGATCTCGGCCATGCCGCCGACGCGGATGCGGTTGTCGAAGCGGGTGATCGCGACCTTGTAGGTCTCGTCGAGAATGGTCGAGGTCGGTGCCATGGCCGGGTCGGTGATCGGCACGGTCAGCGAGTAGCCCTTGAGCGGGTACACCGGGGCCTTGATGCCCAGCGGCTTGAGCAGTTGCGGCGAGTAGCTGCCCAGGGCCAGCACGTAGCGATCGGCGGTTTCCAGCTTGCCGTCGATCCATACGCCGTTGACCCGGTCGCCCGCGTGATCGAGGCGCTCGATGTTCTGCCCGAAGCGGAATTCCACGCCCAGGTCGCGCGCCATTTCGGCCAGGCGCGTGGTGAACAGCTGGCAGTCGCCGGTCTGGTCGTTGGGCAGGCGCAGGGCACCGGCGAGGATGTCGGTGACATTGGCCAGGGCAGGCTCCACGCGGGCAATGCCGTCGCGGTCGAGCAGCTCGTAGGGCACACCGGACTGTTCCAGCACGGCGATATCCTTGGCCGCGTTGTCCAGTTGCGCCTGGGTGCGGAACAGCTGGGTAGTGCCCAGGGTGCGGCCTTCGTAGGCAATGCCGGTTTCGGCACGCAGCTCGTCGAGGCAGTCGCGGCTGTACTCGGACAGGCGCACCATGCGCTCCTTGTTCACCGCATAGCGGTTGGCCGTGCAGTTGCGCAGCATCTGCGCCATCCACAGGTACTGGTCGATGTCGGCGGTGGCCTTGATGGCCAGCGGGGCGTGGCGCTCGAGCAGCCACTTGATGGCCTTGAGCGGCACACCGGGTGCAGCCCAGGGCGAGGCATAACCCGGCGATACCTGGCCAGCGTTGGCGAAGCTGGTTTCCATGGCCACCGCCGGCTGGCGATCGACCACCACCACTTCAAACCCCTGACGAGCCAGATAGTAGGCACTGGCGGTCCCGATGACGCCGCTACCAAGTACCAGAACGCGCATGTTGTTATCCCTCGAGGCGGCGTACCGCACACATTTGTTGTTTAAGGCATGGATGGGCGCAGTATAGGAAGGTAGAGGCAGTGCTTTTCACTATATAAAAGCCTATATTTGGCGAGAATTCTCGGCAGGGTCGGCTTTTACGGAGGGGCATCCACTATGAGAACCCAGCATCAAAGCAAACGTGAACTGGACAAGATCGACCGCAACATCCTGCGCATCCTGCAGACCGACGGGCGCATCTCGTTCACCGAACTGGGCGAGAAGGTCGGCCTGTCGACCACCCCGTGCACCGAGCGGGTCCGGCGTCTGGAGCGCGAAGGCATCATCATGGGCTACAACGCCCGGCTCAACCCACAGCACCTCAAGGGCAGCCTGCTGGTGTTCGTCGAGATCAGCCTGGACTACAAGTCGGGGGACACTTTCGAAGAGTTTCGCCGCGCGGTGCTCAAGCTGCCCCACGTATTGGAATGCCACCTGGTATCGGGCGATTTCGACTACCTGGTGAAGGCGCGCATCTCGGAGATGGCCTCCTACCGCAAGCTGCTGGGCGACATCCTGCTCAAGCTGCCGCACGTGCGCGAATCCAAGAGCTACATCGTGATGGAAGAGGTGAAGGAAAGCCTCAACCTGCCGATTCCGGACTGAGCCTTACACCAGCACCTGGCGGGTGCTGGCGATGTACTGGTGCACCAGGCGCTCGGCCTGCGGGTCGATCATCTCGGCAGGGCCGCGACCATTGGGGCACGGCAGGCGCGGGGTGGTGCCGAACAGGCGGCAGATCAGCGGCCGCTCCTCGTACACGGTGCAGCCCTCGGGGCCCAGGTGCACACAGTTGAGCTCATCCAGCGCGGCCTGTTGCTCGGCCGCGCTCTTGCGTGGCAGGCGCGCCATTTCCTCGCTGGAGGTGGTCACCGGGCCGCAGCAATCGTGGCAGCCCGGCACGCAGGCGAACGACGGGATCTGCTCACGCAGGAAGCGGATCTTGTGACTGTTGCAACTCATGGCAGACTCGTGGCGGGAAAGGCTGAAGCGCCATTTTGCCCCACGGTTGCCTGCCGATCAAAGCACCGCCTATGCTGTGTCAAATTTTCCACACAGCCCCTACCAGGATCCTTCAAACGTGCATACCACTTCCTACTACGCTGCCCACAGCGCCGGGCAACCGGCGTACCCGCCCCTGCAAGGCGAGCTGAACTGTGATGTGTGCGTGGTGGGCGGCGGCTTTTCGGGCCTCAATACCGCCATCGAACTGGCCGAACGCGGCCTGAGCGTGGTGCTGCTCGAAGCGCACAAGATCGGTTGGGGCGCCAGTGGACGCAATGGCGGGCAGCTGATTCGCGGGGTCGGACACGGCCTGGACCAGTTCACCCCGGTGATCGGCAGCGAGGGAGTGCGCAGCCTCAAACTGATGGGCCTGGAGGCAGTGGACATCGTGCGCCAGCGCATCGAACGCCATGCCATCGACTGCGACCTGACCTGGGGCTATTGCGACCTGGCCAACAAGCCACGGGAATTCGAGGGCTTCAGCGAAGAGATCGACGAGCTGCGCGGACTGGGCTACACCCATGAGCTGCGCCTGGTGCAGCCCGACCAGATGCACACGGTGGTCGGCTCGCGTCGCTACGCCGGCGGCCTGGTGGACATGGGCTCGGGGCACCTGCACCCGCTGAACCTGGCGCTGGGCGAGGCCGAGGCCGCGCGCCAGCTGGGCGTGCAGGTGTTCGAGCATTCCCGTGTCACCCGCATCGAGCACGGCCCGCAGGTGCATGTGCACACCGCCAAGGGCTCGGTGCGGGCGAACACGCTGGTGCTGTGCTGCAATGCCTACATCAACGACCTGGACCGCGAGCTCAGTGGCAAGGTGCTGCCAGCCGGCAGCTACATCATCGCCACCGAACCGCTGAGCGAAGCCCTGGCCAACGAGTTGCTGCCGCAGAACATGGCGGTGTGCGACCAGCAGGTGACCGTTGACTACTATCGCCTCTCGGCCGACCGGCGCCTGCTGTTCGGTGGCGCCTGCCACTACTCGGGGCGCGATCCGCAGGACATCGGCGCCTACATGCGGCCCAAGATGCTCAAGGTGTTCCCGCAACTGGCCGACACCCGCATCGAATACCAGTGGGGCGGCATGATCGGCATCGGCGCCAACCGCCTGCCGCAGATCGGCCGCCTGCGCGACCGGCCCAACGTTTACTACGCCCAGGCCTATGCCGGCCACGGGCTCAACGCCACGCACCTGGCCGGGCGGCTGCTGGGCGAGGCGATCAGCGGCCAGCAGAGCGGGCGCTTCGACCTGTTCGCCCAGGTGCCGCACATCACCTTCCCCGGCGGCAAGCACCTGCGCTCGCCGCTGTTGGCGCTGGGCATGCTGTGGCACCGCCTCAAGGCACTGGCCTAGGGTCTCCAGAATGGCCTGAGACCTTCCTTCACGGCCTGTTCGCGGGTCAGGCCGATATCGCGCAGCTGCTCGGCATCGAGCTGCAGCAGCGCATGGCGTGAACGCCACCGCCGCATCATCACAGCCCAGCGACTCGGGCTGGCGGGCGCCTCATGTCGCGCCACCTCGCCTTTGGTGCACAGTGGCAGGCCTGCATCGCTCGCGCCGTTCATCGCTTCATTCCTCCAGGGTGGGTAACCGTGCAGCCATGATGCGCGGGGGCTGCAAGGCATTACAGATTCAACCGCCAGGTTTTATTTCCATACAGATGTGTCGATAACGGCGCTGAATGCTGTATTTTTGCCCAATCTGTACCGGTTGCCAGCCGCTTGCCCGCCCAGGAGTACGCCATGACCCTCTACGTCAACCTCGCCGAGCTGATTGGCGCACGCATCGAGCAGGGCCTCTACCGCCCCGGCGACCGCCTGCCGTCGGTGCGGGCCCTGAGCGTCGAGCATGGCGTGAGCCTGAGTACCGTGCAGCAGGCGTATCGGGTGCTGGAAGATCACGGGCTGGCGGCGCCCCGGCCCAAGTCCGGCTATTTCGTGCCTGACCATCGCCCACTACCCGCCCTGCCCGACGTCAGCCGCCCGGCCCAGCGCCCTGTGGATATCTCGCAATGGGACCAGGTGTTCGAGCTGGTGCGCAGCGTGCCGCGCAAGGACGTGGTGCAACTGGGCCGCGGCATGCCCGATGTCGGCAGCCCCACCCTCAAGCCGTTGCTGCGCAGCCTGGCGCAGCTGAGCCGGCGCCAGGACATGCCCGGCCTGTACTACGACACCGTCGCCGGCACCGAAGCCCTGCGCGAGCAGGTGGCGCGGCTGATGCTCGATTCGGGCTGCAGCCTGAGCACGGCAGACCTGGTGATCACCACCGGCTGCCAGGAAGCCCTGTCGATCAGCGTGCGCGCGGTGTGCCAGCCGGGCGACATCGTCGCGGTCGAATCACCGAGCTTTCACGGCGCCATGCAGACCCTCAAGGGCCTGGGCATGAAAGCGTTGGAGATCCCCACCGACCCGCTCACCGGCATCAGCCTCGAAGCCCTGGAGCTGGCGCTGGAACAGTGGCCGATCAAGCTGATCCAGCTGACCCCCAGCTGCAACAATCCATTGGGCTACATCATGCCCGAGGCGCGCAAACGCGCCCTGCTGACCCTGGCCCAGCGCTTCGACGTGGCGATCCTGGAGGACGACGTGTATGGCGACCTGGCCTACACCTACCCGCGCCCACGCACCATCAAGTCGTTCGACGACGACGGCCGCGTGCTGCTGTGCAGCTCGTTCTCCAAGACCCTTGCGCCCGGCCTGCGGGTGGGCTGGGTGGCGCCGGGGCGCTACCTGGAGCGGGTGATTCACATGAAGTACATCAGCACCGGCTACACCGCTACCCAGCCGCAGCTGGCGATTGCCGACTTCATCGAGGGCGGCCACTACCAGCCGCACCTGCGCCGTGTGCGCGGCCAGTACCAGCGCGCCCGCGATCAGATGATCGACTGGGTGAGCCGCTACTTCCCCGCCGGCACCCGCGCCAGCCGGCCCCAGGGCGGCTTCGTGCTGTGGGTGGAACTGCCGGAAAGTTTCGACACCTTGCGCCTGAACCGGGCTTTACTAGAGCAAGGTGTGCAGATTGCGGTGGGCAGCATCTTTTCGGCGTCGGGCAAGTTCCGCAACTGCCTGCGCATGAACTTTGCCGCCCGCGCCACTGCCGAAATCGAAGCGGCCGTGCGCAAGGTCGGCGAAACCGCCATTCGTCTACTGGCCGAGGATGAGCGCGGCGGGTAACGTTGCGCCGCCCCGCGTGGTCCAACCCCCAACTGCCTTCCTGCTCAAGGACATGCCCCTTTGACCAAACCCAGGGCCTTCGCGCTGTTACTGATGCTGGCGCTCACCCTTGCCGGGTGCGCCACCTCCAGCACGCCCCGTACCGTGACCCAGGCCCTGCCCGCCAGCGACTCGGCCTTTGGCCGTTCGGTGCAGCGCCAGGCCAGCGCCCATGAGGGGCGGTCCGGCTTTCGCCTGCTGCCCAACAGCACCGAGGCGTTCCACGCCCGCGCCGAGCTGATCCGTAACGCCCAGAGCAGCATCGACCTGCAGTACTACATCGTGCATGACGGGCTCAGCACCCGCGCGCTGGTGCACGAACTGCTGCAGGCTGCCGACCGTGGCGTGCGCGTGCGCATCCTGCTCGACGACACCACCAGCGACGGCCTGGACGAGGTCATCGCCACCCTGGCGGCGCACCCGATGGTGCAGATTCGCGTGTTCAACCCGCTGCACCTGGGGCGCAGCACCGGCGTGACCCGTGCCCTGGGCAGGCTGTTCAACCTGTCGCTGCAGCACCGGCGCATGCACAACAAGCTATGGCTGGTGGACAACAGCATGGCCATCGTCGGCGGGCGCAACCTGGGTGACGAGTACTTCGACGCCGAGCCCAACCTGAACTTCACCGACATCGACATGCTGGGCGTGGGGCCGGTGGCCGAACAGCTGGGGCACAGCTTCGACCAGTACTGGAACAGCGCCCTGAGCCGACCGATTGGCGACTTCATGTTCAGCACCCCGAACGCCGACGACCTGCGTGTGAGCCGCGAGCGCCTGGAGGCTTCGCTGAGCGAGGCCAGGGTCAAGCGCAAGGCACTGTACGACCGCCTGATGGCCTACAAGACCCACCCGCGCCTGGATTCCTGGCGCAACGAGTTGATCTGGGCACACAACCAGGCGCTGTGGGATGCGCCAAGCAAGGTGCTGGCCCAGGCCGAGCCAGACCCGCGGTTGCTGCTGACCCAGCAGTTGGCGCCCGACCTGAACGACGTGCACCATGAGCTGATCCTGGTATCGGCCTACTTCGTACCTGGCGAGACCGGCCTGCTGTACCTGACCAGCCATGCCGACGCCGGGGTGTCGGTGAGCCTGCTGACCAACTCGCTGGAGGCCACCGACGTGCCGGCGGTACACGGCGGCTATGCGCCGTACCGCAAGGCGCTGCTGGAACACGGGGTAAAACTGTACGAACTGCGCCGCCAGCCCGGCGACCCCAGCAGCGGGCGTATCCATCACTTCGGCAGTGCATCGGACTCGAGCCTGCACAGCAAGGCGATCGTGTTCGATCGACAGAAGACCTTCATCGGCTCGTTCAACTTCGACCCGCGCTCGGTGCTGTGGAACACCGAGGTCGGCGTGCTAGTGGACAGCCCGCAACTGGCCGAGTACACCCGCGACCTGGCACTGCAGGGCATGGCCCCGGCGCTGAGCTACGAGCCGCGGCTGGTCGACGGCAAGCTGGTGTGGGTGACCGAGGACAATGGGCAGTTGCACACGTTGACGACAGAGCCAGGTGGGCTGTGGCGACGGTTCAATGCGTGGGTGAGCAAGGCGGTGGGGTTGGAGAGGATGTTGTAGGGTGAAGCTATGCGGCTTGTTCGCTGCGGTGATCGCTTGGGTTAGCTTGCCGATACCGTTGCGGTCGTAGGCAGAGCGATAGGTTTGCGACTTCTTGCGCAGTACTGTGCAAGAAGTTGCGCAGTTGGCTGCAGGCCACGTTGAGTATGGCCTGCAGCAATGTATGCACAGGGTTATCCACATTTGAGTGCGCAAGAAGTTGCGCAGCTGGGTGAAAGATGAAATCCCCCGAGAAGAGCGCTCCTCGAGGAGATTCAACCAGTACAAAGCGGCCCTAGGCCGTGGCAGGCTCGAAGGCATTCGGCCGCATTGCCAACAGCACCAGCCCGAACGCGCCCGCCGCCATCAGCAGCGGCAGTGCATGCCCGCTCACCCACTGGCTGCCGGCCCCAGCAGCCAATGGCCCGATCAGGCAGCCGATGCCCCACAGCTGCGCCACGTGGGCGTTGGCGCGCACCAGCGCATCATCGCGATAGCGTTCGCCGATCAGGATCAGCGACAGGGTGAACAGGCCACCGGCACTGGCGCCGAACAGCACCCACAATGGCCAGATCGCCGGCGTGTGCATCAGCACCGGAATGGCCAGGCTCGATACCAGCAGGGTCATGGCGCAGCCGGTGAACAGCGTGCGGCGAGACATGTAGTCGGCCAGCGCCCCGATCGGCAGTTGCAGCACCGCATCGCCCACCACCACGGTACTGACCATGAATAGCGCCAGCTCGGTGGTGAAGCCCTGCTGCAGGCAGTACACCGGCAACAGGGTGAGGATCATCGCCTCGAACGCGGCGAACAGCGCAATGGCCCAGGCGATTACCGGCAAGCGCCGGCAGAAGCCCACCAGGTCACGCAGGCCCACACCACAGGCTTCAGCGCTGGGCGCCCCGCTGCGGCCGATCAGCACCAGCGGTGCCACCACCAGCAACCCGGCCCCGATCCAGAAGCCCAGGTCATCCTCCGAACCCAGCACGCCCAGCAGCAGCGGCCCGGCCAGCTGGCTGAGGGCATAGCTGCTGCCATACAGCGCCACCAGGCGGCCACGCCATTGCTCGACCACCAGCTGGTTGATCCAGCTTTCGCCAAGGATGAACACGATGGTCAGGATCACCCCGATCAGCAGGCGCAACGCCAGCCACACCGGATAGCTGGGCAGCAGCGCCAGCAGGCCGATGGACAACGCACCGGCCAGCAGGCACAGGCGCATCAGCGTGGCGGTGCCGAAATACGCCGCCAGGCGGCTGGACAGGCTGGCGCCAACCAGCACGCCAATTGCCGGCATCGCCGCCATCACGCCAATGGCAAAGCTGCCATAGCCCCAGCTCTCCAGACGCAGCGATACCAACGGCATGCTCACGCCCAGGGCAAGGCCCACGCTCAGAACCGACGACAGCACGGCGAAGTAGGTAGCCCAACGCATGTGTACTTCCTCGCAGAATGATGGATCGCCACAAGCAACACAGCCGGGCCTGCGCTAACGCAGGGCCCGGCTGTGGCGCGGATCGCTCGGGGCGCGGCACCAGGCCGCGCCCATGGCCTTACAGCTTGATCCAGGTGGCCTTGAGCTCGGTGTACTTGTCCAGTGCGTGCAGCGACTTGTCACGGCCGTTGCCCGACTGCTTGAAGCCACCGAACGGCGCAGTCATGTCGCCACCGTCGTACTGGTTGACCCACACGCTGCCGGCACGCAGGGCCTTGGCGGTCTTGTGCGCCTTGCTGATGTCGGCGGTCCATACACCTGCGGCCAGGCCGTAAGGGGTGTCGTTGGCGATCTGGATGGCTTCTTCGACGCTGTCGAAGGTGATCACCGACAGTACCGGGCCGAAAATCTCTTCCTTGGCGATGCGCATGGCGTTGCTCACGCCGTCGAAGATGGTCGGTTCGACATAGGTGCCGCCGGTTTCTTCGAGGATGCGCTTGCCGCCCACCAGCAGCTTGGCGCCATCGGTGTGGCCAGCCTCGATGTAGGACAGCACGGTGTTCATCTGCTGGGTGTCGACCAGGGCACCAACGGTGGTGGCCGGGTCCAGCGGGTTGCCAGGCTTCCAGGCCTTGAGGGCCTCCAGTACCAGCGGCAGGAACTTGTCCTTGATCGAGCGCTCGACCAGCAGACGCGAACCTGCGGTGCACACTTCGCCCTGGTTGAAGGCGATGGCACTGGCCGCGGCGGCGGCAGCGGCGTTCAGGTCCGGGGCATCGGCGAACACGATGTTCGGGCTCTTGCCGCCGGCTTCCAGCCACACGCGCTTCATGTTCGATTCGCCGGCGTAGATCATCAGCTGCTTGGCGATCTTGGTCGAGCCGGTGAACACCAGGGTATCGACGTCCATGTGCAGGGCCAGAGCCTTGCCGACGGTGTGGCCGTAGCCAGGCAGCACGTTCAGCACGCCGGCCGGGATACCGGCCTCGATGGCCAGCTGGGCGATGCGGATGGCGGTCAGCGGGGACTTCTCGGACGGCTTGAGCACCACCGAGTTACCGGTGGCCAGCGCCGGGCCGAGTTTCCAGCTGGCCATCAGCAGGGGGAAGTTCCACGGCACGATGGCCGCCACCACACCCACAGGCTCGCGGGTTACCAGGCCTAGCTGGTCGTGCGGGGTGGCCGCGACTTCGTCGTAGATCTTGTCGATGGCTTCGCCGTTCCAGCTCAGTGCCTGGGCAGCGCCCGGCACGTCGATGTTCAGCGAGTCGTTGATCGGCTTGCCCATGTCGAGGGTTTCGAGCAGGGCCAGCTCCTCGACGTTCTGCTTGAGCAGCGCGGCGAAACGGATCAGGGTAGCCTTGCGCTTGGCCGGGGCCAGGCGTGACCACACGCCGGACTCGAAGGTGGCGCGGGCGTTTTCCACGGCGCGCTGGGCGTCGGCCTCGTCGCAGCTGGCGACCTGCGCCAGAAGGCGTCCGTCAACCGGGCTCAGGCACTCGAACGTGGCGTTGGAAACGGCGGCGGTGTATTCACCATTGATGAAAGCACGGCCTTCGATCTTGAGTTGCTGGGCACGCTGTTCCCAGTCCGCACGAGTCAGGGTGGTCATACGAAACTCCTCCTGTTGTTGAAATGCAGCGCCGCACGAGGGGCCAGGGCGCTGTCAGAATACGGCCGGAGCGATTGTCGCTCTACGGCACTCGACACCCTAAACTCTGGCACCTGAATTATCAATATATTTGACAATACATGGCCAAATGCCTAGTGATGTGCACTTTATTTAACAATCAGGGGACCCAAACATGAATATCCAGCAGATTGTCGACTTCGCACAGGTACTGACCGAGGCCGAGCGCTACCGCCCGGCTGCCGAAAAAGTGCTCAAGGGCGACCCGGAGCAGGCGGTCTACAACCATTACGCCAGCCCTTGCGGGCAATTCGCCGCTGGCGTGTGGGAGGGAGCACCCGGGCAATGGACCGTCAATTACACTGAACACGAATACTGCGAGATCGTGCACGGCGTATCGGTGCTGCGCGACGAAGAAGGCAACGCCAAGACCCTGCGCACCGGTGACCGCTTCGTGATCCCGGCCGGCTTCAAGGGCACCTGGGAGGTGCTGGAGACCTGCCGCAAGATCTACGTGATGTTCGAGCCCAAGGCATAGGCCATAGATAGATACCGCCGCGCCAGCCCTCCCTGGCGCGAGCATGGCGAGGTCCTTATCCGGACCCACCTGAACTCAAGGAGCCTCACCATGCAAAAGGATCAACCGGTCGTCTGCCCCATCGAAGCGTTGCAGCTGAGCAACGACGAAGTGCTCACCTGCATCGGCCGCCTGGTCGGCACCCGCTACGTGCCGACCGTGAAGGCCTACATCAGCGAACTGACCGGGCGCCAGCGCGTGGTCGGCATCGGCGAGATGTCGACCCGCGAAATGGACCCGCAACGCGTGAACATCAGCGGCAACGAGGCGGGCCTGATCAGCGGTTTCCATTTCGGCTGAACAGAAAATCGCCATAAAAAAAGGCCCGCATCGTGAGATGCGGGCCTTTTTTCGTAAGCCGGGATCAATTACTTGATCTTGGCTTCCTTGTAGATCACGTGCTTGCGAACAACCGGATCGAATTTTTTGATTTCGATTTTGTCCGGAGTGGTGCGCTTGTTCTTGTCGGTGGTGTAGAAGTGGCCGGTATTAGCGGTCGACACCAGACGGATCAATTCACGCATGATTTTCTCCCTTAGACCTTGGCGCCGTTACGGCGAATTTCGACCAGAACGGCATCGATGCCGCGCTTGTCGATGATACGCATGCCTTTGGCAGAAACGCGCAGACGCACGAAACGCTTCTCCGACTCGACCCAGAAGCGGTGATGCTGCAGGTTCGGCAGGAAACGACGACGGGTTTTGTTATTCGCGTGGGAAATGTTATTCCCGGTTACCGGACCCTTACCGGTAACTTGACAGACTCTCGACATGCCTCAGCCCTCTAAAACCACATGCCCAACCCGGCATGGGTTGGCCGCTTAATCTCTCAGTCTTTGGCGCCAGGCGCCGTGTTTCTTCAGGGTCTTATCGGCAAGATCTGCAGATGCGACAAACCGAGCCCCTAGAAAAGAGCGCTGCTTTATACCAGAAAGGCCGGGGTACAACAACATTTGATGTGATCGCACGATGCATGAATCAACCCAGGCCGCCCGGATGCAGGGCTTCCAGCGACAAAACCGCTCGTCGCAATATTCCTTGAAAAAGGAGTTGGCCATTTACGGCCTTGCGCACTAGGGTAGGAGTTTTCCAGACTGCACGGGCAGATGGGCCATTGATCAGCCAAGGAGTCACCATGCGTCGTGCCGCTTTACCCCTGTTGCTCGCAGCGCTGCTAAGCCCCGCACTGGCCCAGGCAGGCGCCTTGAGCGTATGTACCGAGGCCAGCCCCGAAGGCTTTGACGTGGTGCAGTATAACGCGCTGACCACCACCAATGCTTCTGCCGATGTGCTCATGAACCGGCTGGTGGAATTCGACGCCACCAGCGGCAAGGTGGTGCCGAGCCTGGCCGAAAGCTGGACGGTATCGGCCGACGGCCTGGTCTACGACTTCAAGCTGCGCCCGGGGGTAAAGTTTCACAGTACGCCGTACTTCAAGCCCAGCCGCGTGCTGAACGCCGACGGCGTGCTGTTCAGCTTCCAGCGCATGCTCTACCCCGCCCACTCCTGGCACAAGATCACCCAGAGCGGCTACCCGCATGCCCAGTCGTTGCAGCTGCCCAGCCTGATCAAGCAGGTGGAGGCACCCGATCCGCTGAGCGTGCGCTTTACCCTCGACCATCCGGACGCAACCTTCCTCGCCACCCTGAGCATGGGCTTCGCCTCGATCTATTCGGCCGAATACGCCGACCAGTTGCTCAAGGCCGGCACCCCGGAGAAGCTCAACAGCCAGCCGATCGGCACCGGCCCGTTCGTGTTCCAGCGTTTCCAGAAGGACGCGGTGATCCGCTACCGCGCCAATGCCGACTATTTTGCCGGCAAGCCGAGCGTCGACCCGCTGATTTTCGCGATCACCCCCGACGCCAACGTGCGCCTGCAGAAACTGCGGCGCAACGAGTGCCAGATCGCCCTGTCGCCCAAGCCGCTGGACGTTGCGGCAGCCGCCGAAGACGCAAACCTGAAGGTCGAGAAGACCGAGGCGTTCATGACCGCGTTCGTCGCGATCAACAGCCAGCACCCGCCGCTGGACAAGGTCGAGGTACGGCAGGCGATCAACCTGGCGTTCGACAAGACCAGCTACCTCAAGGCCGTGTTCGAAGGCACCGCAGTCGCCGCTGAAGGCCCCCTGCCGCCCAACACCTGGAGCTACGCCAAGGACTTGCCGGGTTACCCGACCGACGCGACCAAAGCCAAGGCGCTGCTGGTCAAGGCCGGTTTGCCGGACGGCTTCAGCACCACAATCTGGACGCGCCCTTCGGGAAGCCTGCTCAACCCCAACCCGAGCCTGGGGGCACAACTGCTGCAGGCAGACCTGGCCAAGGTCGGCATCAAGGCCGAGATTCGCGTGATCGAATGGGGCGAGCTGATCCGTCGCGCCAAGGCCGGTGAGCACGATTTGCTGTTCATGGGCTGGGCCGGCGACAACGGCGACCCCGACAACTTCCTCAGCCCGCAGTTTGCCTGCCCGGCAGTCGAGTCGGGGACCAACTTCGCGCGGTACTGCGACAAGCGCCTGGACCAGTTGATCAGTGCCGGCAAGACCACCAACGACCAGAGCGTGCGCAGCCGCCTGTACCAGCAGGCCCAGGGGCTGATCCAGCAGCAGGCGCTGTGGCTGCCACTGGCGCACCCCACGGCAGCGGTGCTGATGCGCAAGGATGTGGAGGGCTACACGGTCAGCCCGTTCGGCCGGCAGGACTTTGCCACGGTGAAGACCGCACGCTGAACGACTCGCGCCTGCAGGCTCCTGACAGCGTCCTCTGGTAGCCCGAAGGACACTGCAGCAGCCTGCACCGCGTGTTCAGGCCGCCAGGTGACTCTCGCCATCGACTTACGATGGTTGCCCAGCGAACCGCACCGTACGGATAGCCGCATTGGATATTGAATACTGGACCGAAGCGGCTATCGCCGGCCTCACCGTGGCACTGATACTCGGCCCGGTGGTCTTCGGCGCACTGCTTCTCTACATTGCTACCCAGCGATTGGCCGAAGCACTCGAGCACCTTCACAACTCGCCGCTGGTTGACACTCATCGGTACAGCCTCAACCTGGGCCTGCGCCAACGATTCAGGGCAGTGGGCGACATTGCCGGCCTGTTGGCCTACCCCGATTGCCCGGTCGAGTTCGGGGGCCTGAGCGCAGAGGACATCAAGCGCTTCCCCGGCAACCTCAGAACGCTGCTGGTTCTTAGCCACCACCTCAGGCTGGCAATGCTGGCTGTTCTGGTGCTGCTGGCCCTTGCCCTGCAGGTGCTCAAAGCCGTTCAGCACCAGGGCGAGCCGACGGAGTTCGGGCTCGGCGGGTATTCACCCTATTGGCTGCCCCTTGCACTGCAACTGCCTTGCATCGCCGGCCTGGGGTGGGTCGCCACCCAGTACGCACAGGCTGGCATGCGCTACATGACCAGTGCATCCCGGTACCTTGCCAACTGCAAGGCGGTGGTGAATCGACAGCGACCGGTGATGTACAACACGGTGTTTGGCAGAATCGTGTTTACCGTATGCATCGCTGCGCTTCTGGCTCATGCGAAGCTCTTCATCAGAACAGGATCGCTGCAGGCCGCAGACGTGGAGTCCTTTCCAGCCACGATCAGAGCCGAGCTTGTGGTGCGTCACTACCTGCTGCTGGCTTCGGTTGTCGGGCTGGCTGCGTCGTTTGTTGCAACAAAGCTTATCGACTAGTACCGCCCACGCACAGCAGCGTCAGGCAGCGAACAAGCCCCGCTCCACCATCGACAATGGCTCCCCATCGCCGATGATGATGTGATCCAGCACCCGCACCTCGATCAGGCCCAGGGCTTTCTGCAAGCGCAGGGTCAGATTGATATCTGCCTGGCTTGGCTCGGAAACACCTGACGGATGATTGTGACAAAGGATCAATGCTGCGGCATTTCTGGCCAGCGCCCGCTTGATGACTTCCCGAGGGTAGACGTTGGCACTGCTGATGGACCCGCGGAACAACGCCTCGAACCCTAGAGGACGGTGCTTGTTGTCCAGGTACAGGCAGCCGAACACCTCGCTTTCTTCATGACGCAGCATCGATTTCAGGTAACGCCGGACCGCCCCCGGGCTCTGCAACGCCGGGTCGCGGATGATGGTTTCGGCCAAGTGCCGGCGCCCAATCTCCATCACCGCCTGCAGTTGCGCATACTTCGCCGGGCCCAGCCCCAGCTCGCGCTGAAACGTCGGCTGATCGGCCTCCAGCAGTTGCCGCAAGCCGCCAAACTGCTGCAACAGGTGGCGCGCCAGGTCCACCGCGCTCTTGCCTGCCACACCGGTGCGCAGGAACACCGCCAGCAACTCGGCGTCCGACAGGCTCCCGGCCCCTCGCTCCAGCAACTTCTCCCGCGGGCGTTCCGCCGACGGCCAATCCCTGATACCCATAGCTGTCCCTCTGTCTGTGTGTGGCTGCTCCCCATTTCAGCCCTGTGCTATCGTAGCCCCCTCTTTTTACGCGACGATTCGGCCTGGGGAGGCGTCGTCGCCGCGTGCAAACACTGATCAAAGAAAGGCAAGCCTATGCAGCGGCTGTATCGGAAACGCATCGTTCTTGGCGTCGGCGGCGGCATTGCTGCCTACAAGAGCGCCGAGCTGGTTCGCCGACTCCTGGAGCACGGCGCGCAAGTGCGCGTCGTCATGACCCACGGCGGGGCCGAATTCATCACCCCGCTGACCATGCAGGCCCTGTCCGGGCACCCCGTGCACATGGACCTGCTCGACCCTGCCGCCGAAGCGGCGATGGGCCATATCGAACTGGCCAAGTGGGCCGACCTGGTGCTGATCGCACCTGCCACCGCCGACCTGATCGCGCGCCTGGCGCAAGGCGTTGCCAACGATCTGCTGACCACCCTGGTACTGGCTACCGACGCCACCGTGGCGTTGGCACCGGCCATGAACCAGGCCATGTGGCGCGACCCGGCCACCCAGGCCAACTTGCAGCTGCTGCAAAGCCGCGACATCCAGGTGTTCGGCCCGGCCTCCGGCAGCCAGGCCTGCGGCGACGTGGGCCTTGGCCGCATGCTCGAAGCCACCGACCTGGCCTGGTGCGCCGCCGAAACCTTCAAGCGCCAGTCGCTGACCGGCAAGCACGTGCTGATTACCGCAGGCCCGACCCAGGAAAACATCGACCCGGTGCGCTACATCACCAATCATAGCTCGGGGAAGATGGGCTTTGCCCTGGCCGAAGCGGCGGTGGAAGCCGGTGCTCGGGTAACCCTGGTGACAGGGCCGGTGCACCTGCCCACACCCGACCGGGTGACCCGTATCGACGTGGTGAGCGCGCGGGACATGCTCGCCGCGTGCGAAGCGGCGATCCCGTGCGATGTGTTCATCGCATCGGCTGCGGTTGCGGACTACCGCCCCGAAGTCGTCGCCCCGCAAAAGCTCAAGAAAGACCCTACGACAGGTGACGGCCTGCTGCTGCAGATGGTGCGCAACCCGGACATTCTGGCCACCATCGCCACCCGCCCCGACCGCCCGTTCAGCGTCGGCTTTGCCGCCGAGACCGAACACCTGCTCGATTACGCCGCGCGCAAGCTCAAGGACAAGAACCTCGACCTGATCGTCGCCAATGACGTGGCCAACCCCAGCATCGGCTTCAACAGCGAGGAGAACGCCTGCAGCGTGATCGATCGCCAACTTCAAGCAACACTCTTTGCACAGACCAGCAAGGGCAAGATCGCCCGTCAGTTGGTAGCCTTCATCGCCGAACGTCTCAACCAGGTTTAACTCTGCATGCACGCCTTACAAGCCAAGATTCTCGATCCGCGCCTTGGCAGCGAATTCCCGCTGCCGCAATACGCCACTCCCGGTTCTGCCGGCCTCGACCTGCGCGCCATGCTCAAGGAAGAGACCGTCCTGGAGCCGGGCCAGACCATACTGATCCCTACCGGCCTGTCGATCTACGTCGGCGACCCGGGCCTGGCCGCGATGATCCTTCCGCGCTCGGGCCTGGGCCACAAGCACGGCATCGTGCTGGGCAATCTGGTCGGCCTGATCGATTCGGACTACCAGGGCGAGCTGATGGTGTCGTGCTGGAACCGCGGCCAGACCCCTTTCACCATCGCCATCGGCGAGCGCATTGCGCAACTGGTGCTGGTACCGGTGGTACAGGCGCACTTCGACATCGTCGAAACCTTCGACGAAACCCAGCGTGGCGCTGGCGGCTTCGGCCATTCGGGCAGCCATTGAACAACGCGCGAGCCCTGCTGCCAGGCCTGTATTGGGGCCTGGCCGGCATGCTCGTCGCCGGGCTCGCGGTGTGGCTGACGCTGGTAACCCCTCTGCAACGCGAGCAACGTAACCTGCAGACGTACTTTCCGGCCTTCGGGCTGGTCATTGCGCTCGACCAGCAGATCGCCCGTCTGGTGTCCGAGGTCGACACCGTGGCCCGCCATCCGGCCCTGCTTGCCGCCGCCAAGGCAGCTGACGCCCGCCAGGCGCGCCAGGTGCTGGACGACTTCAGCTACCTCGAAGGGTTGGTCAGCAGTCGATTGCTCACGCCCGGCCAGGCCAGGCGCGAGAGCCTCCACGACCGCTCACTCAGCCCGCCATTGCTGGACATGATCGTGCGAGCCGAACGCGGGGTACCACCGAACCTGGAGGCCCACCCGACCAACGGGCAACTGCATATCCACAGTGTCACGCCCATTCGAGGCAGTGCGACAGGCCCGGTGCAGGCCGTGCTGCTCATGACTTTCGAGCTGCAACGTGTAAGTGCTGCTCTGAAAATAGACATGCCGGAAATCGGCAAGGCCAGCCTCGTGCAAGGCGTGTTCGACGACCCTCAGGCCGTACTGGCCAGCGCAGGGGAAAGTGATAGCCCGGCAATAACCCCGATAGGGACCTTCAACGATGCATGGAGCCTGCACTTTCAGCCCGGGTCGATCTTCCAGAGGTGATCGACGGATGAATCGCCCGGCTCAAGAACTCTATGTCGAAAATGCCGTCAAAGCCGGACATCTTTAGCCGCGCGGCGCGCCGGGTGCCTGCAGCGCATGCCGACCGTCGACCCAACATAGCCCCTTCCAATTGGAGTTTCCCCAGGTGAGCAACATGGAACGCATGACCCCGAACCTCCCCGCCAGCATCTTCCGCGCCTACGATATCCGAGGTGTGGTCGGCGAAGGCCTCACCGCCGAAACCGCCTACTGGATCGGCCGCGCCATCGGTGCACAGAGCCTGGCCCAGGGCGAGCCGCACGTATCGGTTGGCCGCGACGGTCGCCTGTCCGGCCCGATGCTGGTCGAGCAACTGATCAAGGGCCTGGTCGAGGCCGGGTGCAAGGTCAGCGATGTCGGCCTGGTCCCCACGCCCGCCCTGTACTACGCCGCCAACGTGCTGGCCGGCAAGTCCGGGGTGATGCTCACCGGCAGCCACAACCCGCCGAACTACAACGGCTTCAAGATCGTCATCGCCGGCGACACCCTGGCCAATGAGCAGATCCAGGCCCTCCTGATCCGCCTGCAGACCAACGACCTCACCCGCGGCGAAGGCAGCGTCGAGAAGGTCGAGATCCTGGACCGCTACTTCACCCAGATCACCGGCGACATCAAGCTGGCGAAGAAGCTCAAGGTGGTGGTGGACTGCGGAAACGGCGCCGCCGGGGTGATCGCCCCGCAGCTGATCGAGGCGCTGGGCTGCGAGATGATCCCGCTGTTCTGCGAGGTCGACGGCAACTTCCCCAACCACCACCCCGACCCGGGCAAGCCGGAAAACCTGGTGGACCTGATCGCCAAGGTCAAGGAAAGCGGCGCCGACCTGGGCCTGGCCTTCGACGGTGACGGCGACCGTGTCGGCGTAGTGACCAACACTGGCAACATCGTCTACCCCGATCGCCTGCTGATGCTGTTCGCCCAGGACGTGCTGGCGCGCAACCCGGGCGCCGAGATCATCTTCGACGTCAAATGCACCCGCCGCCTGACCCCGCTGATCGAACAGTACGGCGGCCGCGCGCTGATGTGGAAGACAGGTCATTCGTTGATCAAGAAGAAGATGAAGCAGACTGGCGCCCTGCTGGCCGGCGAGATGAGCGGGCACATCTTCATCAAGGAGCGCTGGTACGGTTTCGACGACGGCATCTACAGCGCCGCGCGCCTGCTGGAGATCCTGAGCAAGGCCGATAGCGATGCCGAAACGCTGTTCGCGGCGTTCCCGAACGATATTTGTACCCCTGAAATCAACATTGATGTGACGGACGAGGGTAAATTCAGCATCATTGAGGCACTGCAACGCGACGCCGACTGGGGCCAAGACGCCAACCTGACCACCATCGATGGTGTACGGGTCGACTACCCCAACGGCTGGGGCCTGGTTCGCGCCTCCAACACCACGCCGGTGCTGGTACTGCGCTTCGAGGCCGACAGCGAAGCCGAGCTGCAGCGAATCAAGGACGTGTTCCTTGCCCAGCTCAAGCGCGCAGCCCCTGATCTGCAACCAACGTTCTGACCGACCCCTTGTTCCAACTGGAGCCCTGCATGACCCTTGATCGTGATGCCGCCACCCATGTCGCCCAGGTACTGTCCGAAGCGCTGCCCTACATCCGCCGCTTTGTCGGCAAGACGCTGGTGATCAAGTACGGCGGCAACGCGATGGAGAGCGAAGAGCTCAAGACCGGCTTCGCCCGCGACGTGGTGCTGATGAAGGCAGTCGGCATCAACCCGGTGGTGGTGCACGGCGGCGGCCCGCAGATCGGCGACCTGCTCAAGCGCCTGTCCATCGAAAGCCGGTTTGTCGATGGCATGCGCGTCACCGATGCGCAGACCATGGACGTGGTGGAGATGGTGCTCGGCGGCCAGGTGAACAAGGACATCGTCAACCTGATCAACCGTCATGGCGGCAGCGCCATCGGTCTGACCGGCAAGGACGCCGAGCTGATTCGCGCCAGGAAGCTCACCGTCACCCGCCAGACGCCAGAGATGACCAGCCCTGAAATCATCGACATCGGCCATGTGGGCGAAGTGGTCGGGGTGAACACCGACCTGCTGAACATGCTGGTCAAGGGCGACTTCATCCCGGTGATCGCGCCAATCGGCGTGGGTGCCAACGGCGAGTCGTACAACATCAACGCCGACCTGGTGGCAGGCAAGGTGGCCGAAGCGCTCAAGGCCGAGAAGCTGATGCTGCTGACCAACATCGCCGGCCTGATGGACAAGCAGGGCACCGTGCTCACCGGCCTGACCACCGAGCAGGTTGACGAACTGATCGCGGACGGCACCATCTACGGCGGCATGCTGCCCAAGATCCGTTGCGCACTGGAAGCAGTACAGGGCGGCGTGCACAGCTCGCACATCATCGACGGCCGCGTGCCGAATGCGGTACTGCTGGAAATTTTCACCGACAGCGGCGTAGGTACCCTGATTACCAATCACGAACCGCGCTGAGGCATCCGCCGGCAAGGCCGGCTCCTACAGGAGCGGGCCACCACAGGTACAAAAAAGGCGACCCGCGGGTCGCCTTTTTGTTTGCCTCAGATACCGTACTGGGCCCGGTAGGCCTCGACGGCCGGCAAGTGCTGCTTGAGCGCCGGGTCATCGGCGAGGAACTGCAGCACCTGGGTCAGCGATACGATGCTGACCACCGGAATGCCGAAGTCACGCTCCACTTCCTGGATCGCCGACAGGTCGCCGTTGCCACGCTCCTGGCGATTCATCGCGATCAGTACGCCCGCCGCCCTGGCCTTCTGGCCCTGGATGATCTGCATCACCTCGCGGATGGCCGTGCCGGCAGTGATCACGTCGTCGATGATCAGCACGTCGCCTGCCAGTGGCGAGCCCACCAGGCTGCCACCCTCGCCGTGCGCCTTGGCTTCCTTGCGGTTGAAGCACCACGGCACATCCAGCCCATGGTGCTCGGCCAGTTGCACCGCCGTCGCGGCAGCCAGGGGGATGCCCTTGTAGGCCGGGCCGAACAGCACGTCGAACGGGATCTTGCTGTCGACGATCGCCGCCGCATAGAACCGACCGAGCTGAGCCAGGGCAGCGCCACTGTTGAACAGGCCGGCGTTGAAGAAATACGGGCTGATGCGGCCCGACTTGAGGGTGAACTCACCGAAGCGCAGAACCCCACGATCGATGGCAAAACGAATGAATTCGCGCTGATACGGCTGCATGAAGAGTCCCGGCTACCACAGATTTAGCTAAATGAGTACAGCTCGGGTATCATACACGCACGAGATTTTTGGGGCCATTTATGCGGATCATCAGTGTGAACGTTAATGGCATTCAGGCTGCAGTCGAGCGTGGTTTGCTCAGCTGGCTACAAGCCCAGAATGCCGACGTCATCTGCCTTCAGGATACCCGCGCCTCGGCCTTTGAACTCGACGACCCAGCTTTCCAGCTCGATGGCTACTTCCTTTATGCCTGCGATGCAGAAGTTCCAGCCCAAGGCGGCGTGGCACTCTACTCGCGTTTGCAGCCCAAGGCAGTCATCAGCGGCCTGGGCTTCGAGACAGCCGATCGCTACGGGCGTTACCTGCAGGCCGATTTCGACAAAGTCAGTATTGCCACCTTGCTGTTGCCTTCGGGCATGAACGGTGACGAAGACCTCAACCAGAAATTCAAGTTGATGGACGACTTCGGCAAATACCTGGACAAGCAGCGCCGCAAGCGTCGCGAGTACATCTACTGCGGCTCACTGTATGTGGCGCAGCAGAAGCTCGACGTGAAGAACTGGCGCGACGGCCAGCAGTCGCCGGGTTTCCTGGCGCCAGAGCGGGCCTGGATGGACGAGATCGTCGGCAACATGGGCTATGTGGATGCGTTGCGCGAAGTCAGCCGTGAGGGCGACCAGTACAGCTGGTGGCCGGACAACGAGCAGGCCGAGATGCTCAACCTGGGCTGGCGTTTCGACTACCAGCTGCTGACCCCGGGCCTGCGCCGCTTCGTACGAAGCGCTCGCCTGCCGCGTCAGCCACGCTTCTCCCAGCATGCGCCACTGATCGTGGACTATGACTGGACGCTGACGATCTGATCGCTCAGCCACAAAAAAGCCGACTGCGTGTCGGCTTTTTCGTATCTGGCCTTTGGGCCCTTTCGCCAGCAAGGCCGGCTCCTACCGGGTCAACGCAACCGCCGTAGGAGCCGGCCTTGCCGACGAAGCATGTCAGGTCAGCACACGCCAGGCCCACGGATAACGAAAGGCCTTGCCCTGCTTGACCTTGACCGCCGCAATGACGATCAGTACCGCCACCCCCAGCGAGATGATGGTCAGCGCCAGCTTGGCCATCGGTACGGTAAACCCCACCACGCACACCATGCCCAGCAGGGTCATGGTCAGCTGGAAGTTCACCGCCTCCTTGCCCTGGGCGTCGACGTACGGGTCGATGCCGCGCTTGAACCACCACAAGGCCAGCGGCGCGATCAGGTTGGCGAACGGCACCACCATGCCGGCAGCCGCCGCCAGGTGGCACAACATGCCCCAATGACGGGCTGCATCACCGGGCATCGGCGCGTTGGACGGCTCGGCCATGTCGACTCCCGATCAGTCCGCCAGCGCGGCCTGCTGCAGTTGGAACAGGTCGGTCATGCCCTTCTGCGCCAGCGCCAGCATGGCGTTGAGCTCTTCAGGCTGGAACGGAGCCCCTTCGGCGGTGCCCTGGACTTCGATGAAACCACCGGCGCTGGTCATCACCACGTTCAGGTCGGTTTCGGCCGCCGAATCTTCCGGGTAGTCCAGGTCGAGCACCGGCACGCCCTGGTACATGCCGACCGATACGGCCGCAATCATGTGCTTGACCGGGTCGCCGCCCTTCAGGCCGCCACGCTTCTTGACCACGCGCAGGGCGTCGACCAGCGCAACCATGGCACCGGTGATCGACGCGGTACGGGTACCGCCATCGGCCTGGATCACGTCGCAGTCGACGTACAGGGTGATGTCGCCCAGCTTGCTCATGTCCAGCGCGGCGCGCAGCGAGCGGCCGATCAGGCGCTGGATTTCGAGGGTACGACCACCCTGCTTGCCGCGGCTGGCTTCGCGCTGGTTGCGCTCGCCGGTGGCGCGCGGCAGCATGCCGTACTCGGCGGTCAGCCAGCCCTGGCCCTGGCCCTTGAGGAAGCGCGGTACGCCGTTCTCGACGCTGACCGTGCAGATGACTTTGGTGTCTCCGAACTCGACCAGTACAGACCCCTCGGCGTGTTTGGTGTAGTTGCGGGTGATGCGGATCGAGCGCAGCTGATCGGCAACGCGACCACTTGGACGTTTCATTTGGGCTACCTGTACTGGATATGAATCTGCCCGGCATTATAGGGCTACAGGGCCCTCGGTGGACATGCCTGCGGCCAAATGCACGGCCAGCCGATCATCGGCGCACCACGCCAAAAGCCCCGATCTGCCCGCGCCGCCCGGTATTTGCGGCGCCCTGCCCGCTGCTTTGTAGCATCAGCGCATTGGGAGCCGGCGCCGCACTGCGTTACAATCCTGCGCCTTTGCAGGCTGTCGGCTTGCTCCCTAATCTGCGAGGTACTTCCCATGGTGCACAGCATGACCGCCTTCGCCCGCGTCGAGCAGGCCGGGACCCAGGGCACACTGATCTGGGAACTGCGCTCGGTCAATCATCGCTACCTCGAGCCGCACCTGCGCCTGCCCGAAGCCCTGCGCGACCTCGAAGGCGCGGTGCGCGAGTCCCTGCGCCAGGGCCTGTC
The DNA here is from genome assembly GCF_028682105.1 of Pseudomonas sp. 8209. Taxonomy (NCBI): domain Bacteria; kingdom Pseudomonadati; phylum Pseudomonadota; class Gammaproteobacteria; order Pseudomonadales; family Pseudomonadaceae; genus Pseudomonas; species Pseudomonas sp. 8209. The sequence goes on from NZ_JANIAH010000006.1 coordinate 254,309, forward strand.
GCGCGGCAAGGTCGAATGTACCCTGCGCTTCAATGAAGAGAACGCCGGCAAGCCGCTGCAGGTCGACCGCGAGCGTGCCGCTCAGCTGGTCGCCGCCGCCGAGACCGTGGCCGGCCTGATCAAGCAGCCCGGCCCCCTCAACCCGCTCGAGGTGCTGGCCTGGCCGGGCGTGCTGGTGGCCGATGCCAGCGACCCGCAGGCGCTCAATGCCGAGGCCATGGGCCTGTTCGAACAGGCCCTCAAGGAGCTCAAGAACGGCCGCAACCGCGAAGGCGCGGAACTCGCCCGACTGATCAACGAGCGCCTCGACAGCATGAGCGAGGAAGTCACCACCCTGCGCGCCCTGGTGCCGCAGATGCTCGCCGCCCAGCGCCAGAAGGTGCTGGACCGCTTTGCCGACATGCAGGCCGAACTCGACCCGCAGCGTCTGGAGCAGGAGATGGTGATGCTGGCGCAGAAGAGCGATGTGGCCGAAGAACTCGACCGCCTCAGCACGCATGTCACCGAAGTGCGCCGCGTGCTCACGTCGGGCGGCGCCGCCGGCCGGCGCCTGGATTTCCTGATGCAGGAACTCAACCGCGAAGCCAACACCCTGGGCTCCAAAGCCTTTGACACACGCAGCACCCAAGCGGCGGTCAACCTCAAGGTTCTGATCGAGCAGATGCGTGAACAAGTACAGAACATCGAGTAAGGCCACCCCTACCATGACCCACAGCAGCGGCACCCTTTTCATCGTCTCGGCCCCTTCGGGCGCCGGCAAGACCAGCCTGGTCAAGGCGCTCACCGACGACCTCAACCACATTCGCGTGTCGGTCTCGCACACCACGCGGGCCATGCGTCCGGGCGAGCATGACGGGGTGAACTACCACTTCGTCGACCGCGCCGAGTTCGACCGCATGATCGCCCAGGGCGACTTCCTGGAGCAGGCCGAAGTCTTCGGCAACTGCTACGGCACCTCGCGCAGCGCACTGCAGCAGACCCTTGACCAGGGCCATGACCTGATCCTGGAAATCGACTGGCAGGGTGCACAGCAGGTGCGCAAGCTGATGCCCGAGGCGCGTTCGATCTTCATCCTGCCGCCCAGCCAGCAGGCCCTGCGCCAGCGCCTGACCAACCGCGGCACTGACAGCGACGAGATCATCGAAGGGCGCATGCGCGAGGCGGTCAGCGAGATGGTGCATTACGACGAATACGAGTTCGTCATCATCAACGACGACTTCGCCACGGCACTGGACGACCTCAAGGCGGTGTTCCGTGCCAACCGCCTGCAGCGCGGCCAGCAGCAGCAACGTCACAGCGAACTGCTCAGGCAACTGCTTGCCTGAGCAGCGTGCCTCGGCCGCTTAACCGCGGCCGGGCACCGTTGCGTGACGGCGCAGGGTCATGCCCAGGAAGAACGCCGGCGCACGCAGGCGCGACAGCATCATCAGCACCAGGCCCAGCAGGGTGATAATCATCGCGATCACGAACACCAGCCCCAACCCCCCTACATGCGAACCGCTGCCGAACGACGGCGAAGCACTGTCATAGGCTGTCTGCAGGAAAATCACCGAAAGAATGCCGCCGCCCAGCAACGGGCACAGGCCGCGCATCAGGAAGTGACGCAGGCTGTCGGTGAGGCTGTGGCGGAAGTACCACACGCAGGCGAACGCGGTCAGCGAGTAGTAGAAGCAGATCATCATGCCCAGGGCAGTGATGGTGTCGGCCAGCACGTTCTCGCTCAGGGTACGCATGGTCACGTAGAACACGCCTGCGGCCACGCCGGCACAGATGGTGGCATAACGCGGGGTTTTCGAACGCGGGCAGACGCTCGCGAAGCGCTCCGGCACTGCGCCGTAGTACCCCATCGCCAGCAGCGTGCGCGCCGGCGAAACGAAGGTCGACTGCAACGAGGCCGCGGTGCTGGCCAGTACCGCGATCGACATCAGGATCGCCAGCGGCCCCATCACCGGGCCGGCCAGGTGGGCGAAGACGTTTTCCTGGATACGCGGGTTGCCCAGGCCCAGGCCGATATCGCTGATGCCGGCAAACTGCAGGGTGGCAATTGCGGTCACCAGGTACAGGCCCAGAATCAGCAGCACGGTCAGGGTCGCTGCCTTGCCCGGTACGTCATCGCTGCCCACCGATTCTTCGCTGATGCTCAGGCACACGTCCCAGCCCCAGAAGATGAAGATCGACAGCGACAGGCCGGCGGTGAAGGCCGAGAACGACTCCACCCCGAACGGGTTGAACCAGTCCATCTCGAAGGTCAGCGGCGGCGCCTCCGACGACCCGCCGAATGCGGCCATGGCAAAACCCAGCAGCACGATCAGTTGCAGCGCCACCAGGCCGTACTGCACGGTCATGGTGGTGGCGATGCCGCGACAGCAGATCCACACGGCCATGGCGATGAACACGCAACAGGTGGTCACATTGACCAGCAGGTTGTCGGCCAGCGCCGCCACCTCGTGTTTGCCGGTGATCTGCCCGAGGAACAGATAGAAGAAGTCCACCGCCACACCGGCGAGGTTCGACAACACGATGGTGGTGGCGGTGACCAACCCCCAGCCACCGATCCAGCCGATCATCGGGCCGAAGGCACGTACCGACCAGGTGAACGAGGTGCCGCTGTCGGGTTCGGCGGCATTCAGCTCGCGATAACCCAGCGCCACCAGCAACATGGGCAGGAAACCGACGATGAACACCGCCGGCAGGTGGGCGCCGACTTCGCGTACGGTCGGGCCGAGGGCGCCGGTGAGGGTATACACCGGCGCAATAGTGGAAATGCCCAGCACGATGCTGGCCAGCAGTCCGAGCCGGCCCTTGGCCAGCCCTTTGGATTGCCCGCCCACACCTGGGGACAGGCCTGCTTTGTGTTCGCTCATGAGTAGTTGCCGTCACTATTGGTATTATTTTCCGGGCCCCCCGTGGGGTGCCCGCTATCACTCAATGAAACTTGTTGCAGTGCATCGCCGGCTCAGCCGGGTGACCTCATAGGGCCTTCTCCCGGCGCAGCGCATGGGCGATGCAGGCTTCGCGAAACGCCTCGAACAGGCGCAGCGACACCGGGTTTTCGGCAAAGCGGTATTCCGGGTGCCATTGCACACCGACCACAAAGCCTGGGGCGTCATCCATGGACACGGCTTCGATCAGTCCATCGGGAGCTAGGGCTTCGGCGCGCAGGCCGGCGGCCAGGCGATCGATGCCCTGGCTGTGCAGCGAGTTGACCATGAAGCGGGCAGGCAGCCCCATCTGCTCGAATTTCCCCCCGGGCTGGCATGTCACCAGGTGGCGGGGGCTGTATTGCTCTTCCAGCGGCGCATCCTGCGACTCGCGATGGTCCAGGTAGCCTGGCAGCTCCTGCACACGCTGGTGCAAGGTGCCGCCCAGGCTGACGTTGAGTTCCTGGAAGCCCCGGCACACGCAGAACACCGGCACACCCCTGGCAATCGCGGCCTGCAGCAGCGGCAGGGTCAGCCGGTCACGAAACACGTCGTGGCGGGTGCCTTCCACGCTGGGGGCGCCATTGTAATGATGCGGCTCGACATTAGAAGGCGAACCGGTAAAAAGAATGCCATCCAGATGCTCCAGCACAAGGTTCGGGTCGCTTGCGACGTCCCGGGCCGGGAGAATCAGCGGCAATCCGGCAAAACCGGCCGCCTCGACATACTTGTCGCCCACGGTATGCGACGAGTTCTTGCCCAGTTGCTGGCGGCAAGCACTCACACCAATCAGGGGCAGCCGCCCTGCGCGCTCGTTCATCGGTTAAGCCTCCGTTGCAGCTTTATCCAGCCATCACACCGTATGCAGGTACCAGTTGTATTCGAGGTCGGAGATCGACACTTCGAACTCCGCCATCTCGCTTTCCTTGCAGGCCACGAAGATGTCGATGTAGTCGGGGCTGATGTACTGGTTCAGCACCTCGCTGTCATCGAGCTCGCGCAGCGCATCGCGCAGGTTGTTCGGCAGGCTCTGCTCCAGTTGCTCGTAGGAGTTGCCCTCGACCGGCTCGCCCGGGTCGACCTTGTTGGTCAGGCCGTGGTGAATGCCGGCCAGGATCGAAGCCATCATCAGGTACGGGTTGGCATCGGCGCCGGCCACGCGGTGCTCGATACGTACGGCATCGCTGCTGCCGGTAGGCACGCGCACGGCCACGGTACGGTTGTCCAGGCCCCAGCTCGGGGCATTGGGCACGTAGAACTGCGCGCCGAAACGGCGGTAGGAGTTCACGTTGGGGCACAGGAAGGCCATCGATGCCGGCATGGTTTCGAGCACGCCGCCGATGGCGTGGCGCAGGGTTTCGCTGTTTTCGGGGTCGTCGGTTGCGAAGATGTTCTTGCCGGTCTTCTTGTCCAGCAGCGAGATGTGCACGTGCAGGCCGTTGCCCGCCTGGCCAGGGTACGGCTTGGCCATGAAGGTGGAGTCCATCTCATGGTCGTAGGCGATGTTCTTGATCAGGCGCTTGAGCAGCACTGCGTAGTCGCAGGCCTTCATCGCGTCAGCCACGTGGTGCAGGTTGACCTCGAACTGCGCCGGGGCGCTTTCCTTGACGATGGCATCGGCCGGGATACCTTGCTCCTTGGCCGCTTCGAGCATGTCCTGCAGGCAGTCGACATACTCGTCCAGGTCATCGATCAGGTAAACCTGGGTCGATTGCGGGCGTTTGCCGGAGATCGGCGAGCGCGGCGGCTGCGGGCGACCGTTCAGGTTGTCCTGGTCGATCAGGTAGAACTCCAGCTCGAACGCGGCGCAGATATCCAGGCCCAGCGCGTCGAACTTCTCCACCACGCCGCGCAGCACTTCGCGCGGGTCGGCGAAGAATGGCGTGCCGTCCAGTTCATGCATGGTCATCAGCAGCTGCGCGGTGGGGCGCTTCTGCCAGGGCTCGAAGCTCAGGGTGCCGGGGATCGGGTAGCAGATACGGTCGGCGTCGCCGATGTCCAGGCCCAGGCCGGTGCTTTCGACGGTGGAACCGTTGATGTCCAGGGCGAACAGCGAAGCCGGCAGGTTGATGCCTTTTTCGTAGACCTTGACCAGGCTCGCACGCTCGATGCGCTTGCCACGCACCACGCCGTTCATGTCTGCAATCAGCAGATCGACAAATTGCACCTCAGGGTGGGCCTTGAGAAATTCACCCATCTCGTCGAGAGGGATGGCGCACGGGGAGACCGACGTCATGGCTAGGCATCCTTTGATTTTTTATCGGGCGGCAATGGAGGAGGTGTTACTGCGCTATCGGGAGCGGCGATGGTTTCATTTGTTCTTTTTAAGGTTCCCATCGTGGGGAATGCCGAACGCCGCGGCATTGCACGGTCGTTCCAGGTTCTGACAACGTCGCGGGTTGATTCACGACTGCCGCCTCACTATAGAATGGCCCCCACGCAACAGACATTGGCATTTAGGCAAGCAAAGAGTGCACCCATGCAATATCAGATCAGTCACGCCGACCTTTCCCTGGTGCTCGCGCTGGTACGCGGACGCTCCCTGGCCAAGGCTGCAGACCTGCTGCGGGTCGATGTGTCGACGGTGTTCCGCTCGATCCGGCGCATGGAGGCCGCACTGGGCACCGCGCTGTTCGTGAAGAGCCGCAAGGGCTACATCCCCACCGGCACCGCCCAGGCCCTGGCCGAGCAGGCCGAACGCGCCGAGCAGGCGCTGGATGCGGCGCGGGTGGCGCTGGAGCACGGCGAACAGGTGGTCAGCGGCACGGTGCGCCTGACCTGTACCGATGCGGTGCTGCACAGCCTGCTACTACCCGCCCTGGCCGACTTCATGCCGGCATACCCGGCCCTGTCACTGGAACTGGCGACCTCCAACACCTTCGCCAACCTCAGCCGGCGCGACGCCGACCTGGCGCTGCGCCTGACCAATTCGCCACCCGAGCACCTTGTGGGGCGCTGCCTGGGGGCGGCCTCGTATGTGGTGTGCGGGCGCGAGGAGTACCGCGAGCGGCTGGCCGAGGCCCCGGCCAGCGTGCCCTGGATTGCCCCCGACGACTCCATGCAGGACCACGCCACAGTGGTGTGGCGCAGCCAGCAGTTGCCGGGGGTGATGCCGCGCTATCGCTGCAGCGGAATCGCGGCGATTGCACAGCTGGTGGCGGCCGGGCTGGGGGTGGCTGCCCTGCCCGACTACATGGCCGATACCTTGCCGGGGGTGGAACAGTTGAGCGGTGCCCTGCCCGGGTGCAATACCGAACTGTGGCTGCTGACCCGCCCCGATTGCCGTGCGCTGCGTTCGGTGCAGACCCTGTTCGACGAATTGACCCCGCGTTTGCGCGGGATGCTGGGGCGCCAGGAGGGCCAGGCCTGACTTTCGGGCCCCTTCGCCGGCAAGGCCGGCTCCCACGGGGCAGGTGCGCAGTTCTGCAGGCGCCGACCTTGCCGGCCAAGCATTTGAATCCACCCCCACAAGACAGTTGTGCTAGAGCCTCACAACTGGTTATTGTCGGCTTACACAGGTCTCGACGTGAAATCAGCGCTTCCCTAAAGGCTGGTGATTTTTTAAACTATCGAGTCCGCTCGCCCATTCGGGCTGAACACCGCATTTGCTACTGAGGAAGACCATGGCCCGCGTAACCGTTGAAGATTGTCTAGAACACGTGGATAACCGCTTTGAGCTGGTCATGCTGTCTACCAAGCGTGCCCGCCAACTGGCCACCGGCGGCAAAGAGCCGAAAGTGGCGTGGGAAAACGACAAGCCGACCGTCGTCGCCCTGCGCGAAATCGCCGAAGGCATCTGCACCCCAGAATTCATGGCCGAACAGGACATCGTCCACGAAGACCCGGTCTTCGCTGCATTCGGTGAGGACGAGGCCAACGAGGCCGTCTAAGTCCATGCCTGGTCGACGTTGTACGGCGCAGGGCCCACTTTCTCGGCAGGAGCTAACATCGTGCCGAGCATAGACGCCCTCGCCGATCGCCTCTCGACCTACCTCGGCGCCGACCAGGTCAACCTGGTACGCCGGGCGTATTTCTACGCCGAACAAGCCCACGACGGCCAGCGCCGTCGCAGCGGCGAGCCATACGTCACGCACCCGCTGGCGGTGGCAAGCATTCTTGCCGACATGCACATGGACCATCAGAGCCTGATGGCCGCCATGCTGCATGACGTGATCGAAGACACCGGCATCGCCAAGGAAGCCCTCAGTTCCCAATTCGGCGAAACCGTCGCCGAACTGGTCGATGGCGTCAGCAAGCTGACCCAGATGAACTTCGAGACCAAGGCCGAAGCCCAGGCCGAAAACTTCCAGAAGATGGCCATGGCCATGGCCCGCGACATTCGCGTGATCCTGGTCAAGCTGGCCGACCGCCTGCACAACATGCGCACCCTGGAAGTGCTGTCGGGCGAAAAACGCCGGCGCATCGCCAAGGAAACCCTCGAGATCTACGCCCCCATCGCCAACCGCCTGGGCATGCACACTGTGCGCGTGGAGTTCGAGGACCTGGGCTTCAAGGCCATGTACCCGATGCGCTCGGCGCGTATCTACCAGGCAGTCAAGCGTGCCCGCGGCAACCGCAAGGAGCTGGTCAACAAGATCGAGGAATCGCTCAGCCACTGCCTGGCCGTGGACGGTATCGAAGGCGAGGTCAGCGGGCGGCAGAAGCACATCTACGGCATCTACAAGAAGATGCGCGGCAAGCGCCGCGCCTTCAACGAGATCATGGACGTGTACGCCTTCCGCATCGTGGTCGACAAGGTCGACACCTGCTATCGCGTGCTCGGCGCCGTGCACAACCTGTACAAGCCGCTGCCGGGGCGCTTCAAGGACTACATCGCGATCCCCAAGGCCAACGGCTACCAGTCGCTGCATACCACCCTGTTCGGCATGCACGGTGTGCCCATCGAGATCCAGATCCGCACCCGAGAGATGGAAGAGATGGCCAACAACGGCATCGCGGCGCACTGGCTGTACAAGTCCAGTGACGACGAGCAGCCCAAGGGCACCCATGCCCGGGCGCGCCAGTGGGTCAAGGGCGTGCTGGAAATGCAGCAGCGCGCGGGCAACTCGCTCGAATTCATCGAAAGCGTGAAGATCGACCTGTTCCCGGACGAGGTCTACGTGTTCACGCCCAAAGGCCGCATCATGGAGCTGCCAAAGGGCTCCACGGCGGTCGACTTTGCCTACGCGGTGCATACCGACGTCGGCAACAGCTGCATCGCGTGCCGCATCAACCGCCGCCTGGCACCGCTGTCCGAACCGCTGCAGAGCGGCTCGACGGTCGAGATCGTCAGCGCCCCGGGCGCACGACCGAACCCGGCCTGGCTGAACTTCGTGGTCACCGGCAAGGCGCGCACCCATATCCGCCATGCCCTGAAGCTGCAGCGCCGCTCCGAATCGATCAACCTGGGCGAGCGCCTGCTCAACAAGGTGCTCAACGGTTTCGACAGCGCGCTGGACAAGATCCCCCAGGAGCGCATCCAGGCCATGCTGGCCGAGTATCGCCTCGAAGTGATCGAAGACCTGCTCGAAGATATCGGCCTGGGCAACCGCATGGCCTACGTAGTGGCCCGCCGCCTGCTCTCCAGCGAAGGCGAGCAGTTGCCCAACCCCGAGGGTCCTCTGGCCATTCGCGGCACCGAGGGCCTGGTGCTCAGCTACGCCAAGTGCTGCACGCCGATTCCGGGCGACCCGATCGTCGGGCACCTGTCGGCGGGCAAGGGCATGGTGGTGCACCTGGAGAACTGCCGCAACATCAGCGAAATTCGCCACAACCCGGAAAAATGCATCCAGCTGTCCTGGGCCAAGGATGTCACCGGCGAATTCAATGTCGAGCTGCGCGTCGAGCTGGAACACCAGCGCGGCCTGATTGCCCTGCTGGCCAGCAGCGTCAACGCCGCCGACGGCAACATCGAGAAGATCAGCATGGACGAACGTGATGGCCGCATCAGCGTGGTCCAGCTGGTGGTCAGCGTGCACGACCGTGTGCACCTGGCCCGCGTGATCAAGAAACTGCGTGCCCTGACCGGGGTGATTCGCATCACCCGCATGCGCACGTAGCCCTCCCCCTGCAAGGAGTCACCATGACCAAGACCGTCATCACCAGCGACAAGGCCCCAGCGGCCATCGGCACCTACTCCCAGGCGATCAAGGCCGGCAATACCGTGTACATGTCGGGCCAGATCCCGCTGGACCCGAAAACCATGGAGCTGGTCGAAGGCTTCGAAGCCCAGACCGTACAGGTGTTCGAAAACCTCAAAGCCGTGGCCGAAGCTGCCGGCGGCTCGTTCAAGGACATCGTCAAGCTGAACATCTTCCTGACCGACCTGAGCCACTTCGCCAAGGTCAACGAGGTCATGGGCCGCTACTTCGAACAGCCCTACCCTGCCCGCGCCGCCATCGGCGTCGCTGCGCTGCCACGCGGCTCGCAGGTTGAAATGGACGCGATCCTGGTCCTCGAGTAATACCTCGCGCGGCGGGCCGGCCGGCTCGCCGCCGCACTGTTCTGGAAGGACCCCGCCATGCGCCACGCGCTTGCCCTGGCTCTGGCCGCCGCACTGTTGAGCGGCTGCGCCAGCCACAAACCCGAAGACTACAACGGCATCTGGATCAACCAGCAGGCCATCGATGCTGCCGCCAAAGGCGTGAGCCTGCGCAAGGCGCTGCAGGACAGCGGCGGCAACCTGGAATGGAAGGTCAACGTCGCGGCCGAACAGGCCAGCTACACCAACGGTTTCGAGATCGTCGAAGGCCAGCTCAAGGCCGGCGAAAAACAGCGGGACGTGGTATTCCCGGGGAATGAGATACAGACGCTGAGCCTGGATGGCGACGAACTGGTGCAGCACGCCACCCCGATGGCGCCGCAGCACAGCTTCCAGAAGGCCAGCTCTCCCGCCCCAATGGAAGCCCGCACCGGGACCACCTTCGAGCAGGCGCTGTACGGCGCCTACCTGAAGGGTGACTGGAAGGTGATCGAGGGCCCTGGTCAGGGCAATGTCGTGCGCTTCGGCGACACGGGCAGTGTCGAGGGCCTGCCCAATCTGGACCGCTACGCACTGTGCCTGGCCGGCGACTGCGCCAGCATGAGCGGCGAGTACGACAGCCTGTGGCTGGAGCGCAACCAGCAGGGCAACCCGTGGATCTTCAAGCGTGATGGCAAGACGCTGGAAATCCTGCGTGCCCTCAACAGCGCCCAGCCAGACGAGATGCCGCAGCTGTATCCCGGCGCCCGGCAATGGCTGCTCGAGCGCGACTGATCGGGTGAGCCCTCAGGGTTGCGCCGCCAGAATCGCCGCGTAGCCTTCCTTGTAGCTCGGGTACTGTGGCACCCAGCCCAGTGCCCGGGCACGCGCATTGCTGCAGCGCTTGCTGCCGGTGCGCCGCACACGCTGCTGCTCCGACCAATGCGTGACGCCCATGTACTCGCGCAACCAGGCCACCACGTCGGCCAATGGCGCCGGTGCATCGTCCACCCCGATGTAGCAGTCCTCCAGCGCACGCCCCGCCGCATCGGCCTTGAGCAGGAAGGCCAGCAGCCCTGCCGCGTCCTCGGCATGGATGCGGTTGCCGTACAGCGGCGGCTCTTCGGTCACCCGATACCCCTGGCGCACCTGGCTGAGCAGCCATTCGCGGCCCGGCCCGTAGATACCGGTCAGGCGCACGATGCTGGCCGGGATGCCGCTGGCCAGTGCCAGCTGTTCGGCCTGGAGCATGACCTGCCCCGAGTAACCTGACGGCAAGGTGGCGGCGGTTTCATCGATCCACTCGCCGTCCTGCTGGGCGAACACACTGCTGCTGGACACGAACAGCAGGCGCTGCGGTCGCTGGCCACGCTCGGCCAGCCAGCCCAGTACATGCTTGAGGCCCTGTACATAAGCCGCCTGATAGCCCGCCTCGTCATGCTGGCTGGCGGCCACGCAGTACACCAGGTAGTCGGGTGCGACCAAAGGCCAATCGGTCGGGCACTGCGGGTTTTCCAGGTCTGCCGCGATGCCGGCAACCCCCGCGGGCAAGGCCGCCACATTTCTGCGCAAACCGCTTACCGACCAGCCAAGGCCCAGCAATTGCTGGGCCAGACGGCCACCCACATCGCCGCAACCGACGATCAGAACTGAAGGCGAAGACATCCGCACACTCCGTCAGACAAAGCCACAGCCTATCTGTGGAAATCGATAGGCGGCTAGTTAATATGCAAAAAAAGATACTGTGTATCTTCTGTTAACAAGAATTACTTGCAATAATGGCCGCCCAAATTTTGTTCTCGGCCCGACTCGAGGCCTGGAAGGACAACCACCCATTTCTTCTTCATCAGGTCCGGCCAGCATGACACGTATTCAACCTTCCGCTTCGCCAACCCTGTCGCGCGCCTGGCGCGCCATTGCCGCGCTGATGTTCAGCCTGGTACTGGCCCCCGCCGCCATGGCCGATGAGCCCGCCGCACAGAACGCCACACCGGCCGCCGCCGTTGCCCCTGCCGATGCTACCCCGGCCGCACCTGCTGCCCCGGGCGCCGAGCCTGCGGATGCCGCCGCCGCGCCGGGCGCTGCCCCTGTCGAAGGCCAGGCCGACGACGCCACCCAAGCGCTGGTCGAAGACACCAGCCTGGGCATGGCCCACGACCTGTCGCCATGGGGCATGTACCAGAACGCCGACATCGTGGTGAAGATCGTGATGATCGGCCTGGCCATCGCCTCGCTGATCACCTGGACCATCTGGATTGCCAAGGGCTTCGAACTGATGGGCGCCAAGCGCCGCCTGCGTTCTGAAATCGCCCTGCTGAAGAAGGCCACCAGCATCAAGGACGCCAGCGAAACCGCCGACAAGCCCGGCACCCTGGCACACCTGCTGGTGCACGATGCGCTCGAGGAAATGCACCTGTCGGCCAATGCCCGTGAAAAAGAAGGCATCAAGGAGCGCGTGAGCTTCCGCCTCGAGCGCCTGGTCGCGGCCAGCGGTCGCAACATGAGCAGCGGTACCGGCGTGCTTGCCACCATCGGCTCCACCGCTCCGTTCGTCGGTCTGTTCGGTACCGTGTGGGGCATCATGAACAGCTTCATCGGCATCGCCAAGACCCAGACCACCAACCTCGCGGTAGTTGCACCCGGTATCGCCGAGGCCCTGCTGGCCACCGCCCTGGGCCTGGTTGCCGCGATCCCCGCAGTAGTCATCTACAACGTCTTCGCCCGTTCCATCGCCGGTTACAAGGCACAGGTTTCCGACGCTTCGGCGCACGTACTGCTGCTGGTCAGCCGCGACCTGGACCACCAGCCAGGCGAGCGTTCTGCTGCGCCACACATGGTGAAAGTGGGGTAAACCATGGGCCTGCATCTTAACGAGGGCGGCGACGATCTCGCCGAGAACCACGAAATCAACGTCACGCCGTTCATCGACGTGATGCTGGTACTGCTGATCATCTTCATGGTGGCGGCGCCCCTGGCCACGGTCGACATCAAGGTCGACCTGCCGGCCTCGACCGCCAAGCCCGTGCCCAGGCCGGAGAAGCCGGTGTTCCTCAGCGTCAAGGCCGACCAGAACCTGTACGTCGGCGACGATCAGGTGCAACGCGACCAGCTGGGCGCGGTACTGGACGCCAAGACCAAGGGCGACAAGGACACCACCATCTTCTTCCAGGCTGACAAGGGCGTCGATTACGGCGACCTGATGGAAGTCATGAACACCCTGCGCGCAGCCGGCTACTTGAAGGTCGGCCTGGTGGGACTTGAGACGGCAGCCAAGAAATGACCAATACGCGGCATAAACTGGCGCGCTACGGCGTCAGCCTGGCGATTGTGCTGGCCGTGCATGCCGTTGCCGTGGTGCTGATGCTCAACTGGTCGGTGCCCCAGGCAATCGAACTGCCGCCTGCGGCGATGATGATCGAGATGGCGCCGATGCCCGAGCCGGCCCCACCACCGCCGCCGAAGGTCGTGGCCCCGCCACAGCCGCCGACGCCGGTCGAGGAGCCACCACTGCCCAAGGTGGCAGAAGCGCCCAAACCGAAAATCGCGATACCCAAGCCACCGCCCAAGCCCAAGGCCAAGCCCCAGCCTCCGAAACCGGAGAAAAAACCGGAGCCGCCGCAGGACAAGCCGGTCGACCAGGAAACCGTGGATTCCCCGCCAAGCAACGCTCCGGCGCAGAAATCCGCAGCACCGGCGCCAAGCATCGCCGCCAACAGCAATGCCCTGCCTACCTGGCAAAGCGACCTGTTGCGTCACCTTGGCAAGTACAAGCGCTACCCGGAAGACGCGCGTCGGCGGGGCCTGCAGGGCATCAACCGGCTGCGCTTCGTGGTCGACGCCGAAGGCAAGATCCTGTCGTACTCGCTGGCCGGTGGTTCAGGCAGCGCGGCACTGGACCGGGCAACCCTGGAAATGATCCGCAAGGCTCAACCCGTGCCCAAGCCGCCTCAGGAACTGCTCAACAACGGCAGTATCGAAGTGGTCGCGCCGTTCGTGTACTCGCTGGACAAGAAACGCTGAGTTGTTTGTTTCTGTCACACGCACGCAAGTCTGATAACGTGCGTCTATCGATTGCAGCCGCTATGCTGGGCTCGCAACTTCATGGACGCACGTTATGACCCTCACAGAATTGCGCTACATCGTCACCCTCGCTCAGGAACAGCACTTCGGCCACGCGGCCGAGCGTTGCCACGTCAGCCAGCCGACCCTGTCGGTGGGCGTGAAGAAGCTGGAGGACGAGCTGGGCGTGCTGATCTTCGAGCGCAGCAAGAGCGCGGTGCGCCTGACCCCGGTCGGCGAAGGCATCGTGGCCCAGGCGCAGAAGGTACTGGAGCAGGCCCAGGGCATCCGTGAACTGGCCCAGGCCGGCAAGAACCAGCTGACCGCGCCGCTCAAGGTCGGGGCCATCTATACCGTCGGCCCGTACCTGTTCCCGCACCTGATTCCGCAACTGCACCGGGTTGCCCCGCAGATGCCGTTGTACATCGAAGAAAACTTCACCCATATCCTGCGTGACAAGCTGCGCAACGGCGAGCTGGATGCGGTGATCATCGCCCTGCCGTTCAATGAAGCCGACGTGCTGACGCTGCCGCTGTACGACGAGCCGTTCTACGTGCTGATGCCCAGCGAGCATCCCTGGACAAAGAAAGAGACCATCGACGCCAGCCTGCTCAACGACAAGAGCCTGCTGTTGCTCGGCGAAGGCCACTGCTTCCGCGACCAGGTGCTGGAGGCCTGCCCGACCCTGACCAAGGGCAACGACGGCGCCAAGCACACCACGGTGGAGTCCAGCTCGCTGGAAACCATCCGCCACATGGTCGCCTCGGGGCTGGGCGTGTCGATCCTGCCGCTGTCGGCCGTGCACAGCCATCACTACGCGCCGGGCATCATCGAAGTCCGCCCATTGAGCCCGCCGGCACCGTTTCGCACCGTGGCGATCGCCTGGCGCGCGAGCTTCCCGCGGCCCAAGGCCATCGAGATTCTGGCCGACTCGATCCGCCTGTGTTCGGTGGCCAAGCCACCCGCCGCACCTTAGGGCCCGAGCATGACCGAGTTGTCGAAGGTGTCGGTCACGGCACTGAAGGGCGTTGGCGAAGCCTTGGCCGAGAAGCTGGCCAAGGTTGGCCTGGAGAACATCCAGGACGTGCTGTTCCACCTGCCCCTGCGCTATCAGGACCGCACCCGCGTGGTGCCGATCGGCGCCCTGCGCCCGGGCCAGGATGCAGTGATCGAAGGCGTGGTCAGTGGCACCGACGTGACCATGGGCAGGCGCCGCAGCCTGCTGGTGCGCCTGGGCGATGGCACAGGTTCGCTGAGCCTGCGCTTCTACCACTTCAGCAACGCCCAGAAGGAAGCGCTCAAGCGCGGCACCCACCTGCGCTGCTACGGCGAAGCGCGCCCCGGCGCCTCGGGCCTGGAGATCTACCACCCCGAGTACCGCGCCCTGACCGGCGACGAGCCGCCCCCGGTCGATACCACCCTGACCCCGATCTACCCGACCACCGAAGGCCTCACCCAGCAGCGCCTGCGCCAGCTGTGCCAGCAGAGCCTGGGCCTGCTCGGCCCGCGCAGCCTGCCCGACTGGCTGCCGCTGGAACTGGCACGCGACTACCAGCTGGCACCGTTGGCCGATGCTATCCGCTACCTGCACCACCCGCCGGCCGATGCCGATGTCGAAGAACTTGCCGTGGGCCACCACTGGGCCCAGCACCGCCTGGCCTTCGAAGAGCTGCTGACCCACCAGCTGTCGCAGCAGCGCCTGCGCGAGAGCCTGCGCGCCCAGCGGGCCCCGGTGTTGCCCAGGGCGAGCAGGCTGGCGGCCCAATACCTGGCCAACCTGGGCTTCGCTCCAACCGGCGCACAGCAGCGCGTGGGCAACGAGATCGCCTACGATCTCAGCCAGCCCGAGCCGATGCTGCGCCTGGTGCAGGGCGATGTGGGTGCCGGCAAGACCGTGGTCGCCGCGCTCGCAGCCCTGCAGGCGCTGGAAGCCGGCTACCAGGTGGCGCTGATGGCCCCCACCGAGATTCTTGCCGAGCAGCACTTCGTCACCTTCAAGCGCTGGCTCGAACCGCTGGGCATCGAAGTCGCCTGGCTGGCCGGCAAGCTCAAGGGCAAGGCGCGCACCGCCGCGCTGGAGCAGATCGCCGCCGGCGCGCCAATGGTGGTGGGTACCCATGCGCTGTTCCAGGAAGAGGTGAAGTTTCACAACCTGGCCCTGGCGATCATCGACGAACAGCACCGCTTTGGCGTACAGCAGCGCCTGGCCCTGCGCCAGAAAGGCGTGGGCGGCCAGTTGTGCCCTCACCAGCTGATCATGACTGCCACGCCGATCCCGCGCACCCTGGCCATGAGCGCCTATGCCGACCTCGACACCTCGGTGCTCGACGAACTGCCGCCGGGGCGTACCCCGGTCAACACCGTACTGGTGGCCGACAGCCGCCGCATCGAAGTGGTCGAGCGCGTGCGCGCCGCCTGTGCCGAAGGGCGCCAGGCCTATTGGGTATGCACCCTGATCGAAGAGTCCGAAGAGCTGACCTGCCAGGCCGCCGAAACCACATTCGAAGAGCTCACCAGTGCCCTGGGCGAGTTGCGCGTGGGGCTTATCCACGGGCGCATGAAGCCGGCCGAGAAGGCTGCGGTGATGGCCGAGTTCAAGCAGGGCAACCTGCAACTGCTGGTGGCCACCACCGTGATCGAGGTGGGCGTGGACGTACCCAACGCCAGCCTGATGATCATCGAGAACCCCGAACGCCTTGGTCTTGCCCAGCTGCACCAGTTGCGCGGGCGAGTCGGACGCGGCAGTGCGGCCAGCCACTGCGTACTGTTGTATCATCCGCCACTGTCGCAGATCGGGCGTGAACGCCTGGGGATCATGCGCGAAACCAATGACGGCTTTGTCATTGCGGAGAAAGACCTGCAACTGCGTGGCCCGGGCGAAATGCTCGGGACCCGCCAGACCGGCCTGTTGCAGTTCAAGGTCGCCGACCTGATGCGCGACGCCGACCTGCTGCCGGCGGTGCGCGATGCTGCACAGGCCCTGCTGGCACGCTGGCCGGACCACGTCAGCCCGTTGCTCGACCGCTGGTTACGCCACGGGCAGCAATATGGCCAGGTGTGACGTACCTCCCATGTCGACGCGGGCCGCCCCCATCGAGCCGGCTATACTGGCCGCTGAAAAAATACTGGATACAGACCATGACTGAAGTTGCCCTGGATACCGCAACCCCCCACACACCGTCTGTTATCCGGCTGCTGCTCGACAAGCTCGGCATCGCCTACCGCGAGGTCATTGACCACCCGCAGCTGGCGCCCGAGGCCAAGGTCCAGGCCGTGCTGCTCGACGACGCGGTCGGTGCGCTGATGGTGCTGTTCCCGCAGAACCAGCTGCTGGACCTCAGCCACCTGACCGAGCTGACCGGCCGCAAGCTCACCGCCGTGCCGCTCGAGCGGCTCGAACTGATGCTCAAGAAGCACGGCCTGACGATCCTGCCCGCCATTCCGGCGCTGACCAGCTCACCGTGCCTGTACGAGGAGCGCCTGCTCAAGCAGCCGGCCCTGCTGATTCATTCCGGAACCCCCGGCCTGCTGCTGGAAATCCACAGCGAGCACTTCAGGAAGATGCTGGCCAAGGCCAGTGCCGGGCATTTCGGTGTAATGCTCAGCGAGATCCGCCCCAACCTCGACCGTCCGGCCGATGACAGCAAGGAGATCACCGAGGCGGTGCAGGCATTTACCGCACGACG
Source organism: Pseudomonas sp. 8209 (assembly GCF_028682105.1). Lineage (NCBI taxonomy): Bacteria > Pseudomonadati > Pseudomonadota > Gammaproteobacteria > Pseudomonadales > Pseudomonadaceae > Pseudomonas > Pseudomonas sp. 8209. The sequence continues at coordinate 271,435 of NZ_JANIAH010000006.1, forward strand.
CATCCAGCAGCGCCTGGAATCGACCATCGAGATCCCGCCGCTGGCCGAGACCGCACAGAAGATCATCAAGCTGCGGGTCGACCCCAACGCCACCATCGACGACATCACCGGTGTGGTCGAGACCGATCCGGCGCTGGCCGCGCAGGTGGTCAGCTGGGCCGCCTCGCCCTACTACGCCTCCCCCGGCAAGATCCGCTCGGTGGAAGACGCCATCGTGCGGGTGCTGGGCTTCGACCTGGTGATCAACCTGGCGCTGGGCCTGGCCCTGGGCAAGACCCTGAGCCTGCCCAAGGATCACCCGCAGCAGACCACCCCCTACTGGCAGCAATCGATCTACACCGCCGCCGTGATCGAGGGCCTGACCCGCGCCATGCCCCGCGCCGAGCGTCCTGAGTCGGGCCTGACCTACCTGGCCGGGCTGCTGCACAACTTCGGCTACCTGCTGCTGGCGCATGTGTTCCCGCCGCATTTCTCGCTGATCTGCCGCCACCTGGAGGTCAACCCGCACCTGTGCCACAGCTATGTCGAGCAGCACCTGCTGGGCATCAGCCGCGAGCAGATCGGTGCCTGGCTGATGCGCTTCTGGGACATGCCCGAAGAGCTGGCCACCGCCCTGCGCTTTCAGCACGACCCGCATTACGCGGGGGACCATGCCGCCTTCCCCAACCTGGTGTGCGTGGCGGTACGCCTGCTGCGCGCGCGCGGCATCGGCTCGGGGCCGGACGACCGCATCCCCGACGCGTTGCTGGAGCGCCTGAACATCAGCCGCGAGAAGGCCGAGGACGTGGTGCACAAGGTGCTTGAAGCCGAATCGCTGCTGCGTGAACTGGCGTCACAGTTCACCCCGCACTGACAACCTGAAGCCTGGGCGCTGCGCTCAGGCTTTCTTCTTGCGCGGCATCAGGTACTTCATCAGGCCCTGGAACCAGATCACCAGGGCCGGGTTGCCCTTGATCTGGATCGACTTGTCCTGAATCCCCTGCATGAACGCCAGCTGCTTGTTCTTGGCCTGCAGCGTGGCGAAGCCGTAGGCGGCATCCTTGAAGGCAATGGCGAACGCAGGCTCGGCATGGGTGCCACCCTTGCTGCGGATGCGCTGGTTGCTGACGATGAAGTGCCGGGCGATCTTGCCGTCGAGAGTCTGCAACTGGAACACCAGGTCCTTGTCCTTCAGTTGCTGCTGGAACGCCGGGTTGTTGCGGCTGGCCCGGGCCATCAGCAAACCCATGGCCCAGAGCAGAAAACGAAACTTCATATGCGCCCCTAGGCGAAAAGTGACTGAGGGGCGCAGTTTAGCTTTTTTGCGACCAAAGGCTACAGCCGTCTTCGCTTTGTTGAAGGCGACTGTATGTCAGGGTGTGCGGCCTACCGGTTGGGGTCGGCAGCCGGTACCGCATCCAGGCGCAGTTGCACCCGAGACGGAATCTTCTGCGCCGCGCCGGCCTCCAGCATCTGCTGGCGATAGCGCGCGTAGTAAGGGCCGGCTTCGCGCGAGTTGCCGTAGCCCCAGAGAATATCGGCAATGTTCAGCTGCAGCGCCCGACGCCCCTGGGCAAAGGGCTCGATGGCGCGATAGATGCGCAGCATCAGGTTGGGGTTCCAGTCGTCGCCGATCAGGTAGCCCATGTCGTTGTAGCCGGGCACGTTGTCCTGGGGCGCATGGCAGGCCATGTAGGAATCCAGGCCCATGTACACCTCTTCGGCCAGTACGGCGTGACGCGCGGGTATCTCGCGGTTCTCGCTGCTGTGCAGCAGGCCTGCGACCTTGGCCGGCTTGATGGTTTCCAGCTTGGTAGCCCAGGGCAGCTTGTTCTCCGGCTGCCAGGCGCCGTTCTGCCAACGGCCCACGCAGTACTGGGCCAGCCGCGTGGCCATCACACAACCGGTGTCCATCGCCACCATGTCGCAGCGCAGCGTGGGGGGCGTGAACTGCCGCCCCGACTGGCGCAGGCGGTAGAGCATCACGAAGCGCCCGTCAGGCGACACTGCCGAAGCGTCGCCATCGATCGCATCCCGCGCAAACTCGTGCGGGTACAAGGTGAAGCCCTTGCCATTGGCGCCTTGCCACTGCACCGCATGCCAGCCGTTCTCCTCGGCGCTCCATTTGGAGAACGAAAGCTTCGCCCCGCCTGCGCCCTCGATGGTTTTTTCGGCAGGTACTGCGGCATGGGCAGTGCCTGCCAGTGACAGTGACAACGCCAAGGCAACGGCGTGAGGGGTACGCTTCATTTCGAACCCTTGAAGATGAGGTTGAGAAAGTGGCGGTGCAGCTGCGCATTCGCGCCGATGGCCACCAGGGTCACACTGGCAGACAGTGTGCTGTAGAACAGCGCCCGCAGCGGATGCTCGGGCCACAGGTAGAAGCCGATGATCGCCGCCATGAACACCGTGGCCTGTACCTTGCCCCACACCCGTGGCAGCAGGGCGATCAGCAGGTTCATGCCGGCAAAGAACCAGAACACCATGTACATCGCTATGCCAACGGCTACCCCGCGCGACGTCAGCCCGCCGGCGTACTGCTTGTACCAGCCCACCAGCGTGCCGTTGAGCGCCACGTAGGCCACCACCGCAAACAGGTGCACCACTATCGGCAGCACCCAGCGCAGCAACTGGCGGTGGGTGACCGGGCTGTCGCCACGCCAGTGTTCGGGCAGTGGCGCCAGCCCGGGCGACGGAGGCTGGTTGTCGATGTGCGCCAGATACTCTGCCCAGCCACGCGGTGCGTTGTGGCGCAGCAGGTAGGCCTGCTGGCGGGCCTTGCCCAGGCGCAACCAGAACGGCCACCAGCAGTAACGCCAGTAGTGTTCGAAATCGCCCTGCAGGCTGCCCAGCCCCTGCGGGTCGAGCTCGGGAAAGCTGACCCAGGGCGCGGGCGGGCTCAGCGTCGGGTCTTGCAGGCATTCGCGCCAGTTTTGGGCTACAGGCATGGCTGGTCCTTGTCGGCGCGGGCGCCGCGTTTGATCATCTCCTGGGCATTGAAGTCCGCCCAGTCTGCACCGTGCGCCACCGCCTCGGTGTAGCAGGCCAGCGAGCGTGCCGGTTGGGCGGGCACGATTTCACCGCGCGCATACACGCTGCCCAGCTCGTTGAAGGCATTGCCCGAGCCCATCGCGGCGGACTGACGCAAGGCGTCGAGGGCCTTCTGCGGGTGTTTGCAGGTGTTGTCGTCGGGGCGGTACTGGCCCTCGTCGCAATAGAAGCTCGCCAGCATCAGTGCCCCTTCAGGGACAGTGGCCGACGACAGGCGCAGCAACTGCTCCAGGCGCTGGTTGCTCAGGCGCGGCGCCATGCCCGACAGGCTGATTGCCGCAGCACTGTAGGCAGCGTAGGCAGAGCCCTGGTCCACGGCATCGAGGTAGCTGTTGAGCGCAGCGATGAACAGCTGCTTGTCGATGGGCTTGATTTCACCCTGGCCCAGTTGCTCGTAGGCATCGCCGCGCAGCAGCGCACGCACGCCGGGGGCGGCATCATCGCGGGTTTTCACGCTCTTGAGCGCCTCGCTCGGCGACCAGTCCTCGACCCGCGCCAGCGCCCAGCAGTCGGCCTGCTCGAAGATGAATGCCTGCAACACCTCGCCGCGCTGGTCGCGCAGGTAAACCCGGTCGGGCAGCGCGATTTCACGGATCAGCCTGTTGGCCGCCACCCGCTCCGACGACAGCTGCGAAAGATCAGGACGCAGGGCCGGCTCGAGCTTGCGTACCACCGGTTGCGGCCCCTCGGGCCCGGCCTGGAGGCGCTGCTCGACCAGGGTATGGGCGGTAAAGTCGGCCTGCAGCTGCGCATCCTCGGCAAACGCCTTGAAAAACATCGCGAAGTCGCGGCTGGGGCAAACCGGCGCGGCCTGCGCCAGCGCACTTGCCAGCAGGCCGGCCAGCAGCATCGGGATACTCGACTTCATGGCTGATACACCGGGGGCGGGTTGATGTAGTACTCGGTTTGCGTGCAGGGGTAGTCGCTGACCCACACCAGCCACAGCCACAGGTCCCAGAAGTAGCGCACCAGGTGCTCGGGCTTGCGGCAGCGGGCCTGTTCTTCGGCCACGGTGTAGTCGGTATTGGCGATGAAGCTGTTGAGCCAGTGCGGCTCCCATTGCGGCATGGCGATGTCGAAATGGCGGTCGCGCTTGTTGAAATTGATCCAGTAGATGCCCACTTCGGCTTCATCCTCGAAGTCGCGCATGTCCAGCGACTGCAGGTCGTACAGCGGCGTGCGCCAGACCTCGCCCGGGCGCTCGCGATCGGTCACGCGCATGTAGCCCATGCCGCCGAAAGGTATCAGCCAACTGCGTGCCGGCACGTTCTGGAAACGGTAGCGCCCCGACTCGCTGACGAACGAGGTCTGGCCGGGTGCCTCGATCAGCGCGTGAATCTGATAGCCCACCCACGCCAGCACGCCCAGCACCACCAGCCAGCGCCACAGTTGCTGCTTTACGGTCGGGCTGCTCATTTACGCCTCAGCCAGTGCGAGATCAGCACCGCCGACAGGCTGAGGCCGCCCGCCAGGCAACTGAAGAAATACGCCCGCACCGGGTGCTCGGGCAACAGCCACCAGAGGATCAACACGATTTGCGCGGCCACCAGCCAGTACTTGAGCTTCCAGTTGGTCAACAGGGGCAGCACCACATTGAGCGGCACGAACACCCACATCACCAGGAACACAATGCTGCCGGAGGACACGCCACGGGCGGTAAAGCCGCCGTAGTGGCCCTTGTACCAGTCCACGGCAATATCGTTGAGCACCCCGTAGAGCACGATGGCCAGTGCATGCAGGGCGACATTGATCAGCAGTTGTCGCTTCATTTGGGCGGCGTTCCTTGCAGCGCATTGCACCAGCTGCGCACATCGTCACGGTCGAACGCCGGGCAGTGATTGTCCTTGGCGATATAGCGATAGGGGTGAGCGGGCTCATGCGTGAAGTGGTAGTAGTAACGGTCGTCCTCGCCGTACAGCCAATAGTTCGATGAGCCCTGGGACACCTGATACGGCTCGAAACTCAGCAGCGACGATTCGGCGGGGATGAAGTTGTCGCGGTCCATCAGCAGCATCAGCAGGTTGCCGAACAGCGGCGTGCCCACCCCCAGCGCCAGCACGGCCACCAGTATCACCCCGATTACTGCCTTCATCACGGTACCTGGGTATTCATGCAGTAGGTGCCCACACCGTGCAGCAGCACCACCGACAACAGGCAGCCAAACGTCAGCAGCCTAACCCAGCGCGTGTTGCGCTGGCGCTCGCCGAGGTTCAGCAGCAAGGCGAACAGGCACAGGATGGCCAGGCTGCCGAACAGGTTGCTGTCGGCGAGACCTGCCAGGTAATTCTTCAGCTCAAGATCCATTGCACAGGCGCCTTTGCGCCGCCAGCAGCAGCGCGGTCAGGGTGACGAAAAAATAGCCGGCGCCCAGCAGGTAGGGCACAAAGGCCACCCACATCAGCATCAGGCCCAACCCGGCGATACGACCGGTGAGCAGGTAGACCAGGCCATACAGCACCCAGGGCAGTGCGTAGAAAGGGACGCACCACAACGGCGCCCACCACAGGTGCCGAGGCGCCAGGTGCAGGCGGCGGCTGGCCCACAGCGCGAACAGGGGGTAACCAAGCAGGCCGAAGCCCAGCAGGTAGATTTGCAGGAACGGCTCGAAACCGGCCACGCGCAGGCCGTACTGGTAGACATCCAGGCACAGCAGCGAAACCAGGCATACCCAGGGTAACCAGACGTAGAAGCGATAGGGGGGCGCACAGCTCACAGGCATGAGCCGAACGATTCGATGAATGATGAGTTGCCCATGCCGCTCCCTCCCTGGAACACCGCCGCGCGGGTGTGGGCGGCGGCGTATGCTAGTCACAAGCACGGGGCACGGCAATAGCGCACTGCACGGTGGGTTCCTCGCCGGCAACGCCGGCTCCTGCAGACGGCGATTATCTCCTGCAGGCGCCGGCATTGCCGGCGAAGAGCCGCCACACAAACAAGAACGGGCACCTTGTAGGGGTGCCCGCTCTTCAATGCAATCAGTAGCCCACGGCCTTACGGATTGACGCTGTCCTTGAGGAACTTGCCTGGTTTGAACGCCACGGTGTTGCTGGCCTTGATCTTCACCGGCTCGCCCGTCTGAGGGTTCTTGCCGGTGCGCGCGCCACGGTGGCGCTGCAGGAACGTGCCGAAGCCTACCAGGGTGACGCTGTCTTTCTTGTGCAGCGCGTTGGTGATTTCTTCCAGTACGGCATTGAGCACGCGGTTGGCCTGCTCCTTGGTAAGGTCGGCTTTCTCGGCAATGGCTGCGGCGAGTTCTGGTTTACGCATGGTGAAGCCCCTCTGACGGATTTTTTGTTGTTATGCCGTGCTGCCTTGCAGGCAGCGCCTAAGGCACCGCAGGCTCTAAACTGCGGCAGACGGGTGTGAGAATGGCACGCCGCCAGTGGCCGCGCCAGTCTCTGGGCGGCCATTGTTCAGGCAATGGCAGGGTATATCCGACAGAACGACAGCTATTTATGCCAGCAACGGCGGAAGTTGACGGTTCAGCGCCAGCTTTTCCATCACTGCCGTACCGGTCAATACATAGCCCAGCAGTTGGCCATCGGCATCCCGGCAGAGCACCTTGATGTCGCTGCCCTGCCCTTCGACCTGCCACTGGCCTTCGCGGGCGCGTGGCGGCGGCGAAACGACCAGCGGGCATACCGGGGTCTTCACCGTGATGGGCATAGGCCCGTAGCTGACCACCGTCGGATTGCCCGCCAGGGTCTGCGCCAGCGCGCGCGCGCAGGCCATCAGCGGCATCACGTACAGCAGGTTGATGCCGTCGACCTCGGCACAGTCGCCCAGGGCATGGATATTGGCGTGCGAGGTGCGCAGGTGGCGGTCGACCACCACCCCGCGATTGACCTGCAGGCCAGCGGCGGCAGCCAGGTCGATGCGGGGGCGCAGGCCGATGGCCGATACCACCAGGTCGCAGACGATCACACTGCCATCGGACAGATGCGCTTGCAGGGCATCGGCCGAACGTTCCAGGCGGGTCAGCACCGGGCCCAGGTGAAAGCGCACACCAAGCCCTTGCAGCCCAGCCTGCACAGCAGCCGCGGCGGCCGGGTGCAGCAGGGTCGGCATGACCTGCTCGCAGGGGGCGACGATGTCGATCTCGAAGCCACCCAGGTGCATGTCGTTGGCGAACTCGCAGCCGATCAGCCCGGCCCCCAGAATCAGTACCCGGCGCTTGCCGGCCGCCGCGGCGCGAAAGCGCGCGTAGTCTTCGAGGTCGTTGATCGGGAAGATCGCATCGGCTGCGTCGCCCTGCACCGGCACCTGGATGGTCTGCGCGCCCAGCGCCAGCACCAGGTCGCGGTACGGCACCTGCTCCTCGCCGATCCACAGGCGCTTGTGGCCCGGGTCGATGCCACTGATGCGCGTATGGGTGCGTACCTGGGCCTTGAGCTGCTCGGCCATGGCCCCCGGCTCGGCCATGCTCAGGCCGTCGGCGTCCTTGTCCTTGGCAAAGCCGGTGGACAGCATCGGCTTGGAATACGAGCGACCATCATCGGCGCTGATCAGCAGCAACGGCGTCTCGCCGTCGAGCTTGCGAAATTCGCGGGCGAGGTTGTAGCCCGCCAGCCCCGTACCGACAATCACCACCGGATCGCTCATGCCTTCATCCCTTCCCTGTATAAAAAATGATCAGTTGATTTCGATCATCTCGAAATCCATCTTGCCCACGCCGCAGTCCGGGCACAGCCAGTCTTCCGGCACGTCCTGCCACAAGGTGCCCGGCGCAATGCCGTCATCCGGCCAGCCATCGGCCTCGTTGTAGATAAGCCCGCATACCACGCATTGCCACTTCTTCATGATCGCTCTCCCTCCAGTAATCCAGACGCACATCGGTTGTGATCATTACAGTCTTGGCGCTGCATGGATCGTCAGGGGGCTTTGTACTGAGGCTGGTGGCGCGATGCAAGCGCAACCGGCAAACATGCTAAGCTCGGCGCCTCACTGGCTTGTAACCGCATACCTACCGTGCCGTACGAAACCTCGCAAGTGCCCGCGCCACACTGGCTGCAGCAGCAAACGCCGCTGGCCGCAAGCGCCGACCCCCTTACCGCCGACTGGCTGTTCGACCAGGGCTCGTTGACCCGCCGCCTGACCCGATTATCCGCCGATCACTTCAGCGTGACCCCCCTGTACGAGGGCTGGCAGCCGCTGCGCGCCGACGAGTGCACCAGCCTCGGCCTGGCCCCGGGCAGCGAAGGCTGGGTGCGCGAGGTGTACCTGCGCGGGCATGGCCAGCCGTGGGTGTACGCACGCAGTGTGGCCGCGCGCAGCGCCCTGCGGCAGGGCGGCCTGGACATGGAAGCGCTGGGCAGCCGTTCGCTGGGCGAGTTGCTGTTCTGCAGCCCCGGGTTTGCCCGCCAGGCCATCGAGGTGTGCCACTACCCTGCCGCCTGGTTGCCCCGCGAGCAGCGCCATGACGGCCTGTGGGCACGCCGTTCGCGGTTCGACCAGGGTGAACTGAGCATCCTGGTGGCCGAGATCTTCCTGCCTGCCCTGTGGCAGGCCACCGATACCCGCCTGGAGGACCGCTGATGTACCTGAGCCTGCTCAAGTCGCTCAATCGCCTGCACCCCCGGGCGTGGGACTTCATCCAGCTCAGCCGCATGGACAAGCCGATCGGCATCTACCTGCTGCTGTGGCCCACCCTCACGGCAGTATGGATCGCGGCCAAGGGCACGCCCACCGTGGCCAACGTGCTGATCTTCCTGTTCGGCGTGGTGCTGATGCGCGCCGCGGGCTGCGCGATCAACGATTTTGCCGACCGCAAGGTCGACGGTCACGTCAAGCGCACCGCCGAACGCCCGCTGGCGGCCGGACGCATCAGCGGGCGCGAGGCGCTGGTCCTGTTCGCGACCCTGGTGGGGCTGAGTTTCGTGCTGGTGCTGTGCACCAATGCGCAGACGGTATGGCTGTCGTTCGGCGCCGTGGCGCTGGCAGCCTGCTACCCGTTCATGAAGCGCTACACCTATTACCCGCAGGTGGTGCTGGGCGCGGCCTATTCCTGGGGCATCCCCATGGCCTTCACCGCCGCCACCGGCGAGCTGCCGGCCATCGCCTGGCTGCTGTACATCGCCAACCTGCTGTGGACCGTGGGCTACGACACCTACTACGCGATGGTCGACCGCGACGACGACCTGAAGATCGGGGTCAAGTCCACCGCGATCCTGTTCGGCGAAGCCGATCGCGCCATCATCCTGACCTTGCAGCTGCTGTCGCTGGGCTGCCTGCTGATGGCCGGCAACCGCTTCGAGCTGGGTGGCTGGTTCCACCTGGGGCTGGTAGGCGCGGCGCTGTGCTTCGCGTGGGAATACTGGTCGACCCGCAGCCTGGATCGCGACGCCTGCTTCAAGGCCTTCCTGCACAACCACTGGGCCGGGCTGCTGGTGTTCATCGGCGTGGTACTGGACTACGCCCTGCGCTAGCCGCCCCCGGGGGCGGCCGCGCAAGGCCGGCCTCATGGCTTGGCGGCGTGCCAGACGTCCTTCATGCCGTCGCCGGTCATGTCACCGCCCTTCTTGTCCTTGACGAAGGTGTACAGCGGCTTGCCATCGTAGGCCCACTGCATCGAGCCGTCTTCGCGCTTGATCTGCGTCCACTTGCCCTCGGCGGCGTCGCCCGCCATGGCCTTGAGGGGCGGCCAGTTCTTGGCGCAGTCGTCATTGCACATGGATTTGCCGCCGGCATCCTTGTCGAAGGTGTACAGCGTCATGCCGGCAGAATCGACCAGCACGCCGTTCTTCTCCATCCCCGGCGCGGCCGCTGCCACCCCCGGCAGGGCCAGTGCTGCAACAGCAAAGAGAGCCATCCAGTTCAGCGTATGTCGTGTCATTGGATTCACCGTTTTTGGTGATGGGTGGGAGCTAAAGCCTAGCTCAGCCAAGGAATGTTGCCGCCAGGCCACACGACCTGTCACACGACTGCAATAATTCCGTTATCTAATGCGGGCCAAGACACCTTAATGGGAAGAGGTTTGAGCATGGTTGGCAGGAACATTCTGATCGTTGACGACGAGGCGCCGATTCGCGAGATGATCGCCGTTGCATTGGAAATGGCCGGCTACGACTGCCTGGAGGCGGAAAACTCGCAGCAGGCCCATGCCATCATCGTCGACCGCAAGCCCGACCTGATCCTGCTCGACTGGATGCTGCCGGGCACTTCGGGCATCGAACTGGCGCGGCGCCTCAAGCGCGACGAGCTGACCGGCGACATCCCGATCATCATGCTCACCGCCAAGGGCGAGGAAGACAACAAGATCCAGGGCCTGGAAGTCGGCGCCGACGACTACATCACCAAGCCGTTCTCCCCGCGCGAACTGGTGGCCCGCCTCAAGGCCGTGCTGCGCCGTGCCGGCCCCAGTGATGGCGAGGCCCCGATCGAGGTCGGCGGCCTGCTGCTCGACCCGATCAGCCACCGCGTGACCATCGACGGCAAGCCTGCCGAGATGGGCCCTACCGAATACCGCCTGCTGCAGTTCTTCATGACCCACCAGGAGCGCGCCTACACCCGTGGCCAACTGCTCGACCAGGTATGGGGCGGCAATGTGTACGTGGAGGAGCGCACCGTCGACGTGCATATCCGCCGTCTGCGCAAGGCGCTGGGTGAAGCCTACGAAAATCTGGTACAAACCGTGCGCGGCACGGGATACCGGTTCTCAACCAAGAGTTGAGAACACGGCAAGCTACAAGCCTCAAGTAAGAGCAAAAGCAAACGCAGATCCGCTTCAATCTTGCAGCTTGCAGCTTGCAGCGGGTCCTAAGGACCCACCGTGAACCAAAACTGGCATGGCACCCTGATTCGCCACATGCTGCTGCTGACCACCGTCTGCCTGCTGGCAGGGCTGATCAGCGGCCATTACGGCTGGAGCCTGGCCCTGGGCCTTGGCGTGTATCTGGGCTGGACCCTCAAACAGCTGCTGCGCCTGCACGACTGGCTGCGCCAGCACAAACCCGACGAGGCCCCGCCCGACGGCTATGGCCTGTGGGGCGAGGTGTTCGACAGCATCTACCACCTGCAACGCCGCGACCAACGCGTGCGCGGGCGCCTGCAGGCAGTGATCGACCGCGTGCAGGAGTCCACCGCCGCCCTCAAGGACGCGGTGATCATGCTCGACAGCGACGGCAACCTGGAGTGGTGGAACCGCGCCGCCGAGACCCTGCTGGGGCTCAAGACCCCACAGGACAGCGGCCAGCCGGTCACCAACCTGGTGCGCCACCCGCGCTTCAAGGAGTACTTCGAACAGGAGAACTACCTCGAACCGCTGGAAATCCCCTCGCCCATCAGCGACCGCCTGCGCATCCAGCTGCACATCACCCGCTACGGCAACAACGAACACCTGATGCTGGTGCGCGACGTGACCCGCATCCACCAGCTCGAACAGATGCGCAAGGACTTCGTCGCCAACGTCTCCCACGAGCTGCGCACGCCACTGACGGTGATTGCCGGGTACCTGGAGACCCTGCTCGACAACGTCGAGGAGGTGAACCCGCGCTGGGTGCGGGCCCTGACCCAGATGCAGCAGCAGGGCGTGCGCATGCAGACACTGCTCAACGACCTGTTGCTGCTGGCCAAGCTGGAGGCCACCGACTACCCCTCCGACAATCAGCCGGTGGCCATCGACAGCCTGCTGCAGTCGATCAAGGGCGATGCCCAGGCCCTGTCCGGCCAGCGCAACCAGCGCATCACCCTGGACGCCGAGCCGGGCGTGCGCCTCAAGGGCAGCGAGGCGGAACTGCGCAGCGCGTTCTCCAACCTTGTGTTCAACGCCGTCAAGTACACCCAGGATGAGGGCCAGATCCGCATCCGCTGGTGGGCCGACGCCCAGGGCGCGCACCTGAGCGTGCAGGACTCGGGCATCGGCATCGACCCCAAGCACCTGCCACGCCTGACCGAGCGTTTCTACCGCGTCGACTCCAGCCGCAACTCCACCACCGGCGGCACCGGCCTTGGCCTGGCGATCGTCAAGCACGTACTGCTGCGCCACCGCGGCCGGCTGGAGATCAGCAGCGTACCGGGCCACGGCAGTACCTTTACCTGCCATTTCGCCCCCGTTCAGGTGGCAACCCGCACCGTTTCCTGAGCGACCGCCCTTTAAATTTGCGCAGTCAGCCGCTACATTGGCTGACTCGCGCCAGTACCTGCTGGCATTGCCACACTCCCTTATTTCAGAAGACGGACCCCGTAAAACTCCATCATGGACCCTTCCCCTGGTATCACCCTCGCTTCACTGTTCGCCGATTTCGGCATGATTCTTTTTGCTCTGCTGCTGGTTCTGCTCAACGGATTCTTCGTTGCGGCCGAGTTCGCCATGGTCAAGCTGCGCTCGACCCGGGTCGAGGCGATTGCCGGCAAGAACGGCTGGCGCGGGCATATCCTGCGTACCGTACACAGCCAGCTGGACGCCTACCTGTCGGCCTGCCAGCTGGGCATCACACTGGCCTCGCTGGGCCTGGGCTGGGTCGGCGAGCCGGCCTTCGCGCACCTGCTCGAGCCGCTGCTGGCGGCGGTGGGCGTGCAATCGCCCGAAGTCATCAAGGGCGTATCGTTCTTCAGCGCCTTCTTCGTGATCTCCTACCTGCACATCGTGGTCGGCGAGCTGGCGCCCAAGTCCTGGGCCATTCGCAAGCCCGAACTGCTGTCGCTGTGGACGGCGGTACCGCTGTACCTGTTCTACTGGATGATGTACCCGGCCATCTACCTGCTCAACGCCAGTGCCAACGCCATCCTGCGCATCGCCGGCCAGGGCGAGCCCGGCCCGCACCACGAGCACCATTACAGCCGCGAGGAACTCAAGCTGATCCTGCACTCCAGCCGGGGCCAGGACCCCAGCGACCAGGGTATGCGCGTACTGGCCTCGGCGGTGGAGATGGGCGAACTGGAGGTGGTCGACTGGGCCAATTCCCGTGAAGACATGGTCAGCCTCGACGCCCATGCGCCGCTCAAGGAGATCCTCGCGATGTTCCGCCGGCACAAGTTCAGCCGCTACCCGGTGCTCGACGCCGAAAGCGGCGAATTCGTCGGCCTGCTGCACATCAAGGACCTGCTGCTGGAACTGGCCGCGCTGGACCACCTGCCCGAGTCGTTCAACCTGGCCGAGCTGACCCGCCCGCTGGAACGCGTATCGCGCCACATGCCGCTGTCGCAGCTGCTGGAGCAGTTCCGCAAGGGCGGCGCGCACTTTGCCCTGGTCGAAGAGGCCGATGGCAAGGTGATCGGCTACCTGACCATGGAAGACGTGCTCGAAGTGCTGGTGGGCGACATCCAGGACGAACACCGCAAGACCGAGCGCGGTATCCTCGCCTACCAGCCCGGCAAGCTGCTGGTGCGCGGCGACACCCCGCTGTTCAAGGTCGAGCGCCTGCTGGGCGTGGACCTGGACCATATCGAGGCCGAAACCCTTGCTGGCCTGGTCTACGAGACGCTCAAGCGCGTACCGGAAGAAGAAGAGGTGCTGGAGGTCGACGGCCTGCGCATCATCATCAAGAAGATGAAAGGACCCAAGATCGTGCTGGCCAAGGTGCTCAAGCTCGATTGACGCGCCTTACGGGTTGCCGGCGGTAAAGCTCGGCAGCCCGCCGATGGGCTGGTTGAACTGGTACGGGATCGACTCCAGCGCCAGCCCCACGTTGCGCTGCACCACGAAATGCAGGTGCGGCCCGCTGCTGTTGCCGGTGTTGCCGGACCTTGCCAGCGGCGTGCCATAGGCCACCCGCTGGCCTTCGCTGACCACCACCGACCCGCGCATCAGGTGCAGGTACACGCCCATGGTGCCGTCGGCATGCAGAATCCGCACGAAATTGCCTGCCGGGTTGGTACCGCGCCCGCTCTGGGTGTTTTCCGTCTTGATCACCACCCCTGCCCGCGCCGCAATGATCGGCGTGCCTTCGGGCATGGCGATGTCCATGGCATAGCGGCCCTTGGGGCCGAAGTGGCTGTAGGTGCCATTGGGGCCCTGGGAGAGGCGGAACGGGCCGCCGCGCCAGGGGAACGGGTAGCGATAGGCCTGGGTGCGCTGGGCGGGGTTGCCCAACGTGTAGTTGAACTGCTCGCGGTAGCTGACCGGGGTACCGGGCTTGCGCGCACCGAGGGCAGTGAGCAGCAGCGTGGAACGGGCCGGCACCACCCGCCGGACGATGCGCGGCGCCAGGTTCTGCACGTTGCCCAGGCGCTCCAGGCGCAGTTCCACTTCGACCGGGGCGTGCAGCTCGTTGCGGGCACTGAAACGCACGCCGTCGGCGTACTTGCTGACCTGCAACTGCACCTGCTGGCCCAACTGCTCGACCATGCGATCACGGAACACCAGTGCGCGGGCGCCGGGGCTGGGGCGATCGGAATAGGACACCACGCCGTCGGCGTCGGTGTTCTTGTAGATGGTCATGGCCCAGCTCGGGCCGGCAGCCAGCAACAGGGCGCAGAACAGCAGCAGGTGTGGCGGCATCGGTAGTGGCCATCTGACAGGTTAGCTGTGAGCAAGCCTAGCAGGGGAATATGGAGGGCGTGTTGCGGGGAGTGATGCGGGGTATGGCAGGCGATCAGTGGTGTGTCCTTCGCCGGCAAGGCCGGCTCCTACGGCTGTAGGAGCCGGCCTTGCCGGCGAAGAGGCTGCGAGCAGCAAAGGGCCTGTCAGGCCCCCGGCACGAAGTGCTTGAGCGCCGTACCGCGAGCAATCAGCCGCGACAGGTAGTCGAGCTTCTGCGCATCCTGGTCGACAAAGCGGAAGGTCAGCTGCAGCCAGTCGCTGTCCGGCTTGGATTCCACCGCCACCACCGCATGCAGGTACCCGTTGAGCCGCGCGATCTCGGCATTGTCGCCCTGCTCCAGGTCCAGCACCGCGCCTTCCAGGATCTGCGGAAGCACTTCGCCACGGCGTACCACCAGCAAGGCTTCCTTCAGGCTCAGGGCCTTGATCACGCAGGCCTGGTTGCCGCTGGACAGGCGCAGCTGGCCCTGTCCGCGGCCCGCCGGCGCCGCCGCCTTGGCCGCGCCCGGTTGCGGCGCATTGATCAGTGGCTTGGCCGCCGCCACCGGGGCCGCGGCTGGGGCGGCCGGGCGCACGGTCTCGGCCTTGCCGCCGGTCAGGGCCGACAGCGAGTCATTGGCAAACGCGGAGGTGGCGCGGGTGGGCGCACTGGCCATCAGGGTATCGAGCTTGCCCAGCTTGGTCAGCGCCTTCTTCACCTTGGTCAGCAACTGCTCGTTGGTGAACGGCTTGCCGACAAAGTCCGACACACCGGCCTGGATCGCCTGCACCACGTTTTCCTTGTCGCCACGGCTGGTCACCATGATGAACGGCATGGCCTTGAGCGCTTCGTGCTGGCGGCACCAGGTCAGCAGCTCCAGGCCCGACATCTCGGGCATCTCCCAGTCGCACAGCACCAGGTCGAAACGCTCGCGCTCCAGCAGCACCTGGGCCTTGCGACCGTTGACCGCGTCCTCGATGACCATGCCGGGGAAGTAATTGCGCAGACACTTTTTCACCAGGTCACGGATAAACGGCGCGTCATCCACGACCAGAACACTGACTTTACTCATCGCCACTCCTTCAAGACCCGGCTAGCATAACGTTGACTGATGGCCATTTGCCAAGACTTCGCTCATGCCGGGGCTCCGTCAAATCATTCGCGGGTGCGTGCTGTTGCGCTGCCGCAAACGAAAACGCCCGGCCAAGGCCGGGCGTTCATTCTCGGGGCAGTCCTATTTATCGTCAGGTTTGCCCGGAACATTAGCTTTTTCGCCGTTGCCGTTGCCCTCGACTTCTTCCTTCATTCGCTTCAGGCCCAGGTGACGCACGTCGGTACCGCGCACCAGGTAGATCACCAGCTCGG
This sequence comes from Pseudomonas sp. 8209, assembly GCF_028682105.1. NCBI lineage: Bacteria > Pseudomonadati > Pseudomonadota > Gammaproteobacteria > Pseudomonadales > Pseudomonadaceae > Pseudomonas > Pseudomonas sp. 8209. Next base: position 287,289 of record NZ_JANIAH010000006.1, read on the forward strand.
CGATGTTGCGCGCGTGGTCGCCGATGCGCTCCAGCGAACGCAGCGCCCAGATCACGCTCAGTACCCGCGAGATCGAGCGCGGGTCTTCCATCATGTAGGTCACCAGCTCGCGCAGGGCAGTCTTGTACTCGCGGTCGATGGTCTTGTCGTACTGCGCCACCGACAGCGCCAGCTCGGCATCGAAGCGGGCAAAGGCGTCGAGCGCGTCGCGCACCATGTTGCGTACCTGGTCGCCGATGTGACGCACCTCCACGTAGCCGCGCGGCGACTCGCCTTCTTCGCACAACTGGATGGCGCGGCGGGCGATCTTGGTCGATTCGTCGCCGATGCGCTCCAGGTCGATCACCGACTTGGAAATGCTGATGATCAGGCGCAGGTCCGACGCCGCCGGCTGGCGCCGGGCCAGGATGCGCACGCACTCCTCGTCGATGTTGCGTTCCATCTGGTTGATCTGCTCATCGACTTCGCGCACCTGCTGGGCCAGGCCCGAATCGGCCTCGATCAGCGCGGTGACGGCGTCGTTGACCTGTTTCTCGACCAGGCCGCCCATTGCCAGAAGATGGCTGCGAACCTCTTCAAGTTCGGCGTTGAACTGCTGGGAGATGTGATGGGTAAGGCTGTCTTTGTCGATCATGAGAAATCCTTGGCGCGTCCGGTAAGTGCTGTCAGGCGGCGTTCAATCGTTGAATCCTAGCCATACCGACCGGTGATGTAGTCTTCGGTCTGCTTCTTCGCCGGGTTGGTGAACAGGGTGTCGGTGTCACCGTATTCCACCAGCTTGCCCATGTACATGAACGCGGTGTAGTCCGAAACCCGCGCGGCCTGCTGCATGTTGTGGGTCACGATGACGATGGTGTACTTGGACTTGAGTTCGTAGATCAGCTCTTCGACCTTGAGCGTGGAAATCGGGTCCAGCGCCGAGCACGGTTCGTCGAGCAGCAGCACCTCAGGCTCCACCGCGATGGTACGGGCGATCACCAGGCGCTGCTGCTGGCCGCCGGACAGGCCCAGGGCCGAGTCGTGCAGGCGGTCCTTGACCTCCTCCCACAGTGCGGCGCCCTTGAGTGCCCACTCCACGGCTTCATCCAGTACACGCTTCTTGTTGATGCCCTGGATGCGCAGGCCGTACACCACGTTCTCGTAGATGGTCTTGGGGAACGGGTTGGGCTTCTGGAACACCATGCCCACGCGGCGGCGCAGCTCGGCCACGTCCTCGCCCTTGCGGTAGATGTTGTTGCCGTCGAGGTTGATCGCGCCTTCCACCCGGCAGCCGTCGACCAGGTCGTTCATGCGGTTGAAGGTGCGCAGCAGGGTCGACTTGCCGCAGCCCGAGGGGCCGATGAAGGCGGTCACGCGCTGCTTGGGAATGTTCAGGCTGACATCGAACAGCGCCTGCTTCTCGCCGTAGAACAGGCTCAGGCCCGGCACTTCGATGGCCACGGTCTCGTCGGCCAGCTGCAGGCTCTGCTTGGTGCGACCCAGGGCGGACATGTCGATGCCGTGGGTGTGGGATTCATGCTGCATGGTAAGACTCCATACGCTATCAATTTCGTTTCATCGTACCGCCCGGCACAACACACGGGCGGCGCTTGCAATAAGGGGTATCAGCTGTCCAGCGCCTTGTACTTCTCGCGCAGGTGGTTGCGTATCCATACCGCCGAGAGGTTGAGCGTGGCGATCACCATCACCAGCAGCAGCGCCGTGGCGTACACCAGCGGCCGCGCGGCCTCGACGTTGGGGCTCTGGAAGCCGACGTCGTAGATGTGGAAGCCCAGGTGCATGATCTTCTGGTCCAGGTGCAGGTACGGGTAGTTGCCGTCCACCGGCAGCGACGGCGCCAGTTTCACCACACCCACCAGCATCAGCGGCGCCACCTCGCCCGCGGCACGGGCCACGGCCAGGATCATGCCGGTCATCATCGCCGGGCTGGCCATCGGCAGCACGATCTTCCACAGCGTCTCGGCCTTGGTCGCACCCAGGGCCAGCGAGCCCTCGCGCACGGTCCGCGGGATCCGCGCCAGGCCTTCTTCGGTGGCCACGATCACCACCGGCACCGCCAGCAGCGCCAGGGTCAGCGAGGCCCACAGCAGGCCCGGGGTACCCAGGGTCGGCGCCGGCAGTGCTTCGGGGAAGAACAGGTGGTCGAGCGAGCCGCCCAGCACGTACACGAAGAAGCCCAGGCCGAACACGCCGTAGACGATCGCCGGCACGCCGGCCAGGTTGTTCACCGCGATGCGGATCAGCCGGGTCACCGGGCCCTGGCGGGCATATTCACGCAGGTACACCGCCGCCAGCACGCCGAACGGGGTGACGATCACGGCCATGATCAGGGTCATCATCACGGTGCCGAAGATCGCCGGGAAGATCCCGCCCTCGGTGTTGGCTTCACGCGGGTCGTCGCTGAGGAACTCCCACACCTTGGCGAAGTAGGTGCCCAGCTTGGTGAAGTTGTTCATGGCGTTGGGCTGGTAGGCGTGCACCACCTTGTCGAGGTTGATCTCGACTTCGCGGCCATTGCCGTCACGGGCCACCAGGCTGTCGCGGCTGAACTCCTGGTGCAGCTTGCCCAGGCGGTCCTCGATGGCCTTGTAGCGGTTGTTCAGCTCGGCGCGCTCGGCATCCATGTCGGCCTGCGCTACAGGGGTCAGCTTGCCTTGCAGTTCCAGCTTGCGGGCTTGCAGGCGCAGGCGCTCAAGGCCATGGTTGATCGCACCGATGTCCTTCTTCTCGAGCTTCTGCAGCTCGCCGGCCAGGCCGGCAGCACGCTTGAGGCGTGCCTGCAGCTCGTTCCAGGCGGCCTGCCCTTCGGCAACCACCTTGCCGTTTTCCTTGACGCTGACCAGGTAGCCGTAGAAGTTGCCCCACTCGCGGCGCTCCAGGGCGATCAGGTCGACCGGCTTCTGCTGGTCCACCAGCCAGTCGCCGACCACCCAGGTGAAGTCACTGCCGTTGAGGTCGCGGTTGCCGACCTTGATCAGCTCGCGGGTCATGAACTCCGGACCGTTGTCGGGTACCGGCAGGCCGGCCCCCTTGAGGCGTGCCAGCGGCACCTCTTCCTTCTGCACCACTTCGCCGATGACGATGTGGTTGGCCTGACCCGGCACGTTGTAGCTGGCCTGGATCAGGTCGGCCGGCCAGAAGTGCGCCAGGCCGCGCACAGCGATCACGGAGAGCAGACCGATGGTCATGATCACCGCGATGGACACCGCGCCACCGCTTATCCAGACGCCAGGGGCGCCGCTCTTGAACCAGCTCTTGAGGGAATCCTTTTTCACGGATCTCTACCTTTCTATCAAAGCGACGAGTATTTCTTGCGCAGACGCTGGCGAATCAGCTCGGCCAAGGTGTTCATCACGAAGGTGAACATCAGCAGCACCAGCGCGGCGAGGAACAGCACGCGGTAGTGGCTGCCACCGACTTCCGATTCGGGCATCTCCACCGCGACGTTGGCCGCCAGGGTGCGCATACCTTCGAACAGGTTCATTTCCATGACCGGGGTGTTGCCCGTGGCCATCAGCACGATCATGGTTTCACCCACCGCGCGGCCCATGCCGATCATCAGCGCCGAGAAGATGCCCGGGCTGGCGGTCAGGATGACCACGCGGGTCAGGGTCTGCCACGGCGTGGCGCCGAGTGCCAGCGAGCCCAGGGTCAGGCTGCGCGGCACGCTGAACACGGCGTCCTCGGCAATCGAGTAGATGTTCGGGATGACCGCAAAGCCCATGGCGATACCGACCACCAGGGCGTTGCGCTGGTCGTAGGTGATGCCCAGGTCATTGGTGATCCACAGGCGCATGTCGCCGCCGAAGAACCAGGTTTCGAGGAACGGGCTCAGGGTCAGCGCACCCCAGCCGGTGAACAGGATCACCGGGATCAGGATCGCCGCTTCCCAGCCATCCGGCACACGCAGGCGGATCGACTCCGGCAGGCGGCTCCAGATGAAGCCAGCCAGCAGGATGCCGAACGGCATCACCACGAACAGGCTGAACACACCGGGCAGATGCCCTTCCAGGTACGGCGCCAGGAACAGCCCGGCGAAGAAGCCGAGGATCACCGTGGGCATCGCCTCCATCAGCTCGATCACCGGCTTGACCTTGCGGCGCATGCCCGGGGCCATGAAGTAGGCGGTGTAGATCGCTGCGGCAATCGCCAGCGGTGCGGCCAGGATCATCGCGTAGAACGCGGCCTTGAGCGTACCGAAGGTCAGTGGCGACAGGCTCAGCTTGGGCTCGAAGTCGGTGTTCGACGCGGTGGACTGCCAGACGTACTTGGGCTCGTCGTAGTTCTCGTACCAGACCTTGCTCCACAGCGCACTCCAGGACACTTCCGGGTGCGGGTTGCGCAGGCTGGCCGGGATCAGCTTGCCGCCCTCTTCGACGAACAGGCGGTTGGCCCGTGGCGACAGTGCCAGCACGCCGGCGCCTTCGGCCATCGGCTCCACCAGCAGGGTGCGGTGCGCGGTGCTGTGGAACACGCCGAGCTTGCCGCTGGCATCCAGTGCCACGAAGCCCTTGCGGCGCTCTTCGGCATCGATCTGCACGATCGGCGCCTTGCCCATCTGGAAGGTACGGATCTGCTTGAAGCGCTGTTCGCCGTCCGGGTCGCGGGCCATGAACCACTGGGCCAGGCCACCCTTGGAGTCACCGATGATCAGCGAGATGCCGCCCACCAGCTGGGCGCTGGCGGTGACTTCGGCATCGGCGTCGTCGAGCAGCTTGTAACGACCGTTGAGGCTCTTGTCGCGCAGGCTGAACACATCGGCCTGGGCCCGCCCGTTGATCACGTACAACCACTGCTGGCGCGGGTCGATGAAGATCGCCTTGACCGCCTCGGTCATCTGCGGCAATTCGATGTGGTTCTGCTCGCTGGTGACTTCGCCGGTCATCATGTTTTCTTCGCGGCTCAGTTGCAGTACCTGCAACTGCGCACCGCTGGAGCCGGCCACCACCAGGGTGTCGCCATTGACGTTCAGGCTCACGTGCTCCAGCGCACGGCCCGAATCGCCGAGGGCGAACGGTTGCTGGCCATAGGGGTAGTCGATGGCCGGGGTGATGGTCTTGTGGTTGTCCGGGTAGGTGATCTTGTAGCTGTGGCTGAACACCAGTGCCTGGCCGTTGGACAGGCCCAGCACCACCAGCGGGTTGCCCGGCTGGTCGGCGCCGATCGAGGTCACCTGGGTGCCGGCCGGTACCGGCAGGTCGACACGCTTGAGCTCGGCACCGGTCTTGGTGTCGAAGAACAGCGCCTGCCCCTTGTCCGAGACGCGCATGCCGACCAGGTTCTGCTCTTCGAGCGCGATCATCAGCGGCTTGCCGGCGTCCTGGGTCAGCCAGGCCGGGGTCATGGCCTTCTTGGTGGTCAGTTCGGCGCCTTGAAACAGCGGCACCACCACGTAGGCCAGGTAGAAGAAGATCAAGGTGATCGCCGCCAGCACGGCGAGCCCGCCCACCAGTACATACCAGCGGGTCAGGCGGTCCTTGAATGCACGCAGGCGACGCTTGCGTTGCAGCTCGGGCGTATTGAAATCAATCCGCACGGGGGGAGAATTTTGGGTCATGGTGGAGTTGGCCAGATCATTCATGCGCTCACCCTAGCGGTCCCGTATGACAAAAACATGACAATGCAGTGACGCAAAAAAGCCCGCCGCTCAGGCATGCCTGGCAGCGGACTCGCAATTTGCAGCGCGGCCCGCACAGATGCAGGGCGCGCCCGTTCACACTCAGTTTGCAGCGACGCCTTTGGCGGCGTGGTTCAGGCCCAGGTCGGCCAGCGCTTTCTCGGCCACTTTGGCGGGCAGCGGGATGTAACCGTCTTTCACCACGACCTGTTGACCGGCCTGCGACAGCACCAGCTTGACGAACTCGGCTTCCAGCGGGGCCAGAGGCTTGTTCGGGGCCTTGTTGACGTAGACGTAGAGGAAACGCGACAGCGGGTAGGTACCGTTCAGGGCGTTGGCTTCGTTGTCTTCGACGAACGCGCCGCCTTCCTTCTTGGCCAGGGCCACGGTTTTCACGCTGGCGGTCTTGTAGCCGATGCCCGAGTAACCGATACCGTTCAGCGAGCTGCTGATCGACTGCACGACGGACGCCGAGCCAGGTTGTTCGTTGACGTTAGGCTTGAAGTCGCCTTTGCACAGGGCTTCTTCTTTGAAGTAGCCGTAGGTGCCGGATACCGAGTTGCGACCGAACAGCTGGACCGGCTTGTTGGCCAGGTCGCCGGTCACGCCCAGGTCGCCCCAGGTTTTCACGTCGGCCTTGGCACCGCACAGGCGGGTGGAGGAGAAGATGGCGTCGACCTGAGCCATGGTCAGGCCCTTGATCGGGTTGTCCTTGTGCACGAACACGGCCAGGGCGTCGACGGCGACCGGGATGGCGGTCGGCTTGTAGCCGTACTTCTGTTCGAACGCCTGCAGCTCGACGTCTTTCATCTTGCGGCTCATCGGGCCCAGGTTGGCGGTGCCTTCGGTCAGCGCGGGTGGCGCGGTGGAGGAGCCGGCGGCCTGGATCTGGATGTTTACGTTCGGGTATTCCTTCTTGTAGGCCTCGGCCCACAGGGTCATCAGGTTGGCCAGGGTATCGGAACCGACGCTGGAGAGGTTGCCCGATACGCCGGTGGTTTTGACGTAGGTCGGAATAGCAGGATCAACAGCGGCAACTGCGTTGGCAGTCGCAACGCCAGCGGCGGCAAAGGTCAGGGCCGCCATCAAACGCTTCAGTTTCATGCCTTACTCCTAGCAGGAATTGGGGGTAGATGGATCGGGCCCAAGTATCTGCAGGCCGTATGACTACTCTATGAACTGAATGTGACAATTAGATGAAAGGCCATCACCTCGTTCGAGGGATGGCCTTTATAGCGGACGCGGGGCGGGGTTTCAGCGCTTGGTGAGCAGCAGGTAGATGCCTACCAGCAGGCCCAGGGTGCAGATGCCGGCGACATAGTAGGCCGGGCCGAGCGGGCTGAACTTCATCAGCGAGGTGACCATGATCGGGGTCAGGCCACCGAAGATCGCGTAGGCCAGGTTGTAGGAAAACGACAGGCCGCTGAAACGCACCACCGGCGGGAAGGCGCGCACCATCACGTAAGGCACCGCACCGACGATGCCCACGCACAGCCCGGTAACGGCGTACATCGGGTACAGCCACTCAGGGTGCGCCGCCAGGTTGTGGTAGAAGCTCCAGGAGCTGGCCAGCAGCGCCAGGCTGCCGACGATGAACACGCGCCCGGCGCCGAAGCGGTCGGCCAGGCGCCCGGCCACGATGCAGCCGATGCTCAGCAGCACGATGGCCAGGCTGTTGGCCTTGAGGGCCTCGGTGGCGCTGATGCCGTAGAGGGTCTGCAGCACGGTCGGGGTCATCAGGATGACCACGATGATGCCGGCCGACAGCAGCCAGGTCAGCAGCATCGACAGTACGATGGCGCCACGGTGGTCACGCAGCACCGCGCGCAGCGGCACTTCCTCGGCCAATGCCTTGCGCTGCTGCATCTCGGCGAAAACCGGGGTTTCGTGCAGCCAGCGGCGCAGGTACACCGAAAACAGGCCGAACACGCCGCCGAGCAGGAACGGGATCCGCCAGGCGTAGTCGCTCAGTTGCTCGGGGGTGTACACGGTGTTGATCAGGGTCGCGACCAGCGAGCCGAGCAGGATGCCCGAGGTGAGGCCCGCCGTCAGCGTGCCGCAGGCGTAGCCGATGTTGCGCGCCGGCACGTGTTCGGACACGAACACCCAGGCACCCGGCACTTCACCGCCAATGGCGGCGCCCTGGATCACGCGCATCAGCAGCAACAGGATCGGTGCCCACATGCCGATCTGCGCGTAGGTGGGCAGCAGGCCCATGATCAGGGTCGGCACGGCCATCATGAAGATGCTCAGGGTGAACATCTTCTTGCGCCCCAGCAGGTCGCCGAAGTGGGCCATCACGATGCCGCCCAGCGGGCGCGCCAGGTAGCCGGCAGCGAAGATGCCGAAGGTCTGCATCAGGCGCAGCCACTCGGGCATGTCGACCGGAAAGAACAGCTTGCCCACCACCGCGGCGAAGAACACGAAGATGATGAAGTCGTAGAACTCCAGCGCCCCGCCCAGGGCGGAGAGCGACAGGGTCTTGTAGTCACTGCGGGTGAGCGGCCGCGAGGGCTGCTCTATGGAGGGGGGCACGGAGGTCATCGAAGCGTCTCTTATTGGCAAATCAGGCCGCGGCAGCGCTGGCCCCGGCCTGTCAGGAGGTCGAACGATAGCAAATTGTTCGAAAAAGCACATGGATCGACATAATCGGGGCAGATAATCATGACCGCATGGTCGTCGCCCCACGCGCGGCTCTATATACTGGCCGCTCGTATCAAACGGTTACGCCTTGTGTGGGATGTTGTGCGAAAACGCCGCTAGGTATGCTTAGTCGGTTTCGCAGAGTTTCCCTTCGCCGCACGGCAGAGCGAAGCAGCGTAGTATGTTCGTGCTGAATCGTTTTTCGCGGCGTCCGCACCAGCGCAAACCAACGAAGCGTTACGGGTCAGAGGCACCCCCGGCATGATTGAACTCGAACAAGAAGATCCTATTCCGCAAGGCGACCTTGCCTTGCAGATCACCGCATTGCCCCGTGAAACCAACGGTTTCGGCGATATCTTCGGCGGCTGGCTGGTCGCCCAGATGGACCTGGCCGGCACGGCCATGGCCAGTCGAGTCGCGGGCGGGCGCGTCGCCACCGTGGCGATCGACCGCATGGCCTTTCTGGTGCCGGTGGCGGTGGGCGCGCAATTGTCCTTCTATACCCAGACCCTGGAAATCGGCCGCAGCTCGATCCAGATGATGGTCGAGGTGTGGAGCGACGACCCGCTGAGCAGTGAATGGCGCAAGGTCACCGAGGCGGTGTTCGTGTTCGTCGCCATCGACGGCAGCGGCCGCACCCGCTCGGTGCCGCCTCGTCGCTGAGCCTGGGGCGCGCTAAACTCGAGGGTCTGCGCGAGGTCCAAGACCTCGTAGGCCACCCTTCGAGAGCAACGCATGTCCACATCCAAGGTAGAAGTCGAACAGCATGGCGAGCTTGCCTGCTGGCGTATCACCACGCCTCGCGCCGAGCTGCTGATTGCCCAGCAGGGCGCACAGGTGCTCAGTTACCAGCGCGTGGGCGAGCCGCCGCTGCTGTGGCTCAGCGATCAGGCGATCTTCAGGCAGGGCAAATCGGTGCGCGCCGGTGCCCCGGTGTGCTGGCCCTGGTTCGGCAACCTGCAACGCAACCCAGCGGCCGTACAGGCCATGTTCCACGGCGCCGAGGCCCCGGCCCACGGGCTGGTGCGCGGGCGTGACTGGCAGTTGCTGGGTATCGACAGCAGTGCGGATTCGGTACGCGTGGACTTCACGCTGCCCCAGGCGTTGGGAGAGCTGCCCGGCTGGCCGCACACGGTGGAACTGAAACTGAGCATCGTGCTCGGCGAGGAACTGGCGCTGACCCTCGACAGCCACAACCTGGGCAATGGCAGCGTCACCCTCAGCCAGGCGCTGCACAGCTACTTTGCAGTCAGCGACGTGCGTGGCGCGCGAGTTGAAGGCGTGGACGGGCTGGCCTACATCGAGACGCTGGCAGACTGGGAGCAACGCACCCAGCAGGGCGACCTGGGGTTTGCCGGGGAAACCGACCGCATCTACCTGCAGACACCTGAGCGTCTGAGCATCGTCGACCCGGGCTGGAACCGGCGTATCACCCTGCGTACCCAGGGTTCGCGTTCGGCGGTGATCTGGAACCCATGGGTGGACCGCGCCGCGCAGCTCACGGACATGGCCGATGACGGCTGGCAGCGGATGCTGTGCATCGAGACGGCGAACGTGTGGGATGACGTGGTGGAACTTGCGCCCGGGGCGACCCATTCGCTGAGTGTCAGTATCGGCAGCGAACCGCTCTAGACCGCTATCGCGGGTCAAGCCCGCTCCCACCGGGCATTGCACTGATCATGAGGGCAGCACTGTACCTGTGGGAGCGGGCTTGACCCGCGATGCAGACGACGCGGTTACAGGTCGGAGTCCTCCACCACCCTCACCTTCCCCGCATCCAGCGCATACGCCGCATCGGCCAGGTCATTGCTGACCTTCTCCACCTTCAGCGTGCCGCTGACCCACAGCGGCGTGTAGATATCGTCCAGCTTCAGGCCATGGGGATAACGCACCAGCACCAGCTGGTTGGGCGGCGGTGGCGGTACATGGATGCAGGCGCCCGGATAGGGCACAAGGAAGAACAGCGTGCTGTTGCCCTTGGCGTCGGTTTCCAGCGGCACCGGGTACCCGCCCAGACGGATCTGCCTGCCGTTCATGGCAGCCACCGTCTTGCTCGAATACATCACCGCCGGCAGGCCCTTGCTCTGCTTCAGGCCACCCTTCTCGGTAAAGGTACCCATCGCCTCGGGGGAGTTGTGGTCGATCTCGGGCATCTGCTCCAGCGCCTTCTGGTCCGACTTGGGCATCAGCTCCAGCCAGTCGGTCTCGGGCAGCTCGGCGCGGGCCAGGCCACTACACAGCAACAGGGTAAGCAGTACGACTCGGCGCATGAAAAAAAGCTCGGCAACTGACGGAAAGTTGCCGAGCATTCTAGCGCCCTGTCAGCGCTTTTTGATCATGCCGTAGATCACCAGCAGGATGATTGCACCCACCAGTGCACCGAGGAAGCCAGCACCCTCGCCCGCATGGTAGATCCCCAGCGCCTGGCCACCGTAGGTCGCCGCCAGAGAGCCGGCGATACCCAGCAGAATGGTCATGATCCAGCCCATGCTGTCGTCGCCCGGCTTCAGAAAACGTGCCAGCAAGCCGACGATCAGGCCGATGAAGATGGTTCCGATGATACCCATGGCATTCCCTCTGAATTGAGTGCACGAGCCAAAGCCTAGTCAGCGCTTTGGCATCCTGCCATCAGAGGGATGCGCGGCGGGAATGGTTCCGCTCAGCCTGCGATGAGCGCTTCGACCTGCTGGATCTTCTGCTCCAGCGTGGTCATGTCGGCGCAGCGCAGGGTGGCGTGACCGACCTTGCGCCCGGCCTTGAAGGCCTTGCCGTAGTGATGCAGGTGACAGTCGTCGATAGCCACGACCGCAGCCACCGCCGGCACTTCGCCGATGAAGTTGAGCATGGCGCTTTCGCCGACCTTGGCGGTCGAGCCCAGCGGCAGGCCGGCCACGGCGCGCAGGTGGTTCTCGAACTGGCTGCACTCGGCACCTTCGATGGTCCAGTGCCCGGAGTTGTGCACACGCGGCGCGATCTCGTTGGCCTTCAGGCCACCGTCGACCTCGAAGAACTCGAACGCCAGCACGCCGACATAGTCGAGCTGCTCGAGCACGCGGCTCGCGTAGTCTTCGGCCAGGCTCTGCAGCAGGTGGTCTTCGCTGGCCACCGACAGGCGCAGGATGCCGCTGTCGTGGGTGTTGTGCACCAGCGGGTAGAAGCGTGTCTCGCCATCGCGGCCGCGAACGGCAATCAGCGACACCTCGCCGGTGAACGGCACGAAGCCCTCCAGCAGGCAGGGCACGCTACCAAGTTCGGCGAACGTGTCGACAACATCGGCTTCGGTGCGGAGCACCTTCTGGCCCTTGCCGTCATAACCCAGGGTACGGGTCTTGAGCACGGCCGGCAGGCCGATGCTGGCGACGGCGGCCTCCAGGTCGGCTTGCGACTGGATGTCGGCGAAGGCCGGGGTCGGGATGCCCAGGTCACGGAACATGCTCTTCTCGAACAGCCGGTCGCGGGCGATGCGCAGCGCTTCGGCGCTCGGATACACCGGCACGAACTGCGACAGGAAGGCCACCGTCTCGGCTGGCACGCTTTCGAATTCGAAGGTCACCAGGTCGACTTCGTCGGCCAGCTGGCGCAGGTGATCCTGGTCGCCGTAGTCGGCACGCAGGTGCTCGCCCAGAGCGGCCGCACAGGCGTCAGGGGCCGGGTCGAGGAAAGCGAAGTTCATGCCCAGCGGGGTACCCGCCAGGGCCAGCATGCGGCCCAGTTGGCCGCCACCGATTACACCGATTTTCATGCGTGTGACCTCAGGCCTGGCGCGGGTCTGGATTGTCCAGAACGTTGTCTGTCTGCTCAGCGCGGAACTGTTTCAGAACGGTATGGAACTGCGGGTGCTTGGCGCCCAGGATGCTCGCCGAGAGCAGCGCGGCGTTGATCGCGCCGGCCTTGCCGATGGCCAGGGTGGCAACCGGGATGCCAGCCGGCATCTGCACGATCGACAGCAGCGAATCGACGCCCGAGAGCATGGCCGACTGCACCGGCACACCCAGCACCGGCAGGTGGGTCTTGGCGGCGCACATGCCTGGCAGGTGGGCAGCGCCACCGGCACCGGCGATGATCACCTCGATGCCACGGCCTTCGGCCTCTTCGGCGTACTGGAACAGCAGGTCCGGCGTGCGGTGGGCGGAAACCACCTTCACTTCGTAGGGAATGCCGAGTTTTTCCAGCATATCGGCGGTGTGGCTAAGGGTGGACCAATCGGACTTGGAGCCCATGATCACGCCAACCAGTGCACTCATCGTCGAGCCTCTTCTCTTGGGCGCCTTCAGGCGCGTCAAAAAACAACAAGCCACGCAGGGACGACCGGCGTGGCTTGTTATGCGAATTAGGGCCGGGTGTACCGACCGAAGGCCGCGCAGTATATCGTAAAGCCGTGTGTTTGATGCACCCCGGCGACCAACTGTAAGCCTTATTTTTCGGGCTTTTTCAGGGCTTCGGGCTGACTCTGGAGTCAAGCCGTCGCCGGCCCGCCTTCGAGCTTGCGCCACAGCAGGCGCACGTTGGCCTTGCGCACCAGCGCGCAGCGGTACAGGCGGATCTCCAGCGGCACGTGCCATTGCGCACCGCCACAGATCACCAGCTCGCCACGTTCAAGCTCGGCGCGGGCCGACAGGCGCGGCACCCAGGCAATACCCAGGCCTTCCAGGGCCATGCTCTTGAGGCTGTCGGCCATGGCGGTTTCGTAGATGGTGGTAAAGCGCAGGTTGCGCTGGCGCAGCAGCAGATTCACCGAACGCCCCAGAAACGCTCCGGCGCTGTAGGCCAGCAAGGGCACGCTGGCGTCGTTTTCCAGGTCGAACAGCGGCTTGCCGTCGGCATCCGCTGCACACACCGGCAGCATCTCGGTGTGCCCCAGGTGCAGCGAGGGGAAGATCTCGGCGTCCATCTGCAGGGCCGCATCCGGGTCGTAGAACGCCAGCATCAGGTCGCAGCCACCTTCGCGCAGGGCGTGCACCGCATCGCCGACGTTGGTCGCCACCAGCCGCGTGGCGATGTTCAGACCGTCGTTGCGCAACTGCGCGATCCAGCGCGGAAAGAAGCCCAGCGCCAGCGAGTGCGCCGCCGCCACCTGGATCACCTCGCCCTGCCCGCCTTCCAGGTGATGCAAGTGGCGCAGCACCTCGCCCAGCTGGTCGACCACCGTGCGCGCCGTCACCAGGAACAGTTGGCCGGCAGCGGTCAACTCGATCGGCGTGCGCGAGCGGTTGACCAGGGTCAGCCCCAACGCAGCCTCCAGGCTGCGAATGCGCCGGCTGAACGCCGGCTGGGTCACGAAGCGACGCTCCGCCGCCTGGGAAAAGCTGCGGGTGGCGGCCAGGGCGCTGAAATCTTCCAGCCATTTGCTTTCGAGGTTCATCGGGCTCTCCAGGCATGCACCAAAATGGTACACGCTCGAATGTCAATTGGCGTCACATGGAACGTTATGCCGTTTGTGCATAGGTTAGCGTGCAACAGCATTGGCCGCAAAATCCGTGCAGGCCTAGGATTGGCGCCATTCCGGCATGTGCCGGGCCTAACTCGAGATGATCTCTATCATGTCCGCTGCTGCATCGTTCCGTGTCGAAAAAGACCTGCTTGGCACCCTCGAAGTCCCTGCTGATGCCTACTACGGTATCCAGACCCTGCGTGCTGCCAACAACTTCCACCTCTCTGGCGTGCCGCTGTCGCACTACCCGAAAATGGTTGTCGGCCTGGCCATGGTCAAACAGGCAGCTGCCGACGCCAACCGCGAGCTGGGTCACCTGAGCGATGCCAAGCACGCCGCCATCAGCGAGGCCTGTGCCCGCCTGATCCGCGGTGACTTCCACGAGCAGTTCGTGGTCGACATGATTCAAGGCGGTGCCGGTACCTCCACCAACATGAACGCCAACGAAGTGATCGCCAACATCGCGCTGGAAGCGATGGGTCACCAGAAGGGCGAGTACCAGTACCTGCACCCGAACAACGACGTGAACATGGCGCAGTCGACCAACGACGCCTACCCGACCGCCATCCGTCTGGGCCTGCTGCTGGGTCACGATGCGCTGCTGGCCAGCCTCGACAGCCTGATCCAGGCCTTCGCTGCCAAGGGTGAAGAGTTCAGCCACGTACTGAAGATGGGCCGTACCCAGCTGCAGGACGCCGTGCCGATGACCCTGGGCCAGGAATTCCGTGCCTTCGCCACCACCCTGACCGAAGACCTCAACCGCCTGCGCACCCTGGCGCCGGAAGTGCTGACCGAAGTCAACCTGGGCGGTACCGCGATCGGTACCGGCATCAACGCCGACCCGGGCTACCAGGCCCTGGCCGTACAGCGTCTGGCGCTGATCAGCGGCCAGCCGCTGGTACCGGCTGCCGACCTGATCGAAGCCACCTCCGACATGGGCGCCTTCGTGCTGTTCTCCGGCATGCTCAAGCGCACTGCAGTCAAGCTGTCGAAGATCTGCAACGACCTGCGCCTGCTGTCCAGCGGCCCGCGCACCGGCATCAACGAGATCAACCTGCCGGCGCGTCAGCCAGGCAGCTCGATCATGCCCGGCAAGGTCAACCCGGTTATCCCGGAAGCGGTCAACCAGGTGGCCTTCGCCATCATCGGCAACGACATCGCGCTGACCATCGCGGCCGAAGGCGGCCAGCTGCAGTTGAACGTGATGGAGCCGCTGATCGCCTACAAGATCTTCGACTCGATCCGTCTGCTGCAACGCGCCATGGACATGCTGCGCGAGCACTGCATCGTCGGCATCACCGCCAACGAACAGCGCTGCCGTGAACTGGTCGAACACTCGATCGGCCTGGTCACCGCCCTGAACCCGTACATCGGCTACGAAAACGCCACCCGTATTGCCCGTATCGCGCTGGAAAGCGGCCGCGGCGTACTGGAACTGGTGCGTGAGGAAGGCCTGCTGGACGAAGCGATGCTCAACGACATCCTGCGTCCGGAAAACATGATTGCACCGCGTCTGGTACCGCTCAAAGCGTAACCGACGCCGTACTACCGCTCACCAGGTTGAGGGACTAGACACCTCTCACCTTTTGAGGGCCCAGGGACTTTGTCTCCGGGCCCTTTTTTTTGCCTGCGGTGCGACCTTCGCCAGCAATGCCGGCGCCTAAAGGGAACGGGTAGTGTCGGCTGCTTCTGCCGACGAGGGCAGCAGCAGCACATTCAGGAAGGTCGAATCGCTGACGATCTCCTTCATGAACCACCACACGAACGCCAGGCAGAGCGCCACCATGAAGGCGGTCAGATCGCCCGTGTAATGGCGCACCGTGAGCACCCCGATAAAGCACAGCACCACGCCCAGCCCGCTGATCAGGTCTGCCCAGTTGGAACGGCTGAGGTGGCGCTTCATGGCCCGGTGATCCGCCTCGGGCAACACCAGTGCCTGCGCACACTTTGCACAGGTGAGCGGCTGCCCGCCCATGAGCGTTTCCAGCTCGCCCTCGCTCGGCAACCAGACGTGGCCGCATGCCGGGCAATTGAGGTCCACCGCGGCGCACAGGCGCTCTTGCGCGGATTTGTACTTGTTCGTCGACACGTCCTTGGCACCTTCGTCCTGAAGCAGGCGCGATGGTAACCGCTGGCCGTCACGCTGCCCATCGCGAACTCGGGCGGCCCGGCCGCTGACAGCGCGCCGGGGGATGGCGTAAGGTGGTCGGCTTTCCTTCAGTCGAGCACGGAGACAGGCCATGACCCCGGCCCCTGCCCACAACATCATGGTGCTGTACACCGGTGGCACCATCGGCATGCAGGCCAGCGCCGGCGGCCTGGCCCCGGCGTCGGGCTTCGAGCAGCGCATGCGTGAGCAACTGGCCGGGCAACCGGGCCTGGCAGCCTGGCAGTTCCGCGAACTGCTGCCGCTGATCGACAGCGCCAACATGACGCCCTGCTACTGGCAGCGCCTGCGCGCCGCGATCATCGAAGCGGTGGATGGCCAGGGCTGCGATGGCGTGCTGGTGCTGCATGGCACCGACACCCTGGCCTACAGCGCCGCCGCCATGAGCTTCCAGTTGCTCGGGCTGACGGTGCCGGTGCTGTTCACCGGCTCGATGCTGCCGGCCGGTACGCCGGACAGCGATGCGTGGGAGAACCTCACGGGGGCGCTGCAGGTGCTGAGCCAGGGTACGTCGCCGGGTGTTCAGCTGTATTTCCACGGTCAGCTGCTGGCACCAAACCGCACCGCCAAGGTGCGCAGCTTCGGCCGGAACCCGTTCGCGACCTTGCAGCGCTCGGGCGGTGCGGCGCAGGCGCCTGTACCGGCAGCACTGGCTTATCGCGCGCCGCTGCAGGTGGCCAAGGTTGCAGTGTTGCCGCTGGTGCCAGGCCTCGACGCCGCGCTGTTGCAGGCCACACTCGACAGCGGGGTCCAGGGGCTGGTGCTGGAATGCTACGGCAGCGGCACCGGGCCGTGTGATGACGATGCGTTCGTGGCCGTGCTGGAACAGGCCCGCGCGCGTGACATCGTGGTGGTGGCGATCACCCAGTGCCATGAAGGCGGGGTCGAACTGGAGGTGTACGCAGCCGGCAGCCGCCTGCGCGAGGCCGGTGTGCTGTCGGGTGGCGGAATGACCCGGGAGGCGGCGTTCGGCAAATTGCAGGCATTGCTCGGTAGCCAGTTGCCGGTTGACGAGGTGCGACGGCTGGTTGGGCTGGACCTGGCTGGCGAGTTACGTTGAGCCCTTCGCTGGCTTGCCAGCGAACAGGCCCTGAAGGGCATACAAATTGCTCACTCAACCCCAAGCCCCTCAGCCGGATGCCGAGCATGCTCCACTCCCACCTCACCACCCTGAACGCGGTTTCCCTGATGCTGCAGGCCTTCAAGGACGAAGACCGTGCCGCCCAGCGGCTGCTCGAAGGCACCGGCATCACCCCGGCCGACCTGGGCCGCGCCGACTGGCGCATCACCACGCACCAGGAACTGCGCGTGTGCGCCAACGCCGTGGCCATGCGCCGGGAGGTCGGGCTGGAGCTGGGCCAGCGCATGCACGTTTCATCCTACGGCATGCTCGGTTACGCCCTGCTTTCCGGTGCCACCCTGGGTGACGCCCTGCACCTGGCCCTGCAGTACCCCGCGCTGCTGGGAACACTTTTCCAGCTGCGCCTGATCGAGGACGGCGAGCGGGTCTGGTTCAGCGCCAGCGACTACGGCCAGGCCCCGGAGCTTGCGGCGTTCAATGCCGAGTTCTGCCTGACGTCGCTCAAGGTCATCTGCAACGACCTGCTCGGCCAGCCGCTGCCCTTGCTGGGCGCGCGTTTCGCTCACCCTGCCCCGGATTACCAGGCGCTCTACAGCGCGCCTTTCGACTGCCCGCTGCAGTTCGGCGCCAGCGACAATGCCTTTGCCTTCGAACGCCACTGGCTGGCCCGGGCCCTGCCCCTGGCCGACCCGATCACCCACCGTGCGATGAGCGAACGCTGCCGCCGGCAGAACCTGGAATTCACCGGGCGCCAGGCCTGGCTCGGGCGCATTCGCCAGCTGCTGCAGCAGCAGTTGGAGGCACCACCAGGCCTCGAGGGCCTGGCGCGGCAGATGAGCTGTTCATCACGCACCCTGCGTCGCCACCTGCACGAGCTGGGCAGTAGTTATCAACAGTTGCTCGATGAGCTGCGCTTCGAACGGGCCAAGCAGTTGCTGGCCGAGGACGAGCTACCGATCTACCGCATCGCCGAGGTGCTGGGCTTCAGCGAGCCGGCCAGCTTCCGACACGCCTTCCTGCGTTGGAGCGGCGTGGCACCGAGCCATTTTCGCGCCTGAAACACGCGCATGCACCGCGAGGGGGCGAAATGCGGACAACCGTGTTGGCCATATCGATCCCCTTTTGGCCGTTTGCGCCGTTCTGCCGGTGGGCGTACCTCTCGACAATGGGGCCACGCCAGTAAACCCGGAGAACAAAAAATGCTGACGATCTATTCCGATGACCATCGCCTGCACCACGGCCGCTGCGAGCTGATCGACGGGCAGTTGATGCCCTGCTTCGAAATGCCCTCGCGTGCCGACCATGTGCTCGAGCGGGTCAAGGCCCAGGGCCTGGGGCCCGTCGAAGGCCCTACCGATTTTGGCCGCGCACCGCTGCTGCGCGTGCACAGCGCCGACTACCTGGATTTCTTCCAGGGCGCCTGGCAGCGCTGGAGCGCACTGGGCCATGATGGCGACCTGCTGCCGTTCACCTGGCCGGCGCGCAGCCTGCGCCAGGTCAAACCCAGCGGCCTGCATGGCGAGCTGGGCTATTACAGCTTCGACGCCGGTGCACCGATCACCGCCGGCACCTGGCAGGCCGCCTACAGCTCGGCGCAGGTTGCCCTGACCGCACAGGCGGCGGTGCAGGCCGGTGCCCACAGCGCCTTCGCCCTGTGCCGGCCACCGGGGCATCATGCCGCCAGCGACGTGATGGGGGGCTACTGCTATCTGAACAACGCCGCGATCGCCGCCCAGGCCTTCATCGACCACGGTCGCCAGCGCGTGGCGATCCTGGATGTGGACTACCACCACGGCAACGGTACCCAGCAGATCTTCTACACGCGCAACGACGTGCTGTTCGCCTCGATCCATGGCGACCCGCAAGCCGAATTCCCGTTCTTCCTCGGCTATGCCGACGAGCACGGCGAAGGCGACGGGCTGGGCTGCAACTTCAACTACCCGCTGCCGGCAGGCAGCGACTGGGCCACCTGGCGCGGCGCGCTGGACGAAGCCTGCGAACGCATCGGCGCGTATGACCCCGAAGTGCTGGTGATCTCGCTGGGCGTGGACACCTTCAAGGACGACCCGATCTCGCAATTCAAGCTCGACAGCCCCGACTACCTGGCCATGGGCGAGCGCATCGCGCAGTTGGGCAAGCCGACCCTGTTCATCATGGAAGGTGGCTATGCCGTGGCCGAGATCGGCGTCAACGCGGTCAACGTGCTCGAGGGCTTCGAGCGCGCCCGTCAAGGCTAGGCTCAGTCGGCCCAGGCACGTGCAAGGCGTGCCAGGGCCTGGGCAATCGCGGCCTCGTTCACGGCCGCGAACCCCAGCACCAGTCCGGCACGCTTATCCACAGACAGCGGCGTGTCGGGCAACCAGTAATCACTCAGCGCATTGAGTTCGACACCCACCGCTGCGGCACGGGCGATCAGTTCCCGTTCGCGCGCCTGGCTGTGCACGTCGATCTTCAGGTGCAGGCCCGCCGCCACCTCCGGCAAGGCTCCCAGCCCCGCCACAGCCTTCGGCCAGCCGGCCAGTAGCGCATTGCGCCGGCTCAACGCCGCGCGGCGCATGCGCCGGATATGACGCTGGAAGTGCCCTTTGGCCATGAACTGCGCCATCACCGCCTGTGTGCCGACCTCGGAATGGCGCACCGCCAACGCCCGAAAGCGCGAGAATGCCTCCACCAGCCGGGCCGGCAGCACAAGGTAACCCAGACGCAGCGCCGGGAAGGCCACCTTGCCGAAGGTGCCGACATACAGCACCCGTCCGCTGCGGTCCAGGGCTGCCAGCGGGGCCAGCGGCGCGCCGCTGTAGCGGTACTCGCCGTCGTAGTCGTCCTCGATGATCCAGCTGTCGTTGCGCTCGGCCCAGGCCAGCAGTTCCAGGCGCCGCGCCAGGCTCAGGGTGACGCCGGTGGGGTACTGATGCGCGGGGGTAACGTAGCTCAGGCGACAGTTGGGCAACTGGGCCAGGGCAGCGCACTGCAACCCGTCGTGATCCACCCCCACGCCATGCACCTTCGCGCCCGCCATGGCGAAGGCTTTGCCCGCCGCACGATAGCCGGGGTTTTCCACAGCCACACCGTCACCGGGCGCCAGCAGCAGCTGTGCACAAAGGCTGATTGCCTGCTGCGCACCACTGGTGATCACAATTTGTTCAGCCACGCAGGACAACCCACGGGAGCGACGCAGGTAGGTGGCAATCAGCTCGCGCAGCAGCGGTTCTCCGGCCGGGTCGCCGTAACCGAGTGACGCCGGGTCGGGATTTCGCCAGAAACCCGCCTGCAGCTTGGCCCACACCTCGAAGGGGAACAGATCGAAGGCCGGTATGCCAACCTGAAAAGCCCGCGGCGCACGAGGCTCATGCACGGATAAATGATTGTTTTCCAGGCGCTCCAGCACGTCCGTGTGGATAACTTTACTGGATAAATCCTCAGTGCAATCACCCGTTTTTGTGGATAACCCTGTGGAAAAACCCAGGGATAACCCTGTGGACAGTTTTGTGGATAGTTTTGGCAGCTGACTGACGTAGGTACCATCGCCCACCCGGCTTTCGATATAGCCTTCGGCATACAGCTGGTCGTAGGCACGAACTACGCTGTTACGTGAGACGGCCAGCGCTGCGGCCATGTCGCGGGAGGCGGGAAGACGCGTGCCGCTACCCAGGCGCCCGTCCAGCACGCGCTGGCGCAGCGCCTGGTACAACTGGCGACTGAGCCCCTGACGACGGTCCAGCACGATGCCGGTGGGGTCGAAGGGCAAGGCAACGCTACGTTCGCTCATGAAATTGGACCTGCCAAATAAGCCGGAAATGGCTCTTACCATAAGCCAATAGCCTGCCTAGGATGGGGCCATTCGCCAACCCCTGTATTGCACACAAGGATCCTTCGATGTCTACCGTGACCCTGCGCCCCGTGACCGCCGATGACCACGCCGCCTGGCTGCCGCTGTGGCAGGCCTACCAGCGTTTCTATGAGACCCGCATCGATGAGGCGGTCAGTGCCGTGACCTGGCAGCGCATGCTCGACACCAGCGAGCCGACCAACGCTGCGCTGGCCTGGGTCGATGGCAAGGCGGTGGGCATGGTGCACTGGATCTACCACCGCTCCAACTGGACGGTGGAAAACGCCTGCTACCTGCAGGATCTGTATGTCGACGCCAACCAGCGCGGCAAGGGCGTGGGCCGCCAGCTGATCGAGCTGGTGTACGACACGGCGCGCCAGGCCGGCTGCACCAAGGTGCACTGGCTGACCCATGAAACCAACGCCACCGGTATTTCGCTGTATGAACAGGTGGCCGAACGGCCGGGTTTCATCCAGTTCCGCAAAGCCCTGTAATCGGAGAAGCCACCATGAGCACACCGTTGAACTGGCGGCCGGCCAAGGCCCCGCAGCCTGTCCCGCTGGTCGGGCGCTTCATCCGCCTGGAAAAACTCGACCCGCGCCGCGACCGCGAGCACCTGTGGGCGGTGTTCCAGGGCCCCGAGGCCGACCAGACACTGTGGAAGTACCTGGCCTACGGACCATTCACCGAGCGCGAAGACTTCGACCACTGGCTAGACAGCAACGCCGCCAGCAGCGACCCGCTGTTCTACAGCGTGATCGACCTGGCCAGCGGGCAGACCCAGGGTATCCTCAGCCTGATGTCGATCGTGCCCGAGCAGGGCCGTATCGAGATCGGCCACATTGCCTTCGGCGCGGCCATGCAGCGCACGCCCAAGGGCACCGAGGCCATCTACCTGCTGGGCAAGCAGGCCTTCGCCCTGGGCAACCGGCGCCTGGAATGGAAGTGCAACAACGACAATGCCCGCTCCAAGCGCGCGGCCGAGCGTTTCGGGTTCACCTTCGAAGGGGTGTTTCGCAAGCACATGGTGACCAAGGACCACAACCGCGACACGGCCTGGTACTCCATCACCGATGACGAATGGCCGGCCATTGCCGCTGGTTTCGAACGCTGGCTGAGCGAGGACAACCAGCGCCCAGAGGGTCAGCTCAAGACGCTGGAAGCGTGCCGTACGGGTGCGTGAGGCGGGTACCCGAAGCGGGCGTATCCAACAGAAGATAAAAAAAGGGGAGCAATTCGCTCCCCAGAGGTTAACCGCTTGCAGATGAAGGCCTGAGTCAGCCTTCGATCTCGATCAGGATCTCGCCCGGGTTGACCCGGTCGCCCTTGGCCACGTGTATGGCTGCAACCTTGCCGGCGATGGCCGATTGCACCTCGGTTTCCATCTTCATCGCTTCGGTGATCAGCACCGCCTGGCCGGCCTTGACCGTGTCCCCCTGCTTGACCAGCACATCGACGATGTTGCCCGGCATGGTGGTGCTCACATGGCCCGGCTCGCTGGCCTGCTTGCGCTTGCTGCTGCCACCGCCGACGAACTCGTTGAGCGGCTCGAACACCACCTCTTCCGGCATGCCGTCGATGGACAGGTAGAAGTGGCGCTTGCCTTCGGCCTTGACGCCCACACCGGTGATATCCACGCGGTAGGTCTCGCCGTGCACGTCGATCACGAACTCGGTTGGTACGCCTTCGCCACCGGCCGAGGCCACCGCGCCGGCTTCCGGAATCGGCAGCAGCACTTCAGGGGTCAGGCTGCCGGCTTCACGCTCTTCAAGGAACTTGCGCCCGATGTCCGGGAACATGGCGAAGGTCAGCACGTCTTCTTCGGACTTGGCCAGGCTGCCGATGTCGGCACGCAGCTTGGTCATCTCGGGCTTGAGCAGGTCGGCGGGGCGCACGTCGATGACGTCTTCGCTGCCGATGGCCTGGCGACGCAGCTTCTCGTCGACTACCCCCGGTGCCTTGCCGTAGCCGCCCTGCAGGTACAGCTTCACCTCGTTGGTGATGGTCTTGTAGCGCTCGCCGGCCAGCACGTTGAAGAACGCCTGGGTACCGACGATCTGCGAGGTGGGCGTGACCAGCGGCGGGAAGCCGAGGTCTTCACGCACCCGCGGGATCTCGGCCAGCACTTCGTTCATGCGGTTGAGCGCACCCTGCTCCTTGAGCTGGTTGGCCAGGTTGGAAATCATCCCGCCCGGTACCTGGTTGACCTGCACGCGGGTATCCACGGCGGTGAACTCGCTTTCGAACTGGTGGTACTTCTTGCGCACGGCATAGAAGTACAGGCCGATCTCCTGCAGCAGTTGCAGGTCCAGGCCGGTATCGAACTCGCTGCCCTTGAGCGCTGCAACCATCGATTCGGTGCCCGGATGGCTGGTGCCCCAGGCGAAGCTGGAGATGGCGGTGTCGATATGGTCGGCACCGTTCTCGATGGCCTTGAGCTGGCACATCGCGGCCAGGCCGGCCGTGTCGTGGCTGTGGATGAACACCGGCAGCGACTGCTCGGCCTTGAGTGCCTTAACCAGCTCGCCTGTGGCGTAGGGGGTCAGCAGGCCGGCCATGTCCTTGATCGCGATGGAGTCGCAGCCCATGGCTTCCATCTGCTTGGCCTGGGCCACGAACGCCTCGATGGTGTGCACCGGGCTGGTGGTGTAGGCGATGGTGCCCTGGGCATGCTTGCCCGCCGCCTTCACCGCCTCGATGGCCACGCGCAGGTTTCGCACGTCGTTCATGGCGTCGAAGATGCGGAACACATCGATGCCGTTGACTGCTGCCTTGGCCACGAAGGCCTTGACCACGTCATCGCTGTAGTGCCGGTAGCCAAGCAGGTTCTGGCCGCGCAGCAGCATCTGCAGACGGGTGTTGGGCAGTGCTGCGCGCAGCTTGCGCAGGCGCTCCCACGGGTCTTCCTTGAGGAAGCGCACGCAGGCGTCGAAGGTCGCGCCGCCCCACACTTCCAGCGACCAGTAGCCCACCTTGTCGAGCTTGTCGCAGATCGGCAGCATGTCGTCGGTGCGCATGCGGGTGGCCAGCAACGATTGGTGGGCGTCGCGCAGGATCGTGTCGGTTACGAAAATTTTCTTGGACATTGTAGGGTTCCTCACAGGCCTGCGTGGGCGGCGATGGCGGCGGCGATGGCCAGGGCCAGCTCTTCGGGTTTGCGCTTGATCGAGTAGTTGGTCAGTTCGGGGTGGCTTTCAACGAAGCTGGTGTTGAACTGGCCGCTACGGAATTCCGGGTTGCGCAGGATTTCCTGGTAGTACGCGGCGGTGGTCTTGACCCCCTGCAGGCGCATGTCGTCCAGGGCCCGCAGGCCGCGGTCCATGGCTTCTTCCCAGGTCAGCGCCCAGACCACCAGCTTCAGGCACATCGAGTCGTAGAACGGCGGGATGGTGTAGCCGGTGTAGATCGCCGTGTCGGTGCGTACGCCCGGGCCGCCGGGGGCGTAGTAGCGGGTGATCTTGCCGAAGCTGGGCAGAAAGTTGTTTTTCGGGTCTTCTGCATTGATCCGGAACTGCAGCGCGAAGCCGCGGTGCTGGATGTCTTCCTGCTTGACCGACAGCGGCAGGCCCGAGGCGATGCGGATCTGTTCGCGAACGATGTCGATACCGGTGATTTCCTCGGTGATGGTGTGCTCCACCTGCACCCGGGTGTTCATTTCCATGAAGTACACCTCGCCATCGGCGAGCAGGAACTCCACGGTACCGGCATTCTCGTAGCCCACGGCCTTGGCCGCGCGCACCGACAGGTCGCCGATGTAGGCGCGCTGTTCGGGGGTCAGCTGCGGGCTGGGGGCGATCTCGATGAGCTTCTGGTTGCGGCGCTGGATCGAGCAGTCGCGCTCGAACAGGTGCACCACGTTGCCGAAGCTGTCACCCAGGATCTGCGCCTCGATGTGCTTGGGGTTGACGATGCATTTTTCCAGGAACACCTCGGCCGAACCGAATGCCTTGGTGGCTTCGGAAATCACCCGCGGAAAGGCCTGCTCGAGTTCTTCGCGGCTGTTGCAGCGACGAATGCCGCGCCCGCCGCCGCCGGAAGTGGCCTTGAGCATAACCGGGTAACCGATGCGGTCGCCCTCTTCCAGGGCTTCGTGGATGTCGGCCACGTTGCCTTCGGTGCCCGGGGTGACCGGTACGCCGGCCTTGATCATGCTGCGCCGCGCCTCGGTCTTGTCGCCCATGCGGCGAATGACTTCGGCGGCCGGGCCGATGAACTTGATCCCGCGTTCGGCGCAGATGTCCGCCAGCTCCGCGTTCTCCGACAGAAAACCATAGCCCGGGTGCAACGCATCGCAGCCGGTTTCCACTGCCAGGTTCACCAGCTTGCGCGGGTTGAGGTAACCGGCCAGGGGTTCGGCACCGATGCTATGGGCCTCGTCCGCACGCTTTACGTGCAGGGCGTGACGGTCGGCGTCGGAATAGATCGCCACCGAGCGAATGCCCATCTCGGCGCAGGCACGCACGATGCGTACTGCGATTTCACCCCGGTTGGCGATCAGGATTTTTTTTATCACTGGAGTCTTCCCAAAGCCGTTGGTAACAAACGAACCGGCAGTACCGGTCGGCGCGTGACCAGACGTCGCTGGCCAGTCGTATAATCACCCTAGCGCCGAACGTGAATAAACAAAAATCAATATTTGTTAGGGGCAGCATTAGCAATTGCTTATAGTGCCGTAACAGGGTTTTGCCGAGGCGACGGAAAATATGCGTAAGTCATTGATGCGTATGACATTGCGTCAATTGCAGATCTTCAATGAAGTGTGTGATTTGCGTTCCTACAGCCGGGCCGCCGAGGAGATGTCGCTGACGCAACCCGCCGTTAGTCTACAGATCCGCCAGCTCGAAGAACTGGTAGGCCAGCCGCTGTTCGAGTACGTCGGCAAGAAGCTCTACCTCACCGAGGCCGCCGAGGCGCTGCAGCGCGCCAGCCGGGACATCTTCGGACGCCTGGAGAGCCTCGACATGCAGCTGTCGGACATGCAGGGCTCGCTGCAGGGCCAGCTCAAGCTGGCGGTGGAATCGAGCGCCAAGTACTTCGTGCCGCACCTGTTCGCCGCCTTCAAGCGCCTGCACCCGGAGGTCAACCTGACCCTCACCGTGGTCAACCGCGCCCAGGCCATCCGGCG
This sequence comes from Pseudomonas sp. 8209, assembly GCF_028682105.1. Classification (NCBI taxonomy): domain Bacteria; kingdom Pseudomonadati; phylum Pseudomonadota; class Gammaproteobacteria; order Pseudomonadales; family Pseudomonadaceae; genus Pseudomonas; species Pseudomonas sp. 8209. The sequence goes on from NZ_JANIAH010000006.1 coordinate 313,182, forward strand.
CCTGTCGGACAACCGCGACGACCTGATCATCATGTCGATGGTGCCGCAGGACATGGGCCTGGAGTTTTTGCCCTTCCTGAACAACCCGATCGTGGCCGTGGCCCCGCCCGATCACCCGCTGTGCACGCTCGACAGCCTGCGCCTGCAGGACCTGGAGCCGCATACGCTGCTGGTGCGCGAACAGGGTTCGGGCACGCGCAAGGCGTGCGAGGAGTACTTCAAGGAAAAGCGCGTGCACTTCACCCAGACCCTGGAAGTAGCGTCGGCCGACGCCCAGCGCGAATGCGTGATCGCAGGCCTTGGCATCGCCCTTTTGACCCGGCATGCACTGAACATGGAACTGGCCACCGGGGTGCTGCGCGAGCTGCCGGTAGAGGAGCTGCCGCTGTATCGCAGCTGGTGCGTGGTGCAGGCCAAGGCCAAGCGGCAGTCGCCGGTGGCCCTGGCCTTTGTTGCGTTCATCCGCAGCGAACGTGCGCAGATCAGCGCGCTTGTTGAGCGTTTCTCGGGGACGTTGCCGCTGACACCTGCCATACGCTGACAGCGTGCAGTTCGGGGTAGTCGGCGATGTCCTGCAGCAATTGGCGCTGCTCGGAATAGCTTTCGATCGCGCGGCGAAACTCCATGCGGCGCTGATCCTTTTCCTGCTGCTTGCGGGACTTGGCGGTAGGTTGGTGCGAGCCATCGAATTCACGAGCCATTGCGTGTCTCCCTGGTCGATTGCGGGGAGTTTCAGCGTGCCCGGGCGGGGTTACGGTTTGGCGGCGGGAGGGTTACAAAAGCATGAACAATCAGGCGTGGTATGCGGTGCTGCCCTTCGCTGGCAAGCCAGCGAAGGTGTCAGCTCGGGCGGTGCAAGACGATCAGTCGTCCATCGCCTTGATCGACTTGGGCGACAGGCGCAGGCTGCGCAAGCTGCGCTTGACGCTCTTGAGGTGGTTGACCAGGCTCGGCCCGCGCGCCATGGCAACGCCCATGGCCAGCACGTCGATCACCACCAGGTGGGCGATACGTGAGGTCAGCGGGGTGTAGATTTCGGTGTCTTCATGCACGTCGATGGCCAGGTTGACCGTGGACAGTTCGGCCAGCGGGGTCTGGCTCGGGCACAGGGTGATCAGCGTCGCACCGCTTTCACGCACCAGGTTGGCAGTGATCAGCAGGTCCTTGGAACGCCCTGACTGGGAAATGCAGATCGCCACGTCACCCGGCTTGAGGGTGACCGCCGACATCGCCTGCATGTGCGGGTCGGAATACGCCGCTGCCGTCAGCAACAGGCGGAAGAACTTGTGCTGGGCATCGGCAGCCACCGCACCCGATGCACCAAACCCGTAGAATTCCACGCGCTGCGCCTGGGCCATGGCCGTCACGGCGCGCTGCAATGCCTGGGCATCGAGGTGCTCGCGCACTTCCATCAGGGTGTGCAGGGTGGTGTCGAAGATCTTCAGGCTGTAGTCGGCTACCGAATCGTCTTCATGAATCGCGAACTGACCGAAGCTCGCACCCGCCGCCAGGCTTTGCGCCAGCTTGAGCTTGAGGTCCTGGAAACCGGTGCAACCGATCGCCCGGCAGAAACGCACGATGGTCGGCTCGCTGATCCCGACGCTGTGCGCCAGATCAGCCATGGAGCTATGCATGACAGCCGCTGGATCGAGCAATACGTGATCGGCAACCTTCAGTTCCGATTTGCGTAGCAGATGGCGCGACTGGGCGATGTGTTGCAACAGATTCAAGGGCAGGACTCGGTTATGATCGGCTGACCGGGTTGTAGCTTTCTTGTAGTTATACTACATGACCGGCGACCCGCCCAGCTAAACGATCTTGGAGAGTGGTGGCATTGACTATCCCGTGCGACATTCTGGTGTTCGGCGGCACCGGCGACCTGGCCCTGAACAAACTGCTTCCAGCGCTCTACCACCTGTTTCGCGAAGGCCGTCTGCACAACGCCGTGCGGATCATCGCCCTGGCCCGCCGGCCCTTGCCACGGATTGAATTTCTCAAGCTGGTCGAACGCCGCTGCCGCGCCCAGATCGCGCCCCAGGACTTCAGCGACGAGGTGTGGCACCGCTTTTCCACGCGCCTGGACTACTTCTCCATGGACGCCATGCAGAGCGCCGATTTCGGCCGCCTCGCCCGCTTTCTGGGCGAGCCCGGCGGGCTGACGCGGGTCTACTACCTGGCCACCGCACCCAACCTGTTCGTGCCCATCGCCACCCACCTGCAGGTGGCCGGGCTGGTCGACAGCGAAGCGCGTATCGTGCTGGAAAAACCCATCGGCCACTCGCTGGAGTCCGCCACCACGATCAACAGCGCCATCGGCGCGGTATTCGCCGAATCCCAGGTGTTTCGCATCGACCACTACCTGGGCAAGGAGACGGTGCAGAACCTCATGGCATTGCGCTTCGCCAACGCGCTGCTGGAACCGGTGTGGCGCACCAACCAGGTGGACCACGTGCAGATCAGCGTGTGCGAAACCCTCGGCGTGGAAAACCGCGGCGGCTACTACGACCGTGCCGGCGCCACCCGCGACATGCTGCAGAACCACCTGCTGCAACTGCTCTGCCTGGTAGCCATGGAGCCACCAGCGCAGTTCGAGGCCGAGGCGGTGCGCGATGAAAAGGTCAAGATCCTCAAGGCCCTCAAACCCATCACCGGGCAGGACGTGCAGGACAAGACCGTGCGCGGCCAGTACAGCGCCGGCAAGATCGGCGGGCAGGAGGTTCCGGCCTACTACTTCGAGAAGGACGTGGACAACGACAGCGACACCGAAACCTTCGTCGCCGTCGAAGCCCACATCAACAACTGGCGCTGGGCCGGCGTGCCCTTCTACCTGCGTACCGGCAAGCGCATGGCCAAACGCTCCTCGCAGATCGTCATCCAGTTCAAGCCGGTGCCCCATCGCCTGTTCGACGGCGACCAGGCCAACCAGTTGCTGATCCAGCTGCAGCCCGACGAGCGCATCAGCCTGCAGATGATGACCAAGGCACCGGGCAAGGGCATGCGCCTGGAGCCGGTGGAACTGAACCTGAACCTGGCCCAGGTGTTCGGCCAGGCACGTCGCTGGGACGCCTACGAACGACTGCTGCTGGATGTTCTGGACGGCGACTCGACCCTGTTCATGCGCCGCGACGAAGTGGAGGCCGCATGGGCCTGGATCGACCCGATCCTGACTGGCTGGCAGGAGCACTTCCAGGCCCCCCGCCCTTACCCGGCCGGCTCCAATGGCCCGGACCAGGCCCACAGCCTGCTGGCTCACCAGGGACGCGCCTGGCACGGTTGAAAGCTTTCCGGCTGCCGGGTGCAGCCGCGCTGTTCGATAGTGGGCACGCAACATCCCACCCACCATCGAATGGAGTACAAAGGAATGTCCCTGAAAGCAAAAGGCTGGATCGCGCAGAACGACAAGATGCCGGGCAACGCCAGGTTTCGAGTGTATGGCACCGTGGAAGTCGCCACCTCGGCCATCGTGCCGGTGCTGGTGAAACGCGCCATCCAGGACAAATCGCACGCCCTGGCGCTGGAACTGAAGCTGGAGAACGTGGACGCCCTGGCTGCCCAGGTGATCACCGAACGTGCGGTCTGTTTCGAAATGGACGGCGACCACAGCAACATCCCGAAAGTGGATATTTTCCACGACGGCAAGCTGCTGGTGAGCCTGGAGGAGATCCTGGTCACTCACTGACCGGCAGGCTGCGACTTGTTACAACGCCAGGGCCCCGTTGATCGGGGCCCTGGCCGTAGGGCTACCAGCGCCGATCTTCACGCAGCAAGGCGGCGAGGCTGTCGGCCTCCACCGGCCGGCTGATCAGGTAGCCCTGCACCTCATCGCAGCCCTGCTCGCGCAGAAACGCCAGCTGCTCCTGGGTTTCCACCCCTTCGGCCACTACCTGCAGGCCCAGGCTGTGGGCCATGACAATGATCGCACGGGTGATCGCGGCGTCCTCGCTGCCTTCGTGCAGGCCACGGATGAAGGTCTGGTCGATCTTCACGTAATTCACCGGAAAACGCTTGAGGTAGCTGAGCGACGAATAGCCGGTGCCGAAATCGTCGATGGCCAGCTTGACCCCCAGTTCATGCAACTGATGAAAGGTCGCGATGATGTGCTCCACGCTGTCGAGCAACTGGCTTTCGGTCAGCTCCAGCTCCAGCAGGTGCGGTGCCAGGCCGCTGTCTTCCAGCACCTGACGCACCAGGCTGACCAGCTTGCCCTGGCGCAACTGATACACCGACAGGTTCACCGACACGCGAATCGGCGCCAGCCCCTGCCGTTGCCATTGACAGGCCTGCCAGCACGCCTGGCGCAACACGAACTCGCCCATCGGCGCGATCAGCCCGGTCTCTTCGGCCAGGCCGATGAAGTCGCCCGGTGGCACCATGCCCACCTGCGGGTGATGCCAGCGCACCAGGGCCTCGGCAGCCTGCAGGCGGCCGCTGGTCAGGCACAGTTTGGGCTGGTAATAGACCTCCAGCTGGCGCTCTTCGATGGCCTTGCGCAGCTGGTTCTCCAGTTGCAGGCGCTCCAGGGTGCTGGCCTGCAGGCTCTCGGTGTAGAACTGGAACCCGTCGCCGCCGAGGTGCTTGGCGTGCTGCATGGCCATGTTGGCCTGGCTCACCAGGGTGCTGACATCCAGGCTGGCATCGGGTAGCAGACTGACCCCCACTGAAGCGCTGATCACCAGCTCGTGCCCGTCGACACGCAGCGGCACGCGCAGCTTGTCCAGCAGGCGCGTCGCCACCCGCACCAGGCTGGACAGGTGTGAATAGCCGTCGAACAGCACCACGAACTCGTCACCGGACAGACGCGCCACGGTATCGGCCTCGGGCACTGCGTTGCCGATGCGCTGGGCCATGGTCTTGAGCAGCCGGTCGGCCAGTTCGTGGCCCAGGCTGTCGTTGAGCAGCTTGAAGCGGTCCAGGTCGATGTGCAGCAGCGCCAGGCTGCGACCGCTGCCACGTAGGCGCTGGCCGGCTTCATGCAGACGCAGGCGGAACAACGCGCGGTTGGCCAGGCCGGTCAGTTCGTCGTAGTGCGCCAGGTACCGCAGGCGCTCTTCGGACTCGCGGCGTGCCGACAGGTCGGTGAAGAAACCCACGATGGTGCCGACCTGGCCACGCGCATCCGTCACGCCGGTCAGTTGCAGCCACTGCGGGTAGAGTTCCCCGCTCTTGCGCGCCTCAACCAGCTCGCCTTCCCAGCGCCCCTGCTGCGCCAGGGCCTGGTCGATGGCACCGTAGTGCCGGCGCGCGTCGCGGCTGCATGGCAGCTCCAGCGCATTGCGCCCCAGCAGTTCTTCGCGCACGTAGCCGGTCATGTGGCAGAACGCCTGGTTGGCGGCCAGTACGGCATAGTCCGGCCCCATGATCGCGATGCCTTCGCTGGCCGCCTCGAATACGGTTGCGGCCAGGCGTTGCTGTTCCTGCTGGGCCTTGCGCGCGCTCACGTCGCGCCGGGTGCCGAGCATGCGCACCACCCGCCCGGCGGCATCGCGCTCCACCGCGCGGCCGCGGTCCTCGATCCAGCACCAGTGGCCCTGGGCGTGGCGGAAGCGGTACTCGATACGGTAATCGTCGGTGCGCCCCTTGAGGTGGTCGACCAGGGCGCGCTTGAGCGCCGGCACGTCATCCGGGTGCAGGCGCGGCTTGAGGTGCGCCTGCACCGCCCGCACCTGCTCCGGGTTCAGGCCGAACAGCTCGTGCAATTGGGTGTGATGCACCTCGTCGGTTTCCAGATTCCAGTCCCACAGCCCCAGCTCACTGGCTTCCAGCGCCAGGGCCAGGCGCTGCTCGCTCTTGCTCAGGGCCTGGTTGGCGCGGTCCAGCTCCTGGCTGCGTTGCGCCACCCTCGATTCCAGCCCGGCCTGGGCCTGACGCAGTTGCTCCTCGATCAGCCGACGCTGCTCGACCTCGGTCGCCAGGGCCTTGTTGAGCCGCTCGCTGCGCGCCTGCGCGGCCTGCAGGTGCTCGATCAGCGCCTGGTTCTGAAAGCGGCGCAACAGGCCCCCCTCGATCAGCCGATTGACCTGCCAGGCCACCACCATCAACGCGCCGAGCAGGATCAGCCCAAGCCAGCCCCAGCCCTGCTGCTGCTCATCACCGCGCCAGAACAGGAACGCGATCGGCGGCAGCAGGCACGGCAAGGTGAAACTCAGGAACGCCGGCAGGCTGACCGCGTAGGCCACACTCGCCGACAGGGTCGCGGCCCCCAGCAAGCCGAAGACCCAGGCCTGTTGCACGAAGTTATCCACAGGCACCAGGGCAATCGCCGCGCTGGCCAGGGTCAGGCCGCTGAAGGCCGAACCGAGCAGGAACATGCGCCACCAGGTCGGTTGCACCTGTCGATCGGGCATCGCCGCGTCGAAGGCCGCCACCTGAATGACCCGCAGCGCTACCAGCGCCATCAACCAGACGATCCACACACTGACCAGCAGGTAGCGCTGCGGGCTCCACAGCAGCCAGGCACACACCAGGCCGTTGAGCAGCATGAACAGGGTGGGCAGCAACGAGCCCTGGTACAACAGACGGGTACGCTCGACGGCCAGTTGCGTGGCGAACTGTTTGCGAATACCGCGGCGCGCTTCCAGCGGCACGCTGACGGAGGCAGATGCGAAGGTCATAGGCAATGTTCTTGTAATGGTGAGCCTCGAACGAGCACGGAGCATACACAAGCAGGCGCCTGGGCCAAACTGCTCTGGGTCATAAATTGTGCGTGGCAATTATGGAACCTGGTTTCAGTGCCGAGCCCTCAAGCACGCGGGCCAAGGGGCGCGACCGATGAGCGGGCGGTGCCTTGGGCGATCTTTTTCCACCATGGGTTTGCCCCCGGCTCGCTTGCGCCCCTAAAATGGCGGGATGCGCGATGACCTCTCCCTCCTGTTGAACTCCCTCAACGACGCCCAACGCCAGGCCGTAGCGGCCCCGCTTGGTCGCCAGTTGGTTCTGGCCGGTGCCGGCTCCGGTAAGACCCGAGTGCTGGTGCACCGTATCGCCTGGTTGATCCAGGTCGAGCAGGCCTCACCCCATTCGGTGCTGTCGGTGACCTTCACCAACAAGGCCGCCGCCGAGATGCGCCAGCGCATCGAGCAGTTGATGGGCATCAACCCGGCCGGCATGTGGGTGGGTACCTTCCACGGCCTGGCGCACCGCCTGTTGCGTGCCCACTGGCAGGAAGCGGGGCTGAACCAGAACTTCCAGATCCTCGACAGCGACGACCAGCAACGCCTGGTCAAGCGGGTGATCCGCGAGCTGGGCCTGGACGAACAGCGCTGGCCGGTACGCCAGGCGCAGTGGTTCATCAACGGGCAGAAGGACGAAGGGCTGCGCCCGCAGCACATCCAGGCCAGCGGCGACCTGTTCCTGGGCACCATGCGCAGCATCTACGAGGCCTACGAGGCAGCTTGCCAGCGCGCCGGCGTGATCGACTTCTCCGAACTGCTGCTGCGCGCGCTGGACCTGTGGCGCGACAACCCGGGCCTGCTGCAGCACTACCAGCGGCGCTTCCGCCACCTGCTGGTGGACGAGTTCCAGGACACCAACGCCGTGCAGTACGCCTGGTTGCGCCTGCTGGCCCAGGGCGGTGACAGCCTGATGGTGGTGGGCGACGACGACCAGTCCATCTATGGCTGGCGCGGCGCCAAGATCGAGAACATCCACCAGTACAGTGCCGACTTCCCCGACACCCAGATGATCCGCCTGGAGCAGAACTACCGCTCCACCGCCGGCATCCTCAAGGCGGCCAACGCCCTGATCGCCAACAACAGTGATCGCCTGGGCAAGGAGCTGTGGACCGACGGCGGCGACGGCGAACCGCTGAGCCTGTACGCCGCCTTCAACGAACACGACGAAGCGCGCTATGTGGTCGAGACCATCGAGAGCGCGCTCAAGACCGGCATGGCGCGCAGCGACATCGCCATCCTGTACCGCTCCAACGCCCAGTCGCGGGTGCTCGAGGAGGCCCTGCTGCGCGAGCGCATCCCGTACCGCATCTATGGTGGTCAGCGCTTCTTCGAACGCGCCGAGATCAAGAACGCCATGGCCTACCTGCGCCTGCTTGAAGGGCGTGGCAATGACGCGGCGCTGGAGCGGGTGATCAACGTGCCGCCGCGCGGCATCGGCGAAAAGACCGTGGAGGCGATTCGCGAACACGCCCGTCACGCCCAGGTATCGATGTGGGAGTCGATGAGCCTGCTGATCGCCAACAAGGGCCTCAAGGGCCGCGCCGCCAGCGCCCTGGCCGCGTTCATCGAGCTGATCGAGAACCTCTCGGCCAAGGTCATGGACATGCCGTTGCACCTGATGACCCAGACCGTGATCGAGCAGTCCGGGCTGATCGTCTATCACCAGGAAGAAAAGGGTGAAAAGGGCCAGGCACGGGTAGAAAACCTTGAAGAACTGGTCAGCGCCGCGCGTAACTTCGAAAGCGCCGAGGAAGACGCCGAGCTGTCGCCGCTGGCTGCGTTCCTGGGCCACGCCTCCCTCGAGGCCGGCGATGCCCAGGCCGAGGAACACGAAGACAGCATCCAGCTGATGACCCTGCACAGCGCCAAGGGCCTGGAGTTCCCCCACGTGTTCCTGGTGGGCATGGAAGAGGGCCTGTTCCCGCACAAGATGAGCCTGGAAGAGCCCGGCCGCCTGGAAGAGGAACGTCGCCTGGCCTATGTGGGCATTACCCGCGCCATGCAGCAGCTGGTGATGACCTACGCCGAGACCCGCCGCCTGTACGGCAGCGAAACCTACAACAAGGTGTCGCGATTCGTGCGTGAGATCCCTGCGGGGCTGGTGCAGGAAGTGCGCTTGTCCAACAGCGTCAGCCGGCCGTTCGGCTCGGGTCAGAAACAGAATTCGAGCAGCCTGTTCGGTGCGGCGAACATCCCCGAAACCGCCTTCAACCTCGGCCAGCGCGTGCAGCACGCGGTGTTTGGCGAGGGCGTGATCCTCAATTTCGAGGGCGCCGGTGCCCAGGCGCGGGTGCAGGTGAACTTTGCCGAAGGCAGCAAGTGGCTGATGCTTGGCTACGCCAAGCTGGAGCCGTTGTAACACCCTCCGCCGGCAAGGCCGTCCCCTGTGGGAGCCGGCCTTGCCGGCGAAGAGGTCGGCCAGTTCCTACACGCACTTGATAAACATCCCACAGCGCCAAGCAAAAGATAGAAACATTATGGCGCTAGTCATGTGTCCTACAACCTGTGCACCATGGCGCGCGTGCACTCCACAAAACGGGAATACCCTTCTATGCAACGTTTTCTTAGCATCGCCTTGGCGCTGTGCATCGGCCTTACGCTGAGCCTCGACGCCAACGCCAAGCGCTTCGGCGGCGGCAAGAGCTCGGGCGCCGCGCCGACCCACCAGACGCGCCAGGCCGCTCCGGCCACGCCGGCCGCCACGCCAAATGCGGCAGGCCGTCCACCGGCAGCCGCCAGCGGTGCTTCGCGCTGGCTCGGCCCTCTGGCCGGCCTCGCCGCCGGTGGCCTGCTGGCCTCCATGTTCATGGGCGACGGCTTCCAGGGCATGCAGATCTTCGACATCCTGATCATGGCGGTCATCGCCTTCCTGATCTTCCGTTTCATTGCCGCCCGTCGCCGCAAGCAACAGCCGCAGATGGCCGCTGCCGGTCACGCGCCGTTCCAGCGTGAAGTTCACGAGCAACCGGCTCAGCCGTCGATCTTCGGTGGTTCCGCTGCACCTGCCGCGGCCCGCCCGGTGATCAACGCACCAGCCTGGTTCAATGAAGAGAGCTTCCTGGCCGCTGCACGCAACCACTTCCAGACCCTGCAGCAGCACTGGGACGCCAACGAGATCGACAAGATCGCCGAGTTCGTTACCCCGCAGATGCTGCAGTTCCTGAAAAAGGAACGTGCCGAGCTGGGTGAAGGCTTCCAGTCCACCTACATCGACGACCTGAACGTGCAGCTGGAAGGCGTGGATGACCGTGCCGACCGCACCATCGCCACCCTGACCTTCAGCGGTGTGTCGAAAACCTCGCGTTTCGACCAGGGCGAAGTGTTCAGCGAAAGCTGGAACATGGAACGTGCCCAGGGCGAAAACCAGCCTTGGCTGGTCGCAGGGATCCGCCAGAACGGCTGATCTTGAGGCATTGCACAAAAAACCCCGGGCTTGCCCGGGGTTTTGCTTTTAGCGTAGCGTCCTACTAGGGTATAACGCGCAGCGTGTCGTCAAGGTAAGAGGATTGAACCCGTGGAAGAAATCATCGAGCAACTGCGTGAAGCCAACGAACCGGTACCCGTACCGCTTGAGTTGCCCGACGAAGACCTGCTGGTCGAGATTGAAGAACAGCTGTTCATCGATATCCCGTTCGTCTTCAGGGAGTTCCTGTTGACCGTCAGCGATGTGGTGTACGGCAGCCTGGAGCCGGTGACCGTCACCGACCCGCAATCGCATACCTACCTGCCCGACGTGGCGGCCAATGCCTGGGATGCCGGCGTGGACCGTTCGCTGATTCCGATCTGCCAGGATGGTGACGATTACTACTGCGTCGAGGAAGACGGCACCGTGGTGCTGTGGTCGGCCGAAGAAGAGCTGGTGACCGAAGAAACCTGGGAATCGGTATGGCACTGGGCGCGCGACGTGTGGCTGGAAAGCTGATCCGTCAGTTTGTCGGACAAAAATGATGGCTCTGAGCTATCAATCTTCGTAGAATCGCCGCGCCTTCCTGTGCGCGGCGGTGTTGCTACCGCTCCATCCCCTCGGACATACGACCCGCCCGCACAGGAATGCACCTTCACATGCCGGGGCCCTGTCGATGTACTCCAGACTGTTCACACTGCTCGCCCTGCTGCTGGCGAGCGGCTGCCAGGCGCCGCTGACACAGTTGCAGACCCTCAGCCAGGCACATGGCCATCGTGTCGAGATCCAGCCTACCCAGCCCTTCCCGCTGGCGCTGAGCGTTCCGCTCAAGGCGCCAGGCGCCCTGCGCCTGCGTGTCTATCTGGAAGGTGACGGACGCGCCTGGGCCACCTCCAGCCAACCCAGCCTGGACCCCAGCCCGCGCAACCTGTTGCTGGCGCGACTGGCCCTGGAAGACCCACAGCCCAGCCTGTACCTGGCGCGCCCTTGCCAGTTCGTCAGTGCGCCTGGCTGCCGCGCAGCGATGTGGACCGACCAGCGCTTTGGCAAGGCAGTGCTCGATAGCCTGGACCAAGCCCTGAGCGGCATCAAGCAGCGCTATGGCAACCAGGAGTTCGAGCTGATCGGCTATTCCGGCGGGGGTGCGCTGGCCTTGCTGCTGGCCGCCCGGCGAAGCGACGTTACCCAGGTCCAGACCCTGGCCGGCAACCTCAGCCCGCGGTACTGGGCACAGACCCTGCAACTGACGCCACTGGCGGGCTCACTGGAGCCGCTGGACTATCGCCAGCGCCTGCGCGACCTGCCGCAGCGCCACCTTCTCGGCCTGCAGGACCGCAGCGTGCCGGCCTCGCTGTTCGAGCACTACCGCGTGGAACTGGGCAGTGCCCGCTGCATGCAGCAGGTTGCGTTGCCCGGTGTGAGCCACGCCGAAGGTTGGACACAGGCCTGGGCCCAATGGCGGGACCAGCCGCTGCGCTGCAAACCCTAGGGGTGATGTTCCTTCTGATTGTCGAGGGTTTCGAGCAGTGCGATCTGCATGCGCGTGTGCACCCGGATGAACCAGCGCCACAGCAACGCCACCACACCGGCCGCCACCACCGCGATCAGCAACAGCAGCTCGCTGGTGGGCAGGATGCTCGCCGACAGCGCCGACAGCAGCAGAAAGATCACCAGCAGCGACAGCAGCGGGATCACCTCGGCGATCACCCGGCGCACGCGCTGGGTATGGCGCCCGGCCATTTCCGGCTTGACCCCCATTTCGGCCAGCAGCATCGACAGCGCCTTGAGCTTGCGATACGCGGCAATCAGGAACGGCAATGACAGCAGCAACGCCGCGCCCCAGATCAGCGCTTTCTGCTGGGCCAGGTCGGGCAACCATTCGCTCAGGTACTCGCCGATGCGTGCCGCGAAGTAACCACCACTGAAGAAGATCGCCACCACCAGCGCCAGGTTGACCCCCACCTGCAGCAGGATGCGCCGGATCATCGCCGCCACCATCGCGCCCTCGCCTTGCGGCTGGATGCTGCGCAGCCATTCGCCGTACAGCGACAGCACCCGCGACAGGCGCTTGGGCACCACACTGGCAAGCTTGAGCGACAGCGGGTCGGCGGCGCGAATCAGGTAGGGCGTGAGCAAGGTGGTAATGGCCGACACCGCCACCGCCACCGGGTAAAGGAAGTCGCTGGTGACCTGCAGGGTCATGCCCAGCGCAGCGATGATGAAGGAGAATTCGCCGATCTGCGAAAGCCCCATGCCCACCCGCAACGAGGTGCGACCGTCGTTGCCGGCGATGAAGGCGCCCATGCCGCACGAGAGCATCTTGCCCAGGACCACCGCCACAGTGATGACCACGATCGGCCAGATGTACTCGATGAGCACGCTCAGGTCGATCATCAGGCCGATGGCGACGAAGAAGATGGCACTGAACAGGTCGCGAACCGGCTCGATCAACTGCTCGATCTTCAGCAACTGGCGCGATTCGGCCATGATCGCCCCGATCAGGAACGCGCCCAGCACCATGCTGTATTCGAGCTTGACCACCAGCAGGCAGAAGCCGAAGCACAGGCCCAGCACGGTAATCAGCAGCATCTCGTTGCTTTCGAACCTGGCCACGTAGGCCAGTACCCGCGGTACCAGCAGTATGCCGATGACCAGCGCCACGATCATGAACAGCGAGAGCTTGCCGACGGTGGAGAACACCTCGCCGGAACTGACCGCGCCGCTGACCGCAATGCCCGACAGCAGGGCAATGATGCCGATACCGAGGATGTCCTCGACGATCAGCACACCGAAGATCAGCTGGGCGAAGCGCTCGTTCTTCATCTTCAGGTCGTTGAGCGCCTTGACGATGATGGTGGTGGAAGAAATTGCCAGGATTGCGCCCAGGAACAGCGAGTCCATGGTGTTCCAGCCGAACCAGCGGCCGATCTCGAAGCCGATCCAGATCATCAGCACGATTTCGAGGAAGGCCGCAATGAACGCCGTGGCCCCCACCTTGAACAGCTTGCGCAGGCTGAACTCCAGCCCCAGGCAGAACATCAGGAAGATCACCCCGAGTTCGGCCAGCGTCTTGATCGTGTCTTCGTCGTGGATGAGGCCGAATGGCGGGGTGTGCGGGCCGATGATGAAGCCGGCGACGATATAGCCGAGTACCACCGGCTGCTTGAAACGGTGAAACAGGATGGTGACCACACCGGCAACCAGCATGATCACCGCCAGATCCTGAATAAAGCTGATGGCATGCACGGCGTGGAGCTCCTTACTTCGAACCGAAGAACAAGCCCGCCGCTCGATGACATGCCTGTCGTGGAGCGGCGGGGGAATTAGTCTGTCAAATGACGCCAGGCACCACATTGCATGGGCTTGGTCAGGTTAACACCGGCGCCTGCGACGAAAAGGCGGTGTAATATCAAGAAACAGATAGACCGGTAACACGCCAAAGATGGCACGAACGGCGTGACGGCAACGGCGCTGTCAGCGTCCCGTTTTCATGGGATTCGAAATTGGGGAAAAGAAGCGTGACAACCACTCGCCACCCCGCCTCAGCGCAACCTTACCGTGAGCACACTATGGAACCTGGAAACGCCCAGCTGTCGATGACCGTCCTGATGACCCCGGACATGGCCAACTTTTCTGGCAACGTACACGGCGGCACCCTGCTCAAGTACCTCGATGAAGTCGCCTATGCCTGCGCCAGCCGCTACGCGGGCCGTTATGTGGTGACGTTGTCGGTGGATCAGGTGGTCTTTCGCGAGCCGGTACACGTGGGCGAACTGGTGACCTTCCTGGCGTCGGTGAACTACACCGGCAACACCTCGATGGAGGTCGGGATCAAGGTCGTCACCGAAAATATCCGCGAGCGTTCGGTGCGCCACAGCAACAGCTGCTTCTTCACCATGGTCGCGGTGGACGACGATCGCAAGCCGGTCGCCGTGCCGCCACGCCAGCCAGAGACCAGCGAGGAAAAGCGCCGCTTCGTGCAAGGCAAGCAGCGCCGCCTGATTCGCCAGGAACTCGAAAAGCGCTACCAGGAACTCAAGGGCGACGCCTTCTAGAGCGACAGTCGCCGCGCCTCGAAGCGCACCCGCGGGTGCATGATGCGGTCCTGAGCACGCACCAGCTCCAGCTCGTAGCTGGTGCAAGCCTGGGTTTCCAGCAGCACCTCGTGCACGGCCGCGGCAGTGAATTCGAAAGCCGCCACCCAGCTGTCACCCAGCAGCACCCGCGCCAGGAACAGGCCGGAGGTCAGGTCGCCGACCCCCACCGGCTGCCGCGCAAAGGCCAGCAGCGGTCGTTGCAGGTGCCAACTGCCTTCGGCAGTTACCAGCAGCATCTCGAAGTCTTCGGCCTTGCGTCCCGGGTATGCCAGGTGCTTGACCAGCACAGCCTTGGGCCCGCGGGCGAGCAGGCTGCGCGCCATGGCCACGCAGTCCTCCAGCGACTCGGCCCGACGCCCGCAGAAGCTGTCGAGCTCCAACTGATTGGGGCACAGCACATCCGCCACCGCAACCGCTTCATCGAGCAGGAAGTCACTGACCTCGGCGGGTACGATGCAGCCTTTTTCCGGATGCCCCATGACGGGGTCGCACAGGTACAGGGCGTTCGGGTTGACCGCCTTGATCCGCGCCACCCCAGTAAGAATCGCACGGCCCTGGGCGGCGCTGCCGAGGTAGCCGGAAAGCACCGCATCACAGTTGCCCAGCTCGCCGATCGTCGCAATCCCGTCCACCAGCGCCGGAATTTGCTCTGGCGCAAGCACTTCGCCGGTCCACTGGCCATACTGAGTATGGTTGGAGAACTGAACGGTGTTCAGCGGCCAGACATTGACCCCCACCCGTTGCATCGGAAACACCGCGGCGCTGTTGCCGGCGTGGCCGAATACCACGTGTGACTGGATGGCGAGCAGATGCGGTGTACGTTTCATGCAGGGCTTCCAAACGATCGAATGAAAAACAAGGCGCGCAGTATGGCGCCAAATGCCACCTGTACGACAGACCGGGGTGGCAGTTAAGCTGAGCCTATCTGGTTGGAGCGAACGTAGATGTTAACCCTCGAAAACCTTCTGGTGCTGATGCTGCTGGCCACCGCAGGCGCCTGGCTGTGGCATAACCACGGCCTGCGCGAAAAGGCACTGGAACGGGTCAAGCAGCATTGCGCCAAGCTCGACCTGGAACTGCTGGATGGCAACGTGGCGCTCAAGCGCATCGGTTTTGTGCGCGATGCCAACGGGCGCAAGCGCCTGGCCCGTGTGTACAACTTCGAATTCACGGTGACAGGCGAACATCGTCACCCCGGTACGGTGACGCAGTTTGGCGCGCATACGATGCAGATCGAACTGGCACCCTACCCGTTCGAGATCAAGCCGCCGGTGCAGGGCGGCAACGTGATCGAGATGAACCAGTGGCGCCAGGAGCACAATCGCTGGCGCCAGTGACGTTCCCTCCGTCTACCGGGGCCAGCCTTGCCTGCAAAAAGGCCGGCCCTGTCTTCAGGGAATCCGGCATTCCTGCATCCCCTGCTCCAAGGCCGCCACTGCCTGCGGCTGTGCAAAAATCAGCTCGATACGCGAGTCGCGCCGCCACTCGCTGGCCTGCCAGTGCAGCGCCTGCCCCTCCAGCGCATTGGCCGACTGCCAACCCTCCGGGCTGTGGATAACCAGTTTGGCCCTGCGCCACCCAAGGCCTGCAAGCCATTGCTGCAAACGCTGCGGGTGCAACTGCTGGCTCGGGTGCCAGCGCCAGCCAATGCTCCAGCCCTGCTCCAGCTGTTGATAAAGACAGATCGGCGTCAGCGGGTTTATCCACAGCGCCGCCGGCAACGGCCTGGCCTCCGGCAGCTTGAAGTTATCCACCGGCAACGGATGCACACCAACGCCCGGCAGGCTGTTCAGCGCAATCTGCCCATGGTCCGTCCAAAGCTGGGGTACATCAGGCAACCCCTGGCTTATCCACAGGCGCGTGGCGGCCGCCAAGCCTTCAGATTTGTTGAGCACCAGCAGCCCCGCACCGTGCAGTGCCTGCGCCTGCGGCTGGGGTAATGCCTGGCCTGCCGCCAATGCCTGGGCGTCCAGTACCAGCACCGACGGCTGAACCGCCAGCACGCCTTGCCAGGGTGCTTCGCCCAGCTGGGCCAGCAACTGGGCAGGATGACCCAGCCCCGAAGGCTCGATGAACAGTCGATGAGGGCGCGCCTTGCGCAACAAGCGCCCCAGGCCCACCTGGAACGGTGCACCATTCACGCAGCACAGGCATCCGCCCGCCACTTCGCCCATCGCCACGCCATCATCGTCGGTGGCGAGCAAGGCGGCATCCAGGCCGATCTGGCCGAACTCGTTGATCAGCACCGCCCACCGCTCGTGGGCCGGGCGCTGGGCCAGCAGGTGCCGGATCAGGCTGGTCTTGCCGGCGCCCAGGGGGCCGCCGATCAGGTGGGTGGGTATGTTCTGCAGCATGCGCATCGATTCGTCAGGAAGGATACGCACTATGCTGCGCGCTCAGGCCATCCAGTCAAGCGTCAGCATCAGGCGGCGCTGCCCCGCAGGTACCGCCGGCGAACGGTGCACCAGCCCCTGCCCCTCATTGCCCAGCCACCTCTCGCCCTTGAGCACGGCCACATCACCGGTCGACAACTGCTCCACCTGCACCGCATCGGGCGCCGTCAGCCATTCACTGCCGGGGCCCGCATAGGTACAGATCAGCCGCGCCGGCACGTGGTCGACGTGAAAACGCGGGCACATTGCGCCCTCCAGTGCGCGCAGGCGCAGCCCCACCCGACGCGCGTCGAGCAGGCAGGCGTAGGCGCCCACCAGCCAGCGCACATCGCAGATGAACCCCTCATACCCCTGCAGATCGGCATACGCTGCCGCCAACCCGCGCAGGGCGGGTGCATCGTCATCTGGCTGCAACTCCAGGGTCAGGGACTCGGCCAGCGGCTGCCCAAGGGACAACAGCACCTGGGCAAAATCGGCCACATGCACCGGCAACTGGCGCTGCCACACGGCCAGATTGACGCCATCCTGCAGCACCTCGGTCAGCACCTGGGGCGATTCGCCGACTGTCTGCCGGGCGCTGCCACGGCGTTTCAGGGCCAGCATCAGGCCGCCTCTTCGTCGTGCCAGTCGCCAAACGGGTCGGGCAGGCGTTGCCAGCCCTCGGCGCCCAATGCCATTTCTTCATCGCTCAGCAGGCAGGCGCCCAGCTCGGCATCCAGTTGCGCAAAGTCGATGTGCTGCCCGATGAACACCAGCTCCTGTCGGCAATCGCCGCATTCGGCCGTCCAGTGCTTGAGGATCGCCGCCGTGTCCTGCGGGTCCTGGGGCCATTGCCCGCGTGGTACGAAACGCCACCAGCGACCGGCAAAGCCGTGGCGCATCATGCCGCCGGCCTGGGACCAGCTGCCGGCTTCCTGGTGCTTGCTGGCCAGCCAGAAAAAGCCCTTGGAACGCAACAGGCGGCCGTTGCTCCAGGGCCTGTGGATAAAGTCGAAAAAACGCTGTGGGTGCAAGGGGCGGCGGGCCTGCCAGGTAGTGGCGGCAATGCCGTACTCCTGGGTTTCCGGCACATGCGTACCGCGCAGTTCCTGCAGCCAGCCCGGCGCCTGGGCAGCACGCTCGAAGTCGAACAGGCCGGTATCGAGAATCTGCGCCAATGGCACCTGCCCCATCACCATCGGCACGATCTGGGCGTGGGCATTGAGCGAGCGCAGAATGGCGCAGAGTTCTTCGCGCTCATCGCTGCCGATCAGGTCGATCTTGCTCAACAGGATCACATCGGCGAACTCGACCTGCTCGATCAGCAGGTCGCTGATGGAACGTTCATCGCCCTCGCCCAGGGTCTCGCCGCGCGAAGCCAGGCTGTCGGCGGCCTGGTAGTCACTCAGGAAATTCAGCCCGTCGACCACCGTGACCATGGTGTCCAGCCGCGCCTGGTCGGCCAGGCTGCGGCCTTGCTCATCACGGAAGGTAAAGGTTTCGGCTACCGGTAGCGGCTCGGATATGCCGGTGGACTCGATCAACAGGTAATCGAAACGCCCCTCGCGGGCAAGCCGCGCGACCTCTTCGAGCAGATCTTCGCGCAGGGTGCAGCAGATGCAGCCATTGCTCATCTCGACCAGTTTTTCTTCTGCACGATTGAGGCTGACGTTGCGCTGCACTTCGCTGGCGTCGATATTGATTTCACTCATGTCGTTGACGATCACCGCCACCCGCAGGTTGTCGCGGTTACGCAGCACATGGTTGAGCAGGGTGCTCTTGCCGGCACCTAGAAAGCCGGACAGCACGGTAACGGGGAGACGGTCGGTCATGGCGCAAATACCTCATCAGGGCGTCGGAGCATTCGAAGGATGCCTTTTTCAATGTTATATTATAACAATGCAATTTAGCCAATCGGAGATTGGATGAAAACCTTCGTACTGCTTTCGCTCCTGCTGATCCCCGTCGCGACGGTTCACGCCGCGATGCCGCGCAGTGAGCCTGCCCAATGCACGCGCAGCGCCAACCTGCTGGCCTGCCAAGATCGCGACGGCAATGTGTACAGCGTGCACAGCCAGGGCAACACCCAGTACGTGCGCGGCCTTGAGGTGCTGGGGCAGCGGCGCTGGGTACAAACCAACAGCCTCTATGGGCCGCTGACCTTCTACACGGGCCTGGCCAGCGACGGCGAAGCCTGGGTCGGCTATAGCCGCCGGGTGGGTTGGACCACGCAGAACCGGGTGTCCAGCTCCAGCGGCCAACGCTTCAGCCTGCGTTGCAATCGCCTTGGGGGCTGCGAGTGAGGACTCGGAAAAAGCTATGATGAATGAATCGTTATAATGTAACGTATCGGTTTTTAATTCAGCGATGGTTTCAGCATGAACGCCCTGACCCTTCCCGATATCGCCGCTCAGGCCAGCCAGCAATCCATGCCTCTGGAATGGGTTGGCATGTGCGGCATCGCACTGCCGATCACACTCGACGGCGTTCAGGTACGCGCCAGCGCCGATGCCGGCGTCAGCCTGGATGATGGATCCTCGCGGGGGATTCACATGTCGCGCCTGTACCTCGCGTTGGAGGCATTCGAGCACGCGGCGTTTTCAGTAGGGTTGGTGCGCCAGGTCCTGGAACGGTTTATCGACAGCCATCAGGGCCTCTCTACCACCGCTTACCTGCGTCTGGGCTTTGAATTGTTGCTCAAGCGGCCTGCGCTGGTCAGCCCGCTGGCAGGCTGGAAGGCTTACCCGGTGATTGTGGACGCACGTTTGGAAAACGGAGTGTTCCACGTGGAACTAAACGCACAAGTCGAGTATTCCTCGACCTGCCCATGCTCCGCCGCGCTCGCCCGCCAATTGATTCAGCAGCAGTTCGTCGATGATTTCGCCAACCGCAGTAACCTCGATCATGCTGCCATCCTGCATTGGCTCGGCACCGCCCAAGGCATCGTCGCAACACCACACAGCCAACGCAGCACGGCCCATCTGCACCTGCGCCTGGCCCCAGGCGAGGAGCAAATGCCCTTTCGACAGCTGATCGACCTGGCCGAGGCAGCTCTCGGCACTGCTGTGCAGACAGCCGTGAAACGAGCCGACGAACAGGCGTTTGCGCTGGCCAACGGGCAGAACCTGATGTTCTGCGAAGACGCCGCGAGGCGCCTGCATCTGGCCCTGCAACCGCTGCCGTGGATCGACGGCTTCAAGCTGCGTGTGGAACATGCCGAAAGCCTGCATGCCCACGACGCTGTCGCGCAAAGCCAATGGCAGTGGCACCCGCGCTGATCAGGTGCGCGGCTTGACCGTGCCGCAATCGTTGCCCAGCCACACCGCACGGGTGTTCATGCTGCCCTTTTGCTCAACACCGGACGCATTGAACGTGCCGCTGACCTTGGTCAGAAATTCCCGATCGCTGAGAAACTGCGCTTCACCGTTGCCTTGAGCCTTGGGGCAACTGAAGGTGAACTTCCACACATTGCCGTTGCGCTCGGTGATCTTCTGCGTGCACCCCGACTGCGGGTCTTGCAGCGGAATGTCGTTGGTCTGAACCTGCTCCTGGGTCAGGCACGAACGCACCCCTTTGCCCCCGACGCTGATGCCTTGCTTGGCCAGGCCACCCTCGATCATCGCGCGCTGCTCGGGCGGCAGGTTCTTCAACTGGCCGAGCATGAATTCCATGTCGGGCAGTGGCTTGCCATCGACCTGCATGTTGCTGCTGGTCAACTCCCACAGGCCCGGTTGCAACATCTGCGCATGCACCAACGGGCTCGCCAGGCCCAGTACCAGTGCCAGCATCGGCAGACGACTTTTCATGTAGTGACTCCTTCAGAATCCGGCCCCAAGCCGGAACACAGCTTAGACGCGTTTTCGTGCTTTCAGTTGCAAGTGCAGGCGCGAACGTGCTCTGTTAGCGGGCAGTGCCCTCGGATAGCAGAATGTGTATGGATTACCACAGCCCTTACTTCTTCGGTTACCTCATCGGTGTGATTCACCTGCTGGGCGTGATTGCCGCCCTGCATGCCGTGTTCACCGTGCGCACCGCCCAAGGTGCAATTGCCTGGGCCATGTCGCTGCTGTTTATCCCCTACTTCACGCTGATTCCGTACCTGGTGTTCGGCAGTCGCACCTTCGACGCCTACATCCAGGCCCGCCGCCAGGCCAACCGCGAAATGCACGTGGCCATGGCCGACCTCAACTGGCGCCCCTGGGTGGAAGAGGCGCTGACCGCGCGCAACTCCGAATCGTATGCGGCGCTGCGGGCCATGCCCAAGCTTGGGCGCATGCCGTGCCTGGCCAACAACCAGGTCAGCCTGCTGATCGACGGGCAGGCCACCTTCGACGCGATCTTCAAGGCGATAGAAGCGGCCCACGACACGGTACTGATCCAGTTCTTCATCATCCACGACGACGGCATCGGCCGTGAACTCAAGGCGCTGCTGCTGAGAAAGGCCGCGGAAGGGGTGAAGATCTACGTGCTGTTCGACAGCGTTGGCAGTCACGCCCTGCCCTCCGCCTATATACAGAGCTTGCGCGAAGGCGGCGTGAACATCCGCGCCTTCGCCACCCGCCGCGGCTGGTTCAACCGCTTCCAGGTCAACTTCCGCAACCATCGCAAGATCGTGGTGGTCGACGGCATGCTGGGGTTCATGGGGGGCCATAACGTAGGCGACGAATACCTGGGCGGCAACCCCAGGCTATCGCCCTGGCGCGACACCCATGTGCAGGTCAGCGGCCCGGTGCTGGCCTGCCTGCAGGAATCCTTTGCCGAAGACTGGTACTGGGCGGCGCGCCAGTTGCCGCCACTGATCCTGCCCGACACCTACCCCGACAACGGCGTACTTTGCCAGGTACTGGCCAGCGGGCCGGCCGATCCGCAGGAGACCTGTTCGCTGTTTTTTGTCGACGCCATCCACGCGGCGCGCGAGCGGCTCTGGATCACCAGCCCGTACTTCATTCCCGACGAGGCCGTGTCGGCCGCGCTGCGCCTGGCGGTGTTGCGTGGCGTCGACGTGCGTATCCTGATTCCCTCGCGCCCTGACCACCGTATCGTGTACGCCGCCTCCAGCCTGTTCGCCTTCGAGGCGGTGCAGGCCGGGGTGCGCATGTTCCGCTACGGGCCGGGGTTTCTGCACCAGAAGGTGGTGCTGGTCGACAACGAAGTCAGCGCCATCGGCAGTGCCAACCTGGACAACCGCTCGTTCCGCCTGAACTTCGAAATCATGCTGCTGACCGTAGACCTTGCCTTTGCCGCGCAGGTCGAAGCCATGCTCCAGCACGACTTCGACCAAGCGCGGGAAATCACCCCCGAGGACAGCCAGCAGACGCGCCGCCTGCAACAACTGGGGATGCGCATCGCCCGACTGATCTCGCCGATCCTCTGAGCGCGACTGTCAGCGGTACAGGTCCTCGCGGGTCAACGGCAGGTCGTGGCCACCATCGGCGAACGGCTTGACTGCCAGAATCTGGTGCAGGTTGATCCAGCCCTTGGCAAAGGCATAGGAGCAACCGGCCAGGTACAGCCGCCAGATGCGCAGGGCCTTTTCCGGCACCAGGTTCGCGGCCTTGTCCAGCTGGCTTTCCAGGCGATCGCTCCACTGCGCCAGCGTCCGTGCGTAATGCAGGCGCAGGCTCTCGACGTCGACCACTTCCAGCCCCGCTTCGCTGATACGCGCACTGATCATCGACAGGTGCGGCAGCTCGCCATGGGGGAATACATAGCGCTCGATGAAATTGCCCGCGCCGCGCCCCACCGGGCGCCCGTCCACATGCTTGGCGGTGATGCCGTGGTTCATCACCAGGCCGCCTTCGCGCACCGCGCCGAACAAGCGCTGGCAGTACAACGCCAGGTTGGCATGCCCCACGTGCTCGAACATGCCGACACTCACCACCTTGTCGAAGCGACCGTCCTGGGGCAGGTCGCGGTAGTCGAGAATCTGCAGTTCCACCTGATCTTCAAGCCCTTCTGCCTTGACCCGTTCACGCCCCAACTTGAGCTGCTCCTTGCTCAGGGTGATGCCGAACACCTTGGCGCCGAACTCGCGTGCGGCATAACGTGACAACCCGCCCCAGCCACAGCCCACGTCCAGCAGGTAGTCGCCCTGCTTGAGCCGCAGCTTGCGGCACAGGTGCTCGAACTTGTTCTGCTGGGCCTGCTCAAGGGTGTCGCCGGGGGTCTTGAAGTAGGCGCAGGAGTACGCCATGTCGCGGTCCAGCCACAGCTGGTAGAAATCGTTGGACAGGTCGTAGTGGTAGGAAATGGCCGCCGCGTCGGTGGCCTTGTCATGCTCGCTGCGCACCGGCTGGTCTTCTTCCTCGTCCGTGAGCAACGCCTGACTGAGCTCGTCGCACACGCGGATGACTTCGCCGATGGTGCCCTCCAGTTCCAGCTTGCCCTCGACGAACGCCGCGCCCAGCTCATCCAGGCTGGGGTGGGTCAACTGGCCGATCAGCTGGGGATCCTTGACCACGATGGTGACCTGCGGCTGGGGGCCGAGATCGAATTCGTGACCATCCCAAAGCTTGAGTCGCAAGGGCAACCGCAGGCTTTGCAGAACAGGTGGAAGTTGCGCAAGCATGAAATGAGCCTCCCGTAATCTTCGGACGTCTGCACAAAAGGGTAGCCCATCCTCAAGAACAGGGAGGCATGCCGGACTATCGTCGTAGACCGGCCGATGCAAAAAGGTAGTGGCATAAATTGTATACAACCTCCAGATCGGCCCCTAACCTTGGCGGCATTGTCGATTCTTCATCCGGGAGTACAACAATGAAAACCTATGATGTCGTGATCATCGGCGGCGGCCCTGGCGGCTACAACGCTGCCATTCGCGCAGGCCAGCTGGGCCTGAGCGTGGCCTGTGTCGAAGGTCGCCCGACCCTCGGTGGCACCTGCCTGAACGTTGGCTGCATGCCGTCCAAGGCCCTGCTGCATGCCTCCGAACTCTACGAAGCGGCTGCCGGCAGCGAGTTCGCCAACCTCGGTATCGAGGTCAAGCCAAGCCTGAACCTGGCGCAGATGATGAAACAGAAGGACGAGAGCGTCGCGGGCCTGACCAAGGGCATCGAGTTCCTGTTTCGCAAGAACAAGGTCGACTGGATCAAGGGCTGGGGCCAGCTCGATGGCGTGGGCAAGGTCAAGGTCACCGATGACCAGGGCGCCGTGACCGAACTGCAGGCCAAGGACATCGTCATCGCCACCGGGTCCGAGCCGACTCCGCTGCCCGGCGTGACCATCGACAACCACCGCATCATCGACTCCACCGGCGCCCTCGCCCTGCCCCAGGTGCCCAAACACCTGGTGGTGATCGGCGCGGGCGTGATCGGGCTGGAGCTGGGCTCGGTGTGGCGCCGCCTCGGTAGCCAGGTCACCGTGGTGGAATACCTCGACCGTATCTGCCCCGGCACCGACGAAGAAACCGCCAAGACCCTGCAGCGCGCATTGGCCAAGCAAGGCATGAGCTTCAAGCTGGGCAGCAAGGTGACCCAGGCCACGCCGTCGGCCGACGGTGTCAGCCTGACCCTCGAACCGGCCGCCGGCGGCACCGCCGAAACCCTGCAGGCCGACTACGTGCTGGTCGCCATCGGCCGTCGCCCCTACACCCAGGGCCTGGGCCTGGAAACGGTAGGCCTGCAGACCGACAAGCGCGGCATGCTCGAGAACCAGGGCCATCGCACCAGCGTGCCGGGCGTGTGGGTGATCGGCGACGTCACCAGCGGCCCGATGCTCGCCCACAAGGCCGAAGACGAAGCCATCGCCTGCATCGAGCGCATCCACGGCAAGGCCCACGAAGTGAACTACGGGCTGATCCCGGGGGTGATCTACACCCGCCCCGAACTGGCCAGCGTGGGCAAGACCGAAGAGCAGCTCAAGGCCGAAGGCCGCGCCTACAAGGTCGGCAAGTTCCCGTTCATGGCCAACAGCCGGGCCAAGATCAACCACGAGACCGAAGGCTTCGCCAAGGTGCTGGCCGATGCCGAAACCGACGAGGTACTCGGCGTGCACCTGGTTGGCCCGTGCGTCAGCGAGATGATCGGTGAGTACTGCGTGGCCATGGAGTTCTCGGCCTCGGCCGAAGACATCGCCCTCACCTGCCACCCGCACCCGACTCGCTCCGAGGCCTTGCGCCAGGCGGCGATGAACGTCGAAGGCATGGCCATGCAGATCTGACCCCGGTCAGCCTGCACGCTTGATCCGTGCGCCTGAACCGACGGCGACCATCACCGCAGGTTCAGGCACGCACCGGGTCAGGCCTGGGCGGCTTTGGGCTCAGTACCGAAGCGGTCCGCGAGAAACGGCGTCAGGTCCAGCGGCAGTGCCTCCTCATGCAGGACCTTGTCGATCAGCACGCCAGTGATCGCCGAGGTCAGGATGCCGGTGCGAAAGTGCCCACAGGCATTGAGATAGCCACTCACGCTCTGCACCGGGCCGAGAATCGGCAGCTCGTCCGGCGAACCGGGACGCAGGCCTGCCCAGCTGCGTTTGAGGTTGATCTGCGCCAGCTCCGGAATGCAGCGCACCGCGCCCTGCACCAGACCGTTGATTTCCGGATAGGTGGTGGTGACGTCGAAGCCCTTGTCTTCGGTGGTGCTGCCGATCAGGATCTCACCGTTGTCCTTCTGCGCCATGTAGCAATCGGCGGTGGTCAGGCAGCCCTGCAGCAGCTTGGGCATGCGCTCGGTGAGCAGGATCTGGCCCTTGACCGGCTTGACCGGAATGCTCAGGCCGGTGGCCATCTCGCTCAGTTCTGCCGCCCAGGCGCCGCCGGCGTTGATCAGGGTCTGGCAGTGAAACTCGCCTTCCACGTCGGTCTTGACCCCCACCACCCGGTCGCCCTGGTGCAGCACGCCGGTGACGTTGGTGTTGAGGAACAGGTCGACGCCGTTCTGCCGCGCACCTTCGGTGTAGGCATCGGCCAGACGGAACGGGCTGACCTGGTGATCGCACAGGAACTCCAGCGCGCCGTGGGCATGGTGGCTGACGGCTGGCTCGGCCTTGCGCAGGGCATCGCGGTCGAGCCAGCGAACCTCGTGGGCCAGGTGCGGGATCTGCGCGACGATATGCTCGGCGTACAGGCGGTCCTCGTCGTCGTAGATCACGTACTTGAGGCCGGTGCGCTCGAACTTGAAGTCCATGCCGTGGCGCTCCATCAGTTCCTGGTGCAGGCCGGGGTACAAGGCATTGGATTGCAGCGCGAAGTCGAAGAACGACTGCGGCAGGATGTGTGGGGTGCTGGAATCGACCGCCACGGCGGCGCCGTTGGCTTCGCGCTTGTGCTTTTGCGACATCATGCGAAAGAAGATCACCCCGCAGCCCAGGCCGACCGATTCGCCGATCGCCCACAACCCGCCCGCCGAGGCGCGGGTAGCGTTGCCGGGGCGCTTGGCGTCGATCAGCGCGATCCTGAGGTTGCCACGCTTGGACAACTGGTAGGCGCAGGAAGCGCCGATCACACCGCCGCCGGCGATGACCACATCATAGGTTCTGTTCATGCTTCAGCTTCCGTGCCGAGGTTCTTGAATGCGGAGAAAGGGATCGGATCGATGGGGAACCGCGGGCGCAGCCAGCCCACATCGGCACGCCCGGTGGCCTGGCGCAGGCGATCGTTGCAGTAGCCCACGCACATGCGGCCCTGGCAATCGCCCATGCTCACGCGGGTGCGCATCTTCAGCCCGGCCATGTCCTGTACACCCTGCTCCAGGGCGCGGTCGATGTCGCTGCGGGTGACGTGCTCGCAGCGGCAGATGACGGTGTCGGGTGCGGGCAGCGTGATCTGCTCAGTGCCGCGCAGTGTGTAGCGGTCTACCCCGGCACGAAAGCGCTTGATCGCGGCCAGCTTGCCCAGGTAGCGCTCGCGCAGGTCCAGCGCCTGTTCGGGGGTGATGACCTGAGCCTGGTGCAGGATCGACACGGCGGCGATGCGCCCGGTGAGCATCGCGGCTTCGCCACCGCGAATCCCGCCCATGTCACCGGCCAGGTGAATGTGCGGCTCGCTGCTCTGTTGCCACACGTTGCTTTCGGCGCGCAGGTAGCCGTCTTCGTTGAAGCCGTGGGCCAGGCCCATCTGCTGACTGAGCTGGGTGCGCGGAATGAAGCCGTAGCCCACGGCCAGGGTCTGCGCCGAGACGCGCTGCACACGGCTGATGTCCGGCTGCCAGTTGTCACTGTAGGGGGCCAGGCGCACTTCGGTGAGTTCGCCCTCGCCGTTGGCACCTACCACGCCCCAGCCGTAGTTCATGGGGATACCGTTGAGCTTCAGATAACCGAGCATGCTCAGGCCATCGAGAAATAGCTGCGGCTTGTTCAGCAGCGCCAGGCTTTCCTTGGCGATCTTGCCGAAGGCACATGCCTCGTACACCCCTTCCACCTTGACCCCGGCCGCGTGCAGTTGGCATGCCACCAGGGGCAGCAGCGGGCCGGTGCCGGCGATGACGGTGGTGCCCAGCGGCTTGACCACGCCGCTCTTGATCTGCAACTGCAGACCGCCCAGCAGCATCACGCCGGGCAGGGTCCAGCCGGGGAACGGCACGTTGCGCTCGTGGCAGCCGGCGGACAGTACCAGGTGGCTGTATTCCACTTCGTGCAGCTGCTCGTCGCTGTCCAGCACCATCAGGCGGTTGCCGCCTTCGCCCCCGACCACACGGGTTTCCAGGCGCACGTCGATGCGCTCGGCACAATCGGCGAACTCTTCGTGCAGGGTGTTCAGCGCGCTGGCATAACGCTTGCCCAGGTAGCCCAGGTCGACGCCGCTGCGCAAAGGGCCGCGATAGACCACCCCGCCCAGACGCGAAGCTTCGTCGAACAGCACGCTGGAGACGCCATGCCGGGCCAGTTCGATGGCAGCCGCCATGCCTGCCGAACCGCCGCCGACTATTACCGGACGCAGGCTCATTCGACACCCTCCACGTCGAAGCGGTTGACCCCGGTTTCGACCTGCATGCCCGGCTTGACGATGGTCTGGCAGGCGCGGCGCTTGGGGCGACCGTTGATCGACACCAGGCAGCAGTGGCACACGCCCATGCCGCAGAAGGCACCCGTGACCTGGCCATGGTCGTTGCGCGCCACCTGGCGCAGGCCCACCGCGTGCAGCACGTTGAGCACGCTTTCGCCTGCCGCGGCCGGTACCGGCCGCCCGTTGAGCTCGATGGTCATGTCTGCCCGCGACAGGGGCTGAATATCATGATTGCGGTCCATTGACTGCATTGCGTTTCATCCTTGAAAAGAGTGGCAGGAACCCACCACGGTAAGCCATGAAGGCGCATTCGACATTGATCCAGGCCAGAAAACTGGGTTTCGACTTGTTGCCGGAATGCTGTGGAGATGTACTGCACTTGGTACCATCACCACATTTACATGACGACATGATGACGAACGCCCCCGTGAAACGTATCTATCGCTGGTTGCAGCACCCTCGCGCTTCGCTCGCCGCCCTGTTCGGGCTGCTGGTGGTGGTTCCTGTATGCCTGCGCGTGGCGAACGGCTGGGCCGATCCGCTGGGGTACCTGTCCGACGTGGGCCTCGGTGGAGCACTGGTCGTTCTGCTGTACCGTCGTCCGGTATGGCTGGCAGTGCCCGTGGTGCTGGCTTGGGGAGTGCTGAGCCTGGCCAGTGCCGAGCTGGTGGCCGCAGTAGGCCGATTGCCGACCCCGGCCGACCTGCACTACCTCACCGATGTGCAGTTCATGGAAAACTCCGCCGGTGGCAGCCTGGCCAACCCTGGCTTCGCCATTGCCCTGGGGCTTGGCCTGCTGTTGTGGCTTGCGACCCGCTGGGCGGCCCGGGCCAGAGCCGTCGCGCCATTGCCGCGGCACCTGTGGGCGGTGCCCGTGACCTGCCTGCTGGTGCATGCCGGTACCCAGGCCTGGGAACCTGCCGAAGCGGACGAGTGGCAGGTGTTCAACCTGCCACATCAATTGCTGGCGGTAGGCGTGGGTGAAAGCCAGGCGCGTATCGAAGACTGGCTGGAAGCCGATGTGGTCGACCCACCCGTGGCCATGGCCGGCCTGACCCGCCTGGACCTGAGCGGCAAGCCGCTGCTCGACGCGCCCGGCAGCGCGCGCAACGTGCTGGTGGTCGCGCTGGAAGGCATCCCGGGGGCTTACCTGGACATCAACCGACGCACCCTCAACCCCGCCTACCAGGAACACCTGATGCCCAAGCTGAGCGCCTGGGCCGAACGCGGCATGAACACCCCCGACTACGTGCTGCATACCCACCAGACCATCCGTGGCCTCTACGCCATGCTGTGTGGCGACTACGACAAGCTCGACAACGGTACCCCCAAGGGGGTCGAGTTGCTGACGCAGAACCAGCGCAACCAGGAATGCCTGCCGGCGCAATTGCGCGAACATGGCTTCAGCACGCACTACCTGCAGGGTGCCGGGCTGCGCTTCATGGCCAAGGACAAGATCATGCCGCATATCGGCTTCGATACCACCCTGGGCCTGGACTGGTTCAAGAACCCCAACTACCTGGACTTCCCGTGGGGCAAGGACGACAAGGCTTTTTTCGAAGGCGCGCTGGACTATGTCGGCCAACTGCAGAAGCAGCCTGAACCCTGGATGCTCACCCTGCTGACCGTGGGCACCCACCAGCCCTATTCCGCGCCGGCGGAGTACCTCGAACGCTACGCCACGCCCAAGCAGGCGGCAGTGGCCTACCTCGACGACGCTGTGGATAACTTTCTTGCCGGGCTGGAACGTCAGGGGGTACTCAAGGACACCCTGGTGGTGATCACCTCGGACGAATCCCATGGCATCGACGGTGTACGCCTGGCGTCTTCGTGGGGCTTCAACCTGATGCTGGCGCCCGAGCAGGCACAACTGCCACAGGTGAAATCCGGCGTGTACGGTCACGTCGACCTGACCGCATCGGTGCTCGACTACTTCGGCTTCCCGGTGCCCAACGCCCTCAGTGGGCGTTCGCTGCTGCGCGACTATGACAACGGGCGTGAAATCATGTCGTTCACCAACGGCAAGCTGCGCTATCACGATGGCAATGCCACCTTCACCGAATGCGATTTCCAGCAGCGCTGCCGGTCGTATGCCAGTACCGGCTTCATTGCCGAACGCGCCAACCTGACAGATCGCTTCCGTGGCCAGCGGGCACGCCAGGTGCAGGCGCGCGCCAGCGCACTGGATCAATCAGTGATGGGCTCACCGCTGAACCAGCACTACCAGTTTGGCAGCGCGACAGTGATCCCGCTGCAGCCGCAGATCAAGGATGACTGGGCCGACAACCTGATCGGCGCGCAGTACCTGGAGATGCCCAAGGGCTCGCACACCCGGGTACGCCTGACGGTACGCTCGGCCGACCCGCAGCAGAACGCCTATATCGTGCTCAAGACCAAGGAGTTCGAGCAGGAGGTGCTGGTGGGGCTACCTACCGAGGAGATGCTGGTCACGCCGGATCAGCCGCTGGAAATGGAGTTCACGTTCGACAACAACGAGTCGCGCAAGGCGTTCTCGTTCCACCTGCTGGGGCATGGGTTAGGGGCGGTCGAAGTGAGCGACTTCAGTGTGGTGACCGAAGCGCCGGGGCAGATTGATGAGCTGGATGAAACGCTGGCGCGGTTGAACGGCAAACCCAGTTGATTCCCTGATTGTCGGTGGACAGTTCACCGGCCCTCAGCGCACAACGCGGCTGTTCAACCAGCAGAAGCGGCTGCCCGTTTTGCCTGTGTGAAGCGTGGCGCTGGTCGACGCTGTGATGGCCTGAGCAGCGACCGCACGGGTGTGCGGGGCAAGCAGGATCCGGGAAGGCGAACCTTCCCGGATCCTTTGGCGGTGTGGAGTGCTGATCGTAGACTTTAAAGTCTGTCTCGCCTCAGCACGAATCTTGGGGCCTGTAGCGTGGTGGAATGAGTTTTAAAGTCTGTCTCACCCTACCGCCTGGGCCGCTTCTCGGTTCTGGAAAATATTAAAAACTGTCTCGCATCCACCCAGAAGCAACCCTCAGCCTGACGATGAACAGGGAGGCCGCGCAGAATGTGTAACCTGAGGAGGTCTGCTTTGAGACTCTGTTGGCAATGGTGTCCCCTCAGAGACGCTTGATAGCCCGGCCCAGATGGCGGGCTTTCTGCTTTCTTGCTGCAATGCTAGGTGAGCAGTGGCCGGCTTACCGATCCCAGCGGCGCCATTGTGAAAGTGAGATACTCCTTCTATAAGCGTAGGCGACTCGCACGCATTACAAGTCGGGGTAATTGGCTTCCTCTCTCGACTGAGTCTCATGCCATTCCTCCCAATGCTTCCGCACTGCTTTAAATTGCTCGGGACAGACGGTACGGGGCCTGTACTCCTCAATATCTCGCGTATCTGTCGCAAATACGTAGTAATGAGCCCCGGTCAAAATCATCGTCCTAAAAAAAGCTGCTTCAGCAAGACTGAGCGTGGTGCCGCGCCGAGGGGGCGGTGAGCCAACACACGTGAACAGAAGATGCTTGGGACTGAGTGGCATGAACAGCTGTGTGCCTGGAACATCCCAACCGCCCCCAAGACTGAATGTTCCATTCGCACCAACTTCTACCCTCATGAATGGGTTATCAGTCGTTGGCCAGGTTACTCCTGGTGGAGCGTGAAGGATGGTCCAACGATGATTTGGCATCCGATTGATAGTGCCCTTGAGCACCTGTTCAATCTGCCAGAGCCAAAATTTTCGCCCGACCAGGATCTCGGCTTTGATGCCTTCTTCTCCATCCTCATTCTTCACGCGATGAATCTTCAACGGCAGTTTGCTGTGAGGGTCTAAAACCGGAGGGGGTTCAGGTTGAACTCCAGCGGCTGAAGCTGCCTCGATTTTGCGCATTGACGATTCCACGATCTCAATTAGCAATGCCTCAAGCGTTTCATTTTGGCGTTTGATAAAGATCTGCATTTGCGCAGGAGTACGGACCGATTGCGCAACAGCAAAGCGGAACAAATTGCTCCAATCCTCTCGGGTCAACCGCGACTCGCTCACTACCTTTTCGATGGATGCCAGTCCAGGAGTTTCGAAGTCACGCTCAAGCCATCGCTCGACTTCGTCGCTGGCCTCAGAGCCCGACAAACGAGTATAAAGATGCCGAAGCACCGCCACGCTTTTGGTTGAATGCGGCTTCCAAATCGCGCTTTTTTGATGGGGGACTAGCAGACGATAGGCAAGGACTTTGTTCTCTATCGTCCAGTGCTTCAGATACGACTGCGGTACGTAATGGTTGTCCTTCTTGAAGCCTTTCATTCCCCGCTACTTCCTCAAATGCCTTGCCACTTGGCAAACGTGCTGCGTGACTCACCTGCGGACCCTACATCACTGCAAGGATTTCCAGATCTGTGTAGGGGACGGTTGCAATACCAGAGCAGTAATTTGCCTGAAAGGTGAGGCTGGGACTTGTTGCCACAAGTCCCGGTAGCAGGCAGCATCATTGATGCCTAGTCTTGCTTTACCAGCTTGAAAGAGGGGACTTGAACAAGTGGGAAAATTAGAGGCTCAACTCCAGCGCGTACAGTGAGGGAGTAGGCGTGCTCGCGGATATAAGGTATTAAAATTATAGGAGCATTACGCTCGGCGAAATTATATATCTTGTCAGTCGGGAAAGCGTCTTCATCAACTTTAAAGTGGCCTGCGATAGAGAGCCGCATTTCGAAAGACTTAAGTTTGTCTTCGACATCTGGCTCCACTTCCATATCAAGTTTAACAGAAAACATTTTTTCAGACTTGTCGTAGTCTGAACGAGACACCGTGAGGGAAAAATCTCGCTCTTGTTTTTCGGACTCAGAGCTACCTCGTTTTTTAAAATACAACTCTTCGACCGTAACGTCTACAAGCTGTATGGGATGTCTGTCCATGGACTTTCCTTAAAATAACAACTAAGCAGCAGCTGGATAATAAACAGCATGATCTAAAGCAACTACTGCGCTGGGGACAGCGCAGTAGCATTTCGCTTCACAATTAATATTGTGGCCGGGAAAGCTGATTTTTTCTTCAGTAGTGTATACCGCACTCATACTTTTGAGTCGTGCATCTTTCGACTCAACTACAAAGTGTAGCGATTTTGCCACATGAGCTTCTTCATGATCATACCCTTCGGCCCAAGCCGAGCTAAATCGGGCGATATCACCGTCGGAGTGTTGACGGGCTTGTTCGAACAATTCTTGAGCTGGCATAGCCTCAAATTTGGCAAAAGTTTCATCAAGCGCCCGAGAAAATTCTGGAGTTCTTGCCAAGCCAAATATAGTTTCCATCTTAATGCACCTTGGTTAATGAGTAATATCCATACTACTTATAACGCTTGTGTCTCTAATCGCAAAACAGCTGTGATTTCCTATAAACGACATAATCGGATCAGAAAATTTTGGGCATTTCTGCGATTTGAAGATAACCTTGAACCTCTTCCCGAGCCTCTTTTCTAGCTCCAAAACAAACATTTCAATGAAGCCGTGAATCTCATTTTCATGATTTTGCAACGTCGTGGTGGTGACGTTTCTCCAGCCATCCTCATTCTCCAAGCGTAGCAGCTCAGAGAGCTTTGTCTTGAGCAGCGACCACAGCCTAAAGGTCATGGACGGATCGTCCAGAGGTAATACATCCGAAGCATGGAACGCAACCCCTACTTGGACGACTGCCAAGTCAGATTCTTTAGAATACTGACCTCTGTTTTGAGCAGTAGTTGCCCAGGTCTTGGCCAATTTTTGAGCCAGTTGGATGCAGTCCTGCGAATCGTTCACAGCAGTCCAAAAATAGGCACCATTGCCGATTCGACCCGGCTTCGCAATGAAGCCTTGCTCCAGAATGGCCTCAGCTCGGCTTTTGGACGTGCCGTGGGTGCCCCACATCACGACTTTTTCTTCCCGAGCCTCCTGTTGAGCCATGCATTCTCTCCCTGAGTTACAACTGTAGTGCATTGACTATAACTATTAAAGCTATCAGATCAATAGTTATTATCTATTTTTATTGGCCCGATTTAATCGGCTCTCCAGTGATGGCATCAGGATATCATCGTGCCTTAGTCAAACTCAAAACCTTTACAATTCGACCCAAACCAATGGGCAGAAAAAAGTCCTTATATTTCAACTAGATAATCACACCTAAAATATTGGGGACGAACAGGTTTGATGCCAAACGTTAATTCCTTTAGCTGCGACGCCCCACGCATCAACTACGTCACGCATCTAGCGGACTCGTCTTACTGGACTGCCCCCGCCCCCATAGACATTTTCCAGCCTCAAAGTGAGGCTCTTTCAAAGGCCTCAGGACTGACGCCGCCCAGGTGGCTGTGACGGCGCGTTCGGTTGTAAAACGCTTCAATGTAAATCAAATACGTCGGCCCGGGCCATGTCCCGGGTTTTGTAGATCCGCTTACGGATACGCTCTTTTTTCAGGCTGCTGAAAAAAGACTCCGCCACCGCATTGTCCCAGCAGTTTCCTCGCCGGCTCATACTCGGCTCGAGGTGGTTGGCCAGACAAAAACGTTTCCAGTCATCGCTGCCATATTGGCTCCCCTGATCCGAATGCACGATGACTCTGGTTTTGGGTTTACGGCGCCATACCGCCATGAGCAACGCATCCAATGCCAGCTCCCTGCCCAGCGTTGGCTTCATTGACCAGCCGACCACCTTGCGAGCATACAGATCCAGTACGACGGCCAGATGCAACCACCCCTGCTACGTTCGGATGTAAGTGATATCGGTCACCCAAGCCTTATTAGGGGCATCGACAGTGAAGGCCCGGTTGAGATGATTGGGGGCAATGATCGATGGTCTGCCTTTGATTGCGCGCGGGGCTTTATAGCCTCTGAGCGCCTTGATTTTATTGGTGCGCATCAATGCCGCGACACGGTGCTTGCCGCAACTTTCTCCAGCCCCGCGCAAGTCAGCAAACACCCTCCGTGCGCCATACACACCTCGACTGGCCGCATAGGAGTCGCGGATCAGCCCTAACAGCCGACCATTCTCTTTTTCGCGATCAGAAACAGGCTTGTGTAGTCATTGATAGACCCCGGCACGAGCAACTTTCAACACTCGACACAGCGTAGCGACGCGTATTGATGTCGGTGCTCGTTTAATGAAGCGGTATTTCACTCGGGTTCCCTGGCGAAGTACCGCGCTGCTTTTTTTAATATGTCGCGCTCTTCTTCCAAGCGTCGCATTTGGGCTCGCAGTCGTAAAATCTCACTTTTGGCTTCAAGCAACTCGCTGGACTGTTTCTCGGTTTTGTCAGGCGTCACGGCTTTGACCCATTTGTAGAGGCTGTGGGTCGACACGCCGAGGCGCTCGGCTGTTTGCGCAACGGAGTATCCGCGCTCAATGACTTGCCTGACGGCCTCAGCCTTGAATTCCGGCGCGAATCGTTGGGTGCTCATAGACTTCCTCCTATGCTCAAAGCATAGGCTGGAGATGTCTACGGTGCCGGGGGCAGTCCATATTTCCTATTTGTTTGACCGGTTTAGCTGGTATGGGTAAGTCTGCAACAATCGATGCGTTGCTCCGCATTATGCCCGGTCCCACCGACATAAAGACGAACCATTGCGTGAACGCTCATACGGCGGAATCTTACTGGTATGCAAGCGCCAGGGGTAAAGTGTCAGGTAAGCAATTACTAACAGATTTTATTGGTACTGAAGTGACGAGTAGGAAAAATGCTTCAGTTCTGAAATCACGAGCGCAGATGCATGCAAAGCTTGGCATCTCGCTTGCGGTACTTGAGGAGATGCAGCACTTGACGCCAGGTAAAGGTGTTGCCTTGACCACTGACATACTGTTGACTATGTCTGGTCTTAGTTTACCCATGGTTGATGTAGCGAACTTTAGCCTGGGACATAAACTCCTCAAACGCAACCAAGAAGATATCCAACGTTTGATAGCGGAGCCGAGAGTCATGTAGCCTGATGCTCCGGCGTCAAAAACTTGGGCAGACTTTATATACGAATGCATCACTGCGAGTGACGGTCGGATACGCGCAGATCCCGCTGATTTTGCACATGAGGTCTATCGAGGAAGTTATGGAATTAAGCGTTCAGCCATCCACCTTATTAAGCAAGCTTATATCGAAACTCGTGCTTCCAATCGTATGTGAATTGAACTTGAAGAAGTCCATCCTGCGTACATCTCAAGTGCCTACTATTAAAGCCGAGTAGACGTAGAAGAATTAGAGCGCATCGCGATTCAAGGGAAGTCAAAGCGACAGGATCTCATGTGTCCGTTCGGCCCCCCCGCACGGTCCAACGTGCTGCAATTCGTAAGGAAGGACCGGGACAACCGCGTAGCGCAAGCCGCATTCAAGGGAGCGTTGACCGTCCTTGAGCGTGAAACACACAAAAGTCTAAAATCGGTCACCGACATGAAGGCTCAAGCACCAAAGCACCCCAAACGTCCTTGCCTAGGGAAACCGACTCATGATGATTTAATGGATGCGTTCAGTGAGTTTTTTGATGATAAAGATAAGAGTGATGTTTAGTTCGCTCAGGATCGACGCGCATTAGATCATCTACCATCCGCAGCGGGCCACCTGCCTTGCGCACACTCTCCAGCAGGCCTGCGAAGCTCCCATACACCGTTGCTATGACGTAAATCATTTCGTGGCTGTACTTACTATCAGGTCGATAACTGAAGCGTGTATCGGTAATCCCTGCAAAGCGGCCAAGTACGTTTTTAATTAGTTTTAGTGTGTCCTCAGAGATATTTCCCGCTGAGTGAAGTATTTCGGCCTCGTTCGCTATATGCACTTGAACATACTCCAAATCAACTACTAAGCTCGACTCTCCAATTTCAGCAAAAATCTTTGCAAATGATAACTTCCAATTATCATAATTTTTTCGACTTACATTGGTAGATATGGCGACCTTCACACCCTTTCCAAAGTAGATCGTGACCATATCCAGAACCGTGGAAAGCCTTTGAGCATATCGGACACTCTCTAATAAGTACCGTGTTGTGCTTCGCACATACCTTTACGTATCTGTGGTCGCGCCTTCAATACGGGAACCCAAGCGAGTTAATGTCCTCTTTTACGCAGTCAATGCAAATTCGGGGGAGCTGATGCTCGGTGATAAATCTTGTTGAAGACGTCTGATAACTAGATCTAGTGTAGCTTTGTTGACTCGAATCTGGAAAAACTGCTATTTGCGAATAGCTTGTATGGTGGTGGAGCAGACGATTGAAGCCGTATGAGTCACCCTGTCCAAGTACCTCAGCGATGAGCTGAATGGACGATCCCCGCATGTAGTACCTGGAAATTTTTTGGAGCATGATCGATTCAGCGGACCGTGCATCCAGGAAAAAATGCCTTTCTATAAACGTAGGCATTCGTTCGGTTGAATTGTAAGCAGCAAAGGGGGACACCTAAGACATCATCAGGCACTGAGGGCCGGGGAAGAAGCTGGTCGCTTGGAGACCAACGGGCTCCAAGCGAGACAGACTTTAATCTTTACGATCAGTGCCTGGGCCTGACCGGCCCCTTACTCCACCGTCACCGACTTGGCCAGGTTGCGGGGCTGGTCGACGTCGGTGCCCTTGAGCACGGCCACGTAGTACGACAGCAATTGCAGCGGGATGGTGTACAGGATCGGTGCCAGCGCATCGATGATGTGCGGCATGGCGATCACATGGGTGCCCTCGCCATTGCTCATGCCAGCCTTCTCGTCGGCGAACACGATCAGCTCGCCGCCACGGGCGCGCACTTCCTGCAGGTTGGACTTGAGCTTCTCCAGCAGCTCGTTGTTCGGTGCCACGGTAACGACCGGCATGTCGGCATCCACCAGCGCCAGCGGGCCGTGCTTGAGCTCGCCAGCCGGGTAGGCTTCGGCGTGGATGTAGGAGATTTCCTTGAGCTTGAGCGCCCCTTCCATCGCCACCGGGAACTGCGCGCCACGGCCCAGGAACAGGGTGTGATGCTTGTCGGCGAACAGCTCGGACGTCTTCTCGATGGTGGCGTCCATCGCCAGCGCTTCGCCCAGGCGTACCGGCAGACGACGCAGTTGCTCGACCAGTTCGGCTTCGACGCCAGCCGGCAAGGTGCCACGCACGCGCCCCAGCGACAGGGTCAGCAACATCAGCGACACCAGCTGGGTGGTGAACGCCTTGGTCGAGGCCACGCCGATTTCCGGGCCGGCACGGGTCAGCAGGGTCAGGTCCGATTCACGCACCAGCGAGCTGATGCCGACGTTGCAGATGGCCAGGCTGGCAAGGAAGCCCAGCTCCTTGGCATTGCGCAGCGCCGCCAGGGTGTCGGCAGTTTCGCCCGACTGGGAAATCGACACGAACAGGGTGTCGGGCTGCACCACCACCTTGCGGTAGCGGAATTCACTGGCCACTTCGACCTGGCACGGAATGCCGGCCAGTTCTTCGAGCCAGTAACGCGCAACCATGCCCGCGTGGTAGCTGGTGCCACAGGCCACGATCTGTACATTGCGCACCTTGGGGAACAGCTCGGCCGCCTTGGGGCCGAAAGCCTGCACCAACACGTGATCCGAACCCAGGCGGTCTTCCAGGGTTCGCTGCACCACAGTGGGCTGCTCGTGGATTTCCTTGAGCATGAAGTGGCGGTAATGGCCCTTGTCGGCCGCCTCCGCACCTTCGTGGTACTGCACCGCCTCGCGCTGCACCAGCTGGCCATCGACGGCCCAGATGGTGATCTGGTCGCGGCGAATCTCGGCGATGTCGCCCTCCTCCAGGTACATGAAGCGGTCGGTGACCTGGCGCAGAGCCAGCTGGTCGGAGGCCAGGAAGTTCTCGCCGTGGCCCAGGCCGATCACCAGCGGGCTGCCGCTGCGGGCGGCCAGCAGGCGGTCTGGTTGGCTGGCGCTGATCACCGCCAGGCCATAGGCGCCATGCAGTTGCTTGACGGTCGCCTTGAGGGCGTCGGCCAGGTCCGGCAGGCTTTTGAGGGTGTGGTGCAGCAGGTGCACGATCACTTCGGTGTCGGTCTGCGAGGTGAATACGTAGCCCAGGCCCTTGAGCTGTTCACGCAGCACATCGTGGTTCTCGATGATGCCGTTGTGCACCACCGCCAGGTCGTGGCCGGAGAAATGCGGGTGTGCATTGCCTTCGGTTGGCGCGCCATGGGTCGCCCAGCGGGTGTGGGCGATACCCAGGTTGCCGACCAGCGGCTCGGCGGCAACGGCCGCTTCCAGCTCGCTGACCTTGCCGATGCGACGACGGCGTTCAAGGTGGCCCTGCTGGGTGAAGACAGCCAGGCCGGCACTGTCATAGCCGCGGTATTCCAGGCGCTTGAGGCCTTCGATCAGGATGGTGGTGATGTTGCGTTCGGCGACGGCGCCCACGATTCCACACATAGATGTTGCTCCTAGCTGATAGCGGCACAGATGAGGTTGATGCCGCGGGCTTGAATTTGATCGCGTGCCTCCTGGGGCAGGCGTTCGTCGGTAATCAGGGTATTCACGCTGGCCCAGGGCAGCTCCAGGTTGGGAATCTTGCGCCCGACCTTGTCCGACTCGACCATCACGATCACTTCGCGGGCCACCTCGGCCATCACCCGGCTCAACCCCAGCAATTCGTTGAAGGTGGTGGTGCCGCGCACCAGGTCGATACCATCGGCACCAATGAACAGCTGGTCGAAATCGTAGGAGCGTAGTACCTGCTCGGCAACCTGGCCCTGGAACGATTCGGAATGCGGGTCCCAGGTGCCGCCGGTCATCAGCAGTACCGGTTCGTGTTCCAGTTCGCTCAAGGCACGGGCCACGTTCAGCGAGTTGGTCATCACCACCAGCCCCGGTTGCTGACCCAGTTCGGGGATCATCGAAGCCGTGGTGCTGCCGCTGTCGATGATGATGCGCGCATGCTCGCGAATCCGCGCCACGGCGGCACGAGCGATGGCCTGTTTGTAGAGAGAGACGCGCTGGCCCTGGTCGGCGAACAGTTCCTGAGGCAGGGTCACCGCGCCACCGTAGCGGCGCAGCAGCAGGCCGTTGGCCTCCAACGCGGCGAGGTCCTTGCGAATGGTGACTTCGGAGGTTTCGAAACGCTTGGCCAGTGCATCCACACTCACCTCGCCCTGCTCATGCAGCAAGGCCAGGATGTTGTGGCGGCGTTGAGGTGTGTTTCGTTTCGACATGGGAAGTTAAGTTTCGATTCGAAAGATAATGACGCCAATCAAAACCTAAAGCTTTCATTTGGTCAAGCAGGCAATGAAACTATTTCTGTGGATAAGGCGCTGCTGGGGTCAGGTTATCCACACTCGAATGCCAGGCAAAAAAAAGCCGACTTATGCACAATGAGGTCGGCTTTTTCAGAGCTGTGGACAACTCAGCTCTTCTTGATCTTCTCTGGCCGTTTCCAGCCATCGATGTTGCGCTGACGACCGCGGGCCACGCCCAACTGGCCAGCCTCGACCGTCTGGGTGATGGTGGACCCCGCAGCAGTGGTGGCCCCATCGAGGATATCCACAGGCGCCACCAGCGAGTTGTTGGAACCGATGAAGACATCCTCGCCCAGTACGGTACGGAACTTGTTGGCACCGTCGTAGTTGCAGGTGATGGTGCCAGCACCGATATTGGTGCGCGCCCCCACCTCGGCATCACCCAGGTAGGTCAGGTGGCCTGCTTTGGCACCTTCACCCAGGTGGGCATTCTTCAGTTCGACAAAGTTACCCACATGCGCACGGGCATCCAGCACGCTGCCCGGGCGCAGCCGCGCGAACGGACCGGCATCGCTGCCCTCGCCCAGCACGGCACCTTCGAGGTGGCTGTTGGCCTTGACCACTGCGCCCTTGCGCAGGGTACTGTTCTTGATCACGCAGTTCGGGCCGATGACCACGTCATCCTCGATCACCACGCGGCCTTCGAGGATAACGTTGACGTCGATGAGCACGTCACGCCCCACGATGACTTCGCCGCGCACGTCGAAACGCGCCGGGTCACGCAGGGTCACGCCCTGGGCCATCAGGCGACAACCTTCGCGCAATTGATAATGACGCTCCAGTTCGGCCAACTGACGACGGTCGTTGGCGCCCTGCACTTCCATCGGGTCCAGCGGCTGCTCGGTGGCCACCACCAGGCCGTCGGCCACTGCCATGGCGATCACGTCGGTCAGGTAGTACTCACCCTGTGCGTTGTGGTTCGACAGGCGGCCCAGCCACTCGGCCAACCGAGCCCCCGGTACGGCAAGGATGCCGGTGTTGCCTTCATTGATCGCCTTCTGTGCGTCGCTGGCATCCTTGTGCTCGACAATGGCAGCCACCTGGCCCTGGTCGTCGCGCACGATACGGCCGTAGCCGGTCGGGTCGGCCAGGGTCACAGTGAGCAGGCCCAGTTGCTGCGGGTTTACCCTGGCCAGCAAACGCTGCAGGGTGTCCACCTCGATCAGCGGTACATCGCCGTAGAGGATCAGCACGGTGTCGGCACTGAGCGCCGGCAAGGCCTGGGCCACGGCGTGGCCTGTGCCCAGCTGTTTGTCCTGCAACACGAAATTCAGGTCATCGGCAGCCAGTCGCTCGCGAACCAGCTCGGCACCATGTCCGATCACCACGTGAATACCCTGGGGCTCGAGCTGGCGGGCGCTGTGGATAACATGGCCAAGCATCGAGTTGCCGGCGACCGGGTGCAGTACCTTGGGCACGGCCGAGCGCATGCGTGTGCCCTGGCCTGCCGCGAGAATAACGATATCGAGAGACATTGACTGGCTACCAAATCCGGGGAGAGGTCGATGAATGACCGAAATGAGATATGCAGAAAAAGAAAAAGGGTAGCCGAGGCTACCCTTTAACTCAATCGCGGCGAAAGCAATCAGCCTGTAGGCCGAATTACCTTCCCTTGCGCAACTGCTGGACGGTGCGCAGCTGAGCTGCGGCTTCGGCCAGACGTGCGGCAGCGGCGCCGTAGTCGAACTCCGCGCCTTTGGCGTTCAGGGCGTTCTCGGCAGCCTTGAGGGCTTCCTGGGCCTGAGCTTCGTCCAGGTCGGCAGCACGTTGCACGGTATCGGCAAGCACCTTGACCATGTTCGGCTGGACCTCGAGGAAACCACCAGAGATGTAGAACACCTCTTGGGCGCCACCCTGCTTGGTCAGCGTGATCGGACCAGGCTTCAGATTAGTGATCAGCGGGGCGTGGCCTGGAGCGATACCAAGATCACCCAGGTTGCCGTGCGCAATCACCATCTCGACCAGGCCGGAGAAGATCTCTCCTTCCGCGCTGACGATATCGCAATGGACTGTCATAGCCATCTGCTTGCCTCAACCTGATTAGCGCCCCTCGCGGGGCGCCGGGATTACAGTTTCTTGGCTTTCTCGACTGCTTCTTCGATGCCGCCGACCATGTAGAACGCTTGTTCTGGCAGGTGGTCGTAGTCACCGTTGAGGATGCCTTTGAAGCCAGCAATGGTGTCTTTCAGGGAAACGTATTTGCCTGGAGAACCGGTGAAGACTTCAGCCACGAAGAACGGCTGGGACAGGAAGCGCTGGATCTTACGAGCACGGGAAACCAGTTGCTTGTCGGTCTCGGACAGTTCGTCCATGCCCAGGATCGCAATGATGTCCTTCAGCTCTTTGTAGCGCTGCAGCACGTACTGAACGCCGCGAGCGGTTTCGTAGTGCTCGTTGCCGATCACGTTGGGGTCCAGCTGGCGCGAAGTCGAGTCCAGTGGATCGACCGCTGGGTAGATACCCAGGGAGGCGATGTCACGGGACAGTACGACGGTGGCGTCCAAGTGGGCGAAGGTGGTGGCTGGCGACGGGTCGGTCAGGTCGTCCGCAGGTACGTATACGGCCTGGATCGAGGTGATCGAACCTTCCTTGGTCGAAGTGATACGTTCTTGCAGAACGCCCATCTCTTCAGCCAGGGTCGGCTGGTAACCTACCGCCGAAGGCATACGGCCCAGCAGTGCGGATACTTCGGTACCGGCCAGGGTGTAACGATAGATGTTGTCGACGAACAGCAGAACGTCGTTACCTTCGTCACGGAACTTCTCGGCCATGGTCAGGCCGGTCAGCGCTACGCGCAGACGGTTTCCTGGTGGCTCGTTCATCTGACCGTAGACCAGCGCTACCTTGTCGAGAACGTTGGAGTCCTTCATCTCGTGGTAGAAGTCGTTACCCTCACGAGTACGCTCACCCACACCGGCGAACACGGAATAACCGCTGTGCTCGATGGCGATGTTACGGATCAGCTCCATCATGTTTACGGTCTTGCCTACACCGGCACCACCGAACAGACCAACTTTACCGCCTTTGGCAAACGGGCAGACCAGGTCGATAACCTTGATGCCGGTTTCCAGCAGGTCGTTGCCGCCTGCCTGGTCAGCGAACGAAGGTGCTTCGCGGTGAATGCCCCAGCGCTCTTCTTCACCGATCGGACCAGCTTCGTCGATCGGGTTGCCCAGCACGTCCATGATCCGGCCCAGGGTCGCTTTACCGACCGGTACGGAGATGGCTGCGCCGCTGTCGACGACGTCCAGACCGCGCTTCAAGCCTTCGGTCGAGCCCATCGCAATGGTACGGACCACGCCGTCGCCCAGCTGCTGCTGAACTTCCAGGGTGGTTTCCGCGCCTTGTACTTTCAGTGCGTTGTACACGCTCGGCACGCTGTCACGTGGGAATTCCACGTCGATGACGGCGCCGATGATTTGAACGATACGTCCGCTACTCATAGCTGGATCCTCTGAATATTTGAACCGTTAAACCGCGGCAGCGCCGCCGACGATTTCCGAGATCTCTTGGGTGATCGCAGCCTGACGCGCCTTGTTGTAGATCAGCTGCAATTCGCTGATCAGGTCGCCGGCGTTGTCGGTGGCGTTCTTCATTGCGATCATCCGCGCAGCTTGTTCGGCCGCGTTGTTCTCGACCACCGCCTGGTAGACCTGCGACTCCACGTAACGCACCATCAGGCCGTCCAGCAGCTCCTTGGCGTCAGGTTCGTAGAGGTAGTCCCAGTGGTGCTTGAGTTCTTGATCCGGGGTTGCAACCAACGGAATCAACTGCTCGACCGTTGGGGCTTGCGTCATGGTATTGATGAACTTGTTCGATACCACGGACAGACGATCGATACGACCATCCAGGTAAGCGTCCAGCATGACCTTGACGCTGCCGATCAGATCATTGATCGACGGCTCTTCGCCCAGGTGGCTGATCGCTGCAACGACGTTACCGCCGTAGCTGCGGAAAAACGCCGCACCTTTGCTGCCCACCACGCACAGGTCGATTTCGACCCCTTGCTCGCGGTTGGCTGCCATGTCCTTGACCAGGGCCTTGAACAGGTTGGTGTTCAAGCCACCGCACAGACCACGGTCACTGCTCACAACCACATAACCGGCGCGCTTGACAGGGCGTTCGATCATGAAGGGGTGGCGGTATTCCGGGTTGGCGTTGGCCAGATGACCAATCACCTGGCGGATACGCTCCGCATAGGGACGGCTAGCAGCCATGCGCATTTGAGCCTTGCGCATCTTGCTGACCGCCACTTTTTCCATGGCGCTGGTAATTTTTTGCGTGCTTTTGATGCTCGCAATCTTACTGCGAATCTCTTTTGCGCCTGCCATGTAACACCTATCAGGTTAGCAAGCGGGGGCTGCAAAGCCCCCGCTGCGGCT
Organism: Pseudomonas sp. 8209; assembly: GCF_028682105.1. Lineage (NCBI taxonomy): Bacteria > Pseudomonadati > Pseudomonadota > Gammaproteobacteria > Pseudomonadales > Pseudomonadaceae > Pseudomonas > Pseudomonas sp. 8209. The sequence goes on from NZ_JANIAH010000006.1 coordinate 357,222, forward strand.
TACCAGGTTTGGGTGGCCTTGAACTTCTCGATACCGGCTTTGATGCCAGCGTCGATTTCGTCGTTGAAGTCACCCTTCACGTTGATCTTCGCCATCAGTTCGGCGTGATCACGGTTGAAGAAAGCGATCAGCGCTTGTTCGAAGCTGCCGATCTTGGTGATTTCGACGTCGGTCAGGAACCCACGCTCAGCGGCATACAGCGACAGCGCCATGTCCGCGATGGACATTGGAGCGTATTGCTTCTGCTTCATCAGCTCGGTAACACGTTGACCGTGCTCGAGTTGCTTGCGGGTGGCTTCGTCCAGGTCAGAAGCGAACTGGGCGAATGCCGCCAGTTCACGGTACTGAGCCAGAGCGGTACGGATACCACCGGAGAGCTTCTTGATGATCTTGGTCTGAGCGGCACCACCTACACGGGATACCGAAACACCGGCGTTCACTGCAGGACGGATGCCCGAGTTGAACATGGCCGATTCCAGGAAGATCTGACCGTCGGTGATCGAGATCACGTTGGTCGGAACGAACGCGGAAACGTCGCCAGCCTGGGTTTCGATGATCGGCAGTGCGGTCAGCGAGCCGGTCTTGCCAGTTACGGCACCGTTGGTGAACTTCTCTACGTACTCTTCGGAAACGCGCGATGCACGCTCCAGGAGGCGGGAGTGGAGATAGAACACGTCACCTGGGTATGCTTCGCGTCCTGGTGGACGGCGCAGCAGCAGGGAGATCTGACGGTAGGCAACAGCCTGCTTGGACAGGTCATCGTAGACGATCAGTGCGTCTTCGCCGCGGTCACGGAAGAACTCGCCCATGGTGCAACCGGCGTATGGCGCCAGGAATTGCAGTGCGGCGGATTCCGAAGCACTGGCAACCACCACGATGGTGTTGGCCAGGGCGCCGTTTTCTTCCAGCTTGCGAACGATGTTGGCAACGGTCGAACGCTTCTGGCCGACAGCAACATACACACAGAAAATACCGGAGTCTTTCTGGTTGATGATGGCGTCGATGGCCATGGCGGTCTTGCCGATCTGACGGTCACCGATGATCAGCTCACGCTGGCCACGGCCGACAGGGATCATGGCGTCAACCGATTTGTAGCCAGTCTGTACAGGCTGGTCTACCGATTTACGCCAGATAACGCCCGGTGCAACCTTTTCAACAGCGTCGGTCTCGGTGTTGTTCAGCGGACCTTTGCCATCGATTGGGTTACCCAGTGCGTCGACGACGCGACCCAGCAGTTCCTTACCAACCGGAACTTCGAGGATGCGGCCGGTGCACTTGGCGCTCATGCCTTCAGCGAGGGTGTCGTACGCGCCCAGTACTACCGCACCAACGGAGTCTTGCTCCAGGTTGAGGGCCATACCGAACACGCCGCCCGGAAACTCGATCATTTCGCCGTACATAGCGTCGGCCAGACCGTGAATCCGCACGATACCGTCAGAAACGCTGACGACAGTACCTTCGTTGCGGGCTTGGGAGGCTACATCGAGTTTCTCGATGCGGCCCTTGATGATTTCACTAATTTCGGAAGGATTGAGTTGCTGCATTGCTCTGCTGCCCCTTCAAACTCAAGATTTCAATGCTTCGGCCAGTTTCGCGATTTTGCCGCGTACTGAGCCATCGATAACCAGGTCGCCGGCGCGGATTACGACACCACCGATCAGGCTGGCATCCTCCGTCGCGTGCAGGCGCACTTCCCGGCTGAGTCGTGCACTGAGAACCTTGGCGAGTTTGTCTTGCTGTTCTTGGTTCAACGCAAAAGCACTGGTGACTTCCACGTCCACGGATTTCTCTTGTTCGGCCTTGTACAGATCGAACAGAACCGAAATCTCCGGCAACAGCAGGAGACGTTCGTTTTCCGCGGCAACATGAATGAAATTCTGTGCCTGTGCATCGAACTTGTCACCGCACACGTCAATAAACGCGGCGGCCTTTTCTGCGCTCGTCAGTCGCGGGGCCTTGAGCAGGCGCTGCATTGTGTCGTCTTGAGACACTGCAGCAGCCAGGCCGAGCATGGCTGACCAATTGGCCAGTTGCTGATGGGCCTGGGCGTGCTCAAAGGCCGCCTTAGCGTAAGGTCGGGCCAACGTGGTCAGTTCTGCCATGATCGCCCTCGCTTAAATTTCAGCGGCCAGTTTATTAACCAGCTCCGCATGCGCGTTTTGATCGATTGTGGCGCCAAGGATCTTTTCAGCACCGTTGACGGCCAGGCTACCCACTTGGGCGCGCAGCGCGTCTTTGACACCGTTCAGTTCCTGTTCGATCTCGGCTTGAGCCTGGGCCTTCACACGGTCAGCTTCGACGCGAGCCTGGTCACGGGCTTCCTCGACGATCTGGTTACCGCGTTTCTTGGCTTGCTCAATGATTTCGGCTGCCTGAGCTTTAGCTTCGCGCAGTTGCTGACCCGCTTTATCTTGGGCCAGCTCCAGGTCGCGAGCTGCTCGGTTGGCAGCGTCCAGTCCTTCCGCGATCTTCTTCTGACGTTCTTGCAAAGCCGCGATGACCGGAGGCCACACGAACTTCATGCAAAACAGTACAAAAATGAAGAACGCAACGGACTGGCCAATCAGGGTTGCATTAATGTTCACGCCAACACCTCGCTCGTTCTAAGTCCATCACACCAATCCACTCGAAAATTCGAGTGATTAGCCAGCGATTTGACCAACGAAGGGATTAGCGAAGGTGAAGAACAGAGCGATACCAACACCGATCATGGTCACGGCGTCGAGCAGACCGGCGACGATGAACATTTTGACTTGCAGCATCGGAACCATTTCTGGCTGGCGAGCAGCGCCTTCCAGGAACTTGCCGCCCAGCAGGCCGAAACCAATGGCGGTACCCAGGGCACCCAGGCCGATCAGCAGAGCAACAGCGATAGCGGTAAGACCAACTACAGTTTCCATCTTTCCTCCCGACTTTTACGTCGTATTGGTTAGGTTTTTTAGTTTGAAGCGGTAAAACAAAATCGTTTGGTACAGCTGCCCTTGCGGACTTTTTCGACCTCCCCCCACCCCGGCGGAGAGGCCTCAGACACGCCAGGCGGTCTTAATGGTTATCTTCGTGAGCCATCGACAGGTAGACGATGGTAAGCATCATGAAGATGAACGCTTGCAGGGTGATGATCAGGATGTGGAACACAGCCCACGCCCATTGCAGCACCACGCCCAGGCCGCTCAGCCACAGCAGACCGGCACCGAACATCACGGCGATCAGGATGAACACCAGCTCGCCGGCATACATGTTGCCGAACAGACGCAGGGCCAGCGAGATCGGCTTGGCGATCAGGGTCACGAATTCCAGCAGGAAGTTGACCGGGATCAGCAGGATCTGGACGAAGATGTTCTTGCTGCCGAACGGGTGCAGGGTCAGCTCGCCGATGAAGCCGCCGATGCCCTTGACCTTGATGCTGTAGAAGATGATCAGCGCGAACACGCAGAAGGCCATCGCGATGGTGGCGTTCGGGTCGGTGGTGGATACGGCACGGAACGGGATGTGCGGATCACCGGAGATCAGCATCGCCAGTTGCGGGATCCAGTCGACCGGGATCAGGTCGACGGCGTTCATCAGGAACACCCACACGAAGATGGTCAGGGCCAGCGGTGCGATGACCGGGCTGCGGCCGTGGAACGAATCCTTGACGCTGCCGTTGACGAATTCGACCATCACCTCGACGAAGTTCTGCAGGCCGCCGGGTTGACCGGAAGTCGCTTTTTTCGCCGCCATGCGGAACAGGAGGATGAAGATCAGACCCAGCGCAACGGACCAACCCAGGGTGTCCACGTGGAACGCCCAGAAGCCCATTGCCTTGGCTTCTGCTGCGGAATGGGCAAAGCCCCAACCGCCGTCTGGTAATTGCCCGAAGGTCAAGTTCTGCAAGTGGTGCTGGATATAGCCCGAAGCGGTTTCTGCTGCCATGTTTGCCTCAAACGCCCTAAGGTCTCGAAAGTCTCGTTTTTATCAGCAGGGGCGCGAACCAGCTGACCAACTGGGTCAGCAAGAAGACGCCGAATACTGCTAATGGCGCCAATGGCTTCACTCCTGCGAACGTCAATGCGAACAGCACTGCCGTCAAAATCAATTTGCCTGCCTCGCCAGCGTAGAACGACTTGACGATGGCCTGCGCTGCCCTGGCGCCGGTGTAACGGAACGCCTTGTAGGCAAAGTACAGATTCGGCAGCCAGGCGATCAGTCCTCCGCAGAGTGCCGAATAGCCGCTGACCACCCCATGCCACTGCCACACCCCCAACGATGCCAGCAGCAACACGACAAATTGAGCGAACAGTACCGGAAAAACCGCCCAGCGATGGAAAGGCAAGCGGTTTGGCGTGCGGGTCTCCATCACAACTGCTCCTCGAAAGTCGACCAACCAGTCAGTAATGACTTGGCATAATTTGTGCCGACAAAATGCGCGCAGAGTATAGGGGCGCTTGGACCCCTATTCAACTGCTGGGTAGTGATTTCCGACTGCGCGCTACAAAGCGAATTGTTTCAGCGGATGTGAGCAAGCACGCCCTGCAACTCGTCCAGGGAGTTGTAACGGATCACCAACTGGCCTTTGCCCTTGTTGCCGTGACGGATCTGTACCGCCGAGCCCAGCCGCTCTGCCAGACGCTGTTCAAGGCGGGTGATGTCCGGATCGGGCTTGGCCGGTTCCACCGGCTCGGGCTTGCCGCTGAGCCACTGGCGAACCAGGGCTTCGGTCTGGCGTACGGTCAGGCCTCGTGCGACAACGTGTCGCGCCCCGTCGACCTGCTGTTCTTCAGGCAAACCGAGCAGCGCACGGGCATGACCCATCTCCAGGTCGCCGTGGGACAGCATGGTCTTGATGACTTCCGGCAGCGAGATCAGGCGCAGCAGGTTGGCCACGGTCACCCGCGACTTGCCCACAGCATCCGCGACCTGTTGCTGGGTCAGCTGGAACTCCTGCTGCAGGCGCTGCAGCGCGATGGCCTCTTCCACCGGGTTGAGGTCTTCGCGCTGGATGTTCTCGATCAGCGCCATGGCGATGGCGGTTTCATCCGGCACATCGCGCACCATCGCCGGGATGGTCTCCATGCCGGCCTGTTGGCTGGCGCGCCAGCGGCGTTCGCCGGCGATGATCTCGAAGCGGTCGTCGCCGATCGGGCGGACCACGATCGGCTGCATCACGCCCTGGCTCTTGATCGAGTGCGCCAGTTCTTCAAGGGCCTGCGGGTCCATGTCCCGACGGGGCTGGTATTTGCCGCGCTGGATCAGGTCCAGCGGCAGGTGTTGCAGTTCTTTCTGGTCGACCTTGACAGCCTGCTCTTCGAGCGCGCTGACGGTAGGACCACTGAGCAGTGCATCCAACCCACGTCCGAGACCTCGTTTCTTAACGGCCATGCGGATTCCTTAAGTTGCCTGTGCGGCAGTGCGGGTTTGACGGCGTTGACGGCGTACCAGTTCACCGGCCAGGGCCAGATAGGCCAGGGCACCACGGGACTGCTTGTCGTAGGCCAGGGCCGGCATACCGAAGCTCGGGGCCTCGGCCAGGCGGATGTTGCGCGGGATCACCGTATCGTAGAGCTGCTCGCCGAAGTGTTCCTTGAGCTGCGCGGACACGTCGTTGATCAGGCTCAGGCGCGGGTCGTACATGGTGCGCAACAGGCCTTCGATCTTGAGCTGCGGATTGAGCTTGGCAGCGATGCGCTTGATGTTATCCACAAGGTCGCTCAAGCCTTCCAAGGCAAAGTATTCACATTGCATCGGAATGATCACGCCATCGGCGGCCACCAGGGCATTGAGCGTCAGCATCGACAGCGACGGCGGGCAGTCGATCAGGATGTAGTCGTAACTCTCGCGGATCGGCGCCAGCGCTGTGCGCAGCCGGCTCTCCTTCATCTGCATTTCGAGCAGAACCACTTCGGCCGCAGTGAGGTCGCGGTTGGCCGGCAGCAGTTGATAACCACCGTGTTCGGACACGTGCATGGCCTGAGCCAGGTCGCACTCGCCGATCAGCAGGTCATAGACCGAATGTTCAAGGACGTGTTTATCCACACCGCTACCCATGGTGGCGTTGCCCTGTGGATCGAGGTCAATCAGCAGCACGCGGCGCTTGGTAGCCACCAGCGATGCAGCGAGATTGATGCAGGTGGTGGTCTTGCCCACACCACCTTTCTGGTTCGCGATCGCGAATACCTTAGCCATTCTTGCTTGTGTTCCCAGTCATGCCGTGCGGCGCAGTATCAGCAGATGGCGCTGGCCTTGGCAACCCGGAACGGTCAAGGCCTGCTCGCTATCCACTTTGAAATCTGCCGGCAATGCTACCAGCTCATCAGCCGGATGCAGCCCTTTCATTGCCAGCCACTGCGTCTGGGCGTCGCCAAGGTGGCGCGTCCAATTGGTGAAGTTCTCCATGCTGCTGAAAGCACGAGAAACAATTCCGGAGAAAGGCTGTTCCGGCTGGAACGCCTCGACCCGGCTGTGGATAACTTGCAGGTTATCCAGCTTCAGCTCCAGTTTCACCTGGGTGAGGAAGCGGGTTTTCTTGCCGTTGCTGTCCAGCACCGTGACCTGCTTGTGCGGATGCAGGATAGCCAGGGGAATGCCCGGCATGCCGCCGCCGCTACCGACGTCGAGCCAGCGCTCGCTGTCGCTGTGGATAAACGGCATGACGCTCAGGCTGTCCAGCAGGTGGCGGGACACCATTTCGTCGGGATTGCGCACTGCAGTCAGGTTGTAAGCCTTGTTCCACTTGATCAGCAGCGCCAGATAAGCCAGCAGTTGCGCGTGCTGGGCCTCGCTCAGCTCGACACCAAGCTGGCGGGCACCTGTGGACAACTCCTGGGCGTGTTGAGGGGTGACCATAGAACTCAAGCGCTTTGCTCCAACTCGCGGCCTGCGCCGCGTTTTTTCAGGTGAATCAGCAACAGGGAAATAGCCGCCGGGGTCACGCCGGGAACGCGCGAGGCCTGGCCGAGTGTCTCTGGGCGGGCCTGGCTGAGCTTACCCTGAATCTCCTTGGACAACCCGGAAATACCAGCGTAGTCGATATCCTCGGGCAGGCGGGTGTCTTCGCTTGCCCGCAGGCGAGCGATTTCTTCCTGTTGCCGGTCGATGTAACCAGCGTATTTGGTCTTGATCTCGACCTGTTCGGCCACCTGAGGGTCGATTTCTCCACCGCCGGTCACTTCCACCAACCCGGCATAGTCGATTTCCGGGCGGGTCAGCAGGTTGAGCAGGTTGTATTCATGGCTGAGCGGCGTGCCGAACTTATCCACAATCGCCTGGCCCATCGCGGTATTGGGCTGAACCCAGGTGGACTTCAGGCGTTGCTCCTCGCGCTCGATGCTTTCGCGCTTGGCGCTGTACGCGGCCCAGCGTGCATCGTCGACCAGGCCCAGTTCACGGCCTTTTTCGGTCAGACGCAGGTCGGCGTTGTCTTCACGCAGAATCAGGCGGTACTCGGCCCGCGAGGTGAACATGCGGTACGGCTCCTGGGTACCCAGGGTGATCAGGTCGTCGACCAACACCCCGATGTACGCCTCGTCGCGGCGCGGGCACCAGCTTTCGCGGCCCTGTGCACGCAGCGCGGCGTTGGCACCAGCCAGCAGCCCCTGCGCGCCGGCCTCTTCGTAACCGGTGGTGCCGTTGATCTGGCCGGCAAAGAACAACCCGCCGATGGCCTTGGTTTCCAGGCTGTACTTCAGGTCACGCGGGTCGAAGTAGTCGTATTCGATGGCATAGCCCGGGCGCACGATGTGCGCGTTTTCCATGCCGCGGATCGAACGCACCAACTGCAGCTGCACGTCGAACGGCAGGGATGTGGATATCCCGTTCGGGTACAGCTCGTGGGTATTGAGCCCTTCTGGCTCGATGAATACCTGGTGGCTCTGCTTGTCGGCAAACCGGTGGATCTTGTCTTCGATCGACGGGCAGTAACGCGGGCCGATGCCCTCGATCACGCCGGAGTACATCGGCGAACGATCGAGGTTGGAAGCAATGATCTCGTGAGTGCGTTCGTTGGTGTGGGTAATCCAGCAACTGACCTGACGCGGGTGCATGGCCTTGTCGCCCATGAACGACATCACCGGTATCGGGGTGTCACCGGCCTGTTCGGTCATCACCGAGAAATCCACCGAACGCCCGTCGATACGCGGCGGCGTGCCGGTTTTCAGGCGACCCATGCGCAGCGACAGCTCACGCATGCGGTGCGCCAGAGCGATGGCCGGCGGATCGCCGGCACGCCCACCGGAATAATTCTGCAGACCGATGTGGATAAGTCCGCTGAGGAAGGTACCCGTGGTCAGCACCACAGAATCGGCATGGAAACGCAGACCCATCTGCGTGACGACGCCGCGTACCTGGTCCTGCTCGACGATCAGGTCGTCACAGGCCTGCTGGAATATCCACAGGTTGGGCTGGTTTTCGAGAATCTCGCGTACCACGGCCTTGTAGATGGCGCGGTCGGCCTGGGCGCGGGTTGCACGCACCGCCGGGCCTTTGCGGTTGTTCAAAACGCGGAATTGGATACCGCTCTTGTCGGTAGCCAGGGCCATGACACCGCCCAGCGCATCGATCTCCTTGACCAGATGGCTCTTGCCAATACCGCCAATGGCCGGGTTGCAGCTCATGTGCCCGAGGGTTTCCACGTTGTGGGTCAGCAGCAGGGTTTTCACACCCATGCGTGCAGACGCAAGCGCAGCCTCGGTTCCGGCATGGCCGCCGCCGATGACGATCACTTCAAAACGGGAAGGGAAATCCACCACGCACCTCGTGCCTGTTTCGGGAATAGATAGGAATAACGCACAAGTATAGGGACTTACCCCCCTTCTAGGAACCGCTTGAACAAAATTTAACCAGCCTGTGGATGAGTGGCTGACAATAGAAATAAAGAGAGAGAAATTTATTAAAGCTTTGTTTTTATGTTTATTCTTAGTGAGGAACCTTTCTGTGGATAAACCTCTACAGCCCTTATTCCACCTTATGTACAGAGGTTCAAAAGGCTGTGGTCTAGTGGCCATGAGGGGTCTGGATAAGCGCCTTAAGCCTGTGGATGAAACACCCACTTATCAACAGGGTGAGTTATCTCCAGCCTTGAGGCCGGGTTATCAACCGAGCTGAGGCGGGGTTTTCCACAGGGCTTATTCTGCGGTTTGTGAGTAAGACAGGCACGCGAAAGCCCCGGAGCGTTCCAGAATTCTCGACAGGAGATAAAAAATTGAGGGGGATGACAGCCGACAACGAGGCCCTGGATCGGCCCCGTTGTGGATAAACGGACTACTTGCCGATGCAGAAGCTGGAGAAGATGCGCCCCAGCAGGTCATCGGAGCTGAAGGCGCCGGTAATTTCGCCCAGGGACTGCTGGGCCTGGCGCAGGTCTTCGGCCAGCAGCTCTCCAGCGCCCGCCAGGGTCAATTGCGCATGACCGTGGTCCAGGTGCGAACTGGCCTGGCGCAGGGCGTCCAGGTGGCGCCGGCGGGCACTGAAGCCGCTTTCGGCAGTCTGTTCGTAACCCATGCAGGCCTTGAGGTGATCGCGCAGCAGTTCCAGGCCCTGGTCGGCGCCCTTGGCACTGAGGGTGATGGTGACGTGACCATCGTCGGACAACTGCAGGCCCACGGGGTCGCCACTGAGGTCGGCCTTGTTGCGAATCAGCGTGACCTTGGCCGGGTCGGGGCGCTGTTCAAGGAATTCAGGCCACAATGCGAACGGATCATCGGCTTCAGGTGCCGTGGCATCCACCACCAACAGTACCCGATCGGCCTCGCCAATGGCCTTGAGGGCACGTTCCACCCCAATCTTTTCCACATGGTCTTCTGTATCGCGCAGGCCGGCGGTGTCCACCACGTGCAACGGCATGCCGTCGATGTGGATATGTTCGCGCAGCACATCCCGGGTAGTACCGGCGATGTCCGTCACGATGGCCGCCTCGCGCCCGGCCAGTGCGTTGAGCAGGCTGGACTTGCCGGCATTCGGCCGCCCGGCGATCACCACCGTCATGCCATCGCGCAACAGCGCACCCTGCCCCGCCTCGCGCTGCACTGTGGATAAACTTTCGCGCACCTCCTCGAGCATGCGCAGGACGTGGCCATCGACAAGAAAATCGATTTCCTCTTCGGGAAAGTCGATTGCCGCCTCGACGTAGATACGCAGGCTGATCAGTTTTTCGGTGAGGTTATCCACACGGCGGGAAAATTCGCCCTGCAACGAGCGCAGCGCATTACGCGCCGCCTGTGCAGAACTGGCCTCGATCAGGTCGGCGATGGCTTCGGCCTGCGCCAGGTCGAGCTTGTCGTTGAGAAAGGCGCGCTCGCTGAATTCGCCCGGACGCGCCAGGCGGCAACCCAGTTCCACGCAGCGCTGCAGCAGCATGTCGAGCACAACCGGGCCGCCGTGGCCCTGCAGTTCCAGCACATCTTCACCGGTAAAGGAGTTGGGCCCGGGAAAATACAGGGCAATGCCTTCATCCAGCACCAGGCCATCGTCGCCCTTGAACGGACCGTAATGGGCATACCGCGGGGTGAGCTCACGACCGGTGATGGCCAACCCGGCCTTGCTGGCCAGCGGTCCGGAAATACGCACGATTCCTACACCGCCACGACCCTGGGCAGTGGCAATTGCAGTGATGGTTTCACGACGAGCATTCATCAGCGAAGGCCTCAGACAAAAACGACAGATAGCAAAACGCCCCACGAGGGGGCGTTTTATCCACAGGTTAGCTGGCTAACCCGTCAAGCGGTGGCTTTGTTGCTCGCCGCTTCGATCTTGCGGGTGATGTACCACTGCTGTGCGATCGACAGGCAGTTGTTCACAACCCAGTACAGCACCAGACCTGCCGGGAACCACAGGAAGAAGAAGGTGAAGATGATCGGCATCAGCTTCATCACCTTTGCCTGCATCGGATCCGGCGGCGTCGGGTTCAGGCGCTGCTGGATGAACATGGTCGCGCCCATGATGATCGGCAGGATGAAGAACGGATCCTTGATCGACAGGTCGGTAATCCAGAACATCCACGGGGCCTGGCGCATTTCAACGCTTTCCAGCAATACCCAGTAGAGCGAAAGGAAGACTGGCATCTGCACCAGGATCGGCAGGCAGCCGCCCAGCGGGTTGATCTTCTCTTTCTTGTACAGCTCCATCATGGCCTGCGACATCTTCTGCCGGTCATCGCCATGTTGCTCTTTCAGCGCGGCCAGTTTAGGTGCCACGGCACGCATGCGCGCCATCGACTTGTAGCTGGCAGCGGACAGCGGGAAGAACAGCAGCTTGATCAGCATGGTCAGGACGATGATCGACCAGCCCCAGTTGCCGAGCAGCTCATGGATATGTTGCAGCAGCCAGAAGATCGGCTGGGCAATGAACCACAGGATGCCGTAGTCGACGGTCAGCTCCAGGCCCGGGGACAGCGCCTTGAGTTTTTCCTGGCTCTTGGGACCGGCGTACAGCAGCGTGCTGGTTTCGCCCTGGGCGCCGGCAGCCACGTTCAGCTCCGGACCGGTGAACCCGATGATGTAGTTGCCCTGGCTGTCCTTGCGTGTCTGAACAACGTTGTTGTCCGACTTGTTGGGAATCCAGGCGGTCACGAAGTAGTGCTGCAACCAGGCAACCCAGCCGCCGGTAACATTTTCTTTCAAACTACCTTTGTCGATGTCCTTCATCGACACTTTCTTGTACGGCTCGGCACTTGTCCACAGGGCGGCGCCCAGATAGGTGGCGGTACCGGTGGCGGTGCTCGACGACGGATCGGAGCTGGCATCGCGCTTGAGCTGTGCAAACAGGTTGCCTGTCCACGGCTTGCCGCTCTGGTTGTCGATCAGGTGAGTGACTTTCAGGTCATATTCACCACGGTTCAGGGTGAAACGCTTGATGTAGTTCACACCCGCGTCGCTGAACTTGAGGTCGACGACCAGTTGGTTCTGGCCATCGGCCAGTTGATAACTTTTCTGCTCGGCGGAATACAGCGGGCGACCAGCGGCACGTGCATCGGGGCCGTTGGCACCGGTCAGGCCGCTCTGAGCCAGGTAAACGCGCTCGCCGCCGTTATCGAACAGCTGGAACGGAATTTCCGGATGGTCCTGGCGACGTGGATATTTCGGCAGGGTCAGCTGCGCGATATCACCGCCATTGGGGTTGATAGCCAGGTCGAGGACATCGGTCTTGACCCTAATCAGGTCTGTGCTGACGGCAACCGGTGCAATTTCTGCAGGGGTGGTTTCAGCAGTGGCGCTCGGAACATCGGCGCTGGCGCCGGATGTGCCAACGGTCGGGGTATCGGGCAAGCCCGGCGCGACGGTGCTGGCAGCAGTATTCTGAGTCGGCAGGGCAGCCTGGCCGTAGTCCTGGTTCCACTTGAGGACCATGACATAGGACACGATTGCCAGGGCGGCGATCAGGATCGTGCGTTTAATATCCATGATTACTCGGCTATCGAAGAAGAAGTACGGGAAGTGGGAGCAGGCGGAACCGGGTCATAACCGCCGGCATTCCACGGATGACAACGCCCGAGACGACGAGCGGTCAACCATCCACCGCGCAATGCGCCATGTGTTTCGATGGCTTCAATCGCATAGGTGGAACAGGTCGGATAGAAACGACAGTGGCTGGCCATCAGAGGGCTAATGGCGTAACGGTAAAACTGGATCGGAACGAGTACCAGTTTACGCATCTGGACGGTCTACCCCTGCAGATTCGCTGTTAACCACTGGAGCGGGCCGACTGCGTGCAAGGCGCTTCCAGAGCTTGCCAAAATGTTGGTGCAATTCTGGGTTTTCTACGTCGCCCAGGCCTTTGCGCGCGACGATCACGATGTCCCAACCGGCCAGCAAATGCTGGTGGAGACGAAACGAATCGCGCATCAAACGCTTCAAGCGGTTGCGTTGAACGGAGAGCTTGACGCTCTTTTTCCCGATCACGAGCCCCAGGCGGGGATGATCCAGGCCGTTCTCGCGGGCAAGGAGCAAGAGACTCTTGCCTGGCACCTTGCCGGATGGAGAGTCAAAGACCGCTTTGAAGTGTCGGGGTGTCAGAAGACGTTTTTCCCGACTGAAGTCCTGACTCACCACCTGTGCCGAAAAATCAAACTGCCAGACGCTTACGGCCTTTGGCACGACGGCGGGACAGTACGGCACGGCCGTTCTTGGTAGCCATACGGGCACGGAAACCGTGAGTGCGGGCGCGCTTGATGGTGCTTGGTTGGAAAGTACGTTTCATGGCGTGTTACCTGGTTCGTCGACAACGGGCCGGAATGGCCCCCGTTTTAAGAGACCGGCGATTCTAGAGAAAGCAGCGCCATAGGTCAATTTCCAACCAGCTTTTCCTTATGGATAAAAAACCGGGCGCCTTCGCATGCTCGTCCACAGGCCTGTGCCCCGGATGACAGGGACACAGCCTTGCCGGACGCTTAAACATAGAAAAAAGAAGAGAAGGTATTTAAAGCTTTTTTGTAAATCTTATAGAACTTAGGCAGCTGTTTTCTGTGGATAGAACGCTACAGGCCTTGTTCTACGTACTGTACAGAGAAAAGAAACCCTGTCGGGAAGCGGTGCTCTGGCTGTGCTGTGCAGGCGCAAAAGCTGTGGATTAAAAGGCCTGTTATCCACAGCGCAGTTATCCACCGATTTCGACCCCCAGTTGTGCAAAGTGCTCAGGCATGGTTATCCACAGGGCTTATTCACAGCGGTAAAGTGACGTTTTTGCCACTAACCTGCTGATTTATCGCCACCCTCGACACACCTGCATGTGGATAACTGCGCTGGTGGTCGGTACAATGGCCGCTTGTTTTTGCCTCACCGGCGTTCAACTCAGGGGATATCCGTGTCAGTGGAACTTTGGCAGCAGTGCGTGGACCTTCTGCGCGACGAACTGCCTGCCCAGCAATTCAACACCTGGATCCGTCCGCTACAGGTCGAAGCCGAAGGCGACGAGTTGCGCGTCTATGCGCCTAACCGGTTCGTACTCGATTGGGTCAATGAAAAGTACCTGGGTCGCTTGCTCGAACTGCTGGGCGAACACGGCAACGGCATCGCCCCTGCGCTTTCCTTATTAATAGGCAGCCGACGCAGTTCGGCACCCCGTGCTGCGCCCAACGCACCGCTCGCCGCCTCGGTCGCCGCTTCCCAGGCCCAGCAGGCTGCCCAGGTCGCTGCCGTGGCAGCCCCGGCAGCGCCAGCACCTGCGCCGGCAGCGCCACAGGTCGAAGATGCACCTTCGCGCGACAGCTTCGACTCGATGGGCGAGAACACTGCCGTGGTGGCTCCACCCAGCAGCCGTACCGAACAACGTACTGTGCAGGTAGAGGGTGCGCTCAAACACACCAGCTACCTGAACCGCACCTTCACCTTCGAGAATTTCGTCGAGGGCAAGTCCAACCAGCTGGCCCGCGCGGCAGCCTGGCAGGTCGCCGACAACCCCAAGCATGGCTACAACCCGTTATTCCTCTATGGCGGGGTGGGCCTGGGTAAGACGCACTTGATGCACGCTGTGGGTAACCACCTGCTCAAGAAGAATCCGAATGCCAAGGTGGTGTACCTGCACTCGGAGCGCTTCGTAGCCGACATGGTCAAGGCGTTGCAGCTCAATGCCATCAACGAGTTCAAGCGCTTCTACCGCTCGGTCGATGCGCTTCTGATTGACGACATTCAATTCTTTGCCCGCAAGGAGCGTTCGCAGGAGGAGTTTTTCCACACCTTCAACGCCCTGCTCGAAGGTGGCCAGCAGGTGATTCTCACCAGCGACCGCTACCCCAAGGAAATCGAAGGCCTCGAGGAGCGCCTCAAGTCCCGCTTTGGCTGGGGCCTGACCGTTGCCGTAGAGCCGCCGGAGCTCGAGACCCGCGTTGCGATCCTGATGAAGAAGGCCGACCAGGCCAAGGTCGACCTGCCACATGACGCTGCGTTCTTCATTGCCCAGCGCATCCGCTCCAACGTGCGGGAACTGGAAGGCGCGCTGAAGCGGGTCATTGCCCACTCGCACTTCATGGGCCGCGATATCACCATCGAGTTGATTCGCGAGTCGCTCAAGGATCTGCTGGCACTGCAGGACAAGCTGGTGAGTGTGGATAACATTCAGCGCACAGTGGCCGAGTACTACAAGATCAAGATTTCCGATCTGCTGTCCAAGCGGCGTTCGCGTTCGGTGGCCAGGCCGCGTCAGGTGGCCATGGCCCTGTCCAAGGAACTGACCAACCACAGCCTGCCGGAAATCGGCGACGTCTTCGGCGGCCGCGATCACACCACGGTGTTGCACGCGTGCCGCAAGATCAACGAACTCAAGGAATCCGACGCGGATATCCGCGAGGACTACAAGAACCTGCTGCGGACCCTGACGACGTGATGAACGTCAGCGCGGCTTTTTTTTAAGGCAAGGGACTAGACCATGCATTTCACCATTCAACGCGAAGCCCTGTTGAAACCCCTGCAACTGGTCGCAGGCGTCGTCGAGCGCCGCCAGACCTTGCCGGTATTGTCCAACGTGCTGCTGGTGGTCCAGGGCCAGCAACTGTCGCTTACAGGTACTGACCTGGAAGTGGAACTGGTTGGCCGTGTGCAACTGGAACACCCTGCCGAGCCTGGCGAGATCACCGTACCTGCACGCAAGCTGATGGATATCTGCAAGAGCCTGCCGAGCGAAGCGGAGATCAGCATCAAGGTCGACGAGCAGAAGGTCATCATCAAGGCCGGCCGCAGCCGTTTCACCTTGTCGACCCTGCCAGCCAACGATTTCCCCACCGTCGAGGAAGGCCCGGGTTCGCTGACCTGCACCCTGGAGCAGAGCCGTCTGCGCCGCCTGATCGAGCGCACCAGCTTCGCAATGGCCGTCCAGGACGTGCGCTACTACCTGAACGGCATGCTGCTGGAAGTCTCCACCGGCACTCTGCGCGCGGTCGCCACCGATGGTCACCGTCTGGCCATGTGCTCGATGCAGGCCGATATCGGTCAGGCTGATCGCCACCAGGTGATCGTGCCTCGCAAGGGTATCCTTGAGCTGGCGCGCCTGCTCACTGATCCGGAAGGCACCGTTGCCATCGTGCTGGGTCAGCAACACATTCGCGCCACTACTGGCGAATTCACCTTCACCTCCAAGCTGGTGGATGGCAAGTTCCCGGACTACGAGCGCGTATTGCCAAAGGGCGGCGACAAACTGGTACTGGGTGATCGCCAGGCACTTCGCGAAGCGTTCAGCCGTACCGCGATTCTGTCCAACGAAAAGTACCGCGGCATTCGTCTGCAACTGGCGGCTGGCCAACTGAAGATTCAGGCCAACAACCCTGAGCAGGAAGAAGCCGAAGAAGAGATCGGCGTCGACTACAACGGCGGTTCGCTGGAAATCGGTTTCAACGTGAGCTACCTGCTCGACGTGCTGGGCGTGATGACCACCGAACAGGTTCGTCTGATCCTGTCCGATTCCAACAGCAGCGCCCTGCTGCAAGAGGCGGACAATGACGATTCTGCATACGTCGTCATGCCGATGCGCCTGTAATTTGTCCAGCACTCGCTAGATGTCCCTCAGTCGCGTTTCAGTCACCGCGGTGCGCAACCTGCACCCGGTGACCTTCTCCCCCTCCCCCCGCATCAACATCCTGTATGGCGCCAACGGCAGCGGCAAAACCAGCGTGCTGGAAGCCATCCATTTGCTCGGCCTGGCCCGTTCATTTCGCAGCACTCGCCTTACACCGGTCATCCAGTATGAAGAACTGGCGTGTACGGTATTCGGCCAGGTCGAACTGAATGAAGGTGGTTCCAGCAACCTGGGCATATCGCGGGAACGGCAAGGGGATTTCACCATTCGCATCGACGGGCAGAACGCTCGCAGTGCCGCCCAACTGGCAGAGATACTGCCGCTGCAACTGATCAACCCGGACAGTTTTCGCCTGCTCGAAGGTGCGCCCAAGATTCGCCGGCAATTCCTGGATTGGGGGGTGTTCCACGTGGAACCTCGCTTCATGTCCACCTGGCAGCGCCTGCAGAAGGCCCTGCGGCAGCGGAACTCATGGTTGCGGCATGGTACACTTGACGCTGTTTCGCAAGCAGCCTGGGACCGGGAGTTATGCCTGGCCAGTGCGGAAATCGACGAGTACCGCCGTAATTACATCAAAGCGCTGAAACCCGTCTTCGAACTAACCTTGAGCGAATTGCTGGAGCTCGAGGGGCTGACCCTGAGTTACTACCGAGGGTGGGACAAGGACAGAGACCTCAGCGAGGTCCTGGCTGGCTCGCTCCAGCGGGATCAGCAGATGGGCCACACACAGGCAGGTCCGCAACGTGCGGATCTGCGACTCAGGTTAGGCGCCAACAACGCGGCCGATATCCTGTCTCGCGGCCAGCAGAAACTGGTGGTGTGCGCACTGCGTATCGCCCAGGGGCATCTGGTCAGCCAGGCACGCCGCGGCCAATGTATTTATCTGGTGGATGACCTGCCGTCCGAATTGGACGAGCAGCACCGTCGTGCACTTTGCCGCTTGCTGGAAGACTTACGCTGCCAGGTGTTTATCACCTGTGTAGACCACGAATTATTGAGGGAAGGCTGGCAGACGGATACGCCAGTTGCCTTGTTCCACGTGGAACAAGGCCGTATCACCCAGACCCACGACCATCGGGAGTGAAGGCATGAGCGAAAATCAAACGTACGACTCCTCCAGCATTAAAGTGCTCAAAGGGTTGGATGCCGTACGCAAGCGTCCCGGTATGTACATTGGCGACACCGATGATGGTAGCGGCCTGCACCACATGGTGTTCGAGGTGGTCGATAACTCGATCGACGAAGCCCTCGCTGGCCACTGTGACGACATTACCGTAATCATCCACCCGGATGAGTCCATCACCGTTCGCGACAACGGCCGCGGCATCCCAGTCGATGTACACAAGGAAGAAGGGGTTTCCGCCGCAGAGGTCATCATGACCGTACTGCACGCCGGCGGTAAGTTCGACGACAACTCCTACAAGGTATCCGGCGGCCTGCACGGTGTGGGCGTCTCGGTGGTGAACGCGCTTTCCGAAGAGTTGATCCTCACCGTTCGCCGCAGCGGCAAGATCTGGGAGCAGACCTACGTTCACGGTGTACCGCAGGCTCCGATGAAGGTTGTCGGCGACAGCGAAACCACCGGCACCCAGATCCACTTCAAGCCATCGTCCGAAACCTTCAAGAACATCCACTTCAGCTGGGACATCCTGGCCAAGCGGATTCGTGAACTGTCGTTCCTCAACTCTGGCGTAGGCATCCTGTTGAAGGACGAACGCTCGGGTAAGGAAGAGGAATTCAAGTACGAAGGTGGCCTGCGCGCATTCGTCGAATACCTGAACACCAACAAGACTCCGGTGAACGAAGTGTTCCACTTCAGCGTTCAGCGCGAGGATGGTGTGGGTGTGGAAATCGCCCTGCAGTGGAACGACAGCTTCAACGAGAACCTGTTGTGCTTCACCAACAACATTCCGCAGCGCGACGGTGGTACTCACCTGGTGGGTTTCCGTTCGGCGCTGACGCGTAACCTGAACAACTACATCGAGCAGGAAGGTCTGGCCAAGAAGAACAAGGTCGCGACCACCGGTGATGATGCCCGTGAAGGCCTGACCGCAATCATCTCGGTGAAGGTGCCTGATCCCAAGTTCAGCTCGCAGACCAAGGACAAGCTGGTTTCGTCCGAAGTCAAAACTGCGGTGGAACAGGAGATGGGCAAGTACTTCTCCGACTTCCTGCTGGAAAACCCGAACGAAGCCAAGGCTGTGGTCGGCAAGATGATCGACGCTGCGCGCGCCCGTGAAGCGGCCCGTAAAGCGCGTGAAATGACCCGTCGCAAGGGCGCGCTGGACATTGCCGGGCTGCCGGGCAAGCTTGCCGACTGCCAGGAGAAAGACCCTGCCCTCTCCGAACTGTACCTGGTGGAGGGTGACTCCGCAGGCGGCTCGGCCAAGCAAGGTCGCAACCGCAAGACCCAGGCTATCCTGCCGCTCAAGGGCAAGATCCTCAACGTCGAGAAAGCACGTTTCGACAAGATGATCTCGTCCCAGGAAGTGGGCACGCTGATCACCGCACTGGGCTGTGGCATCGGCCGCGAAGAGTACAACATCGAGAAGCTGCGCTATCACAACATCATCATCATGACCGATGCTGACGTCGACGGTTCGCACATCCGTACCCTGCTGCTGACCTTCTTCTTCCGTCAGTTGCCGGAGCTGGTCGAGCGCGGCTACATCTACATCGCGCAGCCGCCGCTGTACAAGGTCAAGAAGGGCAAGCAGGAGCAGTACATCAAGGACGACGAGGCCATGGAAGAGTACATGACCCAGTCGGCTCTCGAAGATGCCAGCCTGCACCTGGACGAGTCCGCGCCACCGGTTTCCGGTGTCGAGCTGGAGCGTCTGGTCAACGAATTCCGTACCGTGATGAAGACCCTCAAGCGCCTGTCGCGCCTGTACCCGCAAGAGCTCACCGAGCACTTCGTGTACCTGCCGGCCATCTCGGTGGAGCAGCTGTCCGACCACGCGCACATGCAGAACTGGCTCGCCAGGTTCGATGAGCGCCTGCGCAATACCGAGAAGTCGGGCTTGCTGTACAAGGCCAGCCTGCGTGAAGACCGCGAGCGCAACGTGTGGCTGCCAGAAGTGGAAATCACTTCCCACGGCCTTGCCAGCTACGTGACCTTCAACCGCGACTTCTTCGGCAGCAACGACTACCGCACCGTGACCGCGCTGGGCGCCCAGCTTGCCACCCTGCTGGGTGAAGGTGCCTACGTGCAGCGTGGCGAACGCAAGAAAGCCATCACCGAGTTCAAGGAAGCCCTGGACTGGCTGATGGCCGAAAGCACCAAGCGTCACACTATCCAGCGCTACAAAGGGCTGGGCGAGATGAACCCGGACCAGCTGTGGGAAACCACCATGGACCCGACTGTTCGCCGCATGCTCAAGGTGACCATCGAAGACGCGATCGCTGCCGATCAGATCTTCAACACCCTGATGGGCGACGCCGTGGAACCGCGCCGCGAGTTCATCGAAAGCAACGCCCTGGCGGTATCCAACCTGGACTTCTGACCGGTTTCAGTACCTCTGAAAGCGGGCGGTTATCCACAGTGACAACGCCCTCGAAAGGCCAACCCTCAGGGGTTGGCCTTTTTTGTTTTCCTGCCTAGGTGCTGCTGCGCCCTAGGCGTGAGCACTCAAGAAACACCCAGCTCGCGCAGGCGCCGATACAGGGTGCGCTCGCTCAGCCCCAGGTGGCGGGCAAGCTCGCTGCGCGATCCTTCGAAGCTGTCCAGCGCCTGGGCGATGTCGCGCAATCGGGTATTCGAGCGGCGTGGGGCACTGGCGGGCGAGTCGGCTCTCAGCTCCGTGGGCAGGTGCTCGGCGCGGATGATGCCGTCGTCGCTGAACAACCTCGCCCGCTCCAGAATGTTGCGCAGCTCGCGGATGTTGCCGGGGTAGCGGTACAGCCCCAGCAAGGTCATGGCCTCCTCGTCGACCCGCGGCGCAGCGGACCCGGCCAGGCGCTGCAGCAGGGTCTCGATCAGCAGGGGCAGGTCTTCGAAGCGCTCGCGCAGTGAGGGCAGGCGGATCGGGAAGCCGCTGATACGGTAGTAGAGGTCTTCGCGAAAGCTGCCGGCGGTGGCCATTTCCTTGAGTGGCTTGTGGGTGGCCGAGATCAGGCGGAAATCCGAATGCACCGTGCGCAGGCTGCCCACCGGGCGAAAGCTGCCCGACTCGATCAGACGCAGCAGCTTGACCTGCATCGCCAGCGGCACCTCACCGATCTCGTCGAGAAACAGGGTACCGCCATGGGCAGCTTCGGCCAGGCCGATCTTGCGCTGGTTGGCACCGGTGAATGCGCCCTTCTCGTAGCCGAACAGCTCGCTCTCCAGCAACGTCTCGGTCAGCCCCGTGCAGTCCACCACCACCAACGGACCGCTGGCACGCGGGCTGCTGGCATGCAGGGCGCGGGCGAACAGCTCCTTGCCGGTACCGGACTCCCCTTGCAGCAGCACCGGTATCTGCGCCGGCGCGGCCCGCTGGACACCGGCAAGGGCCTCCTGGAAGGCCGCCGAACGCCCTACCAGACCGAACTGCTGCGGCTGTGCCGACGCCACGGCGATGCTGGTCAGGCGTTCGACAAAGGCGATCACTTCACCCTGCTCGTCCAGGATCGGGCGCAACTCCACGTCCACATGCTCCGGCCCGCGCGGGGTGTGATGCACATGCAGCACCCGCTCGGGGGTGCGGCTGTGCCTGGCCTTGCGCATCGGGCAGTGCTCGCCCGCCTGGTCGCACGGCACCGCGTAGTGGTGCGAGACGTGGTGGCACTTCTGGCCGATCGGCGCGGCGCCCACCACCCCGAATTGATGCAGGTACGCGGTGTTGGCGGCAAGAATGTTGTACTGCAGGTCGAGCACGATGCTCGGCTGAGGTTCGTGTTCGAGGTAGGACACCAGCGCCTGCAGGGCGGGGCTGGCGGGTGTGTCGGGGTTCATGGGCATGACGGCACCAGGGGCAAGGCAGGCCCGCAGCTTAACCGAACGCCACGCCCACTGCCAAAAACTGCCAGCCTCTGCCAACCAGCTGACAGAACCGTGGCAGGCAGTTTCGGCCAGAGGGTCCAGACTCAGGTAAACCGGGCGTGCTGGCCGGGGGCAGGCGTGAATCTGCGCTGGCACATATCTTGATGACTGTTGGTCGAATGCCTGCACGGCTGGCCGGCAGGCATCAGCGGATTTCTCTGGAGAGCGGTAATGATCATCGGCGGTAACCTGTATGTAGAAGCGCTGTTCGACAGCGCGACCTCGACCATCAGCTACCTGGTCATGGACCAGGCCAGCGCGCACTGCGCCCTGATCGACAGCGTGCTGGACTATGACCCGAAGGCCGGGCGTACCGATACCGCCTCGGCCGACAAGCTGATCGCACGGGTACGCGAGCTGGGTGGTCAGGTGCAGTGGATACTCGAGACCCATGTGCACGCCGACCACCTCTCTGCTGCCGCCTATCTCAAGCAGGCGCTGGGAGGCCAGGTGGCCATCGGCAGCCGCATCACCCAGGTGCAGAAGGTGTTCGGCACGCTGTTCAATGCCGAACCCGGCTTTGCCCGTGATGGCAGCCAGTTCGATGTGCTGCTGGACGACAACGGCGAGCTCGCCCTTGGCACGCTCAAGCTGCGCGCCTTGCACACCCCGGGGCATACCCCGGCCTGCATGACCTACCTGGTACAGGCCGGTGACGAGTGCGTCGCGTTCGTCGGCGACACCTTGTTCATGCCGGATTACGGCACGGCCCGCTGCGACTTCCCCGGGGCCGATGCGCGCACCCTGTACCGCTCGATCCAGCGCATCCTGGCCCTGCCGGATGCCACCCGCCTGTTCATGTGCCACGACTACCTGCCCGGAGGCCGTGCGTTGCGCTACATGACCACGGTGGGCGAACAGCGCGCCAGCAACATTCACATTCGCGACGGCATCAGCGAGGACTGCTTCGTGGCCATGCGCGAAGCCCGTGATGCCACCCTCGACATGCCGCAACTGATCCTGCCCTCGGTGCAGGTGAACATGCGCAGCGGCCAGTTGCCCGAGCCGGAAGACAACGGTGTGCGCTACCTGAAGATCCCGCTCAACAAGCTCTGAACCTGCTGCACCAGAATTATTATTAAAGGACGTACTGCCATGCCTGCCCCCTCCTCTGCCGCTGCCCGCGAGGTCAGCCACCACAAGGTGCTGATCGTCGGCGCCGGTGCCGCCGGAATCGCCACCGCCTCCAGCCTGCTGGCGCGTGATGCCTCGCTGGATATCGCGATCATCGACCCCGCCGACGTTCACTACTATCAACCTGGCTGGACCATGGTCGGCGCGGGCGTGTTCCGTGCAGCGTCCACCGCCCGCACCCTGGCCTCGACCGTGCCGGCGGCGGTCAGGTGGATCAAGGCCGCCGTGCAACAGTTCGACCCGCAGGCGCAGACCGTCAGCCTGGATGACGGGCGCCTGGTGAGTTACGAACAGCTGGTGGTATGCCCCGGGCTGCGGTTGGCCTGGGACGCCATCGACGGTCTGGTCGAGACCCTCGGCCAGAACGGCGTGACCTCCAATTACCGCTACGACCTGGCACCCTACACCTGGCAGCTGGTGCAGGGCCTGAAGGAAGGCCGCGCCGTGTTCACCCAGCCACCGATGCCGATCAAGTGCGCCGGTGCCCCACAAAAAGCCCTGTACCTGTCGTGCGACCACTGGCTGCGCAGCGGGCGCCTGGGGGCGATCCAGGCGCAGTTCTTCAACGCCGGCAACGTGCTGTTCGGTGTCGCCGACTATGTGCCGGCGCTGATGGAATACATCGACCGTTACGGCGTGGACCTCAACTATTCACACCGGCTGGTGGCGGTGGACGGGCCGGGCAAGCGCGCGACCTTTCTGCGCACCCTGCCCGACGGCAGCAGCGAAACCGTGGTGCAGGCATTCGACATGCTGCATGTGGTACCGCCGCAGGTTTCGCCGGACTTCATCCGCAACAGCCCGCTGGCTGATGCGGCCGGTTGGCTCGAGGTCGACCCGGCCACCCTGCGCCATGCGCGCTACGGCAACATCCATGGCCTGGGCGATGTGATCAACACCAGCAATGCCAAGACGGCCGCCGCTGCCCGCAAGCAGGCGCCGGTGGTGGCCAACAACGTGCTGGTGGCACTGGGGCGCCTGTCGCGTCTGGCCGAATACGACGGCTACGGGTCGTGTCCGCTGACGGTGGAACGCGGCAGGATCGTGCTGGCCGAGTTCACCTACGGCGGCAAGCTGGCACCAAGCTTTCCGCGCTGGTTGCTCGACGGGCGCAGGCCCACGCGCCTGGCCTGGCTGCTCAAGGCGCGGATACTGCCGCCGCTGTACTGGCGCTGCATGCTCAAGGGGCGCGAATGGCTGGCCAAGCCGGTTGCGCGACTGCGTGAGGCGCGCCAGTGACAGAGCATGAACTGGTCGGCGCCGGTCTGGGCGCCCTCATTGGCATCATCCTGGCCCTGACGGGCGCCGGTGGCGGCATTCTTGCGGTGCCGCTGCTGGTGTTCGGCCTGGGCCTGAGCATGGTCGAGGCGGCCCCGGTCGGCCTGCTGGCGGTGGGCCTGGCGGCAGGTGTGGGTGCGGTGCTGGGGCTGCGTCAGGGGCTGGTGCGCTACCGGGCCGCGCTGTTCGTCGCGCTGATCGGCATGTGTGCCACCCCCTTCGGCCTGCTGCTGGCGCATCGCCTGCCCAATGCACCGCTGGCGCTGGGGTTCAGCCTGGTGCTGGTGTATGCCTGCGCACGCATGCTGCGCAAGGCCCGGCGCGAGCTGCGGGGCGAGCCGCCCTGTGCGGATCGTGCCCTGCAGCCCTGTGTGCTCAACCCGTTGCAGGGGCGCTTGCGCTGGACCCTGCCCTGCGCCCGCGCGTTGGCCTTCACCGGCTTGCTCAGCGGCCTGCTGTCCGGCCTGCTCGGGGTCGGTGGCGGGTTTGTGATCGTGCCTGCCCTGGGGCGCTACACCAACCTTGAGATGAAAAGCATCGTCGCCACGTCGCTGGCGGTGATCGCCCTGGTGTCGCTGGGCAGCGTGTTGAGCGCCAGCCTCAGCGGGGTGATGCACTGGGGTGTCGGCGTGCCGTTTGCCGGCGGTGCGGTGGCGGGCCTGGTGGTTGCGCGCCAGTTCGCCCACCGCCTGGCCGGGCCGCGTCTGCAACAGGGCTTTGCGCTGGTGGGGATAGCGGCTGCCCTGTTGCTGGCGGTCAACACCCTGGCGCGCTGAACGCCGCTCACTCGGCGAGCAGTTCGCCCTGCTCGTCGGCGCACAGCGCCAGCAGGTAGTCCCACACTACCCGCAGGCGCACCGACTTGTGCAGTTCGCGCCGGGTGCTGATCCAGTAGCTGCGCTGGATGGTTTCGCTGGGCAGCACGCGCACCAGGTGCGGGTCGTGGCGGGCCATGTAGTTGGGCAGTACCGCGATGCCCAGCCCGGCACGCGCCGCATGCTGCTGGGCGATCACGCTGGTGCTGCGAAACACCACGTTCGGTGCGCGGCAGAAGCTGTTGAGAAACAGCAACTGCTGGCTGAACAGCAGGTCGTCCACGTAGCCGATCCAGCTGTGCCGGGCCAGGTCTTCGCGGCTGTTGAGCGGCGCAGCCCTGGCCAGGTACTCGGGGCTGGCATACAGCGCCAGGCGGTAATCGGTGAGTTTTCGCGTGATCAACAGGTCGGCATGCGGGCGTTCCAGGTGAATGCTGATCTCTGCCTCGCGGTTGATGATGCTGACAAAGCGCGGCACTGCAACCAGCTCCACCTCCAGCCCGGGGTAGCGTTCGAACAGGCTGCCCATGCGCGGGGTGAAGAACATGATGCCGATGCCCTCGGTCACCCCCAGGCGAATCTTGCCCAGCGGCGTGATGGCCTGGGTGATCTCCTCCTGCGCCAGCAAGGCGACGTTCTCCATGGCTTCGGCGTGCTTGAGCAGGGCCTGCCCGGCCGGGGTCAGTTCATAGCCCTGGGCGTGCTGCACGAACAGAGCCGTGCCCAGGCTGCTCTCGATGCTCTCGATATGCCGGGCCACGGTGCTATGGGTGGTGTTGAGGCGCTTGGCGGCGGTCAGCAGGCGGCCGCTACGCTGCAACTCGAGAAAAAACCGCAGGTCATTCCAGTCGAACATGCTTTTCCTTGTGAATCAGAGGTTCACTTGCGTTGTTCTAAAACGCACAGCCGTTGCGTGAAATCTAACGTGTTCAACTCGAAAATAATCAATAACACTGGCCTGGACAAGAATAAAAATCAGGCGCGAGGTCTTCATGGCACCAGCCGATCATTCCTACGACTACGTGGTAGTCGGTGCCGGCCCTGCCGGCTGTCTACTGGCCAATCGGCTGTCTGCCGACCCTGGCTGCCGCGTGCTGCTGCTCGAAGCCGGCGGTCGCGACAACTACCCCTGGATCCACATTCCGGTGGGCTACCTCTATTGCATTGGCAACCCGCGTACCGACTGGTGCTTCAAGACCGAAGCGCAACCGGGGCTCGACGGGCGCAGCCTGGGCTACCCACGGGGCAAGGTGCTGGGCGGGTGTTCCTCGATCAACGGCATGATCTACATGCGCGGTCAGGCCCGCGACTACGATCACTGGGCCGAACAGGGCAATCCCGGGTGGGCCTGGGATGACGTGCTGCCACTGTTCAGGGCCAGCGAAAACCATTTTGGCGGCGCCAGCGAGCTGCATGGCAACGCTGGCGAATGGCGGGTCGAACGCCAGCGCTATTCGTGGGCGATCCTCGATGCGTTTCGCGAGGCGGCAGCCCAGAGCGGCATCGCCAGCATCGACGACTTCAACGGTGGGAATAACCAGGGCTGTGGATACTTTCAGGTCAACCAGCGCAGCGGCGTGCGCTGGAATGCGGCCAAGGCATTCCTGCGCCCCGTGCGCCACCGCCCCAACCTGACGGTGCTGACCGGCGTCGAGGTGGACAAGGTGCTGCTCGACAATGGTCGCGCTTCGGCCGTTCAGGCGCGCTGGCAGGGCAGCGAACAGCGTTACCAGGCCCGCCGCGAAATCATCCTGTGTGCCGGGGCGGTGGGTTCGCCGGGCATTCTTCAACGCTCCGGCATCGGCCCGCGGCCATTGCTGGAACGCCTAGGCATCCCGGTACTGCACGAATTGCCCGGCGTGGGCGGCAACCTGCAGGATCACCTGCAACTGCGCCTGATCTACAAGGTCAGCAACGTGCGCACCCTCAACCAGGTGGCCAACACCCACTGGGGCAAGCTGGGCATGGGCCTGCGCTATCTGTATGACCGCAGCGGCCCGTTGGCCATGGCGCCGAGCCAGCTGGGGGCGTTCGTGCGCTCGCACCCCGAGCAGCCCACGCCCAACCTGCAGTACCACGTGCAGCCCCTGTCGCTGGACCGCTTCGGCGAGCCGCTGCACCGCTTTGCCGCATTTACCGCCTCGGTGTGCAACCTGCGCCCGCTCAGCCGCGGGCGTGTGGATATCCGCTCGGCCAACCCGGGCGATGCACCGGTCATCGACCCCAACTACCTCAGCGAGCCTGAAGACCTGCGCGTCGCCGCCCAGGCCATCCGCCTTACCCGACAGATCGTGCAGGCCCCTGCCCTCGCCGCTTTTGCACCGGTCGAATACCTGCCAGGCGCAGCACTCAATACCGAGGAGCAGTTGCAGCAGGCTGCCGGGCAGATCGGCACCACCATTTTCCACCCGGTAGGGACCTGCCGCATGGGCAACGGCCCGCTGGATGTGGTGGACGCACAGCTGCGCGTGCATGGCGTGGCGGGGTTGCGCATCGCCGATGCCTCGATCATGCCGCAGATCACCTCTGGCAATACCTGTTCACCCACCCTGATGATCGGCGAGAAGGCCGCGCAACTGATTCTTAAGGCCGCACCCGCAGCCAGCAACAGCAGTGGCAAGACCGCGTTAGCGACGCCCTGAGGGCGGCGTGCAGTGACGTCGGCAGCAGTCGGCCGGCGACGACAGTGGAACAACAACAAGAATCACTGTGCCCGCAAGGGCCGAGGACAGCACGATGTCGGACACTCTTCAACAGCAGGGCGCTGCAGCCGCGGGCAACAGCCGCCGCGAAGAACGCAAGATCATTTTCGCGTCATCCCTCGGGACGGTTTTCGAGTGGTATGACTTTTTTCTCTATGGGGCGCTGGCGGTCGTCATCAGCAAGCAGTTCTTCGCCGGGGTCAACGACACCACGGCGTTCATCTTCGCGCTGATGGCGTTCTCCGCCGGGTTTCTGGTACGGCCCTTCGGCGCTCTGGTGTTCGGGCGCCTGGGCGACATGATCGGGCGCAAATACACCTTCCTGGTCACCATCGTGCTGATGGGCCTGTCGACCTTTGCGGTGGGCCTGCTGCCCAACTACGCCAGCATCGGCATTGCCGCGCCGATCATCCTGGTGGTGCTGCGCATGCTCCAGGGCTTGGCCCTGGGCGGCGAATACGGCGGCGCGGCCACCTATGTGGCCGAGCACGCGCCGCCCGGCAAGCGCGGCTTTCACACCGGGTTCATCCAGTCCACCGCTACCCTCGGCCTGCTGCTTTCGCTGCTGGTGGTGCTGGGCAGCCGTTACCTCACGGGCGACCAGTTCGAGGTATGGGGCTGGCGCCTGCCGTTTTTGCTGTCGATCGTGCTGCTGGGTATCTCCACCTGGATCCGCATGAGCATGCACGAGTCGCCGGCCTTCGTGAAAATGAAGGCCCAGGGCAAGACCAGCAAGTCGCCGATTCGTGAGTCGTTCGGCTCGTGGGCCAACCTCAAGATCGTGCTCACCGCACTGTTCAGCATCAACGCCGGCCAGGCGGTGACCTTCTACACCGCGCAGTTCTATGTGCTGTTCTTCATGACCCAGATGCTCAAGATGGACCCGGCCCAGGCCAATACCCTGCTGATCATCAGCGTGGTGATCGGCGCGCCGTTCTTCGTGTTCTTCGGCTGGCTGTCGGACCGGATCGGGCGCAAGCCGATCCTGATGCTCGGCCTGCTGCTGGCCACCGTGCTGTACTTCCCGCTGTTCAAGGGCCTGAGCCACTACGCCAACCCG
Organism: Pseudomonas sp. 8209; assembly: GCF_028682105.1. Taxonomy (NCBI): domain Bacteria; kingdom Pseudomonadati; phylum Pseudomonadota; class Gammaproteobacteria; order Pseudomonadales; family Pseudomonadaceae; genus Pseudomonas; species Pseudomonas sp. 8209. The sequence goes on from NZ_JANIAH010000006.1 coordinate 385,707, forward strand.
CAGATCGACGCGGCCAGCCGCCAGGCGCCGATCGTGGTGATGGCCGACCCGCAGGGCTGCACCTTCCAGTTCGACCCGGTGGGCAAGGCACGTTTCGACAGCACCTGCGACAAGGTCAAGACCTTCCTGGTCAAGCAGGGCCTGCCGTACAGCTCGCAATCGGTGCCTGCCGGTACCGAGGTGGTGGTGACCATCGGCGAGCAGCGTATCGACGGCTTCGACGAAGCGGCCATGCGTGCGGCCATCGAAAAGGCTGGCTACCCGGCCAAGGCAGACCCGGCCAACGTGAACCAGCCGATGGTGGTGCTGCTGATCGTGGTGATGATCCTGATCGCGACCATGACCTATGGTCCGCTGGCGGCGGTGATGGTGGAGCTGTTCCCCACGCGCATCCGCTACACCTCGATGTCGCTGCCGTATCACATCGGCAATGGCTGGTTCGGCGGCTTCCTGCCGACGGTATCGTTCGCGCTGGTGGTGTATACCGGGGATATCTTCTACGGGCTGTGGTACCCGGTGCTGATTACCGGGGTGAGCCTGGTGGTGGGGATCTTCTGCCTGAAGGAGACCAACAAGGTGGACCTGGACAAGGTGTGAAAGGGCCTTAAGTAATCCACAAAAAAACCGGCCTAAAAGCCGGTTTTTTTATCGCGCGAAAAAACTTATGCACGATTTTCGCAAAACAGTCATACAGAGAAATAAGCAGTTAAATCATAAGGTTAGCGAATTTTTCTGAAAGAAATCCAAATACTGTACACACGTTATCCACAGAACGGTCAGATCACCGGCTGGGCGTCGTCGGGGGCGTGCGCCGGCAGCGAACCGAGGTCGCGCTGGGTCTGCTCGTTCCATGCCGCCGCACGGTCGTTGAGCGCTGCGATGGCGCGTGGCCCGGTGCCTTCGGCATACATAGGCTCGCCGATCACCACCTCGATGGTGCCGGCGCGCTTGCCCCAGCCTTCCTTGGGCCAGTACTTGCCGGCGTTGTGCGCGATCGGCAGCACCGGCAGGTTGGCATTAACCGCCAGCGCGGTACCGCCACGGGAGAACTTGCCGATCTTGCCGAACGGCACGCGGGTACCCTCCGGGAAGATCAGCACCCACACACCGTCCTTGAGCAGCTTGTCGCCTTCGGTGGCCACCTGCTTGAGCGCAGCCTTGGGGTTGTCGCGGTCGATGGCGATGGGCCGCAGCATGGCCATGGCCCAGCCGAAGAACGGCACGTACAGCAGTTCGCGCTTGAGCACCTGGCTCAAGGGCTGGAAATAGGCGGAGAGGAAAAACGTCTCCCAGGTGCTCTGGTGATTGGAGAGGATCACGCAGGGTTGCGCCGGAATGTTCTCGGCCCCGGTGACGTTCACCCGAATGTTCAGGAAAACACGCACCAGCACCAGCGCAAAACGGCACCAGTACACATTGATGAAGCGGTAACGGGCGCGGAACGAAAGGAACGGCGCGATAAAGAAGCTCAGGGTGCACCACAGCAACGAGCTGGTACCCAGCAGCAGGTAAAAAAGAAAAATTCTGATCGCCTGCAGGATCGACATAGCGGAATGTACCGTTGCGGGCTAACCCGCCTGTGTGTGGATAAGTGCACTGGCGATCGACGCCAGGTCATCGAAAATCAGCGTTGCCTCGGGCACGCCCTTGCTCAGGGTCTGCTCGCCTTTGCCGGTCCTTACCAGAACCGGTTGTGCATCGACAGCGCGCGCGGCTTCCAGGTCACCCTTGCTGTCACCCACGAACCACACCCCGGCCAGGTCGACCGCGTAATGGTTGGCAATGGTGCGCAGCATGCCCGGCCTGGGCTTGCGGCAATCGCAGCCGTCGTCCGGGCCATGCGGGCAATAGACGATCAGGCCCACCTCGCCGCCCTGCGCCGCCACCAGCTCGCGCAGGCGCGCGTGCATGGCGTCGAGGGTGGCCAGGCTGTAATAGCCACGGGCGATGCCCGACTGGTTGGTGGCCACCGCCACCGTCCAGCCGGCCTTACTCAGCTGCGCAATGGCCTCGATCGAACCCGGGATGGGAATCCACTCGTCCAGCGACTTGATGTAGGCGTCGGAGTCCTGGTTGACCACCCCGTCCCGATCGAGAATCAGCAGCTTCACGTCCTACCCCAGCAGCGAGATGTCGGCCACGCCCAGGAACAGGCCGCGCAGGCGGCTGAGCAGGGCATAACGGTTGGCTCGCACGTTGGCGTCGTCGGCGTTGACCATCACCGCCTCGAAGAACGCATCCACCGGCTCGCGCAGCGCGGCCAGGCGCGCCAGCGACTCGCTGTACTGACGCGCAGCGGCCATCGGTTGTACCGCCTGATCGGCCTGTTGAATGGCCGAGTACAGCGAGAACTCGTTGGCGTTGTCGAAGTACTTGGGCTCTACCGAGGTCGCCACCGAACCTTCGGCCTTGCTCAGCAGGTTGGACACACGCTTGTTCACCGCAGCCAGGGCTGCGGCTTCCGGCAGCTTGCGGAACGCCTGCACGGCTTGCACGCGCTGGTCGAAGTCCAGTGCCGAGCCTGGCTTGAGCGCACGTACCGAGAGGTAGGTGGCCACGTCGATGCCTTCATCTTCGTAACGCGCACGCAGGCGGTCGAAGACGAATTCCAGCACCTGCTCGCTCAGGCCGGCAGCCTTGACCTTGGCACCGAACTGGGCGACGGCGACGTTCACCGCCTCGTTCAGGTCCAGGTCCAGCTGCTTCTCGATCAGGATACGCAGCACGCCCAGGGCGGCGCGGCGCAGGGCATAGGGGTCCTTGCTGCCGGTTGGCAGCATGCCGATGCCGAAGATGCCGACCAGGGTGTCGAGCTTGTCGGCGATTGCCACGGCCGCACCGGTCAGGGTCGAGGGCAGTTCGGCACCGGCACCGCGCGGCATGTACTGCTCGTTCAGGGCCAGGGCGACGTCTTCGGGCTCGCCGTCGTTGAGGGCGTAGTAGTAGCCGGCAACGCCCTGCATTTCAGGGAACTCGCCAACCATCTCGGTGGCCAGGTCGCACTTGGACAGCAGGCCGGCACGCGCCGCGCGCTGGGCGTCGCCGCCGATGCGCTGGGCAATGAACGCAGCCAGCTTGGCCACGCGCTCGGCCTTGTCGAACACGCTGCCCAGCTGTGCCTGGAACACCACGTTCTGCAGGCGCTCGTTGAAGCTTTCGAGCTTCTGCTTCTTGTCCTGCTTGAAGAAGAACTCGGCGTCGGTCAGGCGCGGGCGCACGACCTTCTCGTTGCCTTCGATGATCTGCTTCGGATCGCGGCTCTCGATGTTGGCCACGGTGATGAAGCGCGGCAGCAGCTTGCCGTCCACGTCCAGCAGGCAGAAGTACTTCTGGTTGTCCTGCATGGTGGTGATCAGGGCTTCCTGCGGCACCTCGAGGAAACGCTCCTCGAACGAGCACACCAGCGGCACCGGCCATTCGACCAGCGCGGTCACTTCGTCGAGCAGGGCCGGCGGCACGATCGCGGTGCCTTCCTGCAGGGTGGCCAGTTCGGCGGTGCGTTTGCTGATCAGCTCGCGGCGCTCGTTGGCGTCTGCCAGCACATAGGCGGCGCGCAGGTCGGCCAGGTAGTTGGCAGGCGAGGTGATGCGCACGGCTTCAGGGTGGTGGAAGCGGTGGCCACGCGAGTCGCGGCCGGCCTTCTGGGCGAGGATGGTGCAATCGATGACCTGGTCACCGAGCAGCATCACCAGCCACTGGGTCGGACGCACGAACTCTTCCTTGCGTGCACCCCAGCGCATGCGCTTGGGAATCGGCAGGTCGTTGAGCGAGTCTTCGACGATGGTCGGCAGCAGGCTGGCGGTCGGCTTGCCGACGATGTTCTGGCTGTAGCGCAGCTTCGGCCCGCTCTGGTCGATTTCACTGAGGTCCACGCCGCACTTCTTGGCAAAACCCAGGGCGGCCTGGGTCGGGTTGCCGTCGGCGTCGAACGCGGCCTGGCGTGGCGGGCCGTCGAGGTTGACGCTGCGGTCCGGCTGCTGGGTGGCCAGGGCGGTGATCAGCACCGCCAGGCGACGTGGCGCGGCGTACACGGTCTTGCTCTCGAAGCTCAGGCCGGCCGCTTGCAGGCCCTTGTCGATGCCGGCCAGGAAGGCTTCGGCCAGGGTGTTCAGGGCCTTGGGTGGCAGCTCTTCGGTGCCCAGTTCTACCAGGAAATCTTGAGCACTCATTGTGCAGCCTCCAGCTTGGCCAATACTTCGTCACGCAGGTCCGGGGTCGCCATCGGGAAGCCCAGCTTGGCACGGGCCAGCAGGTAGGCCTGGGCCACGGCACGCGCCAGGGTGCGCACGCGCAGGATGTACTGCTGACGCGCGGTCACCGAGATGGCGCGACGTGCATCCAGCAGGTTGAAGGTGTGCGAGGCCTTGAGCACCATTTCATAGCTTGGCAGCGGCAGCGGCTGGTCCAGTTCGATCAGGCGCTTGGCTTCGCTCTCGTAGAAGTCGAACAGTTCGAACAGCTTGTCGACGTTGGCGTGCTCGAAGTTGTAGGTGGACTGCTCCACCTCGTTCTGGTGGAACACGTCGCCGTAGGTCACCTTGCCGAACGGGCCGTCGGCCCATACCAGGTCGTAGACCGAGTCCACGCCCTGCAGGTACATGGCCAGGCGCTCCAGACCGTAGGTGATCTCGCCGGTGACCGGGTAGCACTCGATGCCGCCGGCCTGCTGGAAGTAGGTGAACTGGGTCACTTCCATACCGTTGAGCCAGACTTCCCAGCCCAGGCCCCAGGCGCCCAGGGTCGGCGACTCCCAGTTGTCTTCGACGAAGCGGATGTCATGCACCAGCGGGTCCAGGCCCACGTGCTTGAGCGAGCCCAGGTACAGTTCCTGGAAGTTGTCCGGGTTCGGCTTCAGGACCACCTGGAACTGATAGTAGTGCTGCAGGCGGTTGGGGTTTTCGCCGTAGCGGCCGTCAGTCGGGCGACGACTGGGCTGCACATAAGCGGCGTTCCAGGTTTCCGGGCCGATGGCGCGCAGGAAGGTGGCGGTATGAAAAGTGCCGGCGCCTACTTCCATATCGTAGGGCTGAAGTACCACACAACCTTGCTCGGCCCAGTACTGCTGCAGGGCGAGGATCAGGTCTTGGAAGGTACGCACGGCTGGCGTAGGCTGGCTCACGAAATTCACCTTTTCCAGGGCTGCGAATATAAAGAGCGGGAGTATAACCCGATTCGCCCCCGCCTCTACCCTTGGAGCCTTATGCCACGCTGCTTTTGGTGTACCGATGATCCGTTGTACCAGGCCTACCACGACAGCGAGTGGGGCACGCCCCAGCGCGAGCCCGGCGCGCTGTTCGAAATGCTGCTGCTCGAAGGCTTTCAGGCCGGGTTGTCGTGGATCACGGTGCTGAAGAAGCGCGAGCGCTACCGTGAGGTGCTGTTCGGCTTCGACCCGCAGCGCCTGGCGCAGATGACCGATGCCGAGATCGAGGAGCGCATGCTCGACCCCGGCATCATCCGCAACCGCCTCAAGCTCAACGCCGCGCGGCGCAACGCCAGGGCCTGGCTGGCGCTGGACGAGCCGGCGCAGTGGCTCTGGTCGTTCGTCGGCGGGGTGCCGAAAATCAATCATTTCAGCCAGCGCAACGAGGTGCCGGCGGTGACCGACGAGGCCACGGCCATGAGCAAGGCCCTGAAGAAGGCCGGCTTCACCTTTGTCGGGCCGACCATCTGCTATGCCTTCATGCAGGCCACTGGCATGGTCATGGATCACACCACCGATTGCGATCGTTACGCCGCCCTGCGCCGCTGACGGTTACAATGCGCGGCTTGCAGAAGGAGGAACCTGCCTGTGGATAAGTTCAAGGGCGCCTTGATGGTCGGGGCGTTGCGATTGTTTGCCAAGTTGCCCTGGGGCGCGGTGCAGCGGGTTGGCGCGGCCATCGGCTGGATCATGTGGAAGGTGCCCAACAGCTCGCGCAACGTGGTGCGCATCAACCTGGCCAAGTGTTTCCCCGAGATGGACCCGGCCGAACGCGAGCGCCTTGTGGGCCGCACGCTGATGGACATCGGCAAGTCGTTCACCGAAAGCGCCTGTGCGTGGATCTGGCCGGCGCAGCGCTCCATCGACCTGGTGCGCGAGGTCGAGGGCCTGGAGGTGCTGCACGAGGCACTGGCGTCGGGCAAGGGCGTGGTGGGCATCACCAGCCACCTGGGCAACTGGGAAGTGCTCAACCACTTCTATTGCAGCCAGTGCAAGCCGATCATCTTCTACCGCCCGCCCAAGCTCAAGGCGGTGGATGACCTGCTGCGCGAACAGCGCGTGCAACTGGGCAACCGCGTGGCGGCGTCGACCAAGGAAGGCATCCTCAGCATCATCAAGGAAGTGCGCAAGGGCGGCCAGGTGGGCATTCCGGCCGACCCGGAGCCGGCGGAATCGGCGGGGGTGTTCGTGCCGTTCTTTGCCACCAAGGCACTGACCAGCAAGTTCGTGCCGAACATGCTGGCCGGTGGCAAGGCGGTGGGGGTGTTCCTGCATGCGTTGCGCCTGCCGGACGGTTCGGGCTTCAAGGTGATCCTGGAAGCGGCGCCGGATGCGATGTACAGCACCGACGTGGAGACCTCGGCGGCGGCCATGAGCAAGGTGGTGGAGCGTTATGTGCGCGCGTATCCAAGCCAGTACATGTGGAGCATGAAGCGCTTCAAGAAGCGCCCGCCGGGCGAGACGCGCTGGTACTGAGCGCCCCTTCGCGGGTCAAGCCCGCTCCCACAGGGATATCAGTGATCTCAGGATCTGCTCTGTACCTGTGGGAGCGGGCTTGACCCGCGATGGGCTGCACAGCCGCCCTAAACAGCCTTGTCGAGCTTCCTGAGAAACACCGTCATCTCCTTCTCCGCCTGCTTGTCCCCATGCGCCTGCGCTGCAGCCAGCCCTTCGGTCCAGGCCTGGCGCGCGCCGGCGACGTCGCCCTGCACCTGATACGCCTTGCCCAGCAGCTTCCACGCCGCCGAGTACTTGGGGTCGAATTCCACGCAGCGGCGCAGGTGCAGCGCGGCCTCTGCGCCGTTGCCCTCATCCAGCCAGGCCTTGCCCAGGCCGAAGCGCAGCAGCGAGTTATCCACACCCTTGGCCAGCATCTTTTCCAGTGATTCGCGCATTCCGGTTTCTCCCTAGAAGAAGCTCAGGCCCACGTGGAACAGCTTCTCCACGTCGCGGATGTACTTTTTATCCACAACGAACAGGATCACGTGGTCGCCGGACTCGATCACCGTGTCGTCGTGGGCGATCAGCACCTGCTCGTCGCGGATGATCGCACCGATGGTGGTGCCCGGCGGCAGCGCGATGTCCTCGATGGCCTTGCCGATCACCTTGCTCGACTTCGAATCGCCGTGGGCAATGGCCTCGATGGCTTCGGCCGCGCCACGGCGCAGCGAGTGCACGCTGACGATGTCGCCGCGGCGCACGTGGGCCAGCAAGGTGCCGATGGTGGCCTGCTGCGGGCTGATGGCGATGTCGATCTCGCCGCCCTGCACCAGGTCGACATAGGCCGGGTTGTTGATGATGGTCATCACCTTCTTCGCGCCCAGGCGCTTGGCCAGCAGCGAGGACATGATGTTGGCTTCGTCATCGTTGGTCAGGGCCAGGAAGATGTCGGCGTCGGCGATGTTCTCTTCCAGCATCAGGTCGCGGTCCGAGGCGCTGCCCTGCAGCACCACCGTGCTGTCGAGGGTGTCGGACAGATAGCGGCAACGCGCCGCGTTCATCTCGATGATCTTGACCTGGTAGCGGCTCTCGATGGCCTCGGCCAGGCGTTCGCCGATCTGCCCGCCGCCGGCGATCACCACGCGCTTGTTGGTTTCGTCGATGCGGCGCAGCTCGCCCATCACTGCGCGGATGTGGTTCTTGGCGGCGATGAAGAACACCTCGTCGTCGGCCTCTATCACCGTGTCGCCCTGTGGCTTGATCGGCCGGTCGCGACGGAAGATCGCCGCCACGCGGGTGTCCACGTTGGGCATGTGCTCGCGGATCTGGCGCAGCTGCTGGCCCACCAGCGGGCCGCCGTAGTAGGCCTTGACCGCCACCAGCTGGACCTTGCCCTCGGCGAAGTCGATCACCTGCAGGGCGCCGGGGTGCTCGATCAGGCGCTTGATGTAGTGGGTGACCACCTGTTCGGGGCTGATCAGCACGTCGACCGGGATCGCCTCGTTGTTGAACAGGCCGCTGCGGGTCAGGTAGGCCGACTCGCGAACCCGGGCAATCTTGGTCGGGGTGTGGAACAGGGTGTAGGCCACCTGGCAGGCGACCATGTTGGTCTCGTCGCTGTTGGTCACCGCCACCAGCATGTCGGCATCATCCGCACCGGCCTGGCGCAGCACCGTCGGCAGCGAGGCGCGGCCCTGCACGGTGCGGATGTCGAGGCGATCGCCCAGATCGCGCAGGCGGTCGCCATCGGTGTCGACCACGGTGATGTCGTTGGCTTCGCTGGCCAGGTGCTCGGCCAGCGTGCCGCCGACCTGCCCCGCGCCCAGGATGATGATCTTCATCCGCTCTCCCTTGTGCTGGTTAGTGTCCGCGAACGGCGGCGATCTTGATCAGCTTGGCATAGTAGAAGCCATCGTGGCCGCCTTCCTGCGCGAGCAACTGCCGGCCATGGGGCTGGCGGATGCCGGCCTCGGTGGCCAGGTCCAGCTCGCGCGCGCCCGGCGTGCGGGCCAGGAACGCCTCGATCACTTCGGTGTTCTCGGTCGGCAGGGTCGAGCAGGTGGCGTAGAGCAGGATGCCGCCCACTTCGAGGGTTGGCCACAGCGCGTCGAGCAACTCGCCCTGCAGGCTGGCCAGGGCAGCGATGTCATCGGCCTGGCGGGTCAGCTTGATGTCCGGGTGGCGACGGACCACACCGGTGGCCGAGCAGGGAGCGTCCAGCAGGATGCGCTGGAAGGTCTTGCCGTCCCACCAGCTGGCGGTGTCGCGGGCATCGCAGGCGATCAACTGGGCCTCCAGGCCCAGGCGGTCGAGGTTTTCACGCACGCGGGTCAGGCGCTTGGCTTCCAGGTCGATGGCCACCACCGCCTCCAGCCCGGCATGCGCCTCGAGCAGGTGGCAGGTCTTGCCGCCGGGGGCGCAGCAGGCGTCGAGCACGCGCTGGCCGGGCGCCAGGTCGAGCAGGTCGGCGGCCAGCTGCGCGGCTTCGTCCTGCACGCTGATCCAGCCCTGTTCGAAGCCCGGCAAACCGCGCACGTCGCAGGCCTCGGCGAGCAGGATACCGTCACGGCTGTACGTGCACGGCGCGGCATCGATGCCGGCTTCGCGCAGCAGGCCCAGGTAGGCATCGCGGCTGTGGTGGCGGCGGTTGACCCGCAGGATCATCGGCGGGTGGGCATTGTTGGCGGCGCAGATGGCTTCCCACTGCTCGGGCCAGAACGCCTTGAGCGACTTCTGCAGCCAGCGCGGGTGCGCGGTGCGCACCACCGGGTCGCGTTCAAGTTCGGCAAGCATCTCGCTGCTCTCGCGCTGGGCGCGGCGCAGCACGGCATTGAGCAGGGCCTTGGCCCAGGGCTTTTTCAGCTTGTCGGCGCACCCGACCGTTTCGCCGATGGCGGCGTGGGCCGGCACGCGGGTGTACAGCAGCTGGTAGAGGCCCACCAGCAGCAACGCCTCGACATCCTTGTCGGCGGCCTTGAACGGCTTTTGCAGCAGGCGCTCGGCCAGTGCCGACAGGCGTGGCTGCCAGCGTGCGGTACCGAAGGCCAGGTCCTGGGTGAGGCCGCGATCGCGGGCCTCGACCTTGTCCAGCTGGGCGGGCAGCGAACTGTTGAGCGAGGCCTTGCCGCTGAGCACGGCGGCCAGGGCGCGGGCGGCGGCCAGACGCGGGTTCATTGGCCCAGCACCGTGCCGCTGGCGAATTTTTCGCGGCGGCTGTTGTACAGGTCGCTGAAGTTCAGCGCCTTGCCGCCGGGCAGTTGCAGGCGGGTCAGGCACAGCGCCTGCTCGCCGCAGGCCACGATCAGGCCGTCCTTGCTGGCAGACAGGATCTCGCCCGGCGCGCCCTTGCCATCGGCCAGGCGCGCACCCAGCACCTTGAGGGCTTCGCCGCCCAGGGTGCTGTGGCAGATCGGCCACGGGTTGAAGGCGCGGATCAGGCGCTCCAGTTCCTTGGCGGGGCGCGACCAGTCCAGACGCGCCTCGTCCTTGTTCAGCTTGTGGGCATACGTGGCCAGGGCGTCGTCCTGCACTTCGCCGTGCAGGGTGCCCGCGCCCAGGCCGTCGATGGCCTGCAGCACCGCGGGCGGGCCCAGTTCGGCCAGGCGATCGTGCAGGCTGCCGCCGGTGTCGCTGGCGCTGATCGGGGTGCTGACCTTGAGCAGCATCGGCCCGGTGTCCAGGCCGGCCTCCATGCGCATGACCGTCACGCCGCTTTCGGCGTCGCCGGCCTGCACCGCGCGCTGGATCGGCGCGGCGCCGCGCCAGCGTGGCAGCAACGAGGCGTGGCTGTTGATGCAGCCCAGGCGCGGAATATCCAGCACCGCCTGGGGCAGGATCAGGCCGTAGGCCACCACCACCATCAGGTCGGGCTTGAGTGCGGCCAGCTCGCCCTGCGCCTCGGGGCTGCGCAGCGTCGGCGGTTGCAGCACCGGGATGGCGTTATCCACAGCCAGCTGCTTGACCGGGCTGGGCATCAGCTTCTGGCCACGGCCGGCCGGGCGGTCTGGCTGGGTGTAGACCGCGACGATTTCATGGGGGCCGGCCAGCAGGGCCTTGAGGTGTTCGGCGGCAAACTCGGGGGTGCCCGCGAAGACGATGCGCATGCAGTTCTCGCTTAAAAAGAAAAAGGCTTGCCGGAGCAAGCCTTCTGGAATGAGGGATCAAGCGTTCTGGCGGTGCTGCTTTTCCAGTTTCTTCTTGATGCGGTCGCGCTTGAGGTTCGACAGGTAGTCGACGAACAGCTTGCCGTTGAGGTGGTCGCATTCGTGCTGGATGCACACGGCCAGCAGGCCTTCGGCGATCAGTTCGAAGGGCTTGCCGTCGCGATCCAGGGCCTTGACCCTGACCTTCACCGGGCGGTCGACGTTCTCGTAGAAGCCGGGTACCGACAGGCAGCCTTCCTGATACTGGTCCATGTCGTCGGTGAGCATTTCCAGCTCGGGGTTGATGAAGACCCGCGGTTCGCTGCGGTCTTCGCTCAGGTCCATGACCACCACGCGCTTGTGCACGTTGATCTGGGTGGCGGCCAGGCCGATGCCAGGGGCTTCGTACATGGTTTCAAACATGTCATCGATCAACTGACGGATGCTGTCGTCCACTTCCGTCACCGGTTTGGCGATGGTGCGCAGGCGCGGGTCCGGGAATTCGAGGATGTTCAAGATGGCCATAAGCGTATGAGCTGCACTGTGCGATGGGTTGCAAACATGAATGCACATAATAAAGGTATTCGGCGCGTTCGGCACCCTTCTCAAGGTCGGCTAGGGTTTTGAAGGCGACTGGCGGCCCGCACCGGGCGGCGAGTTGTCAAACTATTATCAACAGAGTTATCCACAGGTTTTCACGCGTGGCTGACCCGCCTTCGATCAAGGATGATCCGATGCCCCTCCCGCCTGTTGCGGCGTGCTCGCCGGTTGAACTCGAGGCACGTCTGCGCCTGCACCGCCTTCCCGATATCGGGCCAAAGGGCTTTGGCCTGCTGCTGGAAGCCTTTGGCAGCGCGGCCGCCGCGCTTGATGCGCCCGCCACACAATGGCGGGCGCTGGGCCGCAGCCCGGCCAGCATAACGGCCCGCCACAGTGCCGAGGCTTACGCCGGCGCAGCGGCTGCAATGGCCTGGCTAGAGCGGCCCGGGCAGCATTTGCTGATGTGGGACGCCCCCACCTACCCTGGCTTGCTGGCCGAGCTTTGCGATGCCCCGCCCCTTCTGTTCATTGCCGGCGACCCGATGATTCTGGAGCAGCCGCAGCTGGCCATCGTCGGCAGCCGGCGCGCTTCACGCCCGGCCCTGGACACCGCGGCCGCGTTTTCCAGGCAACTGGCCCAGGCCGGTTTCGTGATTACCAGCGGCCTGGCACTGGGGGTCGACGGTGCCGCTCACCAGGCTGCAATGGATGCTGGCGGACGCACTATCGGCGTGCTCGGCACCGGCCTGCAAAAACTTTATCCACAGCGACATCATGCCCTCGCGCAGGCCATGGCCGAGCGCGGTAGCGCAGTGGTCTCGGAGTTCCCGCTGGATGCCGGACCGGTGGCGGCCAACTTCCCGCGGCGCAATCGCATCATCAGCGGGCTGTCGCTCGGCGTGCTGGTGGTGGAGGCCAGCCTGGCCAGCGGTTCGCTGATCACCGCGCGCCTGGCAGCCGAACAGGGGCGCGAGGTGTACGCGATTCCTGGCTCCATCTACCATCCGGGGGCCAGGGGCTGCCATCAATTGATACGTGATGGCGCGATGCTGGTGGAGAGCATAGAGCAGATTCTGGAAAGTTTGCGTGGCTGGCAGAACCTTCCGTCGGCCGCCCCCGAGCCGGTGGTGCACCCGCTGCTGGGGTTGCTGCTGGCGGCGCCGCACACCACCGAGGCGCTGGCGCTGGCCAGCGGTCAGGCCCTGCCCCAGGTGCTGGCCACGCTCACCGAACTGGAGCTGGACGGGCGTGTGTGCAGTGACGCGGGGCGTTGGTTTGCCCGGCCGGGCTAAGTACACTGCGTACCAGCCTTTGAACGCGGAGTGACAACGATGGTGAACAGTTGGCGTGTGCAACAAGCCGCGCGGGAAATTCGGGCGGGTGCGGTACTGGCCTATCCGACCGAGGCGGTCTGGGGCCTGGGCTGTGACCCGTGGAACGAGGAGGCGGTGGACCGCCTGCTGGCGCTCAAGTCCCGCTCGGTGAACAAGGGGCTGATCCTGATTGCGGACAACATCCGCCAGTTCGACTTCTTGTTCGAGGACTTCCCCGAGCTGTGGCTGGACCGCATGGCCAGCACCTGGCCGGGGCCCAATACCTGGCTGGTGCCGCACCAGGGCATGTTGCCGGAATGGATCACCGGCGTGCATGACACCGTGGCGCTGCGGGTCAGCGACCACCCGGTGGTGCGCGACCTGTGTTCGCTGGTGGGCCCGCTGGTGTCGACCTCGGCCAACCCGCAGGGCCGGCCGGCAGCGCGCTCGCGCCTGCGCGTGGAACAGTACTTCCACGGGCAGCTGGATGTGATCCTGGGCGGCAGCCTGGGCGGGCGGCGCAACCCGAGCGTGATTCGCGACCTGGCCACGGGGCAGGTCGTCAGAGCGGGTTGAAGGCCCTTCGGGCCTTTTTCGCGGGTCAAGCCCGCTCCCACAGGCGTTGTGGATAACCTTGTGGGAGCGGGCTTGACCCGCGATGGCGTCACTGCTGAATCAAGGCAACAACACCGTAGACCCCACCGTCCGCCGCGCCGACAGCTCTGCCTGAGCCTTGGCCGCCTCGGCCAGCGGATAGCGCTGCTGGATATCCACAGCCAGCTTGCCGCTGGCGATCATTTCGAACAGCTCGTCGGCCATCGCCTGGGTGTTCTCGGCATTGTTGGCATAGCTGGCCAGCGTCGGCCGGGTCACATACAGCGAGCCCTTCTGCGCCAGGATCCCCAGATTGACTCCGCTCACCGCGCCCGACGCATTGCCGAAGCTCACCATCAGCCCGCGCGGCGCCAGGCAGTCCAGCGAGGTCAGCCAGGTGTCCTGGCCCACGCCGTCGTACACCACCGGGCACTTCTTGCCGCCGGTCAGCTCCAGCACGCGCTGCGCCACGTCTTCACGGCTGTAGTCGATGGTTTCCCATGCACCCAGGGCCTTGGCCCGCGCCGCCTTCTCCGGCGAGCTCACGGTACCGATCAGCTTCACGCCCAGGGCCTTGGCCCACTGGCAGGCCAGCGAACCCACCCCACCGGCGGCGGCATGGAACAGCACCGTCTGGCCGGCCTGCAGCGCGTAGGTCTGGCGCAGCAGGTACTGCACGGTCAGGCCCTTGAGCATCACCGCGGCGGCCTACTCGAAGCTGATGCTCTCGGGCAGCTTCACCAGGTTGGCTTCAGGCAGCGTGTGCACCTCGCTGTAGGCACCCAGCGGACCGCCAGCGTAGGCCACCCGATCGCCCACCTTGATCCGCGTCACGCCCTCGCCCACCGCCTCGACCACGCCGGCAGCTTCGGTGCCCAGGCCCGAGGGCAGTGCCGGCGGCGCGTACAGCCCGCTGCGGAAATAGGTGTCGATGAAGTTCAGACCAATGGCGTGGTTGCGCACGCGGACCTGTTGCGGGCCGGGCGCGGCGGGTTCGAAGTCCACCAGGGTCAATACCTCGGGGCCGCCATGCTGGCTGAACTGGATACGCTTGGCCATCTGCACTCTCCTGCTGGATCCGGGAAAACCCCTATCGGACGCCTTTGCTTGATCGCCGTCAACTGCGGGTGGCCTGCCGCCGGTGGTATGCTACGCGCCGAATTCAGCGCCGGCCCCCGCCTGGCCCGGCCCTAGCCCGTTTCCAAGGTGACCTGATGACTACCCGCACCGAGGCCGTGAAGGCCTACCTGCTCGACCTGCAAGACCGGATTTGCGCCGCCCTGGAAAGCGAAGACGGCGGCGCCCGCTTCGTCGAGGACGCCTGGGTACGCGAAGCCGGTGGCGGTGGGCGCACGCGGGTGATCGGCGAAGGCAACGTCATCGAAAAAGGCGGGGTCAACTTCTCGCACGTGTTCGGCAGCGGCCTGCCGCCGTCTGCCAGCGCGCACCGCCCCGAACTTGCTGGCCGTGGTTTCGAGGCGCTGGGGGTGTCGCTGGTGATCCATCCGCACAACCCCCATGTACCGACCTCCCACGCCAACGTGCGCTTCTTCATTGCCGAGAAGGAAGGTGAAGAGGCGGTATGGTGGTTCGGCGGCGGCTTCGACCTCACGCCCTACTACGCCCACGAAGAAGACTGCATCCACTGGCACCGCGTGGCCGAGCAGGCCTGCGCACCGTTCGGCGCCGATGTGTACCCGCGCTACAAGGCCTGGTGCGACCGCTACTTCCATCTCAAGCACCGGGGCGAGCCGCGGGGCATCGGCGGCTTGTTCTTCGACGACCTGAACGAGTGGGACTTCGACACCTGCTTCGCCTTCATCCGCGCCATCGGCGATGCCTACGTCGAGGCCTACCTGCCCATCGTGCAACGGCGCAAGGCGCAGCCGTACACCGCCCAGCAGCGTGAATTCCAGGAGTTCCGCCGCGGGCGCTACGTGGAATTCAACCTGGTGTACGACCGTGGCACCCTGTTCGGCCTGCAATCGGGCGGCCGTACCGAGTCGATCCTGATGTCGCTGCCGCCGCAGGTGCGCTGGGGCTATGACTGGAAGGCTGCGCCGGGCAGCGAAGAAGCACGCCTGACCGAGTACTTCCTGCAGGACCGCGACTGGCTGGGCCTGGACAAGGCCGGTCACTGAACCCATTGTGGATAACGTGCCCGATTCGCCGGGCGGACTCAGGAAACGCGTCATGGACCAGTACGTTGTATTCGGCAACCCTATCGGCCACAGCAAGTCGCCGCTGATTCACCGGCTGTTCGCCGACCAGACCGGCCAGCAGCTGGAGTACAACACCCTGCTGGCGCCGCTGGACGACTTCAGCATGTGCGCGCTGGGCTTCTTCAAGCAGGGCAGCGGCGCCAACGTCACCGTGCCCTTCAAGGAGGAAGCCTACCGCCTGGTGGGTGACGGCCTGACCGCACGCGCCTGGCGAGCCGGGGCGGTGAACACGCTGACCCGGCTGCCCGACGGCAGCCTGCAGGGCGACAACACCGACGGTGCCGGCCTGGTGCGCGACCTCACGGTGAATGCCGGGGTCGAGCTCAAGGGCAAGCGCATCCTGCTGCTGGGGGCCGGTGGCGCGGTGCGCGGGGTGCTCGAGCCGTTGCTGGCGCATGAGCCTGCGTCGCTGGTGATTGCCAACCGTACGGTAGAAAAGGCCGAGCAGCTGGCCCGCGAGTTCGACGACCTGGGGCCGGTGGCCGCCAGCGGCTTCAGCTGGCTGGAAGAGCCGGTGGACCTGATCATCAATGCCACCTCGGCGAGCCTGGCCGGCGAGATGCCGCCGATTGCCGCGAGCCTGATCGAACCGGGCGTGACCGTGTGCTACGACATGATGTACGCCAAGGAGCCCACGCCGTTCTGTCGCTGGGCCACCGAGCACGGTGCGGCCAAGGTGCTGGACGGGCTGGGAATGCTGGCTGAGCAGGCGGCGGAGGCGTTCTTCATCTGGCGCGGGGTGCGCCCGGACACCGGGCCGGTGCTCGATGAGCTGCGCCGGCAGCTGGCGCGGGGCTAGAACGCGGCGCTGCCTTCGCCGGCAAGGCCGGCCCCTGTAGGCGCCGGCCTTGCCGGCGAAGGGCGCAACTCAATCCTCGAACTGGACCGGGCAATCAGCCGCCCCTTCCAGCTTCTGCAACTCCTCCACCACCTGCCCCCTCGCCCGCCGCAGCACCAGTTGACGGCCCTGCCGGCGCAGCCGCCGCGCCTCCTGGTGCAGCATCTCCACCCCCGAGTAATCGATGAAGTTGATCTGCCGCGCATCGATCACCACCACCGGGGCCTGGCACCGCTGCAGGCGCACCTGCAGATAATGGCTGGCGCCGAAGAAGATCGAGCCGAACACCCGCAGCACATCCGCCTCGCCTTCGCGCGACTGCTGTACCCGTGGCTGCGAAGTGCGCTTGAGGTAGAAGAACAGCGATGCCAGCACCCCGGCATAAATCGCCGTCTGCAGTTCCAGCAGCAAGGTAGCGACGCAGGTCAGCAGCATCACCAGAAACTCCGGCCGGCTGACCCGGTACAGCGCCCGAATCGCACGGTGATCCACCAGCCCCCAGCAGATCAGCAGGATGCTGCCGGCCATCGCCGGGATCGGGATGTGTGCGATCAGGCTGGCGCCCGCCACGGCGAACAGCGCCACCCACAGGGCCGAGAACACCCCCGCCAGCGGTGACTGCGCCCCGGCCTCATAGCTGAGCCCGGAACGGGTGAACGAGCCCGACGACAGGTAGCCGGAGAACCATGCACCGCCCAGGTTGGACAGGCCCTGGGCGCGGATCTCCTGGTTGGCGTCGATCAGCTGTTCGGAGCGGATCGACAGCGAGCGCGCAATCGACAGGCTGGTGACCAGCCCCAGCATGCCCACCGCCACGGCACTGGGCAGCAGGCGCAGGATCAGCTCCAGGTCCAGCAGCGGCAGCGGGCTCAGCGGGGGCAGCCGGCCAATGAACGCCGGCACCAGCGCCACATGGCCGAACAGTGCCGGCCACAGCCACACCAGCAGGCTGGCGCCGGCAAGGCTGATCAACAGCGCCGGCCAGCGCGGCCGTGCGAGCTTGATCGACAGCCCCAGCAGCAAGGTGCCCAGCCCCAGCAGCAGCGATGGCCAGTCGATGTCGCCGGCATGCTGCAGCAGGCCTTGCAGGGTTCTGAGGGCGGTGGCCTGGCTGGCGAGGTCGAGCCCCAGCAGGTTCGGCACCTGGCCCAGGGCGATCACCACTGCAGCGCCGAGGGTGAAGCCGAGCACCACCGAGTGCGAGACGAAATTCACCAGCGCGCCGAAGCGCAGCATGCCCAGCAGCCACTGGAACACCCCGGCCAGGAAGGTCAGCAGCAGGATCAGGCGGATGTAGTCGTCGCTGCCGGGAACCGCCACGGGGCTGATGCTGGCGTAGAGCACGATGGAGATGGCGGCGGTGGGCCCGCAGATCAGGTGCCACGACGAGCCCCACAGGCACGCGATCAGCACCGGCACGATGGCCGCGTACAGCCCGTACTCGGCGGGCAGGCCGGCGATCAGCGCATAGGCGATCGACTGCGGCAGGGCCAGGATCGCCCCGCTGAGCCCCACCAGCAGGTCGCGCCGCACGCTGGCACGGGTTTGCCGAGGCAGCCAGGCGAGAAAGGGAAACAGACGGTGGCGCTCTAGCCAGGCCATGAAGCTCTCTATGCAGTGCGGTGAAGGCTCAGGGTGCAGGCTATGGCGGCCCGGTGCAAGTCAGGGGGCCTCGATGAAATTCACCTGTTCGCCAACATGCAGGTTCAGGTCCAGCAGGTCGGCAATGCCCGCAGCGATGCCTGCCAGGCTGTCCGGATGCTCGCTCAGTGGCGTGTTGACCAACGTCCAGCGCAGGCCACCGGCCTGCAACAACTCCGCCAGCGGCGCCGCGCCGCCGCCAAACTGGCCCACCAGCACGATGCGACGCAGGGGCGTGCGGGCCATGCCCGCGAGCAGGGCCTGGGTCATCAGCCCCTGCCGCGAGAAGTCGCCGGGCGCCAGGCCGTCGAGCAGGCACACCACGGCCGAACCGCCGGCGATGCTCTGTTCGGCCTGGTCTGCGCTGGCCAGGCCGCCGTTCTTGACGTGCAGGCCGGGGCGCGCCTGGGGCTGGTTGAGGTCGTCGAGGATCAGGGTCACCTCGTGCTGGCGCTGCAGCAGTTCGCTTACCAGCGCATCGCCCAGGGTGCACTGGCCGCCGAGCAGGATCAGTTTGAAGACAGGTGTTTCGGCGTTTTTCACGATAGCGCTCCGGGGGTATCCTGATGGCCTTTGGACCTGCGGGAGCACCTGGGGGTTCGGTCGAATTCAGGAGGCAGCGTGCAACGGATAAAGGGGTATCACGCCCATGTGTATTACGACGCCGGTACGATGGAGCAGGCGCGGGCGCTGTGCGAGGAAGCCGCCACGCTGTTTGGCGTGAGCATGGGGCGCATGCATCAGAAACCGGTGGGGCCGCACCCGGACTGGAGCTGCCAGCTGGCATTCGGGCCGGAGATGGTGGGCGTGGTGCTGCCGTGGCTGGCGTTGTACCGCAAGGGGCTGGTGGTGTTTCTGCATCCGCTGACCGGCGATGAGCTGGCCGATCATCGGGACCATGCGATCTGGATGGGGGCCGTGCGGCCGCTGGATCTTTCGATGTTCGAAGGGGCTTGAAGCGGCGGTGAGGCTTTCGCCGGCAAGGCCGGCTCCTACAGGACTGCGGTGTCTGTAGGAACCGGCCTTGCCGGCGAATGAGGCGACGCGGTATCAGCCTTTGCGCGCGCCGCGCACACCTTCGGCCAGCGCCGAACACAGCGCCAGCACATCGCTTACCGCCTGCTCGCCCGTGCTGGCGTTGGCCACCTTGTCCACCAGCGCCGAACCCACGACCACACCATCGGCCAGCCGCGCAATGGCTGCCGCCTGTTCAGGCGTGCGAATGCCGAAGCCTACGCTGATCGGCAGGTCGGTGTGGCGGCGCAGGCGCTCGATGGCGCCGCTTACCTGATCGCTGGTCGCCGAGCCTGCGCCGGTCACGCCGGCTACCGACACGTAGTACACAAAGCCCGAACTGCGCTCCAGCACGCGCGGCAGGCGCGCGTCATCGGTGGTCGGGGTGGTCAGGCGGATGAAGTCGATGCCCGCGGCCTGGGCCGGGGTGGCCAGCTCGGCGTCGTGCTCCGGCGGCAGGTCGACGATGATCAGGCCGTCCACGCCCGCATCCCTGGCCTCGGCCACGAACTTCTCCACGCCGAAGCGGTGGATCGGGTTGTAGTAACCCATCAGCACGATCGGCGTGGTGGCATTGCCGGTGCGGAACTCACGCACCATCTGCAGGGTTTTGGCCAGGGTCTGCCCGGCCTCCAGCGCACGCAGGGTGGCCAGCTGGATGGCCACGCCGTCGGCCATCGGGTCGGTGAACGGCATGCCCAGCTCGATCACGTCGGCACCCGCAGCCGGCAGGCCCTTGAGGATCGCCAGCGAAGCGTCGTAGCCCGGGTCACCGGCGGTCACGAAGGTCACCAGGGCAGCGCGGCCCTCGCGCTTGAGGTCGGCAAAACGTTGTTCAAGACGGCTCATGCCTGCTTCTCCTGCGCGGCCATATGGCTCATTACGGTTTGCATGTCCTTGTCGCCACGCCCCGAAAGGCACACCACCATCAGGTGGTCCCTGGGCAGGGTGGGCGCACGCTTGATGGCTTCTGCCAGCGCGTGGGAGGTTTCCAGCGCCGGGATGATGCCTTCCAGGCGGCAGGTAGCGTGGAACGCATCCAGCGCCTCGTCGTCGGTGATGCTCACGTACTCGACGCGCTTCACTTCGTGCAGGTAGGCGTGCTCCGGGCCGATGCCGGGGTAGTCCAGGCCGGCGGAAATCGAGTGGGCGTCGGTGATCTGGCCATCGGCGTCCTGCAGCAGGTAGGTGCGGTTGCCGTGCAGCACGCCGGGCACGCCGCCGTTGAGGCTCGCTGCGTGCTTGTCGGTGTCGACCCCGTGGCCGCCGGCCTCGACGCCGATGATCTGCACACTGGCGTCATCGAGGAAGTCATGGAACAGGCCCATGGCGTTGGAGCCACCACCCACGCAGGCGATCAGGCTGTCGGGCAGGCGTCCTTCCTTGGCCTGCAGCTGCTCGCGGGTTTCCTTGCCGATGATCGACTGGAAGTCGCGCACCATCGCCGGGTACGGGTGCGGGCCGGCCACGGTGCCGATCAGGTAGAAGGTGTCGTCGACGTTGGTCACCCAGTCGCGCAGCGCTTCGTTCATGGCGTCCTTGAGGGTGCCGGTGCCGGCGGTGACCGGCACGATCTCGGCGCCCAGCAGCTTCATGCGGAACACGTTGGCCTGCTGGCGCTCGATGTCGGTGGCGCCCATGTAGATCACGCAGGGCAGGCCGAAACGTGCGGCCACGGTGGCGGTGGCCACACCGTGCATGCCGGCGCCGGTTTCGGCGATCAGGCGCTTCTTGCCCATGCGCTTGGCCAGCAGCACCTGGCCGATGCAGTTGTTCACCTTGTGCGCGCCGGTGTGGTTGAGCTCTTCGCGCTTGAAGAAGATCTTCGCCCCGCCGCAGTGTTCGGTGAGGCGCTCGGCGAAGTACAGCGGGTTAGGACGGCCGATGTAGTCGCGCTGGAAGTACGCCAGTTGCTCGTTGAACTCGGGGTCGGCCTTGGCCGCTTCGTATTCGCGGGCCAGGTCGAGCACCAGCGGCATCAGGGTTTCGGCCACGTAGCGGCCACCGAATGCGCCAAACAGGCCGTTGGCATCGGGGCCGCTGCGGAAGTTGGTCTGGGTCATGGGTCGCTCCAGGGCGTGGGTATGAGGTCGCAATGGGCCTACTCTACCCACGACACGCGCCGCTGAAAACCGATAAGATCGCCACAACCTGTCAGGAAAACTCACACGTCAATGGCCAGAGAACTGCCCCCGCTCAATGCCCTTCGGGCCTTTGAAGCCACCGCCCGGCTCAACAGCGTCAGCCAGGCTGCCGAGCAACTGCACGTGACCCACGGTGCGGTGAGCCGGCAGTTGAAGGTGCTCGAAGAGCACCTGGGCGTGAGCCTGTTCGTCAAGGAAGGGCGCGGCATTAAACTCACAGATGCCGGTGTGCGCCTGCGCGACGCCAGCAGCGACGCCTTCGAGCGCCTGCGCAGCGTGTGCGCCGAGCTGGGCCAGGACCGCGCCGACGCACCGTTCGTGCTGGGTTGTTCAGGCAGCCTGCTGGCGCGCTGGTTCATTCCGCGCCTTGGGCGCCTGCAGGCCGACCTGCCGGAGCTGCGTCTGCACCTGTCGGCGGGCGAAGGCGACCTGGACCCGCGCCGGCCGGGGCTGGATGCGCTGCTGGTATTCGCCGAGCCGCCGTGGCCGGCCGACATGCAGGTGCACGTGCTGGCACAGGAATGCATCGGGCCGGTGCTCAGCCCGCACTTTCCAGGGTTCGACCGCCTGCGTCAGGCGCCAGCCAGCGCCTTGCTGGGGGAAACCCTGCTACACACCACCTCGCGGCCCCAGGCCTGGCCCGACTGGGCCCGCCAACAGCACATCGACCCGCAGGCAATGCGCTACGGGCAAGGGTTCGAGCATCTGTACTACTTGCTGGAGGCAGCTGTGGCCGGCCTGGGGGTGGCGATCGCCCCGCAGCCGCTGGTGGCCGATGACCTGCGTGCCGGCAGGCTGGCGGCACCGTGGGGCTTTGGTCCTACGCGGGCGTCATTGGCCCTGTGGGTGCCCCGGCGCGCCGCGGACGGGCGCGCCGAGCAGCTGGCGCACTGGTTGCGCGCCGAACTGGGGCGTCAGGCGCTTTAGTCGCCGCGCTTGCACAGCAGGTAGGCGGCCAGCAGGCCCAGTGCGCCCACGGCCACGCCGGCGGTGGTCCAGGGGTGTTGCTGGGCATAGTCACGGGTGGCGATGCCGGTTTCGCGGGTCTTGGTCTTGACCTCTTCATAGGCATCGGTGAGCAGGCTGCGCGAGTGACGCAGGGCATTTTCGGCATTGCCCTTGAGGCTCTTCAAGGTCTTGCGCGACTCGTCCGAAGCATCGTCTTTGAGGTTTTCCAGGGATTTGAGGAGACTTTCGATTTCCGCTTCCATGCTTTGCAACGAGGCTTTACGTAGCGAGCTATTGGCCATGGTGGCTCTCCTTCAGGGTTTGAGTGGCATGTGAAGAATGGGACTGCGCAGTGCCGCGAAAGTGCAGAGCAATCGAACTTTTGCCAGGTTTTTACCCACACAGGTAAACCTGCCTGGCGCTGCTAGGCTCAATGCACACCATTGATGGAGAGTAGTCATGTCTGATCACCACACGTACAAGAAGGTCGAACTGGTCGGCTCCTCGCCCAGCAGCATCGAGGACGCGATCAACAATGCCCTGGCCGAAGCGGCCAAGAGCATCAAGCACCTGGAGTGGTTCGAAGTGACCGAGACCCGGGGCCATATCAAGGATGGCAAGGCGGCGCATTTTCAGGTAACCATCAAGGTGGGCTTCCGTATCGCCAACAGCTGATGGCGGCCGGCTGGCCCTGAACCCTTTTTGATCTGAACAAGGAATGCGATCGATGAAGAAGCTGGTATTGGCGTTTGGCTTGATGACCCTGGCCGGGACTGCGCTGGCGGCAGGCAAGCCGTGTGAAGAATTGAAGAGCGAGATTGCCGCGAAGATCGACGCCAATGGCGTACCGCACTATTCGCTGGAGATCGTCGACAAGGGCGCTGCGACCGATGGCAAGGTGGTGGGGTCGTGTGAAGGCGGTACCAAGGAAATCGTGTACAAGCGCGGTTGATCGGTGAGTCTTTCGCCAGCAAGGCTGGCTCCCACGTAGGAGCCAGCCTTGCTGGCGAAAGGGCCCTCAGTTGCCCTTGATGATCTGCGACAGAATCTCGTAGGACCGGATCCGGTCCGCATGCTCGTACAGGTCGCAGGTAAAGATCAGCTCATCAGCACCGGTCTGCTCCAGCAGCACATCCAGTTTGGCGCGGATCTTCTCTGGCCCGCCCACCATCGCCAGGCCCAGGAAACTTCCCACTGCCTCCCGCTCATGGGGCTGCCACAGGCCGTCCATGCTGTCGACGGGCGGGCGCTGCACCAGGCTCTGCCCACGCATCAACGCCAGAATTCGCTGATACACCGAGGTGGCCAGGTACTCGGCCTGCTCGTCGGTATCGGCCGCCACCAGCGGTACACCCAACATCACGTAGGGCTTGTCGAGCACCGTCGAGGGCTTGAAGTGGTTGCGGTACACGCGGATCGCTTCATGCATCATGCGCGGCGCAAAGTGCGAGGCAAACGCATACGGCAAGCCGCGCATCCCCGCCAGCTGTGCACTGAACAGGCTCGAGCCCAGCAGCCAGATCGGCACCTCGGTGCCATACCCCGGCACGGCAATCACTTTCTGGTCGGGCGTGCGCGGACCCAGGTAGCGCACCAGTTCCTCTACATCGTCCGGGAAGTCGTCGGCGCTGCCCGAGCGCTCGCGGCGCAGGGCGCGGGCGGTCATCTGGTCGGAACCCGGCGCACGCCCCAGGCCCAGGTCGATACGGCCCGGGTACAGGCTGGCCAGGGTGCCGAACTGCTCGGCAATCACCAGCGGCGCGTGGTTGGGCAGCATCACCCCGCCTGCACCCACGCGGATCGTCGAGGTACCACCGGCCAGGTACCCCAGCAGCACCGAGGTGGCGGAGCTGGCAATGCCGTCCATGTTGTGGTGCTCGGCCACCCAGAAGCGGTTGTAGCCGAATTTCTCCACGTGTTGCGCCAGGTCCAGCGAGTTGCGCAGCGACTGGGCCGGGCCGCTGTCCTGGCGTACCGGTACCAGGTCGAGGGTGGAGTATTTGATGTCCGCGAGTCGCGTCATGGCGTGTACGCCTCCTGAATGGTTAGGCCGACAGCATGCCGCGACCTTTCTGACTCTGTATGGGCAGATCACAGGTATTCAATGCCTGCCCCTGCAATCGGGCTGAACTTGCCCGTGGTGACGCCCTCTGAATTGAACGCCAGGCGCGATCCCCCGCGCTCTCAGGCACTCAGGAGGCTTTATGAGTTCGATAAAAAAGACAGCATCGGCAATCTGGCAAGGCGACCTGAAGACCGGCAAGGGCCAGCTCTCCACCGAGAGTGGCGCCTTGAAGGCCAACCCCTATGGCTTCAACACCCGGTTCGAAGGCCAGCCTGGTACCAACCCTGAAGAACTGATCGGCGCTGCCCATGCAGGCTGCTTCTCCATGGCCTTTTCGATGATCCTCGGCGAAGCCGGCCTGACCGCCGAGCGTATCGACACCATCGCCGAAGTGACCCTGGACAAGCAGCCCGATGGTTTTGCCATCACCGCCGTGCACCTGATCCTCAAGGCCAAGGTGCCCGGTGCCGACAAGGCGAAATTCGAGGAGCTGGCCAATAAGGCCAAGGCGGGATGTCCGGTATCCAAGGTGCTCAAGGCCCAGATCAGCCTGGACGCCACCCTGGTGGACTGACGCCGGCGCAGATCAGAACGACGCACGGCTTCTTGTGGTCAAATGGCTGTCGGCAGATGGTCTGCCGCCACAAGGAGCTGTTCTGATGACTCGTATTGCATTCGCTGTGCTGACCTCGTTGCTGGCCACCAGTGCGCTGGCCGCGCCCAAGGACTGCGCCGAGCTCAAGGCCGAGATCGAAGCCAAGATCCAGGCCAACAATGTCTCTTCCTACACCCTGGAAATCGTGACCAACGATGAAGTCCATGACCAGAACATGGTGGTGGGCAGCTGTGAGAACGGCACCAAGAAGATCATCTACCAGAAAAACGATCGCTAGCCGTCACGGGATGCAGAAGATGTCGTTCTGTTCTTCGGCGACCAGCTTGCGCTGCGCGTCGTACAGATAGGCACTGGGCTGCATGGCCGGGGCGCGGGCTTCGATGCGGTAGCGCTGGCCGGCCTGGAAGTCGTCGTAGCGAATCTTCAGGTAGCAGGTGCGTTCGGTAGGGTCGGTGCTGAAACCGCCTGAATACACCTCGAAATCAAAGCGCACCACCAGTTCGTGTTTGCCCGGCGTGACCTGGAAGAAACGGCCGTCGTTCAGGCGCTGACCATCCAGGCGGTCGGCCATGAGCACCTTGCCCGGCGTGACGGTATACAGGTCGATCCAGGCCTGCTTGCTGTCGACCGGTGGCAGGGGACTGGCACAGGCCCCCAAGGTACTGATGGCAAGCAGCATCATGGGCTGGCGCATGGCAATCTCCGCTGGCGGGCTACAAGCTACAAGCATAGCGCCATTAGTCTGTTCAGGTACGCTGGCATCCGGCAGGCAAACCGGTGCCGACCAGTTTGCGCTGCTCGTCGTAGAGCTTGGCCCAGGGCCTGAAGCCGATGCTGCCGGCCTGCAACTGATAGCGCTGGCCGGCATTGAAATCCTTGAATTTCACGTTCAGCTGGCAATCGCGCCACAGCGGTTCGTCCACCGGCCCGATATTGCCGGGCGCTACCGCGAACTGATAGCGCACCGTCAGCTCGTGACTGCCCGGCGTGACTTCGAAGTAGCGGGTGTCGGCCCAGCTGCGCTCGTCCACCTCCAGCGCGTGCAGGGTGTCATCGGCAGCGGGCTGGAGGTCGACCCAGGCCTGGTTCGGGTCGGCGGCGGGCAGGCCGGCGCAGCCGGTCAGGGCCAGCACAGCGCTGGCGGCAAGCATCGTACGCATGGCAAAACTCCGGGCAGGCAGGATAGTCTTGGGCCGATGAGCACTTGAGCGAGACATCCCTGCACATGGTTCGAATTTTTTTCTGGTTGCGCTCAAGCCCCGGGGCACTCGACCGCGTTTTCCGCGGGTTGGTTCCCGTGCTGCTGCTCGGGCTGCTCAACGGTTGCACCAGCCTCGGCTACTACAGCCAGCTGGCCAGCGGGCAATGGCAGCTGCTGCGCGCGCGCGAGCCGGTGGCGGTGCTGGTGGCCGACCCGGCCACCCCCCCTGCCCTGCGCCAGCACCTGGCGAAAGCGCAGCAGGCACGCGCTTTTGCCAGCAGCCACCTTAAGCTGCCGGACAACCGCAGCTACCGGGTGTACGCCGATATCGGGCGCCCGTTCGTGGTGTGGAACGTGTTCGCCACCCCGGAGTTTTCGCTGGAACCGCATACCTACTGCTTCCCCATCGCCGGTTGCGTGGCCTATCGCGGCTACTACAGCCAGGGTGCGGCGCGCGGGGCGGCGGCGTTGCAGAAGGCACAGGGGCAGGATGTGTATGTGGGCGGTGTGGAGGCCTATTCGACCCTGGGCTGGTTCGACGACCCGATTCTCAATTCGATGCTGGGCTGGGGCGACGAGCGCCTGGCCACGGTGATCTTCCACGAACTGGCGCACCAGCGCGTGTACGTGAAGGACGACACGGCGTTCAACGAGTCGTTTGCCACCTTTGTGGAGCAGGAAGGTTCGCGCCAGTGGCGCGCGGCCCGCGGGCTGGCGCCCTTGCCGCAGGGTGGAGCGCGCCAGCGTGACGAGTTCGTCGGGCTGGTGCTGGCCAGCCGCGAGCGGCTCAAGACGTTGTATGCACAGCCGCTGGACGAGGCGGCGATGCGCGCGGGCAAGCAGGCCGAGTTCGAGCGCCTGCGCAGCGAGTACCGGGTGCTGCGCGATGCAAGGTGGCAGGGCGACAAGCGCTATGACGCGTGGATCAACGCGCCGATGAACAACGCCAAGCTGCTGCCGTTCGGGCTGTATGACCAGTGGGTGCCGGCGTTTGCAGCGTTGTTCCGGGAGGTTGGCGGAGATTGGGCGGTGTTCTACCAGCGGGTCGAGGCCTGGGGGCGGTTGCCGTTCGAGCAGCGCCAGCAGGCCCTGGAAAGCTACGCCGGCAAGGCCGGCTCGCATCCCTTGTAAGAGCCGGCATTGCCGGCGAAAAGGCCCTCAGGACCGCATGAAGGCCCGATGCAGCTCGCCCAGCGTGTCGAAATGATAAGCCGGCTGCTCTGCGGTCAGTTCCTCGCGGCTGCCAAACCCGTAGCCCACCGCCACTGCTTCCAGCCCGTTGCTGCGCGCGCCGATCAGGTCGTGCTTGCGGTCGCCGATCATCAGTGTCTGCGCCGGGTCCAGGTTTTCTTCGGCCAGCAGGTGCGCAATCAGCTCCACCTTGTTGGTGCGCGTACCGTCCAGCTCGCTGCCGTAGATGACCTTGAAATGCCGGGCAAAATCGAAGTGCCGGGCAATCTCGCGGGCGAACTCCCAGGGCTTGGAGGTGGCGATGTACAGCGTGCGCCCCTGCGCCTGCAGCCCTTCGAGCAGCTCGCTCACGCCTTCGAACACGCGGTTCTCGTACAACCCGGTGACCTTGAAGCGCTCACGGTAGAAGTTCACCGCCTGCCATGCCTTGGCCTCGTCGAAGCCGTAGAACTGCATGAACGCCTGCAGCAAAGGCGGGCCGATGAAGTGTTCCAGGCGGGCCAGGTCCGGCTCGTCGATGTCCAGCTTGGCCAGGGCGTACTGGATGGAGCGCGTGATGCCTTCACGGGGGTCGGTGAGTGTACCGTCGAGGTCGAACAGAATGGTTTGCTGGTGCATGACAGTCTCGAAAAAAGGGGGCTGTGGATAACTCACTCGGGCTGGTCGAAGCCTTCGGCCAGGTGCAGGTCCTTGAGCTTCACGTAGTTGGCGGCGCTGTAGGGGAAGAACGCGCGTTCCTTGTCGGTCAGCGCCCGTGCCTGCTTCACCGGGCTGCCCACGTACAGGAAACCGCTCTCCAGCGTCTTGCCCGGCGGTACCAGGCTGCCGGCACCGATGATCACCTCGTCCTCGACCACCGCGCCGTCCATGATGGTGCTGCCCATGCCGACCAGAATGCGGTTGCCCAGGGTGCAGCCATGCAGCATGACCTTGTGGCCAATGGTCACGTCATCGCCGATCAGCAGCGGGTAGCCGTCGGGATTGAACGGCCCGGCATGGGTGATGTGCAGCACGCTGGCGTCCTGCACGCTGGTGCGCGCGCCGATGCGGATGCGGTGCATGTCGCCGCGGATCACCGTTAGAGGCCATACCGAGCTGTCCTCGCCGATCTCGACATCACCCAGCACCACTGCGCTGCGGTCGACGAAGGCGCGGGCGCCGAGACGCGGAATGTGTTGCTGGAAGCTGCGGATGGCCATGAATAGTGTCTCTCTGTAAGGCTGATAGCTGCGGTCAGCGTCGATTGTAATTAAGATGGAGCGGTGTTTCTTCTGCCAAGGTGTTTAACCGTGAGTGCGAACAACCCGCTTCTGCAGTCTTATGACCTGCCGCCCTTCTCGGCGATCCGTGCCGAGCATGTGCTGCCGGCGATCGAACAGATCCTGGCCGACAACCGCAGCGCCATCGCCTCGATCCTGAAAACCCAGGGCCAGAACCCCACCTGGGCCGGCCTGGTGCTGGCCATGGACGAACTCAACGACCGACTGGGTGCCGCCTGGAGCCCGGTCAGCCACCTCAACGCGGTGTGCAACAGCGCCGAGCTGCGCGAGGCCTACGAGGCCTGCCTGCCGGCCCTGAGCGCCTACGCCACCGAAATGGGCCAGAACCGCGAGCTGTTCCAGGCCTATGAAGCGTTGATCGCCAGCCCCGAAGCCGCCGGCTTCGATGTGGCGCAGAAAACCATCCTCGAACATGCCCTGCGTGACTTCCGCCTGTCGGGTATCGACCTGCCGGCCGACCAGCAGAAGCGATATGCCGAGGTGCAGAGCAAGCTTTCGGAACTGGGCAGCCGTTTCTCCAACCAGCTGCTCGACGCCACCCAGGCCTGGACCAAGCACGTCACCGACGAGGCCGCACTGGCCGGCCTGACCGAATCGGCCAAGGCGCAGATGGCGGCCGCCGCGCAGGCCAAGGGCCTGGATGGCTGGCTGATCAGCCTGGAATTCCCCAGCTACTACGCCGTGATGACTTACGCCCACGACCGTGCCCTGCGCGAAGAACTGTACGCGGCCTACTGCACCCGCGCCTCGGACCAGGGCCCCAACGCCGGCCAGTTCGACAACGGCCCGGTGATGCGCGAGATCCTCGACCTGCGTCAGGAACTGGCCGAGCTGCTGGGTTATGCCAACTTCGCCGAGCTGAGCCTGGCCACCAAGATGGCCGAGTCCAGCGACCAGGTGCTGAGCTTCCTGCGTGACCTGGCCAAGCGCAGCAAACCCTTCGCCGCCCAGGACCTGGCCCAGCTCAAGGCCTACGCCGCCGAGCAGGGCTGCCCGGACCTGCAGAGCTGGGACAGCGGTTTCTATGGCGAGAAGCTGCGCGAACAGCGTTACAGCGTGTCGCAGGAAGCCCTGCGTGCCTACTTCCCGATCGACAAGGTGCTGTCGGGCCTGTTCACCATCGTGCAGCGCCTGTACGGCATCGAGATCGCCGAGGTGAAAGGCTTCGATACCTGGCACCCGGACGTGCGCCTGTTCGAGATCAAGGAAAACGGCCAGCACGTGGGGCGCTTCTTCTTCGACCTGTATGCCCGCGCCAACAAGCGCGGCGGTGCCTGGATGGACGGCGCCCGCGACCGTCGCCGCACGGCCGATGGCAGCCTGCAGAGCCCGGTGGCCAACCTGGTGTGCAACTTCACCCCGGCCGCCCCGGGCAAGCCGGCGCTGCTGACCCACGATGAAGTCACCACCCTGTTCCACGAGTTTGGCCACGGCCTGCATCACCTGCTGACCCGCATCGAGCATGCCGGGGTGTCCGGCATCAATGGCGTGGCCTGGGACGCGGTCGAGCTGCCGAGCCAGTTCATGGAGAACTGGTGCTGGGAGCCTGAAGGCCTGGCGTTGATCTCCGGTCATTACGAAAGTGGCGCTGCCCTGCCGCAGGACCTGCTGGAGAAGATGCTGGCGGCGAAGAACTTCCAGTCGGGCCTGATGATGGTGCGCCAGCTGGAGTTCTCGCTGTTCGACTTCGAACTGCACGCCAGCCACGGCGATGGCCGCAGCGTGCTGGAGGTGCTCGAAGGGGTGCGCGACGAGGTTTCGGTGATGCGCCCGCCGGCGTACAACCGCTTCCCCAACAGCTTTGCGCACATCTTCGCCGGCGGCTACGCGGCCGGTTACTACAGCTACAAGTGGGCTGAAGTGCTGTCGGCCGATGCCTTCTCGCGCTTCGAGGAAGAGGGTGTGCTCAACGCCGAAACCGGTCGCGCCTTCCGCGAGGCGATTCTGGCCCGTGGCGGCTCGCAGGCGCCGATGCGCCTGTTCGTCGACTTCCGTGGCCGTGAGCCGTCGATCGATGCGCTGTTGCGCCACAGTGGCCTGAGCGAGGACCTGGCGGCATGAGCAAGACCAAGAAACGCTTCATTGCCGGGGCCGTATGCCCGGCGTGCAGCGAGCCGGACAAGCTGATGATGTGGAGCGAAGACGGCGTGCCACACCGCGAGTGCGTGGCCTGCGGGTTCTCCGACACGCTCAACGAACAGGGCCTGTCGGTGCCCAAGGAACTGGGCACCCGCGTCAACCAGGCCGAGGCCAAGGCGCCCCAGCCTGCGGTGCAGACGGTGCAGTTCTTCCCCAATCCGAAGCTGAAGAAGCCCTAGCGGGCCGTGTGGCTGGTGCAGGGGCATACATAGTTAGCCCCTGGCGCACCGGCAACCCTTGAAAGTGACGGGACCTTCCCGTCACTCAAGGAGCTGCCCATGACCAGCAATCCCCTGCTCGCCCCCCTCGATCCGCCAGCCTACGCCGACATCCGCCTGGAACACCTGACGGAGGGCATCGACCAGATCATCCTCGACAACCACAACGCCCTGGCCCGCATCATCCTGGCCCAGCGTGGCCTGCCCACCTGGGACGACCTGGTGATGGCCATCGATGCACTGGATGCACGCCTCAACAACGCCGTGCGCCTGATCGTGCCCCTGTACACCCGCGGCGAGGCCTGGAAGGCCGCCGTGGACGAGTGCTGGCTCAAGACCCAGGCCTATCATCAGGCAAAGCTGCAGAACGCCACGTTGCTGGCGCTCTATCAGCGTCTGGCCGACAGCGCCCACGGTGCGCTGTTCAGCCACGAACGCAGGATGTCGCTGCAGCAGTCGATCAAGGCCTTTCGCCTGAGCGGCGCCGAGCTCGGTGAAACCGAGCGTGCCCGCCTGATGGCCCTGCAAACCAGCATCAGTGCCCAGCGCAACCTGTTCCTCGACAACCTGGCACACGCCACCGGCGCCTGGACCCTGCTGATCACCGATGCCCGGCGCCTGCAGGGGGTCGACGCGCTGGAGACCGCCGCCATGGCGCGCAAGGCCCAGGCCAAGGGCCTCGAGGGCTGGCTGGTGACCTTGGAAGAGGCCCCGTGCCTGGCCATCCTGCAGCAGGCCACAGACCGCAGCCTGCGTGAAACCGTGTATCGGGCCTACCATGGCCGCGCGTCGGAGCTGGACGCAGGCCCCGACAACGGCCCGGTGCTGCTGGAGTTGCGACGACTGCGCCATGAGCAGGCGCAACTGCTGGGGTTTGCCAGCTTTGCCGAACTCAGCCTGCAGACCAAGACGGCAGAATCGACGCAACAGGTCACGCGGTTTCTGCAGGACCTGAGCACCCACAGCGCCGCCTGGCGTAGCGCCGAAACCGCGCGGTTGCGGGCCTTCGACCAGCAGGCGCGCCTGGGTGGCCTGCAGCCCTGGGACATCGCCTTTTACGCGCAGCGTGCGCATCGGCACCCGCTGGCACTGTCTGGCGAGGAAATGCGTGGCTACTTCCCGCTGGAGCAGGTGGTGCTGGCCATGACGCAGCTGGCCGATACCCTGTTCGGCGTGCAGATCACGCCGTCCAGCACGTTGCAGGCCTGGCATGCGGATGTGCGGTGCTTCGAGGTAACCCAGGGCCATGCGCTGGTGGGGTACCTGTACATGGATGCGATCACCCGCCCGGGCAAGGAGGACTACGCCTGGAGCCTGCGGGTATGGAACCGCCACGTGGATGCCGAGGGTCGTTTTCACAAGGGCGCGGCGGCGCTGTTCTGCGCAGTCGAGCGTGGCGACGGGGTTGCCCCACCGTTGCTGACCCACCTGGACCTGCGCAAGCTGTACCACGAGTTCGGTCACTGCCTGCACCAGCTGCTGGTGGCCACCACCGATTACCGCCTGTCCGATATCGACAGCCTGGGGCCGGACGGGATCGAGTTCTTCAGTGAGCTGCTGGAGCGCTGGTGCTGGTCGGCCGAGTACCTGGCCGGTATCTCCCATCACTACCAGACAGGCAAGGCACTGCCGCAGTCCACGGTGCAGGCGTTTCTCGACCAGCAGAAACAGCAGCAAGGGCTCACGTTTGCCCGAGACCTGGCAATGGCGCGCCTGGACCTGCACCTGCATGGCGAGACCTACCCGGCTGCTGCGCAAAGCCTGCAGCAGCAGGTGGTGGAACAGTTCGACGCAGTGCTGCCCTGGCCGCTGGGCGATTTCGAGCGCCCGGCCCAGGCTTTCGATCACCTGGCCAGCGGCTACGAGGCGGGCTATTACAGCTACCTGTGGTCACGGGTCTACGCGATCGATGCCTTCGCCCGGTTCGAAGCCGAAGGCGTGCTCAACCCGGCCACCGGGCGTGCCCTGCTCGAGGCCATTGTTGCCCCGGGGGCCGGGCGCTCGATCACGGCAGGGTTCAAGGTGTTTCGCGGGCGTGACGTGAGCCCCCTGCCGTTTCTGCAGTGGCATGGCCTTAACCCGTAGCCACGTCGGACGCCGAGCGGTGCTGGAGGTCCTGGTGGCGATGCAGTACTGTATATAAAAACAGTATAGGGGCTCGCCATGTTCACTCCAGCGCCTGTGCGTGGTCGCGGTACCGCGCACAACCCGCACAACCGCTTCGCCCCTGCCCGCTCTGTGGCCGAGGATGATGGCTGGTACCAGGAGGTGCCGCTGACCCAGGGCACCGAAGTCCGCATCGAGACGGCCAAAACCATCATCACCCGTAACACCTCGCCCGACCTGCCCTTCGACCGCTCGATCAACCCCTACCGAGGTTGCGAGCATGGTTGCATCTATTGCTATGCCCGCCCCAGCCACGCCTACTGGGACCTGTCGCCGGGGCTCGATTTCGAGACCAAGCTGATCGCCAAGACCAACGCGGCGGCGGTGCTGGAACAACAGCTGTCGAAGAAAGGCTACGTGTGCGCCCCGATCAACCTGGGGTCCAACACCGACCCGTACCAGCCTATCGAGCGCGAACAGCAGCTGACCCGGCGCCTGCTTGAAGTGCTGCTGCGCTACCGTCACCCGGTCACCATCGTGACCAAGGGCTCGCTGATCCTGCGCGACCTCGACCTGCTGGCCGAACTGGCACAGCAGCGCCTGGTGTCGGTGATGATCAGCCTGACCACCCTCGACGACGAGCTCAAGCGCACCCTGGAACCGCGTGCCGCCGCGCCCAAGGCGCGGTTGCGGGCGATTCGGGTGATGCGCGAGGCGGGTGTGCCGGTAGGTGTGCTGTGTTCGCCGATGATCCCGATGATCAACGACAGCGAACTGGAGCACCTGCTGGAGGCGGCCAAGCAGGCCGGCGCGCTGCACGCGGCCTACATGCTGCTGCGCCTGCCGCTGGAGGTGGCGCCGCTGTTCGAGCAATGGCTGCAGGATCATTACCCGCAACGTGCGACCCATGTGCTGAGCCTGATCCGTCAGAGCCGTGGCGGCGAGCTGTACGACAGCCGTTTTGGCGCACGCATGCGGGGCGAAGGCGTGTTTGCCGACTTGCTGGCGCAGCGTTTCGACAAGGCCATGCGCCGCCTGGGACTGAACCGGCGTGAAGGCCATGCGCTCGATTGCAGCGCGTTCTGCCCGCCCGGTGGGCAGTTGTCGCTGCTGTAATGCATTAATGGGTAGTTGCCATTAATGCTTTTTTGCTAGTATCCGAGGCCCGCCCTTTTGTTCTGGAACGCCCGTTCTAGAGCCTCCAAATTCAGTTTGAGTTAAGTTTTTCCGCGTAGCGTGAAACGCCAGGCAGCCGCACTGTGCTTTATTGAGCGTGAGCGACATCCAAGCTTCATTGCGTTGTCTGAATCTTGAACCGGTAAAATGGACTTACCTTCAAACCGTCAAAGAGGATCAACAATGAAAGACCAGGACCCCTCTCAAAACGGCCCGGCTGATCAAGCCGAAAGCGCCGATGCCGCACTGAAGCATATCGTCGACGGCTTTTTGCATTTTCATCATGAAGTCTTCCCGCAACAGGAAGAGCTCTTCAAGAAACTCGCCACTGCGCAGAAGCCGCGGGCGATGTTCATTACCTGCGCCGACTCGCGCATCGTGCCCGAACTGATTACCCACAGCTCCCCTGGCGACCTGTTCGTGACCCGCAATGTGGGTAACGTGGTGCCGCCCTACGGGCAGATGAACGGTGGTGTATCCACGGCCATCGAATACGCGGTGATGGCCCTGGGTGTGCAGCACATCATCGTGTGCGGGCATTCCGATTGCGGGGCCATGCGTGCCGTGCTCAACCCGCAGAGCCTGGAGAAGATGCCCACGGTCAAGGCCTGGTTGCGGCATGCCGAGGTGGCGCGCACGGTGGTCGAAGACAATTGCCATTGCCACAACGAACACGAAAGCATGCAGGTGCTGACCAAGGAAAACGTCATCGCGCAGTTGCAGCACCTGCGTACCCACCCTTCGGTCGCCTCGCGCCTGGCGGCCGGCCAGTTGTATATCCACGGCTGGATCTACGACATCGAAACCAGCGAAATCACCGCCTATGACGCGGTAAGTGACCGCTTCCTGCCCCTGCAGAGCGGCCAGCCGATTCCCTGCGCCACCCCGCGCGGGCGCTACTAGCCACACCTCATTCGCAACAGGGTGACTGAACGCTGCACGTTCGCGTGCAGCCCAGGTAGTCGGCTGCCTTGAATTTCCATGAATGCCTTGCCGGCCTGCCGGCGGCTTGCGGCTGCCCGCGTGGCGGCGTTACTGCGGCGTGCGGGCCAGCGGAATGGCCCGGCGTGATCGATAGAGGGAGAATCAAGGTGAACATGACGCAATTGAAAGCGGCCCTGCCGCGTGAACTGCTGGCTTCGGTGGTGGTGTTTCTGGTGGCGCTGCCGCTGTGCATGGGCATCGCCATCGCTTCCGGCATGCCCCCGGCCAAGGGTCTGATCACCGGCATCGTCGGTGGCCTGGTGGTGGGGTTCATCGCCGGCTCGCCATTGCAGGTCAGCGGCCCGGCGGCGGGCCTGGCGGTGCTGGTGTTCGAGCTGGTACGCCAGCATGGCATGGCCATGCTCGGGCCGATCCTGCTGCTGGCGGGCCTGCTGCAACTGCTGGCCGGGCGTCTGCGTCTGGGCTGCTGGTTCCGGGTCACGGCGCCGGCGGTGGTGTACGGCATGCTCGCCGGTATCGGCGTGCTGATCGTACTGTCGCAGGCGCATGTGATGTTCGACGCCAGCCCGCAGCCTTCCGGGCTGGCCAACCTGACGGCGTTCCCGCAGACCGTACTGCAGGCGCTGACCCTGGAAGGCCCCGGCAGTGCCTGGCAGGCGGGTGCGCTGGGCCTGGGCACCATCGCGATCATGTGGGGCTGGGAGCGCCTGCGCCCGCAGCGTCTGCGCTTCGTGCCGGGGGCCTTGCTCGGGGTGGCGCTGATGACCCTGCTGAGCCTGTGGCTGGCGTTGCCGGTGAACCGCGTGGTGGTGCCCGCCAACCTGGCCGAGGCCATCGACTGGCTGCGCCCCGCCGACCTGCTGCAACTGGCCAACCCGCACCTGCTGGTGGCGGCGCTCGCCCTGGCATTCATCGCCAGTGCCGAGACGCTGCTGTCGGCGGCAGCGGTGGACCGCATGCACAGTGGCCAGCGTTCGGACTTCGACCGTGAACTGTCGGCCCAGGGGGTGGGCAACATGCTCTGTGGCGTGCTGGGGGCGTTGCCGATGACGGGGGTGATCGTACGCAGTTCGGCCAACGTGCAGGCCGGTGCGCAGACGCGGCTGTCGGCTATTCTGCATGGGGCATGGCTGCTGGCGTTCGTGGTGGTGCTGAGCAGTGTGCTGCAGCAGATCCCGGTGGCGAGCCTGGCAGGTGTACTGGTGTACACCGGCTTCAAGCTGGTGGACTTCAAGGCGTTCCGCGGGTTGGGGCGCTATGGGCGCATGCCGATGTTCACCTACGCGGCGACCGCACTGGCGATCATCTTCACCGACCTGTTGACCGGCGTACTGCTGGGTTTCGCCCTTACTTTGCTCAAGCTTGCGCTGAAGGCGGCGCGGTTGAAGATCAGCGTCAGCCACCTGGATACGCCGGGGCACCTGGAGCTTCGCTTGAGCGGTGCGGCGACGTTTCTCAAGGTCCCGGCACTCGCCCGGGCGCTGGATAACGTACCGGTATGTACCACGTTGCATGTACCGCTGGCCCAACTCAGCTATATCGACCACGCGTGTCTCGAGCTGCTGGAGGACTGGGGCCGGGCGAATGCGGGCAATGGATCGGTGCTGGTGATCGAGCCGCGCGGGTTGAAGCGGCGCACCGAGGGGCGGGCGCGCATGGCGGCAGGGCTTGGCGCCTGAACGAATCGCCAGCAAGGCTGGCTCCTACACGGGGTGTAATCCTGTAGGAGCCAGCGTTGCTGGCGAAGGCTGCGCCGCCGAGCCGATCAGGCCGACTGATCCAGCTCCAGCCCCACGCCCAGCTGGCGCGACAGGCACGGCCAGCGCTTCCACGCCGCGCCGGTGTCCGGGCTGCTCAGCTTGTCGCGGTAGGCCTCTACCGATTCAAGCGCGAAGCTTTCGTCGTTGAGCATTTCGTCCACCGAGTGGTGCACCACCTCATCCAGCTGGTTGGCGAATGCCTCGCCGATCAGCTGGTGCGCGATCAGGTTGGCCACGGTGGTATCCAGTGGGATCAGTGGCTGCTTGAAATGCTTGATGTACAGGTCGTTCACTTCCTCCACCAGGCGGTGCGCCAGGTAGGCCTCATCCAGCAGGCAGCCCAGGCCGACCTGGCCTTGCATGATCGCCGGCGGCTGCAGGAAATAGGCTTCGGCAATTTTCAGTACCGGTTTGATCTGCGACTCGATGCCCGCCTCGCGCGCCACCGCATTGGCGGCCTCCAGCAATTCGGGTACCTGATCGATGTACGCATCGACAAACCCCACAAGCGCCGCATGCGGGTCTTGCTCAGGCAGGTTGATCGAGGGATGCAGGTGGGGCAGTTGCACTTCAAGTTGCTTTTTCAACTGGCCGGTTTGGACCTCATGTTGACGGGCACGGGTGATCTGCTCGCGCAAAGCGGCGATGTTCATGACAACTCCAGGGACAAGGGAAACACACGGATGACATAAGGTAGCTCGGTTCGAAAAAGAGTTAAGACGGATTTGTCATAAACGATGTGCGTTTATGTCGCTGTAAGGCATATCAAATGGCCATCAACCCCCTCTGCGATTTTTTGCGCGGTCCGGGCGGCTGTCTATACTCCGCTTTGAAAGTGATTGGTTGATGAGGCCCGCCTGCTGTCCAGCAGGGGCTCGCCGTCGAAGTTCGCCGTCTTGACGCCGTACCCTTAGCCGTAGGCCCTGCCTCCGGGATAACAAGAATCATAAGGGGAACCCGCAATGATGCGACATCCACATGCCTGGATGGGCCTGCTGTTGTGGTCACTGTTCACGCCGGCACACGCCGCCTGGACCGTGAATATGGCGCCGGGGGCGACTGAAGTCAGCAACGCCGTGTTCGACCTGCACATGACCATCTTCTGGATCTGCGTGGTGATCGGCATCGTGGTGTTCGGCGCGATGTTCTGGTCGATGATGGTGCACCGTCGCTCCACCGGCCAGCAGCCGGCGCATTTTCATGAGCACACCTGGGTCGAGATCATGTGGACGGTGGTGCCGTTCCTGATCCTGGTGGCCATGGCCATCCCCGCCACCAAGACCCTGGTGGACATCTACGATGCCAGCGAGTCGGACGTGGACATCCAGGTCACCGGCTACCAGTGGAAGTGGCACTACAAGTACCTGGGCCAGGACGTGGAGTTCTTCAGCAACCTGGCCACCCCCGCCGATCAGATCCACAACAAGGCACCCAAGGACGAGCACTACCTGCTGGAGGTCGATCAGCCGCTGGTGATCCCGGTGGGTGCCAAGGTGCGCTTTCTGGTGACTGCCGCCGACGTCATCCATTCCTGGTGGGTGCCGGCGTTCGCGGTCAAGCGCGATGCCATCCCCGGTTTCGTCAACGAGGCCTGGACCCGTGTCGAGAAGCCGGGCATCTACCGCGGCCAGTGCACCGAACTGTGCGGCAAGGACCACGGCTTCATGCCGGTGGTGGTGGAGGTCAAGTCCAGGGCCGACTACGACACCTGGCTGGCCGAACGCAAGGCCGAGTCGGCCAAGCTCAAGGAGCTGACCAGCAAGGAGTGGACCCTGCAGGAGCTCAGCGAGCGCGGCGACAAGGTCTACCACACCACCTGCGTGGCCTGTCACCAGGCCGAAGGCCAGGGCCTGCCGCCGATGTTCCCGGCGCTCAAGGGTTCGAAGATCGCCACCGGCCCGATCAAGGATCACCTGAACATCGTCTTCCACGGCAAGGCCGGCACGGCCATGGCGGCGTTCGGCAAGCAGCTCTCGGAAGTGGATATCGCCGCCGTGATCACCTACGAGCGCAACGCCTGGGGCAACAACAAGGGCGACATGGTCACGCCGAAGGATGTGCTGGCGCTCAAGCAGGCCGACAGCCAATGAACCGGGGAGACAGGACATGAGTACAGTCATCGACGACCACGGTCATGCCGCCCATGACCACGCCCACGGCCCGGCCAAGGGCCTGATGCGCTGGGTGCTGACCACCAACCACAAGGACATCGGCACGATGTACCTGTGGTTCGCCTTCGCCATGTTCCTGCTCGGCGGCTCGTTCGCCATGGTGATCCGCGCCGAGCTGTTCCAGCCCGGCCTGCAGATCGTGGAGCCGGCATTCTTCAACCAGATGACCACCATGCACGGCCTGATCATGGTGTTCGGTGCGGTGATGCCGGCCTTCGTCGGCCTGGCCAACTGGATGATCCCGCTGATGATCGGCGCGCCGGACATGGCCCTGCCGCGCATGAACAACTTCAGCTTCTGGCTGCTGCCGGCAGCGTTCCTGCTGCTGGTATCGACCCTGTTCAGCCCCGGCGGCGGGCCGAATTTCGGCTGGACCTTCTATGCCCCGCTGTCGACCACCTACGCACCGGCCAGCGTGACCTTCTTCATCTTCGCCATCCACCTGATGGGCATCAGCTCGATCATGGGCGCGATCAACGTGATCGCCACCATCCTCAACCTGCGCGCCCCCGGCATGACCCTGATGAAGATGCCGCTGTTCGTCTGGACCTGGCTGATCACCGCGTTCCTGCTGATCGCGGTGATGCCGGTGCTGGCCGGGGTGGTGACCATGATGCTGATGGACATCCATTTCGGCACCAGCTTCTTCAGCGCCGCCGGTGGTGGCGACCCGGTACTGTTCCAGCACGTGTTCTGGTTCTTCGGTCACCCCGAGGTGTACATCATGATCCTGCCGGCGTTCGGCGCGGTCAGCTCGATCATCCCGGCGTTCTCGCGCAAGCCGCTGTTCGGCTACACCTCGATGGTCTACGCCACCGGGGCCATCGCCTTCCTGTCGTTCATCGTGTGGGCGCACCACATGTTCGTGGTCGGCATCCCGGTGGTGGGCGAGCTGTTCTTCATGTACGCCACCATGCTCATCGCGGTGCCCACCGGGGTGAAGGTGTTCAACTGGGTGAGCACCATGTGGGAAGGTTCGCTGACCTTCGAGACGCCGATGCTGTTCGCCATCGCCTTCGTCATCCTGTTCACCATCGGCGGCTTCTCGGGGTTGATGCTGGCCATCGCCCCGGCCGACTTCCAGTACCACGACACCTACTTCGTGGTGGCGCACTTCCACTACGTGCTGGTGCCGGGGGCGATCTTCGGCATCTTCGCCTCCGCCTACTACTGGCTGCCCAAGTGGACCGGGCACATGTACGACGAAACCCTCGGCAAGCTGCACTTCTGGCTGTCGTTCATCGGCATGAACATGGCGTTCTTCCCGATGCACTTCGTTGGCCTGGCGGGCATGCCGCGCCGGGTGCCGGACTACAACCTGCAGTTCGCCGACTTCAACATGGTGTCGTCGATCGGCGCGTTCACCTTCGGCGTCACGCAGATCTTCTTCCTGTTCATCGTGATCAAGTGCATCCGTGGCGGCAAGCCGGCCCCGGCCAAGCCATGGGATGGCGCCGAAGGGCTGGAATGGTCGGTACCCTCGCCCGCGCCCTACCACACCTTCCAGACCCCGCCGGAAGTGAAATGAGGGTGCTGCCATGAACGAGCGCACGTCGCTGCGGCGACTGGTGACGCGGCTGATGCTGCTGACCGTGGTGATGTTCGCCTTCGGCTTTGCCCTGGTGCCGATCTACGACGTGATGTGCAAGGCCTTCGGCATCAACGGCAAGACCGGCGGGCAGTACGCAGGCAGCCAGGTCAGCGACCCCACGCGCTCGGTGAAGGTGCAGTTCCTGTCGACCAATGCCAGCGACATGGTCTGGGACTTCTACTCCACCGCCGACCAGATCGACGTCAACCCGGGCGCGGTGAACCAGATGATCTTCGTGGCGCGCAACCCCACCGACAAGCCGATGACCGCCCAGGCCATCCCCAGCATCAGCCCGGCGGAGGCGGCCGCGTACTTTCACAAGACCGAATGCTTCTGCTTCAGCCAGCAGGTGCTGCAGCCGGGTGAGCGCATCGAGATGCCGGTGCGCTTCATCGTCGACCGCGACCTGCCCAAGGATGTGAAACACCTGACGCTTGCCTACACGCTGTTCGATATCACCGCTCGCCAGCCGCCGGTGGCCCACGTGGCCACCCAGACCGTACAGAGCGCCCGATAAGGAGAACGATCCATGGCTGCTCATCAGCACTACTACGTACCGGCGCAGAGCAAGTGGCCGATCATCGCCACCCTCGGCATGCTGATCACGGTGTTCGGCCTGGGCACCTGGTTCAACGACATGAAGGCCGGCCACGAGGACTCCCATGGCCCGCTGATCTTCTTCGTCGGCGCACTGTGCCTGGCCTACATGCTGTTCGGCTGGTTCGGCGCGGTGATCAAGGAAAGCCGCGCCGGGCTCTACAGCCCGCAGCTGGACCGCTCGTTCCGCTGGGGCATGTCGTGGTTCATCTTTTCGGAGGTGATGTTCTTCGTGGCCTTCTTCGGTGCGCTGTTCTACGTGCGCCACCTGGCAGGCCCGGCGCTGGGTGGGGAAGGTGCCAAGGGCGTGGCGCACATGCTGTGGCCGAACTTCCAGTTCGCCTGGCCGCTGCTGCATACCCCCGACCCCAAGCTGTTCCCGCCGCCCAGCGATGTGATCGACCCGTGGCACCTGCCGCTGATCAACACCATTCTGCTGGTCAGCTCCAGCGTGACCATCACCATCGCCCACCATGCCCTGCGCAAGGATCACCGCGGCGCGCTGAAATTCTGGCTGGCGCTGACCATCGTGCTGGGCGTGGCGTTTCTCATCCTGCAGGCCTACGAGTACCACGAGGCCTACACCGAACTGGGCCTGACCCTGCATTCGGGGATCTACGGCGCCACCTTCTTCATGCTCACCGGGTTCCACGGGGCCCACGTGACCATGGGCACGATCATCCTGTTCGTGATGCTGATGCGCATCCTGCGCGGGCACTTCAGCGCCGACAAGCACTTCGGCTTCGAGGCGGCCAGCTGGTACTGGCACTTCGTGGATGTGGTGTGGGTGGGGTTGTTCATCTTCGTGTATGTGCTGTAGCCGCGCCTAGAACGGCGCGTGGGACACCAGTTGGCCGCTGTAGAAACCCCAGGCGACCAGCGCCAGGGTGATGGCGGCCAGGCTGACACGGATTTTCAGGGCGGTGAGCAGGCGGGTCGAGTTGTCATCGTCCTTGACCAGAAAGAACAGGCCGCTGAACAGGCTGATCACGGTCGCCAGCAGCATCAGGACAATCGCGGCTTTGAGCATGGCGGTACTCCGGGGGATGCGATGACTACAACAAGTATAGCGACAGCCGTTGCGGGGCCCCGATGAGGCCGTTCCGCCCCGGCCGGGTGCCGACCCTGGTGGTGATGTTGCTGCTGCCGGGGCTGATTGCGCTGGGCTGCTGGCAGTTGGGGCGCGCCGCCGAAAAGCGCGAGTTGCTGGCCACCTATGCAGAGCGCCGGGTGGCAGCGCCTCTGGCCAGCGAGCAGCTGGCGCAGGCGAGCGACCCGGCCTATCGCCGGGTGCACCTGTATGGCCGTTTCGACCGCACCCACAGTGTGCTGCTCGACAACCGCCTGCGCGACGGCCAGGCCGGGGTCGAGCTGCTGCAACCCTTTCACGACCAGGCCAGCGGCCTGTGGCTGCTGGTCAATCGCGGCTGGCTGCCCTGGCCCGACCGGCGTGTGGCGGTGCAGTTCAGCACCCCCGAGACACCGCTTGCCCTGCAGGCCTGGGTCTATGTGGCGCCGGGCAGCACCTTCCAGTTGCACGCCGACCCGCAAGGGGGCCGCTGGCCGCACCTGCTCACGGCGGTGGATGCCGCGCAGCTGTGGCCGCAGCTGGGCCGCGAGGGCTTTGCCCATGAACTGCGCCTGGAACCGGGACCGGCCAGCTACCGGCTGGACTGGCCAGTGGTGGCGATGGGCCCGGAGAAACACCTGGGCTACGCCGTGCAATGGTTTGCCCTGGCCGCGGCGCTGGTTGCGCTGTACCTCTATTTCGGCTGGCACAACGACAAGGAGAACCACCATGGGCGCCGTCATGCATCCATCCGGCACGTCTGAAGTGCCGCGCCGTCGTTGGCGCGGGCGGTTGCAGCTGATTCTGATCCTGCTGGTGGTGGTGGGGCCGATGATGCTCGCCACCGGCATGTACAAGCTGCAGTTCTGGGTGCCGGAAAGCCGCAGCTACCACGGCGAACTGATCGGCAACGGCCAGGGCCGCGCCGAGCTGGGGGTCGCGACCGACGAGGCGCGCTGGCAACTGCTGGTCAGCACCCCTGGTGACTGTGACGCAGACTGCCAGCAACTGGTGTACCTGGCGCGCCAGGTACAGATCGGCCTTGGCCGCGACGCCGCCCGTGCCAGCCACGCGCTGGCCGCCGGGCAACCGCTGAGCGAGGCGTATCAGGCCAG
Source organism: Pseudomonas sp. 8209 (assembly GCF_028682105.1). NCBI lineage: Bacteria > Pseudomonadati > Pseudomonadota > Gammaproteobacteria > Pseudomonadales > Pseudomonadaceae > Pseudomonas > Pseudomonas sp. 8209. The sequence continues at coordinate 428,986 of NZ_JANIAH010000006.1, forward strand.
GCTTGCGCGCGAGTACCCGCAACTGCAGCGCTATGCGCTGGAGCTGGCGCAGTACAGCAGGGCCGCCGGGGGCCTGAAGGGCGCGCAGCTGTGGATCGTCGACCCCCACGGCAACCTGGTGTTGCGCTACGACGCACGGGTCAAGGGCAAGGACCTGCTCAACGACCTGCGCCATCTGCTCAAGCTGTCCAACATCGGCTAGGAGGCACGCACCATGGCCAGACCCGGATACCGCCTCGCCGTGTTCGCCACCTTCCTCGCGCTGGTGGTGGTGCTGCTGGGGGCCTATACCCGCCTGACCCACGCCGGCCTGGGCTGCCCCGACTGGCCGGGCTGCTACGGCTTCATCAGCGTGCCCAAGACCGAGGCGCAACTGGCACATGCCGAACGCCACTACCCGGACACGCCGGTCGAGGCCCACAAGGGCCGCAACGAGATGGTGCACCGTTATTTTGCCGGCACCCTGGCGCTGGTGATCGCCATGCTGGCGGTGCAGGCGCTGCGTCGGCATGGGCACAACGGCCAGCCGTACCGCCTGCCGCTGCTGCTGTTGGCGGTGGTGTTCTTCCAGGCCGCGTTCGGCATGTGGACGGTCACCCTCAAGCTGTGGCCGCAGGTGGTCACGGCGCACTTGCTGGGCGGCTTTGCCACCCTGAGCCTGCTGTTTCTGCTGAGCCTGCGCCTGTCGCGCGCGTTCATGCCCCTGCCCGGCCTGCCGCTGCGGCTAAGGCGCCTGGCGGCACTGGCGTTGCTGCTGGTGATCGGGCAAGTCGCCCTGGGCGGCTGGGTGAGCGCCAACTATGCCGCGGTGGCCTGCGTCGACCTGCCGACCTGTCACGGCCAGTGGTGGCCCGAGGCGGATTTTGCCAACGGCTTTCACCTCACCCAGCACATCGGCCCCAACTACCTGGGCGGACAGCTCGACAGCGAGGCGCGTACCGCCATCCATATCACCCACCGCCTGGGGGCGCTGCTGGTCACGCTGGTGTTGCTGACCCTGGCCTGGCAGCTGCACGCTATCGGCCTGCGGCGCCTGGCCAGGCTGGTGCTGCTGGCGCTGGCGGTGCAGGTGGGGCTGGGCATCAGCAATGTGGCGTTCGGGCTGCCGCTGGCGGTGGCGGTGGCGCACAACGCCGGTGGCGCGGCGCTGCTGCTGACGCTGGTGCTGGTCAACTACCGCACGCGCCTGGCCACGCAGCCCAAGGCGCGCAGGGTCAGCCAGGGCTGGCGCCTGACGCCGCTGCGCCCGGTGGGCGTGGTGCATTATCTGGGAGAGAACCCATGGCAACGCTTCTGAACCCCGCGCGCCAGCAGGCGCTGTGGCGCGACTACCTGGAGCTGACCAAGCCCAAGGTGGTGGTGCTGATGCTCATCACCTCGCTGGTGGGGATGTTCCTGGCCACCCGCGCGGGCGTGCCATGGACGGTGCTGGTGTTCGGCAACCTGGGCATCGGCCTGTGTGCGGGTGCCGCGGCGGCGGTCAACCATGTGGTGGACCGGCGCATCGACGCACTGATGGCGCGCACCCACAAGCGGCCGCTGGCCGAGGGGCGCGTCGCACCGCTGGCGGCGCTGGCGTTCGCCTTGCTGCTGGCGGTGCTGGGCATGGTGCTGCTGCTGAGCTTCACCAACGCACTGACCGCCTGGTTGACCCTGGCCTCGCTGCTGGGCTATGCGGTGCTCTACACCGGCTTTCTCAAGCGGGCCACGCCGCAGAACATCGTGATCGGCGGGCTGGCCGGGGCGGCGCCGCCGCTGCTGGGCTGGGTGGCGGTGACCGGGCATGTGGGCGCCGAGCCCCTGTTGCTGGTGCTGATCATTTTCGCCTGGACCCCGCCGCACTTCTGGGCCCTGGCCATCCATCGCAAGGAGGAGTACGCCAAGGCCGATATCCCGATGCTGCCGGTGACCCACGGCGAGCACTACACCAAGCTGCACATTCTGCTGTACACCGCCGCCCTGCTGGCGGTGAGCCTGTTGCCTTACGTGATCCACATGAGCGGGCCGCTGTACCTGGCCTGCGCCGTGGTGCTGGGCGGGCGCTTCCTGCACTGGGCCTGGGTGTTGTACCGTGGCAGTCGGCCGCACGCGGCGATCAGGACCTTCAAGTACTCTATCGCGTACCTGTTCCTGCTGTTCATCGCGCTGCTTGTTGACCATTACCTACTGTTGAACCTATGACTCGAACCCAGAAAACCGTTTTCATCCTCGTTGCCCTGGTCGCACTGATTCTCGGGCTTACCATCAACAAGGTGCTGAGCAATCGCAGCCAGGGCGACCCCACGGCGCTGATCGATGCCGGGATCATCCTGCTGCCGCAGAGCCGCCAGGTGCCGGCGCTGCAGATGACCGACGAGAACGGCCAGCCGGTGGTGCTGGACCAGCTCAAGGGCAAGTGGTCGCTGCTGTTCTTCGGCTACACTTTCTGCCCGGACATCTGCCCGACCACGCTGGCGCAACTGCGGCAGGTCAAGAGCGAGCTGCCCAAGGAGGCGGTGGACCGTTTGCAGGTGGTGCTGGTGAGCGTCGACCCGAACCGGGATACACCGGCGCAGTTGAAGACGTACCTGGGCTACTTCGACAAGGATTTTCGCGGGGTGACGGGGTCGCTGGAGGATACGCAGAAGCTGGCCAATGCGGTGAGCATCCCGTTCATTCCGGCCGATACCAGCAAGCCGAACTACACGGTCGATCACAGTGGCAACCTGGCGCTGCTCGGGCCGGATGGTACCCAGCGCGGGTTCATTCGGGCGCCGTTCAACAACCAGAAGCTGGTGGCGCAGTTGCCGGGGCTGGTCAAGCGCGACTGAAAGCTTCGCGGGTCAAGCCCGCTCCCACAGGTACAACCCTGGTTTCAAGGGCGGTGGAGAACTTGTGGGAGCGGGCTTGACCCGCGATGGGCTGCGTAGCAGCCCTTGGCATTTCTGAATCAGAACGCTGGCTTGACCGCGCCCTTGTACTTCTCTTCGATGAACTTCTTCACTTCAGGCGTGTGCAGTGCTGCTACCAGCTTCTTCACCGCGTCCGAATCCTTGTTGTCCTCGCGGGTCACCAGGATGTTCACATAAGGCGAATCGCTGCCTTCGATGACCATGGCGTCCTTTTCAGGGTTGAGCTTGGCTTCCAGCGCATAGTTGGTGTTGATCAGCGCCAGGTCGACCTGGGTCAGCACGCGCGGAATGGTGGCAGCTTCCAGCTCACGGAATTTCAGGCCCTTGTCGTTGCCGGTGATGTCCTTCACGGTCGACAGGATGTTGGTGTTGTCCTTGAGCTTGATCACGCCAGCCTTGTCCAGCAGCAGCAAGGCACGGCCGCCGTTGGTGGCGTCGTTGGGGATGACCACGGTGGCGCCCGATGGCAGTTCGTCGAGCTTCTTGAGCTTGTTCGAATAGGCGCCCAGCGGCTCCAGGTGCACGCCGGCAACGCTGACCAGGTGAGTGCCCTTGGCCTTGTTGAACTCGTCCAGGTACGGCTGGTGCTGGAAGAAGTTGGCATCCAGGCGCTTCTCGGCCACCTGCACGTTGGGCTGGACGTAGTCGGTGAACACCTTCACCTTCAGGTCCACGCCTTCCTTGGCCAGCGCCGGTTTGACGAACTCGAGGATCTCGGCGTGCGGTACCGGGGTGGCGGCAACAGTCAGGGTCTCGGCCGCGTGGGCAGAGAAGGCCGCGACGGCGGCAACAGCAGCAAGCAGTCTTTTCATCTAATCGCTCCTTGTGAGGGCCGTTCCGGCCCCCGGCGCGTCGGCGTGGCCGACCCTTGGTTACTTACGGGAAAAATGCACAACCAGTTTGTCGCCGACACTCTGCAGAACTTGAACCAGCACCAGCAGCAGTACCACGGTGACTACCATCACGTCGGTCTGAAAGCGCTGGTAGCCGAAGCGGATGGCCAGGTCACCCAGCCCGCCGGCACCCACCACACCCGCCATCGCGGTGTACGACACCAGGGTGATGGCCGTCACGGTGATGGCTGCGAAGATGCCCGGCCGCGCTTCGGGCAGCAGGGCGTTCATGATGATCTGGCGCGTGGTGGCCCCCATCGACTGGGTGGCCTCGATGATGCCGCGGTCGACCTCGCGCAGGGCGGTTTCCACCAGTCGCGCGAAGAACGGCGTGGCACCGACCACCAGTGGCGGGATGGCCCCGGCCACGCCCAGCGAGGTGCCGGTGATGAGCACGGTGAACGGGATCATCACGATCAGCAGGATGATGAACGGTAGCGAACGCAGCACGTTGACCACCAGCGACAGCAGCGCATACACACGCTTTTCTTCGAACAGCTGGCGCGGGCCGCACAGAAACAGCAGCACGCCCAGTGGCAGGCCCAGCAGTACGGTGAACAGCAGCGAGCCGAACAGCATGATCATGGTATCGATCGTGGCCAGCCAGATTTCGGCCCAGTCGATGTTGGCAAAGAAACTCAGGGCGTCCATCAGCGCAGTACCTCCATATGAACATCTGCCGCAATGAAGCGGGCAAATGCCGCCTCGATGTCGCCACCGGTGATGGCCAGGGTCAGTTGACCGTAGGGGGTGTCCTTGATGCGGTCGATACGCCCGGCGAGGATGCTGTAGTCCACCCCGGTTTCACGGGCCACGGTGCCCAGCAGCGGCGCATAGGTGGCGTCGCCCTGGAAGGTCAGGCGCACGATGCGCCCCGGTACATGGGCAAAATCGTCGCGCTGTTCGCTTTCGTCGACCTGCTCGTCTTCCTGCACGAAACGCTTGGTGGTTGGGTGCTTGGGGTGCAGGAACACCTGCGCCACCGGGCCCTGCTCGACGATCTGCCCGGCGTCCATTACCGCCACCTGGTCGCACACCCGGCGGATCACGTCCATCTCGTGGGTGATGAGCACGATGGTCAGCTTCAGCTCGCGGTTGATCTCGGCCAGCAATTGCAGCACCGAGGCGGTGGTTTGCGGGTCCAGGGCGCTGGTGGCTTCGTCGCACAGCAGGATCTTGGGCTTGGTGGCCAGGGCGCGGGCGATGCCGACGCGCTGCTTCTGGCCGCCGGACAGCTGTGCCGGGTACTTCCTGGCATGCTCGCTCAGCCCTACCCGGGCCAGCAGCTCGCCGACGCGCTGGTCGATCTCGGCGCGTGACATGCGCCCGGCCAGGGTCAGCGGCAGCGCCACGTTGTCGGCCACGGTCTTGGAGGCCAGCAGGTTGAAGTGCTGGAAGATCATCCCGACCTGCTGGCGGAAGCGGCGCAGGTCGTTGGCGTTGAACGCCGTGACGTCTTCGCCGTCGACGATGATCTTGCCGCCGCTGGGGGCCTCGAGGCGGTTGATCAGGCGCAGCAGGGTACTTTTGCCGGCACCGGAATGGCCGATCAGACCGAACACCTGGCCGTCTTCGACGCGCAGGCTGGTCGGGTGCAGTGCGGGGATGTCCCTACCGGCGACGCGGTAGGTTTTATGGACTTGTTGAAACTCGATCACGTAGCGAACCTTGTGGGGCGCATGAAATAGGGTCAGCTGTTAGCCGGGGGGCGCATTTTAGCCTGTTCGTATATAGGTTCTTAGCATTTATTTCGTGTTTGACCAACGCTTGAGGAATAACGCGATCAGTGGTTGCTCGCTGGTCATTCGAAAGGAACGCCCGGCACTCCTGTCAGTCACTACCTGAAGAGCCCCATCCAGGGGCCCCGCGTACGATGATGAGGAGTTGCAGACCCATGCCCAGCAAGAAGAATGCGCCCCAGGAAAGTCAACTCGCCGGCGCCCAGACGCCCGACAAGGCCAACACCAACGCCAAGCTGCAGAGCCTGGAGCCGTTTCGCAGCGATGCCACCGGCCAGGCGCTGCGCACCAACCAGGGGGTCAAGGTTGCCGACAACCAGAACACCCTCAAGGCCGGTGACCGCGGCCCCTCGCTGCTTGAAGACTTCATCATGCGCGAGAAGATTACGCATTTCGACCATGAGCGCATTCCCGAGCGCATCGTGCATGCCCGCGGCACCGGCGCCCATGGCTACTTCCAGGCTTACGAGTCGCATGCCGCACTGACCAAGGCCGGCTTCTTGCAGGACCCGGACAAGATCACCCCGGTGTTCGTGCGCTTCTCCACCGTGCAGGGGCCGCGTGGCTCGGGTGACACGGTGCGCGACGTGCGCGGCTTTGCCGTCAAGTTCTTTACCGATGAGGGCAACTTCGACCTGGTTGGCAACAACATGCCGGTGTTCTTCATTCAGGACGCGATCAAGTTTCCCGACTTCGTGCATGCGGTCAAACCCGAACCGCACAACGAGATCCCCACCGGCGGTTCGGCCCACGACACCTTCTGGGACTTCGTCTCGCTGGTGCCCGAGTCGGCGCACATGGTGATCTGGGCGATGTCCGACCGCGCGATACCGAAAAGCCTGCGCACCATGCAGGGCTTTGGCGTGCACACCTTCCGCCTGATCAACGCCGAAGGCGTGGCCAGTTTCGTCAAGTTCCACTGGAAGCCCAAGCAGGGTGTGCATTCGCTGCTGTGGGACGAGGCGCAGAAGCTGGCGGGCAAGGACACTGACTATCACCGCCGCGACCTGTGGGAAGCGATCGAGACCGGCAACTACCCGGAATGGGAACTGGGCGTGCAGATCGTGCCCGAGGCCGACGAGCATAAGTTCGAGTTCGACCTGCTCGACCCGACCAAGATCATCCCCGAAGAGCTGGTACCGGTGACGCCGCTTGGCAAGATGGTGCTCAACCGCAACCCGGACAACTTCTTTGCCGAAATCGAGCAGGTGGCGTTCTGCCCCGGTCATATCGTGCCGGGCATCGACTTTTCCAACGACCCGCTGCTGCAGGGCCGGCTGTTCTCCTACACCGACACGCAGATCAGCCGCCTGGGTGGCCCGAACTTCCACGAGATCCCGATCAACCGGCCCGTGGCACCCAACCACAACGGCCAGCGCGATGCCCAGCACCGTACCACGGTGCACAAGGGCCGGGCGTCCTACGAGCCCAACTCCATCGATGGCGGCTGGCCGAAGGAAACCCCGCCGGCGGCGCAGGATGGCGGCTTCGAGACCTACCCCGAGCGCATCGAGGCGCACAAGGTGCGCCAGCGCAGCCCCTCGTTCGGCGATCACTTCTCCCAGGCGCGGCTGTTCTTCCAGAGCATGAGCCCGACCGAGCAGGAGCACATCATCAGTGCCTACAGCTTCGAGCTGGGCAAGGTGGAGCGCGAGCATATCCGTGCCCGCGAGGTGAACGAGATTCTTGCCAACATCGACCTCAAGCTGGCGGCGCGGGTAGCGCAGAACCTTGGCCTGCCGGCGCCCAAGGCCGGCACCGTGGACGTCAAGCCACAGTCGCTCAAGGCTTCGCCGGCGCTGAGCCAGATGAACCTGCTGGGCGAAGGCATCAAGGGGCGCAAGGTGGCGATTCTGGTGGCCGATGGCGTGGATGCCACGCTGGTGGACCCGCTGGTGAAGGCGTTGCAGGCCGAGAGCGCCCAAGGCGTGCTGCTGGGGCCGACCTCGGCACCGGTGAAGACCGCTGCCGGCAAGACCCTGGCGGTGGATGCCTCGATGGAAGGCATGCCGTCGGTGGTGTTCGATGCGGTATGGATCGCCGGTGGCAAGGCCAGCCTGCAGGCTCTGAGCGGCGATGGCGTGGCGCTGCACTTCGTGCTGGAGGCCTACAAGCACCTCAAGCCGCTGGGTACCGACAGCGATGCCAAGGCCGTGCTCGACAAGCTGGGCCTCAAGGCGGATGAAGGCATGGTGGTGGGCAGCGATCAGAAGGCCTACAAGGCGTTGATCGCGGCGATTGCCAAGCACCGGGTGTGGTCGCGGGAAGCGGCCGCCAAGGCCATTCCGGCGTAGTCAAAAAGGCCGGCTCCTGCAGGAGCCGGCCTTGCCGGCGAAGAACGCACCGCCGACATCACTCGGCGCGCCGCGGCGTAAGCACCACCTGCGCCGGCTGGTTGCGATGAATCTCGTGGGCCTGCTGCAAGGCGAAGCTCGCATCGCGCTTGCTTACCCGCTTGGCCAGCAAGGTCTGTAGCCACGGCGCGTCATCACGGCGCGGCACCTGGAACACCACGTCACACTGGTAATTCACCACATCGGTGGCGATGTCATCCAGTTGTCGGCGAAGTTCTTCTATTTTCGTGATTTTCAACGCCACTACGGTGCTCGGCGCCGTGGGGTCGATGACTTTTGCCGGCGGCTTGGCTTCCGCCGCCTTGAGCGCGGCCTCGGCCTTGTCCAGCTCGGCCTTGCGCGCCTGGGTGATGGCGCCATTCACGCCGCCGGTCAGCGCCGGGGCCTTGGGCATCAGCGCACGGGCACGTGCCAGCGCGGTGGCTGCGGCATTCACATCGCCCTTCTGCAGCACGATCTGGCTGCGCTGCAGGTAGGCTTCGGCCAGCTGGCGCTGCATGGGTTCGAGGCGTGCATCGTCCGGCGACTGGGCCTGCAAGGTGGCCAGCTGGTCTTCGGCGGTGGCCAGCTCGCTGCTGGCGATGTTCTGCTCCAGCAGCTGCCAGGCATCGGGCTGCGCGGGCGGCGGCGGGTCGACCGGCGCGCTGGAACAGGCGGCCAGCAGCACGGAAAACGCGGCAAGGAGCAGATAACGGGAGGCGAACGGCTTCATTCCTGCGACTCTCTATTTGCGCAAAAAGCGAGCAAGTCTACACCCAGCGCGCTGGCGCGAAAATAACTCTTCAGGATGTAGCGGCGATTAAAATGTCGCAGGGCGCGACCCTGTCGGCCGCACCCTGCCCATGGGGCTGCGCGCTCAGCGCCGGGGCAGCGCCAGGCTCACCAAGAATAGCACTGCCGCACACACCACGATGGATGGGCCGGCCGGGGTGTCCTTGAACCACGACAGGGCCAGCCCGCCACACACCGCCACTACGCCGATCAGGCTGGCGCCCAGCGCCATCTGTTCCGGCGAGCGCGCATGCCGCTGTGCGGCTGCGGCGGGGATGATCAGCAGCGAGGTGATCAGCAGCACGCCGACGATCTTCATCGCCACCGCGATCACCACCGCGATCAGCAGCATCAGCGCCAGGCGCAGCGCAGCCACCGGCAGGCCTTCGACCCGGGCCAGTTCCTCGTGCACGGTCACCGCCAGCAGCGGGCGCCACAGCGCCACGATCAGCAACAGGACCAGCGCACTGCCGCCCAGGATCCACGCCAGGTCGCCCGGGCTGATCGCCAGCAGGTCGCCGAACAGGTAGGCCATCAGGTCGATGCGCACATCGTGCATGAAGCTCAGCACCACCAGGCCCAGCGACAGCGTGCTCGGCGCGAGAATCCCCAGCAGGGTGTCGGAGGCCAGCGGCTGGCGCTGCTGCAGGGTCACCAGCAACAGCGCCAGCAACAGGCAGCCGACGGTCACCGCCAGCGTCGGGCTGACGTCCAGCACGAAGCCCAGGGCCACGCCCAGCAGCGCCGCGTGGGACAGCGTGTCGCCGAAATACGCCATGCGCCGCCACACCACGAACGAGCCCAGCGGGCCCGCCACCAGCGCCAGGGCCAGGCCTGCAAGCAGGGCATACAACAGAAAATCAGCCATGCTTGCAGTGGTCTCCGTGCACATGCCCGCCAGGGGCCGGGGTGACCACCGACCCGTGCAGGTCGTGGGCGTGGTCGTGATGATGGTGGTAGATCGCCAGGCTTGGCGCGTTGTTGCCGAACAGCTCGACGAAGGCCGGGTCGCCGCTGACCTGCTCCGGGTGGCCCGAGCAGCACACGTGGCGGTTGAGGCACACCACCTGATCGGTGGTGCTCATCACCAGGTGCAGGTCGTGGGAGACCATCAGCACGCCGCAGCCGTAGCGGTCGCGCAGGCGCGTGATCAGGCTGTAGAGCTCGGCCTGACCGGCCACGTCGACGCCCTGTACCGGCTCGTCGAGCACCAGCAGTTCTGGCTTGCGCAGCAGCGCGCGGGCCAGCAGCACCCGCTGCATCTCGCCGCCGGACACGGTCTGGATGGGGCTGTCGATGACGTGTTCGGCGCCCACTTCGTTGAGGGCCGCCAGTGCTGTCTTGCGGTCCACGCCCGGCACCAGGCGCAGAAAGCGCAGTACCGACAGCGGCAAGGTGGCGTCCACCTGGATCTTCTGCGGCATGTAGCCGATGCGCAGTCGCGGCTTGCGCCATACGCTGCCGGTATGCGGCGCCAGCAGGCCGAGTACGGCGCGCACCAGGGTGGTCTTGCCGGCGCCGTTGGGGCCGATCAGGGTCACGATCTGCCCGGGCTCCACGCACAGGTCGATGCTGTCGAGCACGGCCTGGCCGCCGAATGTGACGCCCACCTGCTCGAGGCGGATCAACGCGTTGCTCATCAGGCGCTCCGGCAGGTGCCGCACAGACCGACCACTTCGACGGTCTGGGTCTCGACACTGAAACCCACATCATTGGCGCTGGCCACGATGGCGTCGCTGATGGAGGCTTGCTCCAGTTCGATTGCCACGTGGCATTGGCGGCAGATCAGGAACTGGCCCTGGTGGGCATGCTCGGGGTGGCTGCAGCCCATGAAGGCATTGAGCGACGCAATGCGGTGCACCAGGCTGTTTTCCAGCAGGAAATCCAGTGCGCGGTACACGGTGGGCGGTGCGGCGCGGCGGCCGTCCTGCTCGCTGAGCACGGCAAGGATGTCGTAGGCGCCCAGCGGCTTGTGGCTTTGCCATACCAGCTCCAGCACGCGGCGGCGCAGGGCGGTCAGGCGCAGGCCCTGACGCGCGCACAGCGCATCGGCCTCGGCCAGCGCGCTGTGCACGCAGTGGGAGTGGTCGTGGGGACGGTTGGCCAGCGGGGTATTGGGCATGGGCAGCGACGGTTCTGTTGAGAGACGTTATTATGTTACCCGTTCCTGCCCCGATGAGTGCCTATCGTGTCCCGATTTTTTGCCCTTTTTGTCGCTTTTGTCACAAGCAGCCTGTTGATGACCCCGGCGCAGGCCGAGGTTCAGGTGCTGACCAGCATCAAGCCGCTGCAGCTGATCGCCGCAGCGGTGCAGGACGGTGTCGGTACGCCGGATGTGCTGCTGCCACCGGGCGCTTCGCCGCACCATTACGCCTTGCGCCCTTCCGATGTGCGCAAGGTGGGCCAGGTGGACTTGCTGTACTGGATCGGCCCGGACATGGAGGGTTTTCTGCCCCGTGTGCTGGGTAGCCGCAGCAAGCCGACGGTGGCGGTGCAGAGCCTGCCGGGCCTGACCTTGCGCCATTTTGGCGAGGACAGCCATTCCCACGTGCAAGACGCCGACGAGCACGACCATGACCACCGCCCAGGCAGCCTGGATGCGCATCTGTGGTTATCGTCGGTGAACGCGCGGGTGATTGCGGCGAAGATGGCGGCTGACCTGGGCGCGGCCGATCCGCAGAACCAGGCGCGCTACACCGCCAACGCCAAGGCATTCGGCGAGCGCCTGGATGCCTTGGATGCGCGACTCAAGGCGCGGGTGAGCGCTGTTGCGGGCAAGCCGTACTTTGTCTTCCATGAAGCCTTCGATTACTTCGAGGCGGCCTACGGGCTCAAGCACACCGGCGTGTTCAGTGTGGCGGCGGAGGTGCAGCCGGGCGCGCAGCACGTGGCCGCGATGCGCAAGCGCCTGCAGGAAGTGGGCAAGACCTGTGTATTCAGCGAGCCGCCGCTGCGCCCGCGGCTGGCCGAGACGCTGACAGCGGGGTTGCCGGTGACGCTGGCCGAGCTGGATGCGCTAGGCGGCACGATGCCAGCGGATGCCAATGGCTATGAGCGGTTGCTGGAGAACCTGGGCAATGGGTTGGCGGGGTGCCTGGAAAAGCTCTGACCCACCGATCTGTAGGAGCCGGCCTTGCCGGCGAAGGGCTGCGCTGCAGCCCAACGGCTCCGCCGGCAAGGCCGGCTCCAACCTCGAGTGGCTCAGTTACAACGCGAACGGCAGGGCGATGTCCACCTGCTGACGCGCCGCCAGGCGCACCTCGAAATCCGCCGGGTCGTGAATCAGCACGTCCATCCCGGCAAACGACTCGGCCGCAATCAGCCGCGACAGCCAGAACCGCACGCAGGCCACCCGCAACATCACCGGCCACAGGTGTGCCTCGGCTGCGGTGAACGGGCGCAGCGCCGCATATGCACCGAGCAACGCCCGCGCCCGCGGCGGGTCGATCTGCCCGGCATCGTCGCAGCACCAGTCGTTCAGGGTGATCGCCAGGTCATATAGCATCGGCCCGGAGCACGCATTGTAGAAATCGATCAGCCCGGTCAGGTGGGTGCCTTCGAACAAGGCGTTGTCGCGGAACAGGTCGGCGTGCAGGTTGGCCCGCGGCAGCGCCATGATCTGGCCCTGGTGCGCGACGATCTCGTCCAGGCAGCCCTGCAGCAGCGCCTGTTGCGTCGGGTTCAGGCGCGGCATCAGTTCGGCGCCGGTCGCCAGCATCCAGTCCAGGCCACGGTCGGTCTTGCGCTCCAGCACCTTGTGCTGGGTCGCGGTGTGCAGGTGGCCGAGCAGTTCGCCCACCTGTACGCAATGCTGGTTGTTCGCCACCTTGATGTGCTTGCCCGGCAGGCGCGGCTGCAGCAGCGCCGGCTTGCCGGCCAGCTCGCGCAGGGCCACGCCGTCGCGGGTGCGCAGCGCATAGGGCACCGGCAGGTCGGCCTCGTGCAGCACGTCGAGCAGTTCGATGAAGAACGGCAGGTCCTGGATCGGCCCGCGTTCGACCAGTGTCAGCACGAACTCACCCTGTTCGAGGCTGACGAAGAAGTTGCTGTTCTCGGTGCCGGCGGCAATTCCCTGGAAGTCCCGCAGGCGACCCAGTCCATAGGGCGCCAGAAAGGTTTCCAGCTCGGGCCGGGTCAGTGGGGTGAAGACAGACATGGTCAAAAACTGCTCATTCGGGCACTTCCCGCAGGAAGTGCCAGGTGGATGGTAGGGGCCCGCATTACCACTCGAAGATTTTCCAGGAAGGAATCAGCATGTCGGGTTGGTCGGAACGGATGAAGTTGCCTTCCGAGCCGTCTGCGCGCACCAGAAAGTAAGGCTTGCCCCCTTTGGGGGTGACCTTGATGGCATACAGGAAACCGTTCTGGCGGTATTCCTGGATGGTCTTGTCGCCTTCCGTGCGAATGGTTACATCCGGATCGGCCGAAGGCGCTTCATCCGCCGCATTGGCTACCAGTGGAGCGGCAGCCAACACACCGAGCAGCAACAGGCGATTTAGTCTACGCATGATAACCTTGTCCCTTTGTCGTCAATGTTCCGGACATTCTAGCGCCGGGCCCGTTGAAAAGGTTGATTCTGCTCATGAGCCAAGCTCCCCTCGTCCTGGTGGACGGTTCGTCCTACCTGTACCGCGCGTTCCACGCGCTGCCACCGCTGACCAACTCCAAGGGCATGCCCACCGGCGCGGTGAAGGGTGTGCTGAACATGCTCAGGAGCCTGCGCAAGCAGTACCCGGACAGCCCCTTCGCGGTGGTGTTCGACGCCAAGGGCGGCACCTTTCGCGACGAGATGTACGCCGAGTACAAGGCCAACCGGCCGAGCATGCCCGACGACATGCGTGTGCAGATCGAGCCGCTGCACGCCAGCGTCAAGGCGCTGGGCTTCCCGCTGCTGTGCGTGGAGGGGGTCGAGGCCGACGACGTGATCGGCACCCTGGCCCGCAGCAGCGCCGCGGCGACCCGCCCGGTGGTGATCTCCACCGGTGACAAGGACATGGCCCAGCTGGTGGATGCGCACATTACCCTGGTCAATACCATGTCGGGCTCGTCGATGGACATCGAGGGCGTGAAGGAGAAGTTCGGCGTCGCACCCGAGCAGATCATCGACCTGCTGGCGCTGATGGGCGACTCATCCGACAACATCCCCGGGGTCAAGGGCGTGGGCGAGAAGACCGCCGTCGGCCTGCTGGTGGGCGTCAATGGCGGTATCAAGGAGCTGTACGAGAATCTCGACCTGGTGCCGAGCCTGCCGATCCGCGGGGCCAAGACCCTGCCGGCCAAGCTGCTGGAGCACAAGGAGCTGGCGTTCCTGTCGTACCAGCTGGCCACGATCAAGGTCGACGTGCCGCTGGAGGTCGGGCTGGACGACCTGCACCTGGGCGAACCTGACCGCGAAACGCTGCTGCAGCTGTACACCGAACTCGAGTTCAAGGGCTGGATCGACGAAGTTCAGCGCGAGAACAAGCGCCTGGAGCTCGCCCCGCCCCCTGCCGCCACACCCGACGCCGAGGCGCCCCCGGTGGCCGTTGCCGAGCCGGTAGCCCCTGTCGAGGCCGCCTATGAAACCATTCTGGACAAGGCACGTTTCGACGTGTGGCTGCAAAAGCTCAAGGACGCCGAGCTGTTCGCATTCGATACCGAAACCACCGGGGTCGATGCACAGAAGGCCCAGCTGGTTGGCCTGTCGTTTGCGGTCAAGCCCCATGAGGCCGCCTACATCCCGCTGGCACACGACTACGAAGGCGCTCCGCAGCAGCTGGACCGCGAGCTGGTGCTGAACGCGCTCAAGCCGCTGCTGGAAGACCCGAACAAGGCCAAGGTCGGGCAGCACGCCAAGTACGACATCAACATCCTGGCCAACTGCGCGGGCATCACCGTGCGTGGGGTGGCCTTCGACACCATGCTCGAATCCTATGTGCTGAATTCCACGGCCACCCGCCACGACATGGACAGCCTGGCCAAGAAGTACCTGGACCAAACCACCATCGGCTTCACCGACATTGCCGGCAAGGGTGCCAAGCAGCTGACCTTCAACCAGATCCACCTGGACAAGGCCGGCCCCTACGCCGCCGAAGATGCCGACATCACCCTGCGCCTGCACCACAAGCTGCACGCCGAGCTGGCGGCGCTGCCAAGCCTGGCCAGTGTGCTGAGCGATATCGAGATGCCGCTGGTGCCGGTGCTGGCGCGTATCGAGCGCGAGGGCGCGCTGGTGGATGCCGACCTGCTCAGGATCCAGAGCGGCGAGCTGGGCGACAAGATGGACGCGCTGGAGCGCGAAGCCATCGAGCTGGCGGGCGAGCCGTTCAACCTGGGTTCGCCCAGGCAACTGGGCGCCATCCTTTATGACAAGTTCGGCCTGCCGGTACTGAAGAAGACCCCCAAGGGCCAGCCGTCGACGGCTGAAGAAGCCCTCGAGGCGCTGGCCGAGGAAGGTTTCCCGCTGCCCAAGGTGCTGATGCAGTACCGCTCCATGAGCAAGCTCAAGAGCACCTACACCGACCGCCTGCCCGAGCAGATCAACCCGCGTACCGGGCGTATCCACACTTCCTACCAGCAGGCGGTGGCTGCCACCGGCCGCCTGTCGTCCAGCGACCCGAACCTGCAGAACATCCCGGTGCGTACCGCCGAGGGCCGGCGCATTCGCCAGGCCTTCATCGCGGCGCCCGGCTACAAATTGCTGGCGGCGGACTACTCGCAGATCGAGCTGCGCATCATGGCCCACCTGGCCAAGGACGAGGGCCTGCTCAGCGCCTTCCGCAACGGCCTGGACGTGCACACTGCCACCGCGGCCGAAGTGTTCAAGGTGGAGCTTGGCGACGTGACCTCCGACCAGCGGCGCAGCGCCAAGGCGATCAACTTCGGCCTGATCTACGGCATGGGTGCAAAGAAGCTGGGCAAGGACATCGGCGTCGACAGCAAGACGGCCAAGGCCTACATCGACGTGTACTTTGCCCGCTACCCGGGCGTGCGCGACTACATGGAGCGCACCCGCAAGCAGGCGGCCGACCAGGGCTACGTGGAAACGCTGTTCGGGCGGCGCCTGTACCTGCCGACCATTCACTCCAACCGTCCGCAGGAGCGCGCTGGCGCCGAGCGTACCGCGATCAACGCGCCGATGCAGGGCACCGCAGCTGACATCATCAAGCGCGCCATGGTCACGGTGGACAACTGGCTGGCGAGCACTGCGCTGGATGCCCGGGTGATCCTGCAGGTGCACGACGAACTGGTGCTGGAAGTGCGCGAGGACCTGGTGGAACAGGTGGCGCAGGAGATTCGCGTGCACATGAGCGGTGCCGCGCAGCTGGATGTACCGCTGGTGGTGGATGTGGGCGTGGGGGCGAACTGGGACGAGGCGCACTGAAAAGCGTGCTTGGCGCCTACCAAAAACAGAAATTTGCTGCGGCATAAGGTCGCGGCAATTTCTGCTTTTTCGGCCTATGGAAAATAGTTTCCCGCGCCGAGGAACTAAACCGGTGAACCACGACTCAGAGTAACTGAATGGCTGGTGAAGCCCTTCGATGCTCCTATGTTGTGTTAAGTGTTGGCAGATATCTGGACCCCGCCCTAGCGGTCCGGAACTTGAACCCCGAACTTCCCCCTCCCCATACGAAGTCCGGGGTTTTTTTTGCCCGGCATTTGCCGGGCAGCCCTTATTCTGCGGGCTTGTCCGGCAGTTGCAGCCAGCGAGCCAGTACCGTGTAGGCCTCTTCCAGCCCCTGGCGCTTGGGCGCCGAGAACAGCTGGATGGTCACGCTGTCGCCCCAACCCTTGCGGATTTCGGCCTGTACCTTGAGCAGCGTGCCCTTGGCCGCGCCGAAGGTCAGCTTGTCGGCCTTGGTCAGCAGGATGTGCATCGGCATGCCGCTGGCCACGGCCCAGTCGAGCATCATCTTGTCGAAGTCGGTCATGGGATGGCGCACGTCCATCATCAGGATCAGGCCCTTGAGGCTCTCCCGGCTGCCCAGGTAGGCCTCCAGGTGGCGCTGCCAGTGCTGCTTGAGCGGGATCGGCACCTTTGCATAACCGTAGCCCGGCAGGTCGACCAGACGCCGATCGTCGTCCAGACTGAAGAAATTCAACAGCTGGGTACGCCCCGGGGTTTTCGAGGTGCGCGCCAGGCTCGCGTGGGTCAGGGTGTTGAGGGCGCTGGACTTGCCGGCGTTGGAGCGGCCGGCAAAGGCCACTTCGAAACCTTCGTCGTCCGGGCACTGGTCGACTTTGGCGGCACTGAGGGCGAATTTGGCCTGCTGGCAGAGTCCGAGGATGGGGTTTTTGACTTGCATGGTATTTCCGATTGGGCGTTGCTCGAGGGGGTCTCGGCAAGCGGTGTCGTTTCCGTTTCAGGCACGGGAGTATATAATGCCCCAGTTTTTGTGTGCGCATTATCCCAGCGTAGGAGGATGTGCACGGGAGCTGCTTGACCAAGCTTGCGCAGTAGACGCAGTGCAGCCCCAACCCTGAAAGGGTCGTATTCGGCGCTCAGGCTACACAGGATCCCTACAGCGTGGAAGTCACGCCTGACATAAGGGACCGCAGAGGCTGTCGAAGCAGCTCCCCAGGGTTTCAAGGCTATGCCGCCGCGTGGTTTGTGCATGGACTGCAGTAACGAGGACGATCAGGCCACCCTGACCGGGTGAGTCAACAAGACAGGTTGCCTCGATACATAACTCTTTCACCCTTAGCCGTAGTTGGATTAGCTGATGAACAAACTATTCGTGAGTCTGCTGTTGACCTTAGGCATCACCGGGGCTGCCAACGCTGCCGGCAATATCGTTGGGGATGCTGCTGCCGGTCAGGCAAAAACCGCTGTATGTGGCGCGTGTCACAACCCCGACGGCAACAGCATGGCGCCGAATTTCCCGAAACTGGCCGGCCAGGGCGAGAAATACCTGGAGAAGCAACTGCACGACATCAAGTCGGGCAAACGTACCGTGCTGGAAATGACCGGCATGCTGGCCGCGTTCAACGATCAGGACCTGGCCGATATCGCGGCCTATTTCGCCAGCCAGAAAGGCAGCGTGGGCGCCGCCGACCCGGCGCTGGTCGAGCGTGGTCGCGCACTGTTCAACGGCGGTGATCTGGAAAAAGGCCTGCCGGCCTGCACCGGTTGCCACTCGCCCAACGGCGCAGGCATTGCCGCCGCCGGCTTCCCGCACCTGGGTGGTCAGCACGCAAGCTACGTGGCCAAGCAGCTGACGGACTTCCGTGAAGGCAACCGCACCAACGATGGCGATGCCACCACCATGCGCACCATCGCCAGCAAGCTGAGCAACAAGGACATCGACGCGTTGTCCAGCTACATCCAGGGCCTGCACTGAGCCCCGGTTTAACGCTGGGTTAATACAGCGGCGCAAAAATGAAAAGGGTGGCCCGGGCCACCCTTTTTTGTGCCCGCTGCCGTTACACTAACGAACTCGGGCCTGCCCCGGCCTGTCTGAACCCAGGTCGCGACGAGGCGACACATCACTGCTCAGGAGTAACGCATGCGTAATCTGATTCTCGGCGCCGCGCTGGTCGCCGCCAGCGCCTTCGGTATGACGGTCCAGGCCGCAGACCCTGTGATCGCCGGCAAGGAATATGTCGAGCTGAGCAACCCGGTACCGGTGTCCCAGCCTGGCAAGATCGAAGTGGTCGAGCTGTTCTGGTATGGCTGCCCGCATTGCTACAGCTTTGAACCGACGATCAACCCGTGGGTCGAAAAGCTGCCTGACGACGTGAACTTCAAGCGTATCCCCGCCATGTTCGGCGGCCCATGGGACGCCCACGGGCAGATGTTCCTGACCCTGGAAGCCATGGGCGTGGAGCACAAGGTGCATGCGGCCGTGTTCGATGCCATCCAGAACCAGCGCAAGCACCTGACCAAGCCTGAAGAGATGGCCGACTTCCTGGCCACCCAGGGTGTGGACAAGGACAAGTTCCTGGCCACCTTCAACTCGTTCGCCATCAAGGGACAGGTCAACCAGGCCAAGGAACTTGCCAAGCAGTACAACATCAAGGGCGTTCCGAGCATGGTCGTCAACGGCAAGTACACCTTCGACCTGGGCACCGCAGGTGGCCCGAACGGCGTACTGAACGTTGCTGACCAACTGATTGCCAAGGAACGCGCCGCCAAATAAGAGGCGAAACTATGCGCCGCTGGAAATCCGAGCGCCTCGTCGGCCTGCACGAACCGCAGGTCAACGAGCACCATATCGATGCAAGTGGTCTACCGTCCGACGGTCGCTTGCGTCTGCTCAGCTTCAACATCCAGGTAGGCATCAGCACCGAGCGTTACCGGCACTACCTGACCCGCAGCTGGCAGCACCTGCTGCCGCACATGGGGCGTGCCGGCAACCTGCAGAAGATCGGCAACCTGCTGGGCGACTTCGACCTGGTGGCCCTGCAGGAAGCCGACGGCGGCAGCCTGCGCTCGGGCTACGTCAACCAGGTGGAACACCTGGCGCAACTGGGTGCTTTCCCCTACTGGTACCAGCAGCTCAACCGCAACCTCGGGCGCCTGGGCCAGCACAGCAACGGCGTGCTCAGCCGCCTCAAGCCGCAACTGCTCGAAGACCACCCGCTGCCCGGCCCGGCCGGCCGCGGTGCGATCCTGGTGCGGTTCGGTGAAGGCGAGGATGCGCTGGTGGTGGTGATGATGCACCTGGCGCTTGGCGCGCGAACCCGTGCGTTGCAGCTGGGCTACATCCGCGAGCTGATCGGCGGCTATCGTCACCAGGTGCTGATGGGCGACATGAACACCCATGCCACCGACCTGTTGCAGCACTCCCCGCTGCGCGACCTGGGCCTGATTGCGCCGCAGGTCGAAGCGACCTTCCCCAGCTGGCGACCACAGCGTTGCCTTGATCATATTCTGCTCAGCCCGAGCCTCACCCTGGAACGGGTCGAGGTGCTGTCCCAGCCGATTTCCGACCATCTCCCCGTGGCGGTCGAGATTCGTTTGCCTGATGCCCTGACTGTCGATACCCTTCCGGCCTTGCGTTAGTCCCCTTATCTGCGGACCTTGGCATGACCGACGAAGCTCAACGCTGGAAAGAAAAATACCTCAAGAGCATCGAGCAGCAGGAAAAGCTCGAACGCCGGTGGGACGCCCGTCTCGACCTGCTGCGCCGCGGCCTGGTGCGCAGCACCCTGGCGGCCGAAGGCAGCGACCGCGCGGTAGACCAGTGCATGAAGGAAATGCGCGAGGTCATCCGTACCGACAACATGGACGCCGCCCTGGCCGGGTTGATCCCGCGTCTGGAAAAGGCCGTGCTCGATTCCGAGCAGCGCCGTGAAACCCGGATCGCCCAGGTAGGCACCGCGCTCAACGCGCTGGTGGCCCAGTTGCAGAAGCTGCCGTTGCCCAGCGAGGTCAGCCGACCGCTGAAGAAATTTGCCAAGCAGCTGGATGCGCGGGCCAGCCAGTCACGCGAGATGCCGTTGCTGCTGAGCGAGCTCAGTGGCTTGCAGGGCAAGGCGCTGGCGGTGCTGGAGCACCCTGAAGAGGCGAGCAAGCCGGGGTTTCTGCAGCGCTTGTTTGGCGGGCGTGAAGAAGAGACGCAGGTCGCTCAACCCGAAACGCAGGCCCTGGAGCCGGTGGCGCAAGCAGCGGTCGAACCTGTGCATGAGCAGCCTGCGCCGGCTGCGGCGGATGTGGATGAACTGCAGCCGTTGCCCGAGCCCCAAGCCTTGGTCGACACAGAGGACGCCGAGGCTGCTGCGCAGCCCATCGCCGGCAATGCCGGCTCCTACACTGTAGGCGCCAGCCTTGCTGGCGAAGAGGCCCCAGCGCTCACACCACCACCCACGCCTGCCCCGGTGCTGACCGAGCACGCGGACGCTGTCGAAGTCGATGGGGCACCCGAACCCACCCCCGAAGAACTCCTCTACGCCCTCCCCGACGGCACCGAGCCTTCCTATAGCTCCGTCGCCACCCATATCGAGCAGACCCTGCTCGGTTTGCTCGACGACCTGACCCTGCCCGAACGCCACAAGCCCCAGGCCCTGGCGGTGCGTCAGCGCCTGGAGCACGGGCTGAACTGGTACGAGCTGCTGCCGGTGCTGGATGACCTGGCGGTACTGATGCTGGCCATCACCGACAGCGGCCAGCATGAATTCGAAGCCTACCTGCAACAGCTCAACGAGCGCCTCGAGACGTTCCAGAGCCACCTGCAGGAGGCCAGCGAAGGGCATGCCGACAACAGCTCCGTCGCCCGCGACCTCAATACCCAGCTGCGCGAACAGGTCGACGGCCTGCAAAGCAGCGTGCAGGGCGCTGCCGACCTCGACAGTCTCAAGCACATCCTCGAGAACCGCCTCGAGGGCCTGCTCGGCACCATGGACGAGCACCAGCATCAGCGTGACCTGCGCGAGCAGGAACTGGCCAGCCGCCTGCAAGGCCTGGCCGAGCGGGTCGCGAGCATGGAGCAGGAAGCCCTGGGCTACCGCGAGCACCTTGAAGAACAGCGCCAGAAGGCCCTGATCGACCCGCTCACCGGCTTGCCCAACCGCGCCGCCTGGGCCGAGCGCCTGGAGCAGGAAATGCTCGCCTGGCAGGAAAACGGCGGCCACCTGCTGATGGCCATGCTCGACCTCGACCACTTCAAGCGCATCAACGACAGCTACGGCCACCAGGCCGGCGACAAGGTGCTCAAGATCGTTGCCAACGAGCTGCGCAAGCGTCTGCGCAGCCGCGATTTCATCGCCCGCTTCGGCGGCGAGGAGTTCGTCCTGCTGGTGCCGCAGACCGCGCTGGGTGGCGGCATCGAGCTGGCCGAGACGCTGCGCGGCGCCATCGAAGCCTGCCCGTTCCACTTCAAGGGCGAACGGGTGACCATCACCCTGTCCATCGGCATCACCGCGTTCCGCTCCGGCGAGCGCAGCGACGCAGTGCTCAAGCGCGCCGACGAGGCGCTGTACCGCGCCAAGCACCTGGGTCGCAACCGCGTCGAACAGGGGTGAACGGGTTTGCGCAGGATACGTTATGCTATTGCATTACCGACTGCCCAGGCCCTGCCCCATTTCCATGAAAGCCTTCCTTACCGCGCTTGTGATGCTGACATTGGCCGGTTGCGCCACCGGCCTGAAGATCGACCGTAGCCACCCCTCGGTCAACCAGGACAACCGCATCCAGTTCGTGGTGCTGCATTACACCAATGCCAACCTCGAGCGCTCGCTGGCCCTGCTGACCCACGGTGAGGTCAGCAGCCATTACCTGATCGGCGACAACCCGGCGACCATCTATCAGCTGGTGGATGAAAGTCGTCGCGCCTGGCATGCCGGCGACAGCCAGTGGGAGGGCCGGACCTGGCTCAACTCCACTTCCATCGGCATCGAGATCGTCAACCCGGGCTTCACCGACACCCCCACCGGGCGCGTGTGGCACCCCTACAGCGAGGCGCAGATCCAGGCGCTGATCGTACTGCTCAAGGATATCGTGCAGCGCAACGGCATCCAGCCGCGACACATCATCGGCCACAGCGACATCGCGCCCCTGCGCAAGCTCGACCCGGGCCCGATGTTCCCCTGGAAACGCCTGGCCGACGCCGGCCTTGGCGTCTGGCCCAACGCTCAGGCGGTGGCGCAGCAGCGCGCGCGCTTTGACGTCAACCCGCCAAGCATCACCTGGTACCAGCAGCAACTGGCGCGCTTTGGCTACGCCATCGAGCAGACCGGCGAGCTGGACGTGAGTACCCGGCATGTACTGGCAGCGTTCCAGATGCGCTTTCGGCCACAGCTGTTCGACGGCCAGCCGGATGCCCAGACTGCCGCGATTCTGCAGGTGCTGAACAGCCAGCGCTGAGCGGTACCGCCCAACGGGCAGGCTGATTCGTCCGGCAGTTGCTATACCTCATGGTATTCAACGGGATGATTCTTGATGTCGCCTGCCCTTGCCACGTTGCGTCGCCTCCTCTATCGACCCTGGCTGCTGGCCACGCTTGCGGCCACGGCGAGCGCAACCCTGTTGCTGCTGGCCAGCCTCGGAGTGGCCATGCACCAGGTGCAGCAGCGCGAAAGCGCGCAGATGAACGCCAAGGGCGAGCGCTTTCTCGAACGCCTGGAGCAGATCTTCGGCCAACTGCGCGAAAGCGTCGACGCCCTTCAGGCACAGCCCCTGCGCGGGTGCAGCAGTGCGATGCAGGCAGCCTTGCAGCAGGTGACCTTCGACAACCGCTTCGTGTTCGAGGCCACTTACCTCGACGGCACGCAGTCGTGCTCCAACCGGCTGGGCAGCAGCAACTTCGACCCGCTGCGGGCACCGGACATCCAGGGCCCCACCTACAGCTACTGGCTCAATACCACCACCGAACCCGACGACAACCGCGCCGCACTGGTGCTGGGGCGTGGGCACTTTCGCGTGTCGACGTCGCGCGGGCACCTGACCGACGTGGTCGACCTGCCGCCCGGTGGCAGCCTGCTGGTGGTGCTCGACCACGGCGCGCGTGCCGTGCCGGTCCTGGGCCCGGAGCAGCCTTGGCCGCCCGGCGACCAGTGGCCGCCACCGCCCAAGGTGGACCTGATGGAACTGCCTGATCGCCTGGTATACCGCATGCCCACCAAATCGCCTGACTACCAGCTGGTGCTGATCACCCCGCGCGAAAGCCTGTCGCTGAAGATGAACGGCGTGCTCTGGCTGCTGTTCCCCGGCAGCCTGCTGCTGGCCTGGTGCATCGGCTGGCTGGTCCTGCAGCTGGTGCGCCAGAGCCGTTCGATGAGCTCGGAGCTGCAGGGCGCGCTGCGCCGTGGCGAAATGCAGGTGCTGTATCAGCCGATCTTCGAGCTGGCCAGCCGGCGCTGCGTGGGGGCCGAGGCCCTGGTGCGCTGGCGTCGCCCCGACGGTACGCTGACCAGCCCCGACCTGTTCATCCCGCTGGCGGAGAACACCGGGCAGATCCGCCAGATCACCGACTTCGTGCTGCAGCGTGTGCTCGAACAGCTGGGCCAGCTGCTGCGCGCCAACCGCCAGTTGTATATCTCGGTGAACCTGGCGGCGTGCGATGTGATGGTGCCGCGCATCGGCCGGGTGGCGGCGCGCCTGCTGGCCTTGCACCATGTTTCGGCCAGCCAGATCGCCTTCGAGGTCACCGAGCGCGGGCTGATCGACGTGGTGGTGGCGCGGGACAACCTGCAGGCCTTGCGGGCGGTGGGGCACCAGGTGCTGATCGACGACTTCGGTACCGGCTATTGCAGCCTGGCCTACCTGCAGACCTTGCCGGTGGACTGCCTGAAGATCGACAAGGCGTTCATCGATGCCCTGGGGCACGACGCGGCCAGCAGCGGCGTGGCCCCGCACATCATCCGCATGGCCCACGCCCTGCAGTTGCGGGTGATCGCCGAGGGTATCGAGTACGAGGACCAGGCGTTGCTGCTCAACAGCGAGGGGGTCAACTATGGCCAGGGCTGGTTGTTCGCGCACCCGCTCAGTGCGCGCCAGTTCGTCGAGCTGGTGACCCGGGGGCGGCGGCTGGGGCCGCGGCGGATCGATGACGAGGCGTAGCGCCCCTTCGCCAGCAAGGCTGGCGCCTGCAGGCGAAGGCGGTTACACCGGCAGCGCCATGTAGAACTGCGTGCCCTGCCCTGGCCGTGAGTACACGCCCATGCGCCCGCCATGCAACTGCACGATCTCCTTGCACAGTGCCAGGCCCAGCCCGGCACCGCCTTTCTTGCGCCCAACCTGCACGAAGGGCTCGAAAATCCGCCCCTGCTGGCCATAGGCAATGCCTTCGCCATTGTCCTCGATACTGATGATCACCCGTTCGGCATGCCGCCGGGCATTGAGGCGGATACTGCCCGCCACCGGCGTATGGCGGATGGCATTGTCCAGCAGGTTGTCCAGCACCCGGTCCAGTTGCGCCGGGTCGGCCTGGATGCGCGGCAGTGGCGCGGCAAGTTCCACGCGCAACTCGATCTGCTTGTCGGCCAGCGCCGTTGCGAAGCGCTCGCGGGCTCGCGACAGCAACTCGTCGATCGCGCAGGGTTGCAGTTCGAGCTTCTGCAAGCCGCTCTGGTAGCGCGAAAAGTTGAGCAGGTCGTTGATCAGCTGGGTCAGCCGCTGCATCTCCTCGCCAATGGTGTCGAACAGGTCCGCCTCGCGGCTCTCGGCTGGAAACGTCAGGCGCTCGCGCAACAGGCCGAAGGCCATGTGCATGCCGGTCACCGGGGTGCGCAACTCGTGGGAGGCGCGCAGCACGAACTCGCTGCGCACCCGTTCGAAGGCGCGCTGCTCGGTGACGTCGTGCAGCACCATCACCGCGCCCAGGATCTGCCCCTGTGGATGGCACACCGGGGTCAGGCTGTAGGCCAGCAGGCGGGTTTCTTCATCTATTTCCAGGCTCAGGTCGTCCGGCACGCGGTCCAGGCTGCCGCCACGCAATATCAGGCGCAGCTGGTCGTCCAGCTCCGGGCGTTGCAGCGCCTTGCCCAGGCCCTGGCCCAGGCGGCTGGCGTCCCAGCCCAGCTGGCGCTGGGCCACCGGGTTGAGGTGTTCCAGATGGCCTTCGCGGTCGATGATCAGCAGGCCGTCGTCGATGCTGTCGAGCACCGCCTGCAGGCGCTGCTGGCCGGCCAGCAGTTCGTCGACATTGGTGGCCTGATGCTTGCGCAGTGCCTCGGCCATCAGCCCGAAACGGCGGGTGAGCTGGTTGATCTCCACGGCCGGGGTTACCGGCAGGGTGACCTCGAAGTTGCCCTGGCCGATCTGGTCGGCGGCCTTGGCCAGCGCCTCGATCGGCTGGCCGAAGCGGCGTGCGATGCCGTGGGCAGTGATGAAACCCAGCACCAGCACGGCAAGCCCGAGCAGGCCCAGCATGCTGGAGACCAGCAGGGCACGTTCGCGGGCCTTCTGTTCACTGTGGTTGATATGCGCCAGGGCCTGCTTGTGCGAGTCGATCAGGTCGGTGCGCAACTGGTTGAAGGCTTCGCCCAGGGGTTGGTCCGGGCCCAGGTTGCGGCTGGGCTCGGGGCTGTCGCGAAAGGCCTTGAGGAAGGCCTGGTAATCACGGTTGGCGGTACTGAAACCCGCAAACCCCTCGGCCTGGCGCTCATGGCTCAGGCCCTCGTCGAGCAGTTGCTGAAACTTGTCCTGCAGCGGTTGCAGCGCCTGCACCTCGCTGTCCGGGTCCAGCAGCAGGGACAGCTGTTCACCCAGGTTCTGACGCAGCTTCAGGCCCAGGTCGAGGATGTAGGAGTTGTCGCTGATCAGCTTCTGCTGCGAGCTGGCCATCTGCTGCACGCTGACCAGGCCCAGAATCAGGCCCAGCAGGGCCACGGTGATCAGCGCCGAGATGCTGAGAAAAAGCCGCGTGCGCAGCTTCATCGCCAGCTTCACAGGTTGTACTGCTTGCGCTTGCGGTACAGCGTCGAGGCATCGATGCCCAGTGTCTTGGCGGCCTGGTCAAGGGTGTCGCTGGTGGCCAGCACTGCACCGATGTGCGCGCGCTCCAGCTCGTCGAGGCTCAATGCCGCCCCCACCCGCGGCGCGTTGCTGGTGGGTTGTTCGGCCATGCCCAGGTGGCTGACCTCGACCCGCTCCTGCGGGCAGATGATGCTCGCCCGTTCGATCACGTTGCGCAGCTCGCGAATGTTGCCCGGCCAGCGGTAGTTGAGCAGCGCGGCGCGGGCCTCGTCGCTGAAACCGCGGGCGGGGCGCGCGTATTCCTTGACGAAGCGGGCCAGGAAGCGGTCGGCCAGGGTCAGGATGTCTTCGCTGCGTTCGCGCAGCGGCGGCAGGTGCAGGGTAATCACGTTCAGACGGTACAGCAGGTCTTCGCGAAAACGCCCGTCGCGCACCATGTCCTCCAGGTTGAGGTTGGTGGCTGCCAGAATCCGCACGTCGGCACGGCGCGTGACCGGGTCGCCGACCCGCTCGTACTCCTTGTCCTGGATGAAGCGCAGCAGCTTGGGTTGCAGGGTCAGCGGGAAGTCGCCGATCTCGTCGAGAAACAGGGTGCCGCCGTCGGCCTGGTTGACCCGGCCCAGGGTGCTTTCACTGGCCCCGGTAAATGCCCCGCGACTATGGCCGAACAGCTCGCTTTCCATCAGTTCGGCCGTCAGCGAAGGGCAGTTGATGGTCACGCAGGCCTTGCGCGAGCGTTTGCTCCAGCCATGAATGGCACGTGCCAGCTCGCCTTTACCGGTACCGGACTCGCCAAGGATCAGAATGTTGGCGTCGGTGTTGGCCACCTGGCGCGCGGTTTCGAGTACCACCATCATGGCCGGGCTGTGGGAATCCAGGCCGTCCTTGGGTTTGCGCACTTCCCCTTCCAGGGCCTCCAGACGCGCCGAGAGCTGGCGCACCTCCAGTTGTTTGGCAGTGGCCAGGCGCAGCTGGTCGGGGCTGCACGGTTTGACCAGGTAATCGGCGGCGCCGGCCTGGATTGCATCGACAGCGGTGTCGACCGCCGAATGCGCGGTCACTATGACCACGCGCATCCACGGCGCCTGGATACGCATCTGCGCCAGTACGTCCAGGCCGTTGTCCTCGCCCAGGCGCAGGTCCAGAAAGCACAGGTCGAACACCTGGCGCTGCAACAGGGTTTCGGCCTGGGCGGCGCTGTTGGCCGTGGCCACGCTGTAGCCTTCATCTTCCAGGCAATAGCGGAAGGTACGCAGGATTGCGGACTCGTCGTCTACCAGCAGAATGCGGCCCTGATGTTCCGTGGCAGATTCCATTTTCCTACGCTCCTTTAAGAATGTTCTTGGTTAGTCTCGGAAAAATCGGGCAAGTTGCATGGTCGATTCTGATTGATTCCGCGCCCTGCATGCTAGCTCCCTGCTGCGAATATGACTAACTCATTGAAAATAATGAGTTTGTTTATTTTTTGAGCACTGGCACAACGATTGCGATGATGTTCCTTCTGACCAACAGGAGGCTTCATCATGCGTGCAATACGCCCGTTGGCAGTTCTGACTGCCGCACTTCTGCTCACCCCGCTGGGTGTCACCAGCGCCTCGGCGGCCGAACCCGGCCTGCAGCAGGCCCGTCAGGAAGGCGCCTTGCAGACCGCCCTGGCGCTCAACCGACTGCTCAACCCGTTCAAGATCGAAGTGGCCATCCAGGGTCAGACCGCCCGCCTGCAGGGCGAGGTGGAGAACGAGGTGGAGCGCGAGCTGGCGTCGCAGGTGGCACTGGCCACCGCCGGCATCGAGCAGGTCGACAACCAGTTGCAGGTCAACCCCGAGCTGGTGGATGAAACCCTGCAACGGCGCGCCTATGCCCAGCGCCTGGAGGACGCCACCCTGGGGGCGGTTATCCGCGCCCGCCTGCTGTGGAGCAGCCAGACCCAGGGCCTGCCCATCGAAGTCGACAGCCGGGCCGGGGTGGTCACCCTGCGTGGCCGGGTGACCAGCGCAGAGGCCAAGCAGATGGCCGGCAGCGTGGCGGCCTCTACCGATGGCGTGTACCTGGTCAACAACCTGATCAGCCTGGGCGTGAGCGACCCGGCCCAGGCCCGCGAGCAGGCCGCTGCGGCAGCGGCCGAGGTGCAGAGCGACGCGTGGATCAACGACAAGGTGCAGACCAGCTTCTTATATAGCCGCAACCTGGACGGGCCCAACATCAAGGTGGCGACCCAGGAGGGCGTGGTGCGCCTGTCCGGGGAAGTCATGAGCAACGAGCAGAAGACCATCGCCCAGGAGATTGCCCGCCAGATCCGCGGCGTGCGCGGGGTGGACGCCGACATGCTCAAGGTGGCGATCAAGGTGGAGGGCTGATCGTGCAAATCGCACGAGGCCCTGGGGGGCATCGTGCAGGATGCGTCCTGCAGCTGCCCTCGGTACATACCTAAGTTATTGATTTATAAGCATTTTATTTGATTTCAAAAGCTGGCATGCAGGCTGCAATGACTCTATCAGTCAATAACAACGATGCAGCAGAGGAGCCCGGCATGAACCTGTTAACCGCCGCCCTAGTGCAGATTTCCCCGCTTCACGTACGCCAGTTGCTGTTTCTCTGCCTGGCGGCGCTTCTGACCCTGGTTGCAGGGCAGATGTACAGCATCTGGCAGTCCAAGCAGATCGCCAACCAGATGTCCGTACAGGCTTATCACGTGGCCCATGTGCAGGCCACGCGCGCTTCGATGCTGGAAGCCAGGACCGCGCCACGTACCCACTCGGTCGATGCGGCCACCGTGGAAACCGTCGTGCCGCAGGAACGCTGGGTGTTCTGACCGAGCAATGCCCCACATCTGACACAACCGCTTTCAAAAACGGTAAGGAGAAACACCATGTTAAGTTGGGCCATCACCTTCCTGATCATCGCCATTGTCGCTGCCGTACTGGGCTTCGGTGGTATCGCCGGCGCCGCTACCGGTATCGCGAAGATTCTCTTCATTGTCTTCCTGGTACTGTTCGTCGCTTCCTTCTTCTTCGGTCGTCGCGGTAGAGGTTGACTATGAAAGGGACGCTCTACAGAGCCCTGGCAGGCGCCCTGATGGTGGGGGCCTGTACAGCGGCGATGGCGGCCAATGACGGCCAGGTCCGGACCAGCCAACTGCTTGGTTCGGACCCCGAGTACCGGGAAACCTGGCAGAAAGTGGTCAAAAAGCAGGAGCGGCTGCCCGATTGGGTCATCAACCTCAGTGGTGCTTCCACCGAGCAGATGACGGCGATCGAGGAAGACGGCGACAAGTATCTGGTCGGCCCCTTGTGTGAGACCGAGCAGAGCTGCGACAGCAGCCGTCTTATCGTGGCCTTCAGCTGGGACAAGGATGAGGCATACGCGCTGTGGGTCCAGGTACCCGCCGGCCTGCCTGCCGACAAGTCACCCAGCCGTCACACCGACAAGCGTTGGTTGGGCGAGCCGGATGACGGCATGAAACAGATGCTCGAAGAGCAACTGAAGAAAGACCCGAACTATTACTGAGTGTCGCCGGACGCATCAGTATCACCATGGAAGCTGAACCTTTTGCCTGTTCCAGTTTCTATGCTGCGCCCGCTCGAGGAGAGCGGACGCATGACCAGGGGGCCGGGCTGCTCTGATTGCTACAGGATCGGAGGGGCCTAGGGGTACAGGGAGTACCTCCTTCATGGGCCGGGTCAGGGTGGTAAACGGCAACACGGTCGTGGACCGGGGTCGCATGCTGCCAGGGCAGCCCCCGGTCAGACTTGTGCACCCGGCGCAAGCCTGATGCATTTCCCCGCTTGAAAGTGACAGATCGGCCAGACGGCTGACCACCCATCAAAAAAATTCCTGACTTCTTTGACCTGCCAAATGACGTTTTTCACGCATTCGGATTGTCGAACAACGCTGTTTTGCCGGTTTGTGGATACCGCTGTATCGGCCTAATCATGGCGCTTTGGCCTTATTCGGGATTCCGAACGGGTAGGTTTTCTGCCGCTGGGACGTCCGTTTCATGCCAAAAAGATCATGCCGATTCGGCATAGGGTAGTCATTTACGGCATTAGACTCAGTGCGCCTGCATCGGAATAGTTGCGCCTTTTTCGCTGGTCCGAGCGCCCCTTGCGCTCACTTGCGGTGACCTTCTACGGCGCATTGCCTGCACCATGAAAACTCCTGGGAATCGCTTTCAGCGGCTCTAGAATGCAGGTTTCAAGGCAGTGACCGTGTCCACTTGAACAAAGGGTAACGACATGAAGAAGGCAAAACTAAGCCTCGCCTGGCAAATCCTCATCGGTCTGGTATTGGGGATCGCCATCGGGGCGTTGCTGAACCATTTCAGTGCAGAAAAGGCATGGTGGATCAGTAACGTCCTGCAACCGGCAGGTGACATCTTCATTCGCCTGATCAAGATGATCGTCATCCCGATCGTGATTTCGTCGCTGGTCGTGGGTATCGCCGGGGTTGGCGATGCGAAGAAACTTGGCAGTATCGGCCTCAAGACCATCATCTATTTCGAGGTGGTGACCACCATCGCGATCGTGGTCGGCCTGGTGTTGGCCAACCTGTTCCACCCGGGCGCCGGCATCGACATGAGCACCCTGGGCACCGTGGATATCTCCAAGTACCAGGCCACCGCCGCCGAGGTGCAGCATGAGCATGCGTTCATCGAGACCATCCTCAACCTGATCCCGTCGAACATCTTTGCAGCGCTGATGCGTGGCGAGATGCTGCCGATCATCTTCTTCTCGGTGCTGTTCGGCCTGGGCCTGTCGAGCCTGCAGGCAGACATCCGCGACCCGCTGGTGAAAACCTTCCAGGGCGTGTCGGAAGCCATGTTCAAGGTCACCCACATGATCATGAACTACGCCCCGATCGGCGTGTTCGCCCTGATTGCGGTGACCGTGGCCAACTTCGGTTTCGCCTCGCTGCTGCCGCTGGCCAAGCTGGTGCTGCTGGTGTACTTCGCCATCGCCTTCTTCGCCTTCATGGTGCTGGGCCTGATCGCCCGCCTGTTCGGTTTCTCGATCCTGAAGCTGATGCGCATCTTCAAGGACGAGCTGATCCTGGCGTATTCCACCGCCAGCTCCGAGACCGTGCTGCCGCGCGTGATCCAGAAGATGGAAGCCTACGGCTCGCCCAAGGCCATCTGCAGCTTCGTGGTGCCGACCGGCTACTCGTTCAACCTGGACGGTTCGACCCTGTACCAGAGCATCGCGGCGATCTTCATCGCGCAGCTGTACGGCATCGACCTGTCGATCAGCCAGCAACTGCTGCTGGTGCTGACCCTGATGGTCACCTCCAAAGGCATTGCCGGTGTGCCGGGCGTATCGTTCGTGGTGCTGCTGGCGACCCTGGGCAGCGTGGGCATCCCGCTCGAAGGCCTGGCGTTCATCGCCGGTGTCGACCGCATCATGGACATGGCGCGTACCGCCCTGAACGTGATCGGCAACGCCCTGGCGGTACTGGTCATCTCGCGCTGGGAAGGCATGTATGACGATGCCAAGGGCCAGGCGTACTGGAACTCGCTGCCGCACTGGCGCAGCAAGACCCCGGCGCCGGCTGGCGAGACCGCTCAGCACTAAGCTGCTGACGGCCTGAAACACAAGAGCCCCGACCCGTCGGGGCTTTTTGTTGCCTGCCAGAAGCTTCGCCGGCAAGGCCGGCTGCTACAGACGATGCCGAACCTGTAGGAGCCGGCCTTGCCGGCGAATGGGCCGCCGCCGTTTATGGCGTCTGCCTACCCACCCCGCTATCATGCGCTCCAACTTGCAAGGGAAACTACCAATGCTCAACGGCCTCTGGCTCGGCTTTTTCGTGGTGGCCGCCCTCTCCGCACTGGTGCAGTGGCTGGTGGGTGGCAACGCGGGCATCTTCGCCGCCATGGTCGAGAGTATCTTCGCCATGGCCAAGCTTTCGGTCGAAGTCATGGTGCTGCTGTTCGGTACCCTGACCCTGTGGCTGGGCTTTCTGAAGATCGCCGAAAAGGCCGGTATCGTCGACTGGCTGGCCAAGGTACTCGGCCCGCTGTTCCGTCGCCTGATGCCCGAGGTACCGCCCGGCCACCCGGCGCTGGGCCTGATCACCCTGAACTTCGCCGCCAACGGCCTGGGCCTGGACAACGCCGCCACGCCTATCGGCCTCAAGGCCATGCGCGCCCTGCAGGAGCTCAACCCCAGCTCCACCACGGCAAGCAACGCGCAGATCCTGTTCCTGGTGCTCAATGCCTCGTCACTGACCCTGCTGCCGGTGACCATCTTCATGTACCGCGCCCAGCAAGGCGCTATGGACCCGACCCTGGTGTTCCTGCCGATCCTGCTGGCCACCAGCGCCTCGACCCTGGTGGGCCTGCTGTCGGTGGCGGTGATGCAGCGCCTGCGCCTGTGGGACCCGGTGGTGCTCGCCTACATGGTGCCCGGCGCGCTGCTGCTGGGCGGCTTCATGGCGCTGCTGGCGGGCCTGTCGGCCACCGCGCTGGCCACCCTGTCGTCGATCCTGGGCAACCTCACGCTGTTCGGCCTGATCATGCTGTTTCTGCTGATCGGCGCATTCAAGCGGGTGCCGGTGTACGAAACCTTCGTCGAAGGTGCCAAGGAAGGGTTCGACGTGGCCAAGAGCCTGCTGCCCTACCTGGTGGCGATGCTGTGCGCGGTCGGCGTGCTGCGCGCCTCGGGAGCGCTGGAGTTTGGCCTGGACGGCATTCGTCATGTCATCGAATGGCTGGGCTGGGACACGCGTTTCGTCGATGCCCTGCCCACCGCGCTGGTCAAGCCGTTCTCCGGCAGCGCGGCGCGGGCCATGCTGATCGAGACCATGCAGACCCACGGGGTGGACAGCTTCCCGGCACTGGTGGCCGCGACCATCCAGGGCAGCACCGAAACCACCTTCTACGTACTGGCGGTGTATTTCGGCGCCGTGGGTATCCAGCGCGCACGCCACGCCGTGGGCTGCGCGCTGCTGGCCGAGCTGGCCGGGGTGCTGGCGGCCATCGCGGTGTGCTACTGGTTCTTCGCCTGAGCCACGGTCCAGTCCACCAGTTGCGCCATCAGCCGGTCGGTGGCCTGGCCGAAGCCGCCGACCACCGCCGGTACCTGGGTCTGCGCCACCGGCTGGCGCACCTCGAAGCTGTGGCTGGCCAGCACGCGCTGGGTACGCCCCTGCACCAGTCGCGCATCCAGGCGCACCACTACTGCCAGCCCGGCATCGCTGTACTCGCTCTGGAACGCCTGCAGTTCGCCGACGATCTCGTAGTCGGCCTGCAGGTTGGCGTCGTCGGCACTTACCCGCTGTACCCGGCCGTCGCGCTGGAAGGCGTCGAGCATGCGGTTGCGCAGCAGTGCCGGCACCGGGTCGGCCCAGCGTGCGCCCTTGTAGCTGCTGATCAGGTCGCCTGCCGGCACCACGGCAATGCGCGGTGTACCGAGGATCTCGCTGGCCAGCGGCTTGTTGATACGCAGGGTCCAGGCCACGGGTGCGGCGTTGCTGCGCACCGGTTGCGCCGCCGGCAGGCGGTACACGTCGGCCGGCTCCGCCTTGGGCAGGATCGAGCAGGCGCTGCTCAGGCTCAGCAGCGCGGCCAGGGCGAGGGTGCGGCAGGGGCGGCTCATGGGGTGAACTCCTTGTTTTTGTCGCGGCCCAGCAGGTACCCGCTGGGGTTGGCCTCCAGGCGCTGGGAGATGCCCTTCAAGGCAGTCAGGGTATCGCGCAGTTCGCGAATCGCCGGGGCCAGTTCGTTGAAGCCCTGGGCGCCGCTGGTGATCGCCTCGCGGTTGTCGGTGAGCAACGCGTCGATGGTGGCGGTGCTGCGCGCCAGTGACTGCATGGCCTGGTCGGCGCTGTTGACGATCTGCTTGCCGTCGCTGCCGAGCAGGCTGTTGGCGTTGCGCATCAGCTGGCTGGTCTGCTCCAGCGCCGCGCCGGCCTGCTTGCCCACCTGGGCCATCTGCTGGATGGCCAGGCGGATGTCGTCGCGCTGCCCGGCAATCGCGCCGGTGGTCTGCTCCAGGTTGGCCAGGGTGGCGCCCAGGCGGGTGGCATTCTCTTCGGAGAACAGCCGGTTGGCGTTGTGCAGCAGCAGGTTGATGTTGGTCACCAGGTCGCTGCTGTTGTTGAGCAGGCGCGCAATCGGCGATGGCGAGGCGACGATCACCGGCAGCCGGCCGCCCTTGCCTTCCAGCGGCGGGCTCTGCGGGGTGCCGCCGCTGAGCTGGATCAGCGAGGTGCCGGTGACGCCGGTCAGGGTCAGCTTGGCCTGGGTGTCCTGCTTGATCGGGGTCTCGGCGCTCAGGCGGATCTGCGCCAGCACCCGGCGGGGGTCGTTGGGGTCCAGGCGCAGGCTGATCACATCGCCCACCTTGATCCCGCTGTACTGCACCGCACTGCCCTTGGACAGCCCGGTGACGGCCTCGTTGAACACCACCTCGTAGTCCTTGAAGGTGCTGTCGACGCTCGACTTGGCCAGCCACAGGCCGAACAGCATGGCGCCGGCCACCACCAGCACGGTGACCAGCCCGATCAACACATGGTGCGCGCGGGTTTCCATTTCAGTTCTCCTTGAGCGCTGTGGCGGCCTGGTAGGCCGCACGGCCGCGCGGGCCATGAAAATAGTCGTGAATCCACGCGTCGTCGGTTTCCGAGACCTGGTCGATGGGGCCGGCCACCAGCACCTTCTTCTGCGCCAGCACGGCCACGCGGTCGGTGATGGTGTAGAGGGTGTCCAGGTCGTGGGTAATCAGGAACACGCTCAGGCCCAGTGCATCGCGCAGGGTCAGGATCAACTGGTCGAAGGCGGCCGCGCCGATCGGGTCGAGCCCGGCGGTGGGCTCGTCGAGAAACAGGATGTCCGGGTCCAGCGCCAGGGCGCGGGCCAGGGCGGCGCGCTTGATCATGCCGCCCGACAGCGACGCGGGGTATTTGTCGGCCGCCGACAGCGGCAGCCCGGCCAGGGCCAGCTTGACCCCGGCCAGATGCTCGGCGTCGGCGCGGCTCAGGCCGGCATGTTCGATCAGCGGCAGTGCGACGTTCTCGGTGACGGTCAACGACGAGAACAGCGCGCCCTTCTGGTACAGCACGCCGAAGCGACGCTCCACCTGCGAGCGCTGCTGGTCGCTGGCCTGGCTGAGGTCCTGGTCGAAGATCCTCACCGTGCCCTCGTTGGGCCGGCGCAGGCCGACGATGCTGCGCAGCAGCACCGACTTGCCACTGCCCGAGCCGCCGACCACGGCGAGGATCTCGCCGCGGTACAGGTCCAGGTCGAGCTGTTCGTGCACGCTCTGGGTGCCGAAGCGGTTGCACAGGCCCCGCACCTCGATGACCTTCTCGCGGCTTGCCTCACTCACCAGCTCATCTCCATGAAGAACAGCGCGAACACCGCATCCAGCACGATCACCACGAAGATCGACTGGACCACCGCCGAGGTGGTGTGGGCGCCGACCGATTCGGCGCTGCCGGTCACCTTGAAACCTTCCAGGCAACCGATGGCCGCGATCAGGAAGGCGAAGAACGGCGCCTTGGCCAGGCCCACCAGGAAGTGCTGCACGCCGATGTCGCTTTCCAGCAGCGACAGGAACATCGCCGGCGAGATGTCCAGCGACACCGCGCACACCACGGCGCCGCCGATGATGCCGCACAGCATCGCGACGAAGGTCAGCAATGGCAGCGCGATCAGCAGCGACAGCACCCGCGGCACCACCAGCAGCTCGACCGGGTCCAGGCCCAGGGTGCGGATCGCATCGATTTCCTCGTTGGCCTTCATCGAGCCGATCTGCGCGGTGAAGGCGCTGGCGGTGCGTCCTGCCATCAGGATGGCGGTAAGCAGCACGCCGAATTCACGCAGGAACGAGAACGCCACCAGGTCGACGGTGAAGATGCTCGCGCCGAAACTGGCCAGCACCGTGGCGCCCAGAAAGGCCACCACCGCACCCACCAGAAAGGTCAGCAGCGCGACGATGGGCGCCGCGTCCAGGCCGGTCTGTTCGATGTGCGCGACCACGGCGGTCATACGCCAGCGCCTGGGTTGCAGCAGGCGCCGGGCCAGGGTGGCGATGATCAGGCCGATGAAGCCGAGCAGTTGCCGGGTGTCTTGCCACAGCACGTCGACTGCCCGGCCGATGCGGCACAGCAGTTGGGTCAGCACGGACGTTTCCGGCTGGCGCTCTGGCAGGCAGTAGTCCTGTAGCGAGCAGTACACGGTGTGCAGCAAGGCGCGGTCGGCGGCCGACAGCGGGCTGGCGTGGTCATCGGCCAGTTGCCCCAGGCGCTCGGCACCCAGCAGTTCGACCAGCAGCGAGGCGCCGGCGGTGTCCAGCTTGCCCAGCTGGGCGAGGTCGACCTGGGCGCTGGCATCGTACTGGCCGTGCAGGGCCTCGGTGCTGCGCTTGAGCGGCGTGTAGTTGGCCAGGGTCCAGTCGCCGGCGATGCGCAGGCAGGCCGGGCTGCGCGTGGTATCGAGGGTGGCGCTGGCGGGGGTGACGGTGGTGGTCATAGGCTCCAGACAGTCCGGCAGGCGCTCCAGTGCGCCGGGTCAGAGCATAGCGTCACTTGGCGACGGATGCTTGACCGTCATCAACCACCTCGAAGCGCAGCACGCCGATCACCTGGCCGTCTTCGGTGAGCACGCGCACCTGCCAGTGCCCGACCGGGTTGCTGGGGAACACCTGCTTGTGGGTCCAGGCGCGGTAGCCTTCCTTGCGCCCGCCATTGATGTTCAGGGCAATGCGATCGACCTCTTTGCCGTCCTGTTTCCATACGTGGTAGATGCGTTCGTTGAGGCCGCGCGGGGCCTTGATCGCGGTATAGGCATAGAGCCCGGCGCTGCGGATCTGGCTGGCGCTGACCTGCTCCAGGCTGTCGCCGGGGGTGCGGTTCTGCAGCTGGGTGCTGATGGCCACTTCGGTCATCCACAGTGTCGCCGGCGGCACCCACGAGCGCAGCAGCCAGCCGCTGCCGCCAACGGCCAGGGTGACCAGCACCAGCATGGCGGCACGGCGCCAGTGATTGATCGGGAAGCTGCTGGCCAGGCTCGGGAACGACAGCAGCATGGCGATGCCCAGCGCCAGCTTGAAGCTCTGCGACGTGGTCAGGTGCAGGATGATCGGCAGCGCCGTGAGCAGCGCGGCGAACAGGGTCAGGGTGTGCAGGGCCAGGAACAGCCAGCGGCGCGGCGCCAGCCAGCGGTAGTACAGCGGGTCGACGATCGACACCAGCCCGGCGCCGGCCAGCAGGCCGGTGAACACCAGCTGTCCGCTGTTCCAGGTGGTGGTGACGAAGAAGAACGGCAGCACGAAGAACAGGCTTTCCTGGTGGATCATCTGCGTGGCGTAGCGCAGCAGCGGCTGCGGGATCTCGCGCTTGAACAGGCGGGTGAACAGCTGGGTGAAGGTGTTCTCGAACATCAGCCACAGCCAGCTCACCAGCAGCAGGATGGCGACCCAGCTGGCCAGGCCTTCCTGACGGTCGACCAGGATGAAACTGCCGATACCGGAAATGAAACCGCCGAGGGCGATGACCCCCGGGTAGCGCTTTATCAGGTCGATCAGGCGCAGGAGAAGTGCGGGCATGGTGGGGCGTTCGCTGGGTGAGGTAAAAATCTGTTACAGGATACGCTGCTTGCTGCGCTTGTAGGAGCCGGCGTTGCCGGCGAAGGCCGTTACGCGTTCGGCGTGGCTGCGCGGTGCGGCATTCGCCGGCAACGCCGGCTCCTACATCCGCGGTAGCGTCAGCGGCGCCGCCGCCATAGCAGCATGCCCGCCAGCAACACCCCTAGCCCCAACGCCCCCAGCCCCACCAGCTGGTCATACCCCAGCAACGGCTTCTCTACCCGCACATACCCAGGCTCGGCGAACAGCGCCTGCAGCGCCGCATCCGCATCCTCCAGGCTGACCTCGCGCAACCGGGTCTTCGCCTCGCCGACCCGACCGTCGGCATAGTCGTTCAACGCTCCCCAGTAGTAGTCGGCCAGCGCGCTGTTGCCCTGGCTGGTCCACGCTTCGCGGGCGATTGCCGCGGCCTTGATGCGCTCGAACGTGGCGCGGTCCAGGCCGTCCTTGCGCAGGCGCTCGATCATCTGCTCCAGGATCTGCTCGGCCGCCTCGACCTGATCGCTGTCCAGGTCGGCATTCAGGCTCAACAGGCCGGTGTCGCCAAAACGCTCGCGCTGCGCCGACGGCCCGTACGACAGGCTGTGCTGCAGGCGCAATTCGCGATACAGCGCCCAGTCCAGGTAGCGCTGCAGCAGGTCGTAGGTGGCGTCGTGGTTTTCATCCAGCACCGGCTCCAGGAACATCCAGTGCAACCGCGCACTGTCGCCCAGCCAGCCGCGGATCAGCTCGCGGCGCGCCTGGGCCTTGTGGGTCACGCCATCGAGTACCCGGCGCTCGCCCGGTTCCACCGGCTCCAGCTGGCCCCAGGTGCGCTCCAGGTAGGCGGGCAGCACGCGGTCCAGGCCGCCGACCACGATCAGGCTCATGTTGTTGGGGGCGTACCAGTGCTGGCGCAGTTCATTCACTTCTTCCAGGGTCATGTCCTGCACCGAGGAGCGCTCGGCACACTTGAGCCCCAGCTCCACCGCCAGTTGGTCGCTGGCACGGTGGCCGAGGTCCTGGCGGTCCAGCCAGCGCTGCAGGTGGGTGTAGTGCCCGCCGTCTTCACGCTCGACGATGCTCTTCGACACCTGCAAGGCGTTGGCATCGATACGTGTGTCCTGGAGCACGGCCAGCAGCAGGTCGAGCACCTTGCGCTGGTTGCGCGCCGGGGCCTCGATGACGAAGGTGGTGTCGGCGCTGCTGGTGTAGGCGTTCCATTCACCGCCCAGGGCCTGCATGCGTTCTTCCAGCCCGCCTTCGCCCGTGTCGTCGATACCGCTGAACAGCAGGTGTTCGAGCAGGTGCGGCAGTTCCTGGCGCGCGCACGGGAAGTCGTCGAAGCCGATGCCCACCACCAGTCGGATCGACACATGGTCGCGCTCGTAGCCGGGCTTGAGCAGCACCTGCAGGCCGTTGGGCAACAGGTAGCCCTCGACCTGGGTGCGGTCGAGGGCAAAGCTTGAAGGGGCGCCCAGCAACAGGCAGATGAACATCAGGCAACGCATCACAGGCTTCCTTGCACGGGTTCGGGGCAGCGTCGGGTCAAGGCGAATGGGCATCGTCCGGTACGCTGTCGATCATCAGGGCGCCGGTATCGCTGCCGCCCAGTACCGCATAGGCACTGCTGCAGAACAGCGAGTTGAGACGTTTCATGTCGGCGATCAGTTCCAGGTGCAGCGAGCTGGTCTCGATGCTCTGCACCACCTTGCGCTGCAGGCGGCTGACGTGGGCATGGGCCAGGCGCCGCTCCTGGGCGCGGAAGCGACGCTTCTCGCGCAGCAGCTGGCGTGCGCTGTGCGGGTCGCCACTGAGGAACACCGACAGGCCCAGGCGCAGGTTGGACAGCAGCTGGGTCTGCAGCACGGTCAGCTCCTCCAGGCCCACCTGGGAGAACTCGCGGCGCTGCGACGTCTTCTGCTGCTGCACCTTGCGCAGCATGCGCTCGATCAGGTCGCTGGCCAGCTTGAGGTTGATCGCCAGCTCGATGATCTCGGCCCAGCGCTGGCTGTCGTGCTCGCCGAGGTCTTCGCGGGGCATCTGCGCCAGGTACAGCTTGATGGCGTTGTACAGGCCCTCGACGTCGTCGCTGAGGGTGCGCACCTGCTGGGTCAGGGCGGTCTGGCTGCCGCGCAGCACGTTGAGCATGGCATCGAGCATGCTGTCGACCAGGTCGCCCAGGCGCAGGGTCTCGCGCACCGCGTTGGCCAGTGCCAGGCTCGGGGTGTCCAGCGCGGCAGGGTCCAGGTGGCGGGGCTTGGCGTGGCCGTTGGTTTCCTCGCGCTCGGGCAGCAGCCAGCGGCACAGGCGCCCCATTGGCGTCGCGGTGGGCAGCAGGGCCAGGCAGCGCAGGGTGTTGTAGATGAGGTGGAAGCCGATCACCAGCTCTTGCGGGCTGAAGGTCAGGCTGTCCATCCAGTGCACCAGCGGGTCGAGCACCGGGATGACCACCAGCAGGCCGATCAGCTTGTACAGCAGGCTGCCCAGCGCCACCTGGCGCCCGGCGGCGTTCTGCATGCTGGTGCTCAGGAACGCCAGCAGGCCGCTGCCGATGTTGGCGCCGATCACCAGGCCGATGGCCACCGGCAGGCTGATCATTTCGGCGCCGGCCAGGGTGGCGGTGAGCAGCACCGCGGCCAGGCTGGAATACGAGATCAGGGCGAACAGCGCGCCCACCAGGGCGTCGAGCAGGATGTCGCCGGTCAGCGAGGCAAACAGCACCTTGACGCCCTGGGCCTGGGTAATCGGTGCAGCGGCCTCCACGATCAGTTGCAGGGCCAGGATGATCAGGCCCAGGCCGATGCCTACGCGCCCCAGTTGCCCGGCGCGGGTCTGCTTGCGCGAGAGGAAGAAGATCACCCCGAGGAAGATCAGCAGCGGCGACAGCCACGACAGGTCCAGGGTCAGCACCCGCGCCATCAGCGCGGTCCCCACGTCGGCGCCGAGCATGATGGCCAGGGCCGGGGTGAGGGTCATCAGGCCCTGGCCGACGAACGAGGTCACCAGCATCGCGGTGGCGTTGCTGCTCTGCACCATGGCCGTGACCAGGATGCCGGCGATGAACGCCAGGGGCCGCTTGGCCATGTTCTGGCTCAGCAATCGGCGCAGGTTGGAACCGTACACCCGCAGGATGCCGGTACGTACGATATGTGTGCCCCAGATCAGCAGGGCCACGGCCGAGAGCAGGTTGAGCAGGGTCAGCATACTTACGGCCCCCTGTTAAGGCGCCCCAGTGGGGCAAGTGGATGACGCGGTGAGCCTGGCCTGGTGACCGGCGGTTTTTTCCAGTGCTCACTTAAGCTGTAGTCGGCCAAGGGCCGTGGCGCCAGCATGGCATGCATGCACAGGCTTTGAAACCTCGCGCGCCGGTTCGGGCAACTTCGCTGGCGCGTTGCCCTCCCAAAAGACAAAAGGCCCCATTCGGGGCCTGTTGTTCAACGCAGCCAGTGTTACTGACCCGGAATGTCCTTGCGAAGTTTCACCGGGTCGCTCTGCTGTTTCTTTTTCGCCGCCGCGGTGCGCATCTTGATGTTGATCGCCTCCACCGCCAGCGAGAAGGCCATGGCGAAGTAGACGTAGCCCTTGGGTACGTGCACGTCGAAGGCTTCTGCAATCAGCACGGTGCCGACCACGATCAGGAACGACAGCGCGAGCATCTTCAGCGACGGGTGCTTGTCGATGAACTCGCTGATGGTCCTGGCGCACAGCATCATCACCAGCACCGCGACGATGATCGCCGCCACCATCACCGGCACGTGGGACACCATGCCCACTGCGGTGATCACCGAGTCCAGCGAGAACACGATGTCGATGATCGCGATCTGGATGATGGTGTACAGGAACTTGCCACCGGCCTTGCCGGAAGACGGCTCGTCGTGGGTTTCGTCCTCGCCTTCGAGGCCGTGGTAGATCTCCTGGGAGCTCTTCCACAACAGGAACAGGCCGCCGAAGAACAGGATCAGGTCACGCCCGGAAATGCCCTGGCCGAACACATGGAACAGGTCGGCGGTCAGGCGCATGACCCAGGCGATCGACAGCAGCAGCAGGATGCGCGTGACCATCGCCAGCGCCAGGCCGAAGATCCGGGTGCGCTGCTGCATGTGCTTGGGCATGCGGCTGACCAGGATCGAGATCATGATGATGTTGTCGATGCCCAGGACGATCTCGAGAGCCGTCAGGGTAAAAAAGGCAACCCAGATTTCCGGGTTGGTCAGCCATTCCATGTGTGTTCCTTCGAGCGTGTGGGGCGTTGCGCGCCGCAGGGGTCGACGCGCAAGCGTTGGGATGAAACGGATGAATTATAGGCTGCTGAACAGCGGGAAAATTCCCATCAGCAGCGCCGCGAACATGATGCACAGGCACACCAGCACCGCCCATTTGAGGGTGAAGCGCTGGTGATCGCCGAATTCTATACCGGCCAGGGCTACCAGCAAGTAGGTCGAGGGTACCAGCGGGCTGAGCAGGTGGACCGGTTGCCCGACGATCGAGGCACGGGCCATCTCCACCGGGCTGATGCCGTAGTGGCTGGCAGCTTCGGCCAGCACCGGCAGCACGCCGTAGTAGAAGGCGTCGTTGGACATGAAGAAGGTGAACGGCATGCTCACGATCGCGGTGATTACCGCCAGGTACGGGCCCATCGCTTCGGGGATCACCGCCAGCAGGCTCTTGGACATGGCTTCGACCATGCCGGTGCCGGACAGGATGCCGGTGAAGATGCCCGCCGCGAAGATCAGCCCCACCACCGCCAGCACGCTGCCGGCGTGGGCCGCGACGCGGTCCTTCTGCTGTTGCAGGCACGGGTAGTTGACCACCATGGCGATGCTGAAGGCGATCATGAACAGCACCGGCAGCGGCAGCAGGCCGGCGATCAGCGCGACCATCAGGGCCAGGGTCAATGCGCCGTTGAACCACAGCAGCTTGGGCCGGCGCGCGTCGGGATATTGCGATACGCTGATTTCACTGTGGTCGATTTCATCGCCCGGCAGGTGCAGTTCGCCCAGGCGGGCACGTTCGCGCTTGCCGTACATATAGGCGATGGCCAGGATGGCGAACACGCCGAAGGCCATGGCCGGGATCATCGGCACGAAGATGTCGGACGGGTCGACGTGCAGCGCGCTGGCGGCGCGGGCGGTGGGGCCGCCCCAGGGGGTCATGTTCATCACCCCGCCGGCCAGGATGATCAGGCCGGCCATGATCCGCGGGCTCATGCCCAGGCGGCTGTACAGCGGCAGCATGGCGGCCACGCAGATCATGTAGGTGGTGGCGCCGTCACCGTCCAGCGATACCACCAGGGCCAGCGCGGCGGTGCCCACCGAGACTTTCAGCGGGTCTCCCTTGACCAGCTTGAGGATCTTGCGCACGGCCGGGTCGAACAGGCCGGAGTCGATCATCAGGGCGAAGTACAGAATGGCGAACATCAGCATCACGCCGGTGGGTGCCAGCTTGCTGATGCCCTGCAGCATCATCGGGCCGATCTCGCCCGAGAAGCCGCCGAACAGGGCGAAAATGATCGGTACCAGAATCAGCGCGATCAAGGCCGACAGGCGCTTGGTCATGATCAGGTACATGAAGGTGATGACCATGGCGAAGCCGAGGAAGGTCAGCATGGGGCAGTTACTCCAGGCGAGGCGCGTCGAGAAAGGGACGAACGGATCAGCGCAAGGTGCGCGGTGCTGGGAGTGACGGCGGGAGGGCAGGCAGAACGCGGGCGTGGAAGGACATCAGTATCACCATTGTTGTTGTTGATTGGGCCGGGCACTGCAGTAAAGTCAGAGCCCTGGCTGACCGGTCTTTTGCCGGAGGTGAGGCGATGCTAAGTGCCCAAGCTTTCAGCCAGCTTTCGGCAGCACAAAGGCGACAGAAGGTTTCATCAACCAGTGCGGGTCTGCAGGAGCGACGAGGATGGGCGAAGTGCATGAAGGCGGCTGCCATTGCGGCGCCGTGCGGTATCGGGTGGCAGGTGCGCTGGAGGATGTCGCGCACTGCCATTGTTCGGTGTGCCGGCGCGTGACCGGCGGGTTGCTGGTGACCTGGGCGACGGTGCGCTGCGAGGACTTCCAGTGGCTGCAGGGCACGCCGCAGCGCTACGACTCGTCGGCCAGCTGCGTGCGCTACTTCTGCAGCCGCTGTGGCGCGCACATGGCGCTGACCACCGACCTGAGCCCCGAAAGCATCGATATCACCATCACCACCCTGGACGCACCGGAGCAGGTGCAGCCGCGCCGGCATATCTGGACCGACAGCCGGCTGCCCTGGGTGCACCTGGACGAGCAACTGCCGGGCGAGCCCGGCGAGACGCTATAGCGCGGGCTACTCGATGATCACCCCGCCCAGGCCCTTTGGCGTATTGAACGACTGAGCGCGCAGTTGCTCGGCCTGGCGCAGGATGATCTGCGCCTGGCGGTTGCCAGGGTCCTGGCTGAGCACGCTGTTGGCCAGCGAACGGGCGGTGGCACCGTCACGACGGGCCAGGGCGCTGCGTGCCTGGCTCAGTTGCTGGCCCACCAGCCCGGCATTGGCTGCGCTGGCAGGTCGTTGTACGGGCGGGCGCGGGGTGGTGAGCGGACGCTGCTGCGCCGGCTGCACGACGCGAGCCTGTTGTTCCAGCTGTTGCTGGCGCTTGGCGAGCTGGGTTTGCTCGTCGCGTAGCTGCTGCTCCTTGGTGGCCAGCTCACGGGCCTGCTGCTCGCGTTGCGCCCGTTCGGCCGCAGCCTGACGAGCGGCTGCCGCACTGGCCGCGGCGGCTGCCGCCTGGGCCTTGGCCTGCTGGTCGCGCTGCTGGCCCTCGAGCCCGGCCTGGGCGCGTTGCAGCAGGCTGATGGCGCGCGGGTCCTTGCTCTCGATGCGCAGCGCGCTTTCGGCTTTTTCCAGCGCACAGTCGAACTGGCTGCTGCGCAGGCACGCCTGGCCGGCGGCCAGTTCGGCTTCGAACTGCTGCAGCGACTGGCGCTGGCTGGCCTGGTAGGCACCGTAGCCGAGTACCGCCACAACCACACCGGCGGCC
Source organism: Pseudomonas sp. 8209 (assembly GCF_028682105.1). Taxonomy (NCBI): domain Bacteria; kingdom Pseudomonadati; phylum Pseudomonadota; class Gammaproteobacteria; order Pseudomonadales; family Pseudomonadaceae; genus Pseudomonas; species Pseudomonas sp. 8209. Next base: position 473,533 of record NZ_JANIAH010000006.1, read on the forward strand.
AGGGCAAGCTTGCGCCCGAGGTTGCGCGACTTGGCCACCGGCGCCCCTTGCACTACCGGCGGTACGGGCGGCGGCGTCACTACCGGTGTGCTCACGATGCCTGCCGGGGCCAGCGTGTGCACCGGTTCGATCACCGGCGCGGGCACCGCTGCGGGCATGGGGGGCGGGGCCGCGCTCACCACGACCACCGGCGCCGGCGCGGCGGGTGCAGCGGCCACAACCTGGCTGCTGGCGCCGCAGTACGGACAGAACGCCACCGGGCCGCTCAGGGGCTGGTTGCACGCGCTGCTGGCGCAGTTGAGCGGGAAGGCCGGATTTTTCGCGGATGCGGACATGGGGCCTTCCTCAGTTCACAGGCGGTGGCGCCATCGGCGCAACGGGCGGTGGGGTACCGACAGGCGGCGCTGCGGCGGGCGTCGGGGCGAACAGGTGGGCCAGCTCGGCGATCTGCCCGGCGCCCAGCCAGGCGGCCATGCCTTCGCGCCACAACAGGCTGTCGCGGGTCACCTGGCCGGTCTGCACGTACTGCTGCAGCTGGCTGGTGGTGTACGGGCCATAGTTGGTGCCGGCCACGCTCAGGTGGTAGCTGTACTGCGGTGCGGCCACCGGCGGCGGCACCATGCCGGCTGCGCCTGGTGGCGGCGGTGGCGCCATGCCCGGCATGGGGGCGGCAACTGGCGCTGTGCTGGCGGCCGGCTGGAACAGGCTGTCGAGCCAGCCGCTGGTGAAGAAGTCCTTGAGCAGGGTGCGCTTCTCGCTGTGCTCGTCGTGCACTTCGTCGCGGTACACATCGGCGCGCGAGCCGCTGACCGGCTCGGTGAACTGCTGCAGCAACGCGCGCGCCTGCTCGACAAGGCGCTCGGCGTTGTCCGGGGCCTGGCGCTTGAGGCGGTTGTCGTACTCGTTTTTCAGCAGCTCGGCGATCTTGTACGGGAAGGTCTGGTACAGCGACGACACGCCGATTTCGTCCTGGCGCATCTGCGGCTTGTAGGCGCCGCGGCGCAGGTCTTCGAACAGCGCGACCATGGCTGCCAGTTGCTGCGGGCTGCGCAGTTGCTCGTAGCGTTGGCGCAGCTGGTCTTCGATGTCCTTGCGCTGCAGCTGGTTCAGGCCGTTCTGGCGGATCGCGAACTCGTCACCGACGCTGAAGTAGTCCTGGTCGATCATCAGTTCGTAGCGTTCCGACGGGTTGCGGCGCAGTACCCCCATCACGACCGCGTGCAGGTACAGCTTGAAGTCCTCGGCGAACTGGCGGTACTGCTCCTGGGTGAACTGGATCGGCTGCACGAACTGGCTGATGCGCTTGTGGCTGTGCAGCGGGATGGTGGTGCTTTCCTTGCGGTAGCTGGCCAGGTAGGTCGGCAGCGGGGTCAGCGCCGGCAGAGGGAAGCCGCTGAGCTCGGTAAAGCAGATCAGCTTGCCCGGGGTGCCCGACTCGACGAACTGGATCTGCCCGGCGGTCATGCCGGTGCCCTGTGGCAGGCACTGGCCGAGCATGGCGCCATAGGTGCGCTTGAACTCATTGGCGTCCTGCACGCCGACCAGGCAGGTGTAGCGGTCCTTGCCGATGCCGAAGCCGCCGGTGAGGTTGAGCGGGGTCCACGGCATGGCACGTTGCAGCAACTGGCGGAACTTCTCGCGCTGCTCGTCCGGGGTCAGCGCGGCCAGCGCACTGAGCAGCGGGTCGGTGCCCTGGGTCTGGCGCGGCAGTTGCTGTACGGCCTTGGCGCGCAGCTTGGACAGCAGCTCTTCCTGGCCCTCCTCGTCCTGCAGCTTGCCGAACAGGGTCTTGGAACCGCCGAAGTCCTTGAATGCGTCCTTGGCCCACTCGCGCACCTGGGCGCCGTCCACCGGTTGCTCTTCGTTGTTCTGCACCAGCGCCAGGGGGATCAGCGTGGCGTGTTTTTCCTTGATGCTGGCGTCGATCTTGCTGATGTCGGTCTCGATCCGGCGCAGCAGCTGGTCGACTGCGTTGCGCCCGTCCTGCAGACGACCGACGAAGCCGTTCCACACCGCACGACCGCTCTGGTCCACCGACTCCTTGCGGCCCAGCCAGTCGGACAGCTCGCGCAGCAACTGGGCCGCCTCGCGCGCGGCCACATGGCGCACGTAGAACAACAGGCTGTCGCGCAGGGTGTCCTTGACCTGGGTGAGCACGGTCTCGGCCTGCTTGTCCTTGCCGCTGAGGCGGGCCATCAGGCCGCCGCCGGTGGTTTCCTTGAGGCGCTCGAATTCGCGGGCCAGCTCCGAGGACTCCAGCTTCTCGGCCAGTTCCTTGAAGCGTGCGGCGTTCTTTTCCAGCGCCGGGATGATGCCGCTGCCTTCGTTTTCCAGGCGGTCCTTGAGCATCTCGACCAGGGCCAGGGTGTAGTCCAGGCCACCGCGCTCATCGTCGTCCAGGCGACGGAAGAGTTTTTCCGGCAGGGCGTCTTCGCGCACCAGTTCGGCCAGGCGGCGCTGGCGGTTTTCCTTGATGCGCACTTCGTGGTTGCGCTCGGCACTGTCGATGTTGCTGCCCTTGGTGTCGCGTTCCAGCTGCTGCTGGATCTCGCGCACGTGGGTCAGCCACTGGTCCTTGTCGGCGCCGCCGCTGTGCAGGCGTTCGAACAACGCTTCGACCTTCTGCTCGATCTGGGCGGTGATGCTGTTGTCGCCTTCCACCAGCAGCAGGTCGTCGGCGATCTGGTAGTGGGTGAACTCGCCGGTGGCCAGGGTCAGCTCGACCTTGGACAGGAAGTCCGGCAGTTCGGTGAAGGTACGCGGGGTGACGTTCAGCTGCTCGCGCAGGAAGTCGTCACGCTCGCGGTCGGTAGGACGGTTGTCGTTGGCCGAGGCGTTGGCGATGCCGAAGAACGCCTTGAGCATCTGCTGTACCTGACGGCTCAGGCGCACGTTCTGGCGCGCATCGATCTGGGTGTCGAGCACGGCCTGGCCGAGCGAGGAGTACGAGCACGGGAAGCGCAGCTCGGTGTCGTCGCCGTAGTCCTGGGGCAGGCGCACAGTGTAGGAGCGGATCTTGTGCTGGTTCTGGTTGACCGCGATCGAGCGCTTCTTGTTGGCGAAGTCCTGCGAGGTGAAGTCGGTGAACAGCACGTCCGAGAGCATCTCGTAGACGTCTTCCTGGTCGCTGGTCTTGGCCTGGGCGACGTTGCTGTTGTCGATGATGTAGACGTCATCGTACGGGCGGTTGTCGATGAACAGGTTGTCGGTGGCGTCCCAGTGCTTGACCAGACGGTTGCCGCGCATGCTGGTTTCCAGCTCCATAAGCGCCGCATAGCCGTTGGCCTGCACGCGCTCGGTGTTGTAGGCATGGAAGCCGCCGGGCAACACGAAGAACAGGTCGACCTTGCCGGCGATGTTGTGTTCCTTGAGGATCGCCTTGGCCAGGTAGCCCATGTCCAGGAACGAACCGGACCCGGTGCCGCCGGCCGCCGAGCCGCTGATGACGATACGGATCTTGCCGGGGTCGATTTCCAGGCCGAGCTTCTTGAGCTTGTCGGCGTTGCCGCCGATGTTGGCCAGCAGGCGCCCGACCTTGTCGCGCAGCTTGTCGCGGATCACCGGGTACTTGTCGTAGAAGTACAGGCGCGACAGCGCACGGATCTGCCCGGCGCCCTTGGAGGGGTCGATGCCTAGGGCGCGGATCTTGTCCGGGGTCAGCGGGAACCATTCGGCCACTTCACGGTGGCGGTTGAGCTCGTCCATCGAGTGGGTGTACTTGCTCAGGTTGAGCGGCTCGATGATCTTCTCTTCGGAGGTGAAGGCCACTTGCTCGGCCAGCACGTCGGTCTTGATCGACTTGCCGTCCTGGGTGACTTCACCAGCATCCAGGTCGAAGTTGATGAACTGCACCAGGGGGAAGTCGGCAATCTGCTGCACCTGGTTGTTGCCGCCCCAGATGGCATTGAGAATGCGCCGGCGCAGGCGAATGTTGACCTTCATGCCGGTACCGCCCAGGGCGATGAACAGCGTCGGGTGGATCTTCTCGCTGACCATGTTCAGCGCTGCCGGGCCGGAAGGTTGTGCATTCTCGTTCATCTGAAACTCCATGAGCCCTGGCTGGGCTGGCCGAGTCGGGTCGGCGGGCTAAATCCGTGGATCAAATTGAAGCGTCAGGCCAGGCCTGACGCGGGCAGTGCAGGCCGGGCTCAGCGCTTGGCCGAGAAGGTCATCAGCCAGGCCACCAGCGAAATGCCGGCCACGCCAGCCAGTGGTGCAAGGTACAGCGGGGTGAGGAACTGACCGGAGTTGATCACCGCCAGCACGGCCATGGCCGAGACCAGCAGCAGGCCCAGGAACAGGAACCAGCCCGAGGCGTTGGCGCGGCTGGGGGCCACGCGCTCGCGCACGCGCCAGTTGGCGTAGGCGTTCTTGATCACGAAGAAGATCAGCGCCAGTACTACCAGCACGGCCACGCCGATCAGAGCGTCACGGCTGTCGACCTTTTTCGGGCCCAGGTCCATCAGCGGCGCCGGAACGCTCAGGGTGGAGGTGGTGGTGGCCGGTGCGGCGTCGTTTTCTACGGGGGCTGGCAGGGAGCTGGTCTGGGTCATGATCGGGGTCCTGGGTTATTTGAGGCGCACGGCGACGTCGGCGGCGAGTTTTTCGAGGGTGGCGCCGAACAGGCCGCGCTTTACGGTCGCGACCTTGTTCTGCCGGGCGTCATAGACGCTGGCGCTGCTGAACGGCTTGAGCGGGTATTGCTGGGCGATGCCTTCGACCATCACCGTGACCGGCTTCTTGCCGCCGATCAGGGCCTTGGCCAGCAACAGGCCGATCAACGCCAGCACCAGCAGGGCCAGCAGCAACAGCACCGGGCCCAGCGGGTAGCTGATCTGCAGCACGATCGGCAGGCGGGTGGCCGAAGCGCTGGCTTCGCTGGACGGCAGGAACACATCGGGCAGTGCATCGTTGGGGAACAGCTCGTTCATGCGCTCGATGAACTGCTGGGAAATCTGCAGTTGCTGCTCGCTCAGGCGCACTTCGATGGCCCCGGCACGCTGGTAGCCGCTGGACAGCAGCACTTCGCTGGACCACTGCGACGGCAGCGGCGGCAGTTGCAGGCTGATCGACAGCTCGTCGGAGCGGGCGCCGGGTTCGAGGTTCTCGATGCGGTCCATCGAGATCGCCGACTGCAGGGCTTCGCCGGGCATGTCCAGGCTCATCGCGACCTTGGCCGAGTGGATCTGGTAGGGGTTGAACTGGTTCTCGAAGCGGCCCAGCAACACCGCGGTCTTGGGCGAGCCGTCGACGTTGATGTTGAGCACCACGGTCTGCTGGTCGGGGGCCAGCTCTGCACTGACGTCGGGGGTGTCCTTGACGCCGGTCGGGATGAAGCGCACGGCGGCCTGGGTCAGCGGCTTGAGGCGTACACGCGCGTCGTTCAGCAGTTTGGCCAGGGCCGGCTGGGCCAGCACCTGTTCCAGCGCGGCACCGGCATTGGCGCCGTAGGCCAGGGCGTAGATCATCAGGCCGTTGGCTTCGAAGTTGCTGCTCTTGACCGGCATCTTCTGCGGGAAGGCGGCGATGCGGCTGATCACGTCTTCCTTGTGCAGCAGGTCGTAGAACTCGCGGTTCTTGAGCTGGGTTTCGCTGCTGTTGTTGGGGCTGTTCTTGTTGTTGGTGACGATCCAGATGATGCCTTCGCGCCCTTCCAGGCCGGTCTTGATCGCGGCCAGCAGGGCTTCCTTGAAGTCGGTGTCGGCATAGGCGCCACTGGCCTTGCGTGCCAGGGCCAGGGCATTGACGCTGTCACCGAGCTTGGCGTGGGTGCCGGGGCCGCGGTAGGTCCATTGCGGCGAGGGGTGGCTGCTGTCGGCCTGGTTGAAGGCGCCGATCACCGCTTCGCCGTTGCCGGCGGCGGTGGCGGCCAGTTGCGTGATCAGCGGTTTGAAGCCCGAAGCCGGGTCGAGGTAGAACGGCTCCATCCAGCCGGAGTTCTGTACCAGAAACACCTGGCGCAGCGGTTGCGCCTGGGCGCTCAGGCACACCAGGCTCAGGGCCAGCAGCAGGCCACGGCGCAGCAGGCGGTTCATGCGTTCCATCGGTAGAGCGCTCCAGTCGAATCGATGTACAGCCACAGGGCGTAGTCGTGGAAGAACCACTGGGCGTTCCAGGGTTGGGCCACTTTGAGGGTGATGCTCAAGGGCGGCTGGCCCACACGTTCCAGGCAGAACTGGCTGTCGATGGCCTGGTCGTTGCCGAAGAACTGTTGCAGGCTCGACGGCCATTCGACGCGCACCGACAGCAGGTACTGGCTGTCGATGAACTCGATGAAGGGGTAGACCACTTCGCGCCGGGTGGGGGTGTTGTCGACGTCGTGCTCGCCCCAGGGCGCATCCAGGCGCACGTTGAACATGTAGTTCAGGTGCCCGGTGCTCAGGCGCGAGCCTTTGACTTCCTTGCGTTCGTCCGAGTCCAGGCGCAGGCAGTACTGCTCGCTGCCCTCGAACAGTTGCTGCCAGATGCCGTAGCCGTTGACGAACGGCGGGCCGTATTCGGGGCGGGCCTGGGCACCGGCGGGCCAGCTCAGCCACTGGGCGTCCAGCTGGGCGCCGAGCTTGACGCTGAGGTAGCCGTGGGCGCCGATCCACAGCAGGCGCCGCGAGGCCGGGTCGCGCAGTGGCGCGGACAGGCCCTGCAGGTGCGCCGGGTTGGCGTTGGCGATGGGGTGCAGGGTCCACTGTTCATTGTGGCGTGCCACCAGGCTGAAGCTGCCGTCGGGCATCTGCTGCGGGATCAGTACCTGGTCGTCGAGATCGCCGGGGGCGGCGATGGCACGGCCCGGGCAGCGGTCGACATGGTAGCGGCCATCGAGCGGGTCGACGCGCACCTCGGTGGCACCCTCGTCACAGGCCAGCAGCAGGCGTTGCTGTTCGCCCACCTCGCGCAGGCTCACGCCCCACGCCCAGCTGGGCAGGCTGCAACGGCCGATCGGGGTGCTGTGCGGCAACAGCGCCGCCCACTCCTGGGCCTGGCGCTGCCAGCGGAACAGGCTGCCGTCGCGGGCCAGCGCAAACAGCGCCTCGCGATGACCGCCCAGGTTGGCGACGAGAAAATTCAAGCCGTTCTTGCGTGGCAGCTGGTCGTACTTGTGCGCGGTGTTCAGGCTGCGCGGGGTGGCGCCGTCCAGCTTGCGGTACAACGCGGCGAGGGTGTGCTCGGCACCGTCGAGCCGGCAACTGCCCTCCACCACCCGGCGTCCGCTGCCGTTGCCATAGGGCGGCAACCAGCGTTGCTGGCGGTCGAAGCGCACGGGCGTGAGGGCTGTACCGGTCTGCGGGCAATGGCGGAAGCTGGCCGGCAGCCAGCCCTGCGCACCGGGCGCCTGCTGCGCACCGACGAGAAAGTCCAGGTCGGGCTGCGCGTCTTCCAGCGCCTTGCCGGCGACGTGGGTCAGGGAGAACCTGCCATGGGCATCCTGCAACCAGCGTTGCCCATCCAGCGACCACTCGTACTCGCGGTCGTCTCCGACTACGTCCATATAATCCCACCATGCCAACGGTCGTCCGTGCGCGGCAGTGCCTGCTTGAGGTCAGGCCGTCACGTCGAAAGAAAGAGGTTCTGCGAAATGTCCCGGCGCCTTTCGGCGGGGCGCAATGGCAGCCAAATGCCATTTTTCAAGCGGCGAAATAGTGGCACAGGCAGTTACAAAGTCAACTACCGACTCAGGGCAATTGCAGCCCGCCAGCGGCCTTGTGCAATGCGCGCAGGTGTTCGCCGAGCTGCTTGAGGTTGGCTTCGACGGCGGCGATTTCGGCGGCGCGCTCGGGGCCGAGCAAGGCGCGTACTTCCTTGTCCAGGTCGCCGGTCAGGCGCTGCAGTTGCTGCTGGCGCTGGCTGCTGGCCTGCTCCAGCTGCTGGCGTTCGCTGGCCTGGGGCAGCCCGTAGCCGCTGCCGCTCAGCAGTTCGGCCGGTTTGCTGAGAAAGCCGCTGTTGGCGAGGATCTGCTGCAGGGTGCTGTTGGCCTGGGCCACGTTGGTGTCGTTGAGCTCGCGACCGCTGAGGTAGCGCTGCTTGACCTCGTCTTGGGCCAGCAGCAGCTGGCGGCGCAGGCCGGCCTGTTCCAGCAGCAACAAGGCCGCGCTGGTGCGCAGGTCGGCCTGGGCGAACCATTGCTGGCGCTGGGCGGGTGGCTGTTCGAGCCAGGCCTCCACGCTGGCCTGCGGCACCGGCAGGTGCTGCTTGAGCACCTGGAACATGGCCTGGTAGCGGTCGCGGTAGGAGTCGAAGCGGTAGCCCAGGCGCAAGGCTTCGCGCGGGTCGTCGAGCACGCTCATGTCGGCCAGGCCACGACCCTGCAGCACCTCGAGCAGGCCATTGGGCATGATGCTGTCGAGCCCGGCCAGGCGCGGGTTGCCGGTGCCGCTGCGCAGCAGCTTGAGGGTTTCGACCGCGCAGTTGTTGGACAGGAAGTAATAGTGGCCGTCGTAGTTCCAGTGCATCTCGGCAGCCTGGCGCACCAGGTCTTCGATTTCGTCCCGGTCGAGCTTGAGCGGGATCGAAGCCAGGCTGCGCAGTTCGGTCTTGGTGTACTCGTCGATCACCTGTGCCAGTGGCAGCACGAACAGGCGCGAGGGGTAGGCGCCGGTCAGGCCGTCCCAGCTCGATAGCTGCACGTCGTTGACGAAGGCACGGTACGAGAGCACCAGGTGCTGGTCCAGGTCCAGGCGGCAGTCCGGACCGCGCGGGCGCCCCGGCGCGCAGATCACCAGGCGCAGCATGCTGTGGCCCCAGCGGCTGACCCAGTTCTGGTTGGCTTCGGCCAGCAGGAAGTCCACGGCGTACACGCGTTCGGGGTCGACCTGGCCCAGCGGCTGCTTGTCGAAGTCGTTGCCGGCGTTGAGGAACGGCAGCCCCGGCGCGCACTCGGCAGCGGCAGGCGCCCAGTCGAAATGCTCGCGCAGGTACTTGTAGAGGGCCGGGCGGCGACAGGCGTAGCTCGGGTCGAGGAGGAAGTACTCCATGTTGACCGCTATGAATTCCTTGGGGCTGCTCAGCTCGTAGCTGTCCGGGGTGCGCGCGATCTGGCGGTTGTGCTGTTCGCGCTCGCCACGCCGGCCCACGTATTGCGGCCAGCCGGCGAGGTCGAGCAGGCGCGGGTCGTCGCTGAGGGTGAAGCGGCGTTCGGTCTGGCCGCGGCATTCATCGGGCAGCCCCACCTTGCCCAGGCTGGTGTTCTGGCGCACGCAGCGGCTGATCAGCCGGCGCTCGGGCGCTGGCCACAGGCGGGCGCGGTCATACAGGTGGGTGAGCTCGTGGAGAACGGTAGCCAGCAGCTCCTGGCGCACCGTGCCATGCGGCCGGCCGGTCTGCGCGGTGGCAGCGCTGCCATCGGTGAGGCCCGGCAGCAGGCGCCGGTTGAGCTCCAGGCTCGATACCAGCGACGCCTGGCCATAGGCGTCTTCGGGCATGCGGGTGGTCCAGGAGACGTCGACGCGGCGGTCCAGTTCAGCCTTCAAGCGTGGCGGCAGGGCCTGCAGGGCTTCGTCGAGCAGTGCCTGGCTGGCCCGCTGCTGTTGCGGGTCGAGGCCGTCTGCCTGCAGGTGCAGTTGCAGGTCGGCCAGCGCAGGGGCGCCGAGCAGCGTCAGTACGCTGCCCAACAGCCAGGCAAGGGGTTTCACAGCGACAGAATGGCTTCGGCCAGCACCTGGTCGCTGGCGTCGCGTGCTTCGGGGACGCGCTGGCGCAGGGTATCGAAGGCAGCTTCCAGTTGCGCGCCACGGATATCGCCACGGCTGGCGACGAAGCTGGCGGCATCGTCACGGGCCTCGCGCACGACCTTGGAGTCGCGGATCGAGGTGGTGGTGTCGGAGGTGAAGTCGATCGAGCGGCCAAAGGCACGCACGATGATATTGCTGGTGGCCACCAGGGTTTGTGCCTGGACCACGTCGGCCAGCAGCATCAGGCCGAGGGTGGCGGCAATCAGCGGTTTACGCATGGAGCATCTCCGGAAAATCGGTTGTGATCATTGGACGAGAATTGCCTGCGCCAGTTCAAGGTCGCTGGCATGAAGTTCGGGGGTGTGCTGGCGCAGTGCGTTCAGCGCGGCTTCCAGCTGTGCGCCACGCAGGGCGCCGTCGCTGGCGACGAAGGCGGCGGCATCGTCGTGGGCGGCCAGGATCAGCTTGCGATCGAACGGGGCGGTGGTCACCTTGCTGGTGGCGTAGCCCGCAATCACAAGGCTTTGAGTGGTCAGGTCGAAGGCCTGGGCGGCAGTCGACGCGCAGAGTGCGAGCAGCAGCGGTAGCAAATAACGCATGAGGTCTGGTTGGCTGTGAAATCAGGCGGCAAGGCTATCCCAATGCGCGGGTGGGGACCAGCGCAGGGTACCCGGCTTTTACACGTTGTTACGTGTACCGGGCCCTTGCGCGGTTCAGATAGCCAGGATCGCCTGGGCCAGTTGGGCGTCGGAAGCCTGCAGGGTCGGGGCCTGCTGGCGGATGTGGGCGAAGGCGCTTTCCAGTTTCACACCGCGGATGGCGCCCTGGCTGGCGACGAAGCTGGCGGCGTCGTCACGGGCGGCGCGCACGATCTTGTCATCGCGCAGCGATGAGGAGGCATCGGAGGTCGCGTTGGTGGAGGCGGCAACGCCACGCACCACGGTATCGGTGGTGACCACGAAGCTGGATGCGTGGGCAGTGGAGGCCAGGGCCAGCAACATTGCGGAGCCAAGCAGGCGGGTACGGGACATGGTCGATCTCCTGAATATGGGCCCGGCTATTATGCAGCAGGTGGTGCAGCGGCGTCTGCTTCGCCGGCTCCTGCAGCGCAACTGTACGATTGTACTGGTGATATTTTGGTTTATAAAAACTGTACTGGTTTTTGGTTCGAAGGCTCTGGCGCGGGCCTTTCAAACAAAAAACCCGTCAGCAGTCACCTGCGACGGGTTTTTGAATTCGGGGGTGCCGGCGTTGGCCGGCGGGCCCTGCATCAACGCCAGAAAGGCTTGCTCAGCTCTTCGTAACGTTGTGCTTCGCTGATACCGGCATCAGCCAGCAGACGCGAGTCCAGGCGAGCCAGTTGGTGGCGGCTGGCGATGCGGCGTTGCCACAGCATCAGGTTGGCCAGCAGGCGCAGTGGCAGCGAACCCTGGGATTGTTGAGCGTTGTTTTCAAAAGCCAGATCGGAACTGAGTGTACGTTCCATGGTGTCATCCTTCCGCTTGTGGCGGCATTAGGTAGTGATTTAACTGATGCCAATGATCCTCCTGTGTCGTCCATAACAGTAGATACAGTTCACCTGCATTGTGATGGGCCAGTTAACTGTTTATGCAGACTGTTGCACTCGGATTGGACGCAACTGTACTGGTCCGCACTGAAATGGTGCAATTTAGGGTCAGTGAGGGGATTTTGCGTAGGAAGGTACCGTCAAAACACCGGTACAGTAGAACAGTTTGTGTAACAGTTGGACGGGCAACTGTACAGCCGGTGCGCATTGCGCGCCACCGGCTGTACAGGGACGGCTTCAGCTGGCCAGCATGCGCCCGGTTTCTTCCAGGTTTTCATGCCACTGCAGGGCTTCGCGCAGGATGTGCGGGGTGTGCCCACCCTTTTCGCAGGCGCGGGTGAAGTAGTCGTTCAGTGCGTCGCGGTAGTCCGGGTGCACACAGTTGTCGATGATCACCCGGGCGCGCTCGCGCGGCGCCAGGCCACGCAGGTCGGCCAGGCCCTGCTCGGTGACGAGGATGTCCACGTCGTGCTCGGTGTGGTCCACATGGCTGACCATCGGTACCACGCTGGAGATCGCGCCGCCCTTGGCGATGGACTTGGTGACGAATATGGCCAGGTGCGCGTTGCGCGCGAAGTCGCCCGAGCCACCGATGCCGTTCATCATGCGCGTGCCGCACACGTGGGTGGAGTTGACGTTGCCGTACAGGTCGAACTCCAGTGCGGTGTTGATGCCGATGATGCCCAGGCGCCGTACCACTTCAGGGTGGTTGGAGATTTCCTGCGGACGCAGCACCAGCTTGTCCTTGTAGCGCTCCAGGTTGCCGAACACGTCGGCGTTGCGACGGGTCGACAGGGTGATGGAACTGCCCGAGGCAAAGCTCAGCTTGCCGGCGTCGATCAGATCGAAGGTCGAGTCCTGCAGCACTTCGGAGTACATGGTCAGGTCTTCGAACGGCGAGTCGATCAGACCGCACATCACCGCGTTGGCGATGCTGCCGATGCCGGCCTGCAGTGGGCCGAGCTTGTTGGTCATGCGCCCGGCGTCGACTTCCTGCTTGAGGAAGTTGATCAGGTGGTTGGCGATACCCTGGGTTTCGTCGTCCGGCGGCAATACGGTGGACGGCGAGTCCGCCTGCTCGGTGATGACGATGCCGACGATCTTGGCCGGGTCGATCGGGATCGCGGTGCTGCCGATGCGGTCATCGACTTTCACCAGCGGGATCGGCGTGCGGGTCGGCCGGTAGGTCGGGATATAGATGTCATGCAGGCCTTCGAGGTTGGCGTTGTGCGCCATGTTGATCTCGACGATGACCTGCTTGGCGAAAATGGCGAAGCTGGCCGAGTTGCCCACGGAGGTGGTCGGCACGATGTGGCCGTCTTCGGTGATCGCGACCGCTTCGATGACCGCGATGTCCGGCAGCTTGAGCTGCTGGTTGCGCAGTTGCTCGACGGTTTCCGACAGGTGCTGGTCGATGAACATCACCTTGCCGTCGTTGATGGCCTTGCGCAGGGTGCTGTCGACCTGGAACGGCATGCGACGGGCCAGCACACCGGCTTCGGTCAGCTGCTTGTCGAGGTCGTTGCCCAGGCTGGCGCCGGTCATCAGGCTGATTTTCAGCGGCGACAGCTTGGCTCGCTCGGCCAGTGCGTGGGGCACGGCCTTGGCTTCGCCGGCACGGGTGAAACCGCTCATGCCGACGGTCATGCCGTCCTCGATCAAACCTGCGGCATCGGCCGCACTCATTACCTTGCTGTGCAAAGAGGACAAGCGAATACGATCACGGTACATGGATTATTATCTCGGGCTACTAAAGCTAGATGCGCAGTCTATTGATTTCGCCTGTCGGCGTCCCGCGACCAAGGTCGAATGCGAAGGCCTGAAGTAGAGCCTTCTGTCGGCTGGGCGGGCATGAAAAAGCCCCAGCCGGTACCGCGCTGGGGCTATTTGTCACAGCCTTTTCAAGGGCTTATTCCACGGCTTTGACCATGTCTTCGATGACCTTCTTGGCATCGCCGAACACCATCATGGTCTTGTCCAGGTAGAACAGTTCGTTGTCCAGGCCGGCATAGCCGCTGGCCATGGAGCGCTTGTTGACGATGATGGTCTTGGCCTTGAAGGCTTCGAGGATCGGCATGCCGGCAATCGGCGACTTGGGATCGTTCTTGGCCGCCGGGTTGACCACGTCGTTGGCACCGAGCACCAGTACCACGTCGGCCTGGCCGAACTCGGAGTTGATGTCGTCCATCTCGAACACCTGGTCGTAGGGCACTTCGGCCTCGGCCAGCAGCACGTTCATGTGCCCGGGCATGCGCCCCGCCACCGGGTGGATCGCGTACTTCACGGTCACGCCGTTGTGGGTGAGCTTTTCGGTCAGTTCCTTGAGCGCATGCTGGGCACGGGCCACCGCCAGGCCGTAGCCGGGCACGATGATCACGGTGTCGGCGTTGCTCAGCAGGAAGGTGGCGTCGTCGGCCGAACCGGATTTCACCGGGCGCGCCTCCTTGGCACCGGCCGGGCCGGCCGCTTCTGCGGCGCCGCCGAAACCGCCGAGGATCACGTTGAAGAACGAACGGTTCATCGCCTTGCACATGATGTACGAGAGGATCGCGCCGCTCGAACCCACCAGCGAACCGGCAATGATCAGCATCGAGTTGTTCAGCGAGAAGCCGATGCCCGCCGCTGCCCAGCCCGAATAGCTGTTGAGCATCGAGACCACCACCGGCATGTCGGCGCCGCCGATCGGGATGATGATCAGCACACCCATCACGAAGGCCAGGGCCAGCATCAGGGCGAAGGCGGTCAGGTTGCCGGTGAAGGTGAAGATCAGGCCCAGGGCGATGGTGGCCAGGCCCAGCACCAGGTTGAGCTTGTGCTGGCCGCTGAACTGTACCGGCGCGCCCTGGAACAGGCGGAACTTGTACTTGCCCGACAGCTTGCCGAAGGCGATGACCGAACCCGAAAAGGTGATCGCACCAATGGCGGCGCCAAGGAACAGCTCCAGGCGGTTGCCGACCGGAATCGGGTCGCTGATGCTGGCCACGATGCCCAGCGACTGTGGTTCGACCACGGCAGCGATGGCGATGAACACGGCCGCCAGGCCGATCATGCTGTGCATGAAGGCGACCAGTTCCGGCATCTTGGTCATTTCGACGCGTTTGGCCATGATCGAGCCGGCAGTGCCGCCCACCAGCAGGCCGACGATCACGTAGCCGATGCCGTCGGTGGCCAGCTGCGCGCCCAGTTTGTAGATCAGGCCGACGGTGGTGATCACCGCCAGGGCCATGCCGAGCATGCCGAACAGGTTGCCGCGCCGCGAGGTGGTCGGGTGCGACAGGCCCTTGAGCGCCTGGATGAAGCACACCGAGGCGACAAGGTAGAGCAGGGTTACCAGGTTCATGCTCATGTTTACTTCTTCCCCTCAGCCTTCGCGGCCTTTTTCTTGAACATCTCCAGCATGCGCCGGGTGACGAGGAAACCGCCGAACACGTTGACCGCTGCCAGGGCCACCGCGAGGGTGCCCATGGTCTTGCCGAGCGGGGTCACGGTCAGCGCGGCGGCCAGCATGGCGCCGACGATGACGATGGCGGAGATGGCGTTGGTGACCGCCATCAGCGGGGTGTGCAGCGCCGGGGTCACGTTCCATACCACGTGGTAGCCCACATAGATGGCCAGCACGAAGATGATCAGGTTGTAGACGCCGTGAGAGATCAGCATGTCTTCCATTGTCTGGCTCCTTATCCGTTCTTGCGGATGACCTGGCCGTCGCGGCACATCAGGCACGCGGCGACGATGTCGTCTTCGAGGTTGATCGTGAGGGCGCCGTCCTTGTCGAACAGCAGTTTCATGAAGTCGAGCAGGTTGCGTGCATACAGGGCCGAGGCGTCCGCACCGACCTGGGCTGGCAGGTTGGTGGGGCCGACGATGGTCACGCCGTTCTCGATCACCACCTGGTCGGCCACGGTCAGCGGGCAGTTGCCGCCCTGCGCGGCGGCGAGGTCGATGACCACCGAGCCCGGCTTCATCTGCGCGACGGTTTCGGCGCTGAGCAGGGTCGGTGCCTTGCGCCCGGGGATCAGCGCGGTGGTGATGACGATGTCGGCCTGTCTGGCGCGTTCGTGCACGGCCTGGGCCTGACGCTGCATCCAGCTGGCGGGCATGGGCCGCGCGTAGCCGCCGACGCCTTCGGCGCACTCGCGTTCCTCATCGGTTTCATACGGCACGTCGATGAACTTGGCGCCGAGCGATTCGATCTGCTCCTTTACCGCCGGGCGCACGTCCGAGGCCTCGATCACCGCACCCAGGCGCTTGGCCGTGGCGATGGCCTGCAGGCCGGCCACACCGGCGCCCAGGATGAGCACGCGGGCAGCCTTCACGGTGCCTGCGGCAGTCATCAGCATCGGCATGAAGCGTGGGTAGTGATGCGCGGCCAGCAGCACGGCCTTGTAGCCGGCGATGTTGGCCTGCGATGACAGCACGTCGAGGCTCTGCGCGCGGGAGGTGCGCGGCGCGGCTTCGAGAGCGAAGGCGGTGATCCCGCGTTCGGCCATCCTGGCAATCACGTCATTGTTGAACGGGTTGAGCATGCCCACCAGAACGGTGCCGCTGTTGATCTGGCCCAGTTCGCTTTCGTTGGGCGCCACAACCTTGAGTACAAGCTGTGCGCCAAACGCATCGGCAGCGCTGCCGATGGTCGCGCCTGCTGCTTCATAGGCACTGTCGGGCACGCTGGCATTGACGCCCGCGCCACGTTGCACAGTGACCTGATGACCCTGGCCGATCAGTTTCTTGATGGTTTCGGGGGTGGCAGCGACACGTGTCTCGCCCGTCTGCGTTTCGAGAGGAACACCAATGTGCACGTCAATTTCTCCTGCGTGATCTTTTGTTGGTAAACCAGCGCACTGCGGATGGTGCGTCTGGGGCGGCCGATCAGCACGATCCCGCCCTGAATCCGGGCGGGGCGCGGCATTTTGCAGGCGATCCTGAATCGCTTCAACCGGTTCTGAAGGGTGACGAACGATAAACTACAAGTCACCCTGTGACCGAATGTCGCAATAAGCGGCCTGAAGCCCGCGAACCGTGGGCTTCAGGGACATTACGCAAAATTTGAAATTTTTTCAGACAAATTTCGCGAAAGCGCATTTGTGCACAGGCTTTATGTCGCGAAGGCCCCGTAAACAGCAGGGTTAAGGGGTGTTTTGGCGTGCACCGGAACAGTCTGCTCATTTGCGACATTTTCGTATATCTGTAGGGATCGATATTTGCTGACTACGGGGTCAACAAACCGCTCTGATCCTTGTGCTGCGCGGCATAGCGCTGGGCCTCGGCTACCAGCCAGTCGCGAAAAGCACGCAGCGAGGCGGATTCCACCTTGCGCTCCGGGATCATCAGGTAGTACGCCTTGATGCTCGACAGCGCATGCGGGTTGGCAATCACCAGCCTGCCCTCCCCCAGTTCATGCTGGATGAGAAAGGGCGGGATCAACGCCACGCCCATCTCGTGCATGGCGGCCTGGGCCAACATCGAGAATAGCTCATAGCGCGGGCCGGTCATGTCGCGGGCCACGTTCATTTCCAGGCTGTTGAACCACTGGCGCCAGGCATAGGGTCGGGTGGTCTGCTGCAGCAGCGGCAGTTGCGCGAGGTCCTCGGCGCTAAGGCTAGCCTGCCCTGCCAGCAAGGCCGGGCTGCACACCGGCACGGGGTTCTCGCCCATCAGGCGGTGGGACTGGGTACCCGACCAGTCGGCGTCGCCAAAATAGATGGCGGCGTCGAAGTGGGTGTCGGCGAAAAGGAACGGACGGGTGCGGTTGGTCAGGTTGACGGTGACTTCGGGGTGCAGGCGCTGAAAGTCCTTCAGTCGCGGCAGCAGCCATTGCGTGCCGAAGGTCGGTACCAGGGCCAGTTCGATCACGTTGGCGCCCTGCTGGCCCATCACCGACAGGGTATCGCGCTCCACCGCGTCCAGCTGGGTGGCGACGCGGCGGCTATAGGACAGGCCGGCTTCGGTGAGCTTCACGCCACGGCGCGAGCGTCGAAACAGCTCCACATTCAGAAACTCCTCCAGCCCGCCCACCTGTCGGCACACCGCGCCCTGGGTCAGGGAGAGCTCCTGGGCCGCCTTGGTAAAGCTTTCGTGGCGGGCTGCAGCCTCGAAGCACACCAGGGCCGTGGTGCTGGGGATCTTGCGCCGCATATACGTCAACCTCACTAATCAGTCGTAAAAATGGCCGTTGGTGCCGTTACGAAGTGAGAAATTATCACAAGACTATGCGCAATCCTCGTTTGTCGCCACGCCCGTTACGGCCTAGGATCAACCCACGACAAAACGTTTCCGAGGATTCGCACATGGCTGGCAAGGCAAGCTTCAACTGGATCGACCCGCTGCTGCTCGATCAGCAGCTCACCGAAGAAGAGCGCATGGTGCGTGACAGCGCGTTCCACTTCGCCCAGGACAAGCTCGCCCCGCGTGTGCTCGAAGCCTTCCGCCATGAGCAGACCGACCCGGCGATCTTCCGTGAAATGGGCGAGGTTGGCCTGCTGGGTGCGACCATCCCCGAGCAGTACGGCGGCAGCGGCCTCAACTATGTGTGCTACGGCCTGATTGCCCGTGAAGTGGAGCGTATCGACTCCGGCTATCGCTCGATGATGAGCGTGCAGTCTTCGCTGGTGATGGTGCCGATCAACGAATTCGGTACCGAGGCGCAGAAGCAGAAGTACCTGCCCAAGCTGGCCAGCGGCGAGTGGATCGGCTGCTTCGGCCTCACCGAGCCCAACCATGGCTCCGACCCGGGCTCGATGATCACCCGCGCCAGGAGCGTCGACGGTGGCTATCGCCTGAGCGGCAGCAAGATGTGGATCACCAACAGCCCGATCGCTGACGTGTTCGTGGTGTGGGCCAAGGACGATGCGGGCGACATTCGCGGCTTCGTGCTGGAGAAAGGCTGGGAAGGCCTGAGTGCCCCGGCGATTCACGGCAAGGTCGGCCTGCGTGCCTCGATCACCGGCGAGATCGTGATGGACAACGTGTTCGTGCCTGAAGAAAACATCTTCCCGGATGTACGTGGCCTGAAGGGCCCGTTCACCTGCCTCAACTCGGCGCGCTACGGCATCTCCTGGGGCGCCCTGGGTGCAGCGGAAGCCTGCTGGCACACCGCGCGCCAATACACCCTGGACCGTCAGCAGTTCGGCCGCCCGTTGGCCGCCAACCAGCTGATCCAGAAGAAGCTGGCCGACATGCAGACCGAGATCACCTTGGCCCTGCAAGGTTGCCTGCGCCTGGGCCGCATGAAGGATGAAGGCACTGCTGCGGTCGAGATCACCTCGATCATGAAGCGCAACTCCTGCGGCAAGGCGCTGGACATCGCCCGCCTGGCCCGCGACATGCTGGGCGGCAATGGTATCTCCGACGAGTTCGGCGTGGCCCGCCACCTGGTCAACCTCGAGGTGGTCAACACCTATGAAGGTACCCATGACGTGCATGCGCTGATTCTGGGGCGTGCGCAAACCGGTCTGCAGGCTTTCTATTAATAAGGAGCCAGCCCATGGGCGCGCTATCTCATCTGCGGGTGCTGGATCTGTCGCGAGTGCTGGCCGGACCGTGGTCCGGACAGATCCTCGCGGACCTGGGGGCCGAGGTGATCAAGGTCGAGCGTCCCGGGGCGGGCGACGACACGCGCGCCTGGGGCCCGCCGTTTCTCAAGGACGCCTATGGCGAGAACACCAGTGAGGCGGCCTACTACCTTTCGGCCAACCGCAACAAGAAGTCGGTCACCATCGACTTCACCCAGCCCGAAGGCCAGCAACTGGTACGTGAGCTGGCGGCCAAGTCCGACATCCTGATCGAGAACTTCAAGGTTGGCGGGCTGGCGGCCTACGGGCTGGACTACGAAAGCCTGCGGGCGATCAACCCGCGGCTTATCTATTGCTCGATCACCGGCTTCGGCCAGACCGGACCCTACGCCAAGCGTGCCGGTTATGACTTCATGATCCAGGGCCTGGGTGGCCTGATGAGCCTTACCGGCCGCCCGGAGGGTGAGGACGGTGCGGGGCCGGTGAAGGTCGGGGTGGCGTTGACCGATATTCTCACCGGGCTGTATTCGACGGTGGCGATATTGGCCGCCCTCGCCCACCGGGATCACGATGGCGGCGGGCAACACATCGACATGGCGTTGCTGGATGTGCAGGTGGCTTGCCTGGCCAACCAGGCGATGAACTACCTGACCACGGGTGTTGCGCCGCGTCGCCTGGGCAATGCGCACCCGAACATCGTGCCTTACCAGGATTTTCCTACCGCCGATGGCGACTTCATCCTGACCGTGGGTAACGACGGGCAGTTTCGCAAGTTCGCCGAGGTGGCCGGCCAGCCGCAGTGGGCGGATGACCCGCGGTTTGCCACTAATAAACTGCGTGTGGCCAACCGCGCCGAGCTGATCCCGCTGATTCGCCAGGCCACGGTGTTCAAGACTACCGCCGAGTGGGTCAGCCAGCTGGAGCAGGCGGGTGTACCGTGCGGGCCGATCAACGACCTGGCGCAGATGTTCCAGGACCCTCAGGTGCAGGCGCGTGGCCTGGCCATAGAGATTCCTCACCCGTTGGCCGGCAGCGTGCCGCAGGTAGCCAGCCCTATTCGTTTGTCCGAGACGCCGGTGGAGTACCGCAATGCACCGCCGCTGCTGGGGGAGCATACCGAACAGGTGCTGATGCAGGTGCTGGGGCTGAAGGGTGACGAGGTGCAACGCCTGCGTGGCGCGGGCGTGCTGTAGGCGCCCTCTCCTATCTATATAGAGGGTGGCGAGGGCTGATTTGATAAAGTTTCAAATTAGCCCTTGACGCACGATTTAATCTCTCTATAATTCGCCCCACTTCCGGCGCAGTCGGAACGAAAAACTCCTTGAATATCAATGAGTTGGAT
>NZ_JANIAH010000007.1:0-362542 GCF_028682105.1 Pseudomonas sp. 8209
GCTGAAAGTTTCCTGCAAGGCGGGCATAAAAAAACCACCTCGGGAGGTGGTTTTCAGACCTGTCACTGTCAGCTCAGTCGCCGTAATACTCGCAGCCACTGGTGCAGGTCTCATGGATACGCACCTTGCTCAGTTCTGGCAGCAACGGCTTGACCTGGTCCCAGATCCATTTGGCAATCACTTCGCTGGTCGGGTTCTCCAGGCCAGGGATGTCATTGAGGTAGTTGTGGTCTAGCTGCTCGTACAGCGGCTTGAAAATCGCCTTGATCTCCGAGAAGTCGCGAATCCAGCCGGTATGCGGATCCAGCTGGCCGGTCAGGTGCAAGGCAACCTTGAAGGAGTGGCCGTGCAGGCGCCCGCATTTGTGCCCGGCGGGCACATTCGGCAAGCGGTGGGCCGATTCGAAGGTGAACTCTTTGAAAATTTCCACGGTATCTTAGAACTCTGAAAACCAATGCTGATCGGCAGTTTAACAGCAAGCCTACTTCAACGGTTGCAGATGCTGGTGCAGCTTGCCGGTTTCCACCAGTTCGAGAAACTCGTCGCCCAGCCGCTGGCTTTCGCTCATGGCGGTACGCCAGTAACGTTGGCGGTTACCGGCATCGCCCATGAAGCGCTTGAAGTCGCTGCGATCCGGCAGCTTGCCGTAGGGCAGGCGGGCCAGGTACTGCGGCGAGGGTGCCAGCAACAGCACGTTCTGCAGGTATTGCGCATTGCTGCGCCGCCAGGGCAGGGCCTTGTCGAACCACCCCGGCACCACCTTGTGGGTGAAGTGAGGGTAAAGCACGATGTCCTCGCCGCTGTAGGGCAGGTCGAGGTGATAGTCGAGCAAGCCACCATCCCGGTAGGTGCCCGCCCCGACCCCCGGAATGTCCCGCACGCCTTCCATCACCATGGGAATGGAGCCTGAAGCGAGCAGGGCATGACGCAGGTTGTCGACCGCCAGCGGCAGGCAGCGCGAAGGGAAGTCCGTGAGGGGGTTCAACGGCGGTGCGCAGCGTGCGTCATGCAGGATCACGCGTTCGAAGTGCCGGGCCAGCCGCGAACGGCTCACGAGGTTGTCGGCAATCACCGACGACAGGCCTACGCCCAGTCGGCCTCGATGATCGTGCTGAAGCAGGCCGTGGCTTCTGACCAGCATGATGTTGAGCCGATAGTGGGGGTTGTCGAGAATGCGAGCATCCTGGCCCTCCAGCAGGTCATCGAGCATGCGACGACAGCTCTGGCTGACCTGGGCCTGGGTCACGCCCTTGGCGAAATCCTGCTCGGTATACAGATGGCCCAGGCGCAGCAGGGCCTGGGCGGGGTCGGGCAGGCAGGCACTGGCGAAGCGCCAGGAGCCGATCGATGCCCCGATCAGCGAGCGCGCGCGCGGTGCTGTGGGCAGCCACTGGCCGAACAGCGCCAGGTCGATACCCTGGATACCCAGCGCCTTGGGGCCGCCTGCAGCGCCCGGTAGCACCCCCACGTCTGCAGCCTGCAGACCGCGTTCACGTACATGGGCAAACGCCCGCGTGCCGGCCTTGAGTGTCAGCGCTGGAAACTTGATCTGGATTGAGCTCATAAGGGCCTCGTTGTCCTGGATCAACGATTATAGAGAAGCGTGGACGGAACAGGGGCGCGCCTGAGCTATCATGGCGCCAGTTGTTTTCAGTTTCAGTTAAGTTCGGTTCGGTATTCTGAACCCGTAAGCAAGATTGATCCTAAATGGAGAGACACGATGAAAACATTGACTGCCCTGTTCGCCACCGCCGCCCTTGCCCTGAGCGCCAACGTTGCGCTGGCTAAAGACATCCCCACCAATGAAGTCGTGCAGCTGGTCCAGGCCAAGACCATCCTGTCGCTGGATGACCTCAACGCAAAAGCGCTGGCCAAGCATCCGGGTGCCACCATCAAGGACTCCGAGCTCGAGGACGTGTACGGCCGTTATGTGTACAAGGTCGAACTGCGTGACGCGCAGAACGTCGAATGGGACGTGGACCTTGATGCCAAGACCGGTGAAGTACTCAAGGACGCCAAGGACACCTGATGACTGCACGCAAGCGAACGGCACCGTGGCTGTTCCTCGCATTGCTGGTTTTCTGTACGCCGGCCCTGGCCCGCGACCTCGATCAGGATGAAGCCCTGGAGCTACGTCAGAAGGGCATCATCCTGCCGCTGGAGCAACTGTTGAACTCCGCCCTGGGGCGTTACCCCGGGGCGAAGTTGCTTGAGGCGGAGCTGGAAGAGAAGCACAACCGCTACGAGTACGAAGTCGAGCTGGTCACCCCGCAAGGGGTCGTACGTGAAATCAAGTTCGATGCACGCACGGGTGTGCTGATCAAAGATGAGGAAGATGACTGATGCGCCTGTTACTGGTCGAGGACAACGTCCCGCTGGCCGATGAACTCACCCAGAGCCTGCAGCGCCAGGGCTACGCCATCGACTGGCTGGCCGACGGCCGAGATGCGGTGTACCAGGGTAGCAGCGAGCCCTATGACCTGATTATCCTGGACCTGGGCCTGCCCGGCCTGCCCGGCCTCGAGGTGCTGGCCCAATGGCGCGCCGGCGGGCTGTCGACCCCGGTGCTTATCCTGACCGCACGGGGTTCCTGGGCCGAGCGCATCGAGGGCCTCAAGGCCGGTGCCGACGATTACCTGAGCAAACCCTTTCACCCCGAAGAGCTGCAACTGCGCATCCAGTCGCTGCTGCGCCGCGCCCGTGGCCTGGCCAACCAGCCGACCCTGCAGGCCGCCGGCCTGCACCTGGACGAAGGCCGCCAGTGCGTGAGCCGCGACGGGCAGGACGTGCAACTGACCGCCGCCGAGTTTCGCCTGCTGCGCTACTTCATGTTGCACCCGCAGCAGATCCTTTCCAAAAGCCACCTGGCCGAGCACCTCTACAACGGCGAAACCGAGCGCGACTCGAATGTGCTCGAAGTACACGTCAACCACCTGCGCCGCAAGCTGGGGCGCAGCGTTATCGAAACCCATCGCGGCCAGGGCTATCGCTTTGGCGGAGTGGTCGAGTGAAGTCGATCCAGGCGCGCCTGAGCCTGGGGCTGGTCGGTGTACTGGTGGTGGTCGGCCTGGCCCTGGCGCAGATCAGCCTGTGGCTGTTCGAGGTCGGGTTGCAGCGCTACCTGGAGACGGGGTTGCGCAAGGAAAGCGAAAACCTGCTGGTGGCGCTGGTGCGCGGCCACAGCGGCCTCGAACTGGACGAGCGACGTCTGTCGTCGGCGTACCAGCGGCCGTTTTCCGGCTACTACTTCCGTATCGATTTCGAAGGGGGCAGTTGGCGTTCCCGCTCGCTCTGGGACATGGACATGCCCCGTCCGCCAACTCCCGGCCTGCACGCGGGCCTGGAGCTGGGCCCGGCTGGCCAGCAACTGCTGGTGCTGCGTGCCGACTACCGGCGCCTGGGCCAGGCGATCTCGATCAGCGTGGCGCAGGACTATACCCCCGTGCGCGACGGCTTCCGGCGCATGCAGCAGCTCGGCCTTGGCCTGGGGCTGGTGGCGCTGCTGTTGATTCTGGTGCTGCAACGCATCACGGTCACACGCTCCCTGCGCCCACTGGAACGCACGCGCGAACAGATCGCCCAACTGCAGCAGGGCAAGCGCTCGCAGCTCGACAGTGAGGTGCCTGTCGAACTCGAGCCCCTGGTGGCGCAGATCAACCACCTGCTGGCACACACCGAAGACAGCCTCAGACGTTCACGCAACGCGCTGGGTAACCTGGGGCATGCCCTGAAGACCCCCCTGGCGGTGCTGATGAGCCTGGCGTCGAGCGAGCGCCTGAACGACCTGCCCGAGGTTCGCGCCCAGTTGCAGGCTCAGCTGGAGCAGATCCAGCAACGCCTGAGCCGCGAACTCAATCGCGCCCGGCTGGCCGGCGATGCCCTGCCGGGGGCGCATTTCGATTGCGCCACCGAACTGCCGGGCCTGCTATCGACCCTGGGCATGATTCACGGCGATCACCTGCTCATCCGCCATCAGGTGCCCGATGGGCTGTCCTTGCCCTGGGACCGCGAAGACCTGCTCGAGCTGCTGGGCAACCTGCTGGACAACGCCTGCAAGTGGGCCGACAGCGAGGTCTGCCTGAGCATCGAGCAAGAGGGCGGGGTGTATCGCCTGTGGGTGGACGATGATGGCCCGGGCATCCCCGAAAATGCCAGGGCGGGGGTGCTGGAGCGCGGTGCGCGGCTCGACGAACAGGTCGATGGCCATGGGCTTGGCCTGGGCATCGTTCGCGATATCGCCGAAGCCTGGGGTGGGCAGATGAGGTTGCTGGAAAGCCCGCTGGGCGGGCTGCGGGTGAGCATCGAGCTACCCCGCAGGGTAGCCCGATAACACCATCAGACGCGGAACTGGTCCATCAGCCCCTGCTGCTGGTTGGCCAGGCTGTTCAGCGACTGGCTGACCCGCGCCGACTCATTGGCCTGCTCCGAGAGTGACTCGGTCACATCGCGAATGGTCGCCACGTTGTTGTTGATTTCCTCGGCCACCGCGCTCTGCTCTTCGGCGGCACTGGCAATCTGCAGGTTCATGTCGCTGATCACGGTGACGGCCTCGCCGATCTGGCGCAGCGCAGTCACGGCCTGACCGACCTGGTCGACGCTACCCTGGGCCTGGCGGTGGCTGCTGTCCATGGCGCCCACCACCTCGCGGGTGCCGGCCTGCAGTTGCTCGATCACCTGACGGGTCTCCTCCACCGACTCCTGGGTGCGTCGGGCCAGGTTGCGCACCTCGTCGGCGACCACCGCAAAGCCGCGCCCGGCTTCCCCGGCACGGGCCGCCTCGATGGCGGCATTGAGCGCCAGCAGGTTGGTCTGCTCGGCGATGGAGCGGATCACTTCCAGTACCGAACCGATCTTCTCGCTGTTGTCGGCAAGGCCTTCGACCTGGGCCATGGCGGTGTTCATGTCGGCTGCCAGGGTATCGATGCTGGTGGTGGTGCGGTCGATCACCGCCAGGCCCTGACGGGTCGCCTGGTCGGCGTCACGCGCCGCCTGGGCCGCTTGCGCAGCACTGCGCGCCACATCCTGGGCGGTGGCGCTCATTTCGTGGGACGCCGTGGCCACCTGGTCGACCTGACGGTACTGCTGCTCCATGCCGGCGCTGGTCTGCGAGGCAATCGCCGAAGACTGGTCGGCGGTGTCGCGCGCCGCCTGCACCGAGCGTTTGACCTCGGCGATGATCGGCTGCAGCTTGTCGAGGAAGCGGTTGAACCAGCCGGCCAGTTCCCCCAGCTCGTCGCGCTTGTCGTAGTTCAGGCGGCGGGTCAGGTCGCCTTCGCCGCTGGCGATGTCCTTGAGCATGGCGGCCACGCCCAGGATGGGGCGGGTCACACTGCGCGCCATCACCCAGATCAGCAGCAGCCCCACGATCGCGGCCAGCACACCCAGGCCCAGCTCGATCAGGGTGCCACTGGTATTGCGCTGGTCGAGCTCGTTCTTGAGGGTCTCGGCCGGGCCGGTCAGGGCGCTTTGCGGCACATCCAGCAGCACGCCCCAGGGCTTGCCCCCCGGAATCGGTGCAAACGATGCCAGCACCTTCAGGCGCTCGTCCTTGTGGAGGCTCTGCAGGGGCGTGCCGCTGCTCAGCAGGCCTATCAGTTCCTTGCCGCTGGTGCTGTCGACCTGGTCGAAGCGTTGCGCCAGCTTGCCCGCATCCGGGCTGTAGCCGGCCAGCAGGCCGACCGGGCTGATGATGCCGATGCGGGTCTGGCCCTGGTACAGGTTCTGGCTGGCCTGCTGGCTCAGCGCCTGCAGGCTGTTCAGGTTGATGTCGATCGACAGGGTGGCGACCACCTTGTCGGCCACGATCAGCGGGAACACGATGCTGGTCATCAGCACCCGCTGACCGGCGATGTCATAGAAGTAGGGTTCGATCACGCAGGTCTTGCGCGTGGTACGCGGGCACACCGACCAGGTGTTGGCCGGCTCGCCGCTGGGGCCGATGCTGGTGTCGGTCATGTCCTTTTCGGGCAGCGCCATCGAGGTCAGCTTGCCGGGCGTGGGCTGCGACCAGTACAGGGCAAAGCGGCCGGCCTCGTTGCTGCCCAGCTCGGCCTGGTTGGCGAACAGGGCATCCTTGTTGTCCAGGGCGTTGGGCTCGAACACCAGCGACAGCCCCAGCAGGTCGGGGTTGGCCTGCAGCGCGGCGCGCACCTGGCGGGTCATGTCCTCGCGCAGGTCGAAGGCGTCCAGAAAGCGCTTTTCGGCCTGCTCGCGCAAAAACAGCACCTGGCGCGCAAAGCCTGCACCGTACTGGTAGGCATCCATGAACTGGCGGCGGATGCTCAAGGCCTGGACTTCGCCCTGGGACTCGATACGCGACTGGGCCGCTTCGGTCAGCATCTGCATGCTGCTGGCCTTGACCAGCTCGGAGTTGTGCTCCATGCGGTACAGCGAAAGGCCCACCAGCAGCGTAACGATGCTGGCCAGGCAGAGCCCGGCCAGCAGGGTGATTTTCCACTGGATGGAAAGTTGTCTCGACGACATGACGAAGTCCTTTGATCCAAAAAAAGATTGAGGCTGACGACTGTAACGGCCAGGCGCAGTTTTTCTTTATTCAAACGTTCAATTGAAATGCGTCGTTTTCAGTCATGCATGCGACCCGCGTGCAGCCGTCTAGCCCCGTACTTTGACAAGTGGCGGGTGCTGCTTCAGAGTGTGCGCCCTCCCATAAAAACACCTGTCGTTCGGCCACTGCGCTCGCAGTCTGTCGCCGCAGCGCAAGCTTTGTCTGGTTTCTAGAGGTCATGAAATGAATGCAGTAATTGCCGCGGTCGGCATCATGCTGATATTGAGCCTGGCCCGTGTGCACGTGGTCATCGCCCTCATCATCGGCGCGCTCGCCGGCGGCCTGGTGGGCGGCCTGGGTATCGAAGGCACGCTCAAGGCGTTCAACGGCGGCCTGGGTGGCGGTGCCACGGTGGCATTGTCGTATGCGCTGCTGGGCGCATTCGCCGTGGCCATCGCCAAGTCCGGGCTGGCCCATGCGCTGGCCGATCGCGCCCTGTCGATGTTCCATGGTCAGGGCAATGCCGAAGGCGGCAAGATCAAGTGGCTGCTGATCGGCCTGTTGCTGGTGGTGGCGATCTCGTCGCAGAACATCCTGCCCATTCATATCGCCTTCATTCCGCTGCTGGTGCCGCCGCTGCTGTAC
This sequence comes from Pseudomonas sp. 8209, assembly GCF_028682105.1. NCBI lineage: Bacteria > Pseudomonadati > Pseudomonadota > Gammaproteobacteria > Pseudomonadales > Pseudomonadaceae > Pseudomonas > Pseudomonas sp. 8209. Next base: position 7,151 of record NZ_JANIAH010000007.1, read on the forward strand.
GTGCTGACCCGCCTGCAGATCGATCGGCGCCTGGTGGCCTGCGTGATGACCTTCGGCCTGATCACCCCCTACATGTTCCTGCCAGTGGGGTTCGGCAACATCTTCCTCAACCAGATCCTGCTGGCCAACGTCAGCCGCAGCGGGGTGGACGTCAGCGGCGTCAACGTGACCCAGGCCATGGCCATACCGGCGGCGGGCATGCTGTTCGGGTTGCTGCTGGCGGTGTTCTTCAGCTACCGCAAAAAGCGCGTGTACGACGTGGCAAAGATCGAGCAGGTCGAGCAGGTGGCCGTCAGCTACAACCCGTTGACGCTGATGGTGGCCGGCTGTGCGATCGCCGCGGCGTTCATCATCCAGCTGTGGCTGGACTCGATGATCATCGGTGCGATGGCGGGCTTTCTGATCTTCTCGCTGTCGGGCATCGTGCGCTGGAAGGACACCGATGACCTGTTCACCGAAGGCATGAAGATGATGGCCATGATCGGCTTCATCATGATCGCCGCGTCCGGCTTTGCCGAGGTCATGAAGGCCACCGGCGAAGTGAAGACCCTGGTGGAGGCCTCGGCCGGCTGGATCGACCACAGCAAGGCGGTCGGGGCGCTGCTGATGCTGCTGGTGGGCCTGCTGGTGACCATGGGTATCGGTTCGTCGTTCTCCACGGTGCCGATCCTGGCGGCGATCTTCGTGCCGCTGTGCGTGCAACTGGGCTTCGACCCGCTGGCCACCGTGTGCATCGTCGGCACTGCCGGCGCGTTGGGTGATGCCGGCTCACCGGCGTCGGACTCGACCCTGGGCCCGACCTCGGGCCTGAACGTCGATGGCCAGCACCATCACATCTGGGACACGGTGGTGCCGACCTTCCTGCATTACAACCTGCCGTTGCTGGCGTTCGGCTGGGTAGCGGCGATGGTGCTGTAGCGCGCCAGGGCGCAGGAGCTGGGCGCGAGGCTCAGCTTTTTCGCGGGGGCGGCGAGATGCGGTTGAGCACCGTATCGCCGTTCTTGTTGCGCGTCAGGTACACCGGCAGCACCTTGGGCATGTTGCTCACCAGGCGATTGACCTCGGTGGTGTTGTAGATGCCGCTGATGCGGATGCTGCCGGTACTGGCGTCCGCCAGCAGCAACGGCGTTTCCAGGTAGCGGTTGATCAGCGGCAGGGCCTGGTCCAGTGGCAGATTGTCGAGGATCAGCTTGCCGCCGCGCCAGGCCAGGCTGGTGTCGTGGGCATAGGTCTGGCTGAGGGCCGGCTCGTAGTCGCCGCGACGGTAGCTGGCCTGCATGCCGGGGCCCAGGCGATAGCCGCTGTCAGGGTCGCTGCTGTTGCTGCTGACCAGCACCGAACCTTCCACCAGGGTGACCTTCACCTGGTACTTCCACACGTTGAACTGGGTACCGGTCACCCGGGTCTGGCCCTTGCCGGCACGCACCACGAACGGGTGCTGGGTATCGTGCTGCACCTTGAAGAAGGCCTCGCCGTTGACCAGCGTCACCCGTCGTTCGTCCTTGTAGTTGGCGTAGCGCAGGGTGGTGTTGAGGTTCAACTCCACCTCGCTGCCATCCGGCAGCACCGCGCGGGCGATGGCATTGCCGCTTTCAACGCGCTCATAGCTGTTGGGCAGCCAGCCTTGTTCCCAGCCCACCCAGGCGCCGATCGGCAGCGCCACCAGCGCCACGGCCGCAGCCGAGGCCAGCCGACGCAAGGCGCGCCCGCGGGGCCTGGCTGACAGGGTGATTACCGGGGCAGCAGGGCGGGGCAGGTGGTCGGCGGTCTGCCAGATCTCCTGCATGGCCTGGAATTCCTGCTCGTGCAGTGGGTCGGCTGCGCGCCATTGCGCACAGGCGGCACGTTCCTGTTCACTGCAGTCCTCAGCATGCAGGCGCATGCACCAGTGCGCAGCGGCATCGGTGATGGCATCAAGTTCGGCTGCGCTGAGGCTGGTTTGGTTCATTGATACTCCCGGTTTTGGCCATTCTACCCTTGGCAGGTGGCCAACGAGAACCGAGTTCATCGTGAATGACTATCAGTTGTAAGAAATATTTGAACGAAAAACCACGCAAATGCGTGGTTTTTATCGTTTAAGCACCCGCCTGGAGCGTTGCGCGGCTCAGAACAGCTCGGCTGGCAACTGGTACAGCGGCGCACTGCCTGCGCGGATGCTGGCCTGCAACGACAGTACCCTGGGCAGCAGACGCTCGACGTAGAAGGTAGCCGTGGCCAGCTTGGCCTCGTAGAACGCCGGCTCCTGCTCGCGCCGTTCGCGGGCAGTGGCCGCCATGCGCGACCACATGTAGGCGTAGGCCACATAGCCGAACAGGTGCAGGTACTCCACCGACGCCGCGCCCACCGCGTTGGCATCACCGGTGGCCTGCTCGCGTACCCACTGGCTCACGCTTTCCAGCTGCGCCAGGGCATGCAGCAGCGGTTCGCACAGGGGCGGACGGGTTTCACAGAAGCTGCGGATCTCGTTGGCGAACAGCGCCAGCGACTGTCCGCCATCGGCCACCACCTTGCGCCCCAGCAGGTCCAGCGCCTGGATGCCGTTGGTGCCTTCGTAGATCTGCGCGATGCGAACATCGCGCACCAGCTGTTCCTGGCCCCATTCGCGAATGTAGCCATGGCCGCCGAACACCTGCTGGCCCAGCACGCAGCTTTCCAGGCCCATGTCGGTGAAAAACGCCTTGGCCACCGGTGTCAGCAAGGCCACCAGGCGCTGCGCGGCCTCGCGCTCCTCCGGCTGCTCGGCGTACTTGGCGATATCCAGCTGCAGGCCGACATAGGTGGCGAACGCCCGGCCGCCTTCGGTCAGGGCGCGCATGCTCAGCAGCATGCGCCGTACATCGGCATGCACGATGATCGGGTCGGCCACCTTGTCGCTGGCCAGCGGTCCGGTGGCGGCGCGGCTTTGCAGGCGGTCCCGGGCGTAGCGTGCGGCATTCTGGTACGACGCCTCGGCGCAGCCGATGCCCTGGATGCCGATGGACAGGCGCTCGTAGTTCATCATGGTGAACATCGCCGCCAGGCCGCGGTTGGGTTCGCCCACCAGGTAGCCCACGGCGCCATCGAAGTTCATCACGCAGGTGGCCGAGGCCTTGATGCCCATCTTGTGCTCGATCGATCCACAGCTCACCGCGTTGGTTTCACCCAGGCTGCCGTCCTCGCCCACCAGGCGCTTGGGCACCAGAAACAGCGAGATGCCCTTGGGCCCGGCCGGCGCGTCGGGCAGCTTGGCCAGCACCAGGTGCACGATGTTCTCGGTCAGGTCCTGGTCGCCGCCGGTGATGAAGATCTTGGTGCCGCTGACCCGGTAGCTGCCATCGGCCTGGGGTTCGGCCTTGCTGCGGATGATCCCCAGGTCGGTACCTGCATGCGGTTCGGTCAGGCACATGGTGCCGGCCCACTGCCCGCTGTACAGCGCCGGCAGGTAGGTGGCCTTCAATGCCTCGCTGGCGTGCGCGTCGATGGCCAGGCAGCAGCCGGCGCTCAGCGCCGAATACAGGCTGAAGCTGCAGTTGGCGGCGTAGAGCATCTCCTCGAACTGCACCGCGAGCATCTTGGGCATGCCCAGGCCGCCGTACTCGGGGTTGCCCGCCAGCCCGACCCAGCCGCCTTCGCGGTAGGTCTGCCAGGCCTGCACGAACCCCTGCGCAGTGGTGACCCGACCCTGCGCAAAGTGCACGCCTTCCTCATCGCCGCTGCGGTTGAGCGGGGCGATCAGCTGGCCGGTGATCTTGGCCGCCTCTTCCAGTATCGCATCGGCGGTATCCGCGTCGACGCTGGCCGCCAGCGCCGGCAGGCGTGCCCACAGGGCCGGGCCCTGGAACACTTCGTGAAGAACAAAACGCATGTCGCGCAGCGGTGCATTGAACTCAGGCATAACGGTTTCCGAATAAAGGTGAAAAAAGGTCAGAGCGCCTTGGCCCAGTCGCGCAACAGGTACTTCTGGATCTTGCCCGTGGAGGTTTTCGGCAGTTCGCTGAACACCACGGTCTTGGGCAGCTTGAAGCCGGCCAGATGCTCGCGGCAGAAGGCGATGATGTCCGCCTCGCGGGTACCTTCGAAACCGGCCTTGAGGGTGACGTAGGCACAGGGGGTTTCGCCCCATTTTTCATCCGGGCGGGCGACCACCGCAGCCTCGAGCACGGCCGGGTGGCGGTACAGCGTGTCTTCGACCTCGATGGTCGAGATGTTCTCGCCTCCGGAAATGATGATGTCCTTGAGCCGGTCCTTGATCTCCACATAGCCGTCGGCATGCCACACTGCCAGGTCGCCGGTATGGAACCAGCCGCCTCGGAAGGCTTCGGCGGTGGCCTCGGGGTTCTTCAGGTAGCCCTTCATCACGGTGTTGCCGCGCATGAAGATCTCGCCCAGCGTGTTGCCGTCGCGGGCCACCGGCTCAAGCGTTTGCGGGTCGGCCACCATCAGCCCCTCGAGGGTAGGGTAGCGCACGCCCTGGCGCGACTTGATGCGGGCCCGCTCCTCCAGCGGCTGCGCGTCCCATTCGGCATGCCAGGCACACACCGTCACCGGGCCGTAGACCTCGGTCAGGCCGTAGACGTGGGTCACCTTGATGCCCATTTCCTCCACCGCGCCGATCACCTTGGCGGGTGGCGCCGCCCCGGCCACCATCGCGTTCACGGGGTGGTCGATGGCGGCCTTGGCCGAGTCGGGCATGTTGATCAGCGCATTGAGCACGATCGGTGCGCCGCACAGGTGGGTGACCTGGTGCTCGCGAATCAGGGTCAGGATCTTCTGCGGGTCGACCCGGCGCAGGAACACATGGGTGCCGGCCAGGGCCGTCACGGTCCACGGGTAGCACCAGCCATTGCAGTGGAACATCGGCAGGGTCCACAGGTACACCGGGTGGTTGCCCATGGCCCAGGTCATCTGGTTGCCCAGTGCGTTCAGGTAGGCGCCGCGGTGGTGGTAGACCACCCCCTTGGGGTTGCCGGTGGTGCCGGAGGTGTAGCTCAACGAGATCGCCTGCCACTCGTCCTCGGGCCAGTGCCACACGAACTCGGGGTCGCCCTCGGCCAGGAAGGCTTCGTAATCCAGGTCGCTGACGGCGCGGCCCTCGCCGTACTCCGGGTCGTCCACATCGATCACCAGCGGCGGGTGGGCCATCAGGCCCAGCGCTGCTTCGATCACCTTGTGGAATTCGCGGTCGGTGATCAGCACCTTGGCTTCACCGTGCTCGAGCATGAACGCGATGGCCTCGGCATCCAGGCGCACGTTCAGGGCGTTGAGCACCGCACCGATCATCGGCACACCGAAATGCGCCTCGAGCATGGCCGGAATGTTGGGCAGCATCACCGCCACCGTATCGCCCAGCCCGATACCACGGCCGGCCAGGGCGCTGGCCAGGCGGCGGGAGCGCTGGTAGGTTTCCTGCCAGTTGCGGCGGATGGCACCATGGATCACCGCCGGGTAATCGCCATAGACCGCAGCCGTGCGTTCGATGAAACTCAGCGGGGAAAGGGCGACATGGTTGACGGGGGCGGGCTGCAGGCCCTGGGAGAAGATCGACATGAACGGTTCCTGTGCAGGAGGCAGCCGCGATCAGGCGCTGGCTGAAACCTCCGATGGCTGATTGTTAGCTCTGATCAGGTTTCTGGAAGGCGGTACGCAGACCGACTTCGGTGTTTCATTTTTACGCTGTTCTCCATATTACTTGGAAGATAGACTATAGCAATATGGTATAAATACTATAAAAAGCCGGAGCCCCAAGTGACCTTTCCTCCCTCGGCCTTGCTCGACAAGGACCCGCAACCCACCGTGCTGCTCGATGCCGCCGCCCAGGTGGTGGCCGCCAACCCGGCGGTGCAGGCGTTGTTCGACACCTGGCCCAAGCCGCCCGTGGGCAGCCTGCTGCCTGCCAACTACAAGGCGCTGGTGAGCGCCTGCCTGCACCAGCAGCGGGCGATTGCCGAGGTCGAGGCCCTGGTGCAACAGCGTATCCTGTTGTGGACCTTCGTCCCGCTGGAGGGCGGCCTGCAGGTGCTGGCCCGCTGCCGCGACGCCACGGTGGAGCGCCTGGCCGAGCGCGAGGCCAGCCAGGCACGTCGGTTGTACCGCCTGATCACCGAAAACACCACCGACCTGATCTCGCGCCATACCCCCGACGGGTGTTTCCTGGATGCTTCGCCGGCCTCCTATCGCCTGCTGGGCTACTGGCCGGAAGAGCTGCGCGGGGTGGCGGTGCAGTCGCTGTTTCACCCCCAGGACCGCCAGCAATCGCTGCTGCAGGCCTCCCAGGCGCTGGAGCAGGACGGCTACCAGACCATGACCTGCCGCGTGCGCCACCGCGATGGCCGCGACCTGTGGTTCGAGATCGCCAGCCGCGCCATCCGCGAAACCTACACCGGTGCGGTGGTCGAGATCGTCAGCGTGTCACGTGACATCACCGTGCGCATCGAAGCCCAGGAAAACCGCCGGCGCCTGGCCGAGGTGGTCGAGGCCAACACCGACCTGGTGCTGTTCACCGACCCCGCCGGCCAGCTCACCTACCTCAACCGTTCCGCCCGGCGTGCACTGGGCCTGCTGGAGGTGCAGGCCGTGCCGCCCCTGCGCGAGCTGCTGGACGAAGAAGCCCTGCAACGCCTCGACGAAGAGGGCTGGGCCTGCGCCGAGCGCGAAGGGGTGTGGCAATGCGAGGCGCGGCTGGCGCCCTACAACGGCTCGGCGCCGTTCCCGGTGTCGCTGGTACTGCTGGCGCACCGGGCGGCAGGTGGCGAGCGCTACTACTCGCTGGTGGCTCGCGACATGACCGAGCGCGAGCTGCGTGAACGCCAGCAGCGCCGACACCAGGATGAACTGGCGCACACCGCGCGGCTGGTCACCCTGGGCGAGCTGGCCTCCGGCATCGCCCACGAGATCAACCAACCGCTGGCAGCGGTGGTCAACTATGCCAGTGCCAGCCAGCGCTACCTGCTGGCGGTGGAGCGTGACCCGCAGGCGGCCGGGCGGGTCGCCCAGGGCCTGCAGCGCATCACCGAGCAGGCCACCCATGCCGCCGAAGTGATCAAGCGCCTGCGCTCGTTCCTGCGCAAGGAGCCGCGCCGCTTGCAGGCGCTCAACGTGGCCGATGTATCGCGCGAGGCCGTGCGCCTGTGTGCCTGGGAGGCGGCGCAGGCCCAGGTGACCATCGAGCAGCACATGGTGTACAACCTGCCGCCGGTATATGCCGACCGTGTCTTGCTCGAACAGGTCCTGCTCAACCTGTTGCGCAACGCCATCGACGCCAACCGCGAGCAGCATGCCGGGGCGCCTTCGCGCGTGCTGATCAGCGCCGACCAGCAGGCCGGTTGGCTGCGTATCCAGGTGGCCGACCAGGGCCCCGGGGTGGCCGCCGAGCAGCTGGACGGCATCTTCACCCCGTTTACCACCAGCAAGCCCGAAGGGCTGGGGCTGGGCTTGAGCATGAGCCGCAGTATCGTCGAAGGGTTCGGCGGTACCTTGCAGGCGCACCCGGGTGATACCGGCGGATTGATTTTGTGCTGTCGGCTGGCGCCGGTGGCCAGTGCATGAACAAGGGGATTTCCATGCAGGAACCGAAGGTCTACGTGGTCGACGACGACCAGGGCATGCTCGACTCCACCGTCTGGCTGCTGGAGTCGGTGGGCCTGCAGGCGCTGCCGTTCACCAGTGGCCAGGCTTTTCTGGAGGCCTGCGATGCGGCGTTGCCGGCGTGCGTGCTGCTGGATGTGCGCATGCCCGGCATGGGTGGGCTGAGCGTGCAGGAAGCCTTGCGCGCCCGGGGCGTGCAGGTGCCGGTGATCTTTGTCAGCGGGCATGCCGATGTGCCGATCGTGGTACGCGCCTTCAAGGCCGGGGCCATCGATTTCATCGAGAAGCCCTACAACGACCAGTTGTTGCTCGACAGCGTGCAGGATGCCCTCGGGCGCTCGTCACGGGTTCAGGTCAGCAGTCGCCAGCGCGATGAAGTGCAGGGGCGCATCGACAGCCTCACCCCGCGTGAGCGCGACGTGTTCGTGCCCCTGGTGCAGGGCTATACCAATCGGGAGATTGCCGAGCAGTTGCAGGTCAGCGTGAAGACCGTGGACCTGTACCGTTCGCGGGTGATGAAGCGCATGCAGGCCGAACACCTGCCGGACCTGGTGGGGATGGCGATTGCGTGTGGGGTGGTGGACCCCTTGAAACTGCGTTGAATGCATCGCGGGTCAAGCCCGCTCCCACAGGTACAGTGCAAGCCTGTGGGAGCGGGCTCGACCCGCGATTGGGTGTCAGGAGCGACGTCCCAGCAACAGCCCGACCACCAGCCCGAAGCCCGCCGAAATCGCCACGGTCTGCCACGGGTGGCCGCCAATGTAATCCTCGGTGGCATCCACCGCCGGCTTGGCCTTTTCACGCACGCCGCCCACCGCATCCAGGGCCTGCTTGAGCTTGAGGCCCACCTGTGCGCGCAGGGTCTCGGCTTCTTCGCCCACCAGGGTGGAGCTGTCCTTGAGCAGCTTGTCAGACTCTTCGATCAGCGCCTGCAGTTCGCTGAAGGCCTGGTCCTTGATTTGTTCGGCATCGGCTTTAAGGGTGCTTTTCCTGGCCATGTACGCTTCCTCGTTGAATGATGGTCACTGTATCAATGGATGCCTGAGCGCGCCGAAAGTTGCAGCGCCTTGGCGGCGCTCGGTGGCTACAGTGTAAGATAGCCCCCATTTTCAAGTGGCAGGAATCCCCATGAGTTTCAATCTGGCCAACATGAGCTTCGCCGAGCGGGCACAGATCGAGGACGAGAAGTCGCGACTGTTCGAGCTCTGGCAATCGAACCTGGGCAAGGCCAAGGCCGAAGCCGCGCGGCTGATCAGCGAGAAGCCGCGGCGCAAGGGCAAATGGGCCGAGTGGGTGCGCGCCGAGCTCGACGGCATGTCGCCGCCGGAGTTCGCCAACATGGTGCGCAGCGAAGTCAACAAGCTGATGGCGGCTGCCAAGTAGCCGACCCCCAGCGCTACCACGCCGTATCGGTGGGCTTGGGCAGCGCCAGCCGCCCGCTGTCGGTGAAGCGCATCGTGCCGAAGGCGCCCCCGGCCAGCTTGCCGCGCAGCACATAGGGCATGCCATCCAGGTTGCTCACCCGGCTCAGGCCCACGGCCTGGCGCAGCATCGAGAAGGCGGTGATGCTCACCGGAATGCTCAGTACCGCTTCGTCATAGCGCCCGATGCTGCCGTGCTGATCGCTGACCCCGGTTGCCAGCGGCTGGCCATTGACCTCCAGGTTGAGCGCCACGCCGTTGTAGTCGATGGGCGTTTCATTGGGGTTCTGCACCCGCAGTTTCACCGCCATGCGCATTTCCAGGTCCTGGCCGGGCAGCGGCTCGATGCCGATCACGCTGATGGTCAACGGGTCGCGCCCCTGCAGCAACGCGCAGGCGCTCAGGCTCAGGGCCAGCAGCAGGCCCAGGCCGACACGCAGGGTATGACGCAGGAAACAGGGCATGGGGCTTGGCTCCGGACAAATGTCTCTGCAGTGTGGCAAATGCCCGGCGCGGTTGAAAGTGGCGCAAGCAGCGTAACAATCTGAATCATCTCCGGCCCGGCAGCGGGTTTCATCGCGAACCTCTCGCGCCGTAGGCTATCCAACGCCTGGGGCCACTGACGTTGTGCAGGAGATGAACGCGATGAACCGATGGTTGCCGGCCCTGACCGGCGCAGCACTGAGCCTGATACTGGGCATGCCTGTTCAGGCCGCCGACGCGGGCAATCCCTACAACGACCCGGTGCGCCGCGCCAACCCCAATTCCCAGCAGGGCACCGTGCGTTCCACGCCACCGCCGCGCGGGCCTTCCACCCAGCCGCTGCCGCGCCCACCCACCCTCGACAATGGCGGCATCGGCAACGGCCAGAACCTGCGCCGTGAACAGGTGCCGCCGCGCCTGGACCCCTCCCGCCCGCCGCGCGAATCGACGCGTACGCCCTGATCGCTTGGCCCACTGCAAGGAACCCTGCATGTCTTCACGTACCTGGCTACTCTTCCTCTGCGCTGCGGCGCTGTTGCCACTGACCGCCACCGCCGCCCCCGAGCGCACCTTCCCCAGCGAAGAAGGCCAGCTCACCGTCAGTACCCTGGCCGAGGGGCTGAAGAACCCGTGGGCGCTGGCGTTCCTGCCCGACGGGCAGGGCATGCTGGTGACCGAGCGCCAGGGCAACCTGCGCATCATCAGTGCCGACGGCAAGGTCGGTTCGCCGTTGAGCGGCGTGCCTCAGGTGTGGGCCAAGGGGCAGGGCGGGTTGCTCGACGTGGCGCTGTCGCCGCAGTTCAAGCAGGACCGCATGGTCTACCTCTCGTATGCCGAAGGCGGGGGTGATGGCGACACGGCCGGTACTACCGTGGGGCGCGGCCGCCTGTCGAGCGACAACCTGCGCCTGGACGACTTCAACGTGATCTTCCGCCAGCAGCCCAAGCTGTCCAGCGGCAACCACTTCGGTTCGCGGCTGGTGTTCGACCGCGACGGCTACCTGTTCATCGCCCTGGGCGAGAACAACCAGCGGCCCACCGCGCAGGACCTGGACAAGCTGCAGGGCAAGGTGGTGCGCATCCTGCCCGACGGCCAGGTGCCCAAGGACAACCCCTTTGTCGGCCAGAGCAACGTGCGCCCCGAGATCTGGTCGTATGGCCATCGCAACCAGCAGGGCGCGGCATTGAACCCGTGGACAGGCGAACTGTGGACCAACGAGCACGGGCCTCGCGGCGGCGACGAGATCAACATTCCCAAGCCGGGCAAGAACTACGGCTGGCCCCTGGCGACGCACGGCATCAACTACTCGCTGCTGCCGATACCCGAGGCCAAGGGCAAGCGCGTCGAGGGCGCGGTGGACCCGCTGCACGTGTGGGAGAAGTCCCCGGCCATCAGCGGCATGGCGTTCTACGACAACCCGCGCTTCAAGGCCTGGGACCACAACCTGTTCATCGGCGCGCTGGCCGCCCAGGAGCTGATCCGCCTGCAACTGGATGGCGACAAGGTGGTGCATGAAGAGCGCCTGCTGGGGCAGTTGAATGCGCGTATTCGCGATGTGCGGGTGGGGCCGGACGGCTTTCTCTATGTGCTGACCGACGAGAGTGACGGTGCGCTGCTGAAGGTGGGCCTGACGCAGTAAGCGGTGGCGCGTGCTTCGCCGGCAAGGCCGGCTGCTGCAGGCGAAGCATGCCCCGCAAACCTCACTGATGCTACCCTTGGCCTTTTTCCGCACAGGCCCCCGGCATGTCCAGCCTCACCCCGCTGTCGTTGTACCAGCAATCCATCGAGCTCAATGGCTTTGTCCCCGACGCTGCGCAGCAGCATGCCGTCGACTGCCTTCAAGCCTGCTTCGAGGCTCTTGAGCGCGGCGAGGTGGCGCGTGGGGTATACCTGTGGGGCCCGGTCGGGCGCGGCAAGACCTGGCTCATGGACCAGTTCCACCGCTGCCTGCAGGTGCCCGCCCGCCGCCAGCACTTTCACCACTTCATGCGCTGGGTGCATCAGCGCCTGTTCCAGCTCAACGGCACCGCCGACCCCTTGCAGGCCCTTGCCCACGGCCTGGCCGAAGAGATCCGCGTGCTGTGCTTCGACGAACTGTTCGTCAACGACATCGGTGACGCCATCATTCTCGGTCGCCTGTTCCAGGTGCTGTTCGACAGCGGCGTGGTCATCGTCGCCACCTCCAACCAGCCGCCGGCGCAGCTTTACGCCGACGGTTTCAATCGCGAACGCTTCGTGCCGGCGATTGCCGCCATCGAGCGGCACATGCACGTGGTGGCGGTGGACGGCGGCCAGGACCATCGCCTGCATCCCGGTGCCGAACTGCAACGCTACTGGGTGCGCCAGCCGGGCCAGCCCAGCGCGCTGGCCCGGGTGTTCGAGCAGTCGAGCGCGGGTGAACCGGTCACCTGCGAGGACCTGAGCCTGGGCTACCGCACGGTCAAGGTGGTGCGACGCAGCACCTCGGCGGTGTGGTGCACTTACAACGAACTGTGCGAGCAGCCCCTGGCCGCCATGGACTTCATGGCCCTGTGTGATCGCTTCAAGGTCATTCTGCTGGGCGAGGTGCCTGCACTCGGGGCCCGGCAACGACCGGGCAGAATCGCCCGCGGCACCGAGGACGGCGCCGAGCGGGTAGTGGCGGGGGATCGCGAACTGCCGCAGCTGTCGATTCACGACGACAGCGTGCGGCGCTTCATCGCGCTGGTCGATGAATGCTATGACCGCCGCGTGGCGCTGTACCTGGAGGCCGAGGTGGCACTCGAGGCGCTGTATACCGAAGGCTACCTGGAGTTCCCGTTCCGTCGCACCCTCAGCCGGCTGCGCGAGATGCAACTGCAACGCTTCTGCTGAAGCCGCTCAGCTGTGCACCCAGCCCAGGGTCAGCAGCACCAGCACCAGGTAACGCCCGGCCTTGGCCACGGTCACCAGCAGCATGAAACGCCAGAATGGCTCGCGCATGATCCCGGCGATCAGCGTCAGCGGGTCGCCGATCACCGGCATCCAGCTCAACAGCAGCGACCACTGGCCATAGCGCTGGTAGCGCTGCTGGGCCCTGTCCAGCTGGGCCTGGCTGAACGGAAACCAGCGCTTGTCGCGCAAGTGCTCGATACCCCGACCCAGCAGCCAGTTGACCACCGAGCCCAGTACATTGCCGGCGGTGGCAATCGCCAGCAGCAGCAACCAGGCATCAGGTTCGTGCAGCAGCAGCCCGACCAATACCGCCTCGGACTGCAACGGCAGCAGGGTGGCGGCGCCAAAGGCGCTGAGGAACAGCCCCCAGCCGCTCAGCATGGCGCCGTGCTCACGGGTAGTTGGCGACCACTTCGTCGGTGCCGTCGCGGGTCAGGCCGATGACCTGGTAGGCATCCTTGTGATCGCCCATCTCCATGCCTGGCGAGCCCATCGGCATGCCCGGCACGGCCAGGCCGCGCAGGTCGGGACGCTTGGCCAGCAGCTGGATCTGCTCGGCCGGCACATGGCCCTCGACGAACTTGCCGTCGATCACCCCGGTGTGGCACGACGCCAGGCGCGGCGCCACGCCCAGGCGCTGCTTGACTGCACTCATGTTCGGCTCCACATGGTCATTCACGCTAAAGCCGTTGTCGCGCAGGTGGCTGATCCATTCCTTGCAGCAACCGCAGTTGGGGTCGCGGTACACATCGATGGTCTGGCCGGCCTGGGCCAGCGCACTCATGGCCAGCAGGCCGAAGGCAACGAAATTCTTTTTCAGCATCGTGGATCTCCGGGGCCGCCGTCAGGGCAACCCGCGTCTCGAATGATCGGTGGTCGGTCAGTGCAACAGGGTAACCGGGCTCATGGCTGGAGCATAGCCGGGTGAAGCTGTCGCCAGACTGAGCGCTGCATTACAGATTTGTAAGGTAGGACACTGCCTGCGTGACCTGTGGGAGCACTCGCTCCTCTAACCCCAAACGATGGCGTCGTGCCTGGTCAGGGCGACCATCGGTGATGGAGTACCACAGTCAATCAAGGAAACATGACCCATGCAGGCACTCAAGGCCTACTTCAAGCGTCACGGGCACGAGCCGTTCCGGTTCGGTGAAGGGCGTATCAGCGGCTACCTGTCGGCCATGCTCGGCTTGCTCAGCCTGCTGGCGGTGCTGTGCTTTCTGTTCCCGCAGTGGCTGACCTTCGGCGAGTTCCGCAAGGTCTACAGCGAGCAGTTCGCCCGCACCCTGCTGCTGGCCGGGCTGGTGCTGGCGTTCAGCCTGGGCACCCTCAACATCCTGCTCAACCGGCGCAAGCGCCTGGGCTTCACCGGCATCAGCGCGGCGGGCCTGGCCGTGTTTCTGGGCGGCACCAACATTCAGACCGAAACCATCGGTCAAACCCCGTATTCCCTTGGCCTTGACTGGTTCGTGCTGGCGTTGCTGGTTTCGGCGATCATCTTCATCCCGCTGGAAAAGCTCTACGCCAAGGACCCGCAGCAGAACATCCTGCGCCCGCAGTGGCGCACCGACCTGAGCTACTTCTTCGTCAGCCACATGCTGGTGCAGTTCATCCTGATCTTCGTCACCGCCTCGTCCACCTGGCTGGCCGGCTGGGTGGTGTCCGAAACGCTGCAGGCCAAGGTGCAGAGCCTGCCGATCGTGGTGCAGTTCGTGCTGGCGGTGTTCGTCGCCGACCTGGGGCAGTACTGGCTGCACCGCCTGTACCACGTGGTGCCGTGGATGTGGCGCTTCCATGCGGTGCACCATTCCAGCACCGCGATGGACTGGCTGGCCGGCTCGCGCATCCATTTCGCCGAAATCCTGCTGACCCGCACCGGCGTGCTGGTACCGCTGATCCTGCTGGGCTTCTCGCCGCAGGCGATGAATGCCTACGTGATCCTGGTGGGCGTGCAGGCGGTGCTGGCGCATGCCAACGTGCGAATCGACGGCGGGTGGCTGAACTACGTGCTGGTGATGCCGCGCTACCACCACTGGCACCATGCCCGGCACAAGGACTACATCTACAAGAACTACGCGATCCACCTGCCCCTGGTCGACATGCTGTTCGGCACCTTCAAGCTGCCGCGCAAGGAATGGCCGACCCGCTACGGCGTATTCGGCAAGGACCTGCCCGAAGGCATCGTGCGCCAGCACCTGTACCCGCTGCAAAAGCCCGAGCCCAAGGCCTGATAGCCCTTTGCCCGCTGCCCCATGCTGCGTTAGCCTTGCCGGGTGAACGGCATTGGGGCCAGGAGTATCCATGGACAACGTGATCATCATTACCGGCGCCGGTCGCGGCATTGGCGCGGCCACTGCGCTGGCCGCTGCGCGGGCCGGCTACCGCATCTGCATCAACTACCTTGCCGATGACGCCTCGGCCCATCGCGTGCTGGAGCAGGTGCGCGCGCTGGGTGCCGAGGCGATCACGGTGCGCGCCGATGTCAGCGTCGAGGATGAAATCATCCAGCTGTTCCAGCGTGTCGACAAGGAACTGGGCCGGGTCACGGCGCTGGTCAACAACGCCGGCACCATCGGCCACCAGAGCCGGGTGGAAGAGATGTCCGAGTTTCGCCTGCTCAAGCTGATGAAAACCAACGTGGTGGGGCCGATGCTGTGCGCCAGGCATGCGCTGCAACGCATGTCGACCCGCCATGGCGGGCCGGGCGGTGCCATCGTCAACGTGTCATCGGTGGCCGCGCGGTTGGGTTCGCCCAACGAGTATGTCGACTACGCCGCCTCCAAGGGCGCGCTGGACACCTTCACCCTGGGCCTGGCCAAGGAAGTGGCGGGCGAGGGCGTGCGTGTCAATGGCGTACGGCCGGGCTACATCTTCACCGACTTTCACGCCCTCAGCGGCGATGCCGAGCGGGTCCGCAAGCTGGAACCGGGCATCCCCATGGGCCGTGGCGGGCAGGCGGCCGAAGTGGCCGAAGCGATCCTGTGGCTGCTGTCGGACAAGGCCTCCTACACCACCGGCAGCTTCATCGACCTGGGCGGTGGGCGCTGAGCGCGCAGCATGGCCAAGGATATCGACAACCCGTGCATCTCGGCGTGCAAGCTCAGCGGCGAGCTGTGCGTGAGCTGCGGGCGCAGCAAGGACGAGATCAAGCAGTGGAAGCGCATGAAGCGGCCCGAGAAAATGGCCACGGTGGAGCGGGCGGCCAAGCGCCTGAAGGCCCTGAAGAAGAAAAACAAGCGCTAGGCCGCAGGTAGCGCGCCATCCTGACGCGCCCCCAGCGGTGGTCAGTGGGTGTTGACCAGGTCCTCTTCCTCCAGCCCGCGCGAGGCGCGGCCGACCAGCAACGGGTCGGGCTGGTGGGCGACTTTCGGGTCCTTGTCGGGGTAGTCCAGCGTGTGCAGGAAGTGGCGGATGCAGTTCAGGCGCGCCCGCTTCTTGTCGTCCGACTTGATCACGGTCCACGGTGCATCGGCAGTATCGGTGTGGAAGTACATCGCCTCCTTGGCGGCGGTGTACTCGTCCCACTTGTCCAGCGACTTGATGTCGATGGGCGAGAGCTTCCAGTGCTTGAGCGGGTCGTCACGGCGCGAGATGAACCGGCGCAGTTGCTCTTCGCGGTTCACCGAGAACCAGAACTTGAACAGCAGGATGCCGCTGTTGCACAGCATGCGTTCAAGCTCCGGGGTCTGACGCATGAACTCCAGGTACTGCATCGGCGTGCAGAAGTCCATCACCCGCTCGACGCCGGCGCGGTTGTACCAGGAGCGGTCGAAGAAGACCATTTCACCGGCGGTGGGCAGGTGCTGGATATAGCGCTGGAAGTACCACTGGCCCTTCTCCTGGTCGGAAGGTTTTTCCAGGGCCACGATACGTGCGCCACGCGGGTTCAGGTGCTCCATGAAGCGCTTGATGGTGCCGCCCTTGCCGGCGGCATCGCGGCCTTCGAACAGCACCACGATGCGCTGGCCGGTGGCTTTTACCCAGTTCTGTACCTTCAGCAGCTCTATCTGCAGCTCATGCTTGGCCTTTTCGTACTCGGCGCGGCGCATGCGGTTGCGGTAGGGGTAATTGGCGGGCAGGGCGGCAGACACGCTGTCTTCGTTGGAGCCGCGACGCGGCGCACTGGCCACCTGCAGCGCGGCAGGCTCGTGGCTGATGGCACTGATTTCGATTTCGGCAGGGATCACCTGAGCAGGCTTGCGCGGGGCGCGTGGGCGGCGCGAACGAGTGACGGCCGCTTTGGGCGTGGCCGGCGAGCTGCTGTCGTTGGACGAGGCGGATGGCAGGGGCAGGGGGTGTACGGTGGATTCTTCGCTCATGGTGGGCCTGTTTTGCGTTCTGATTTCCTCTATCTAGTGTAGGAGTGTGATTTTGCGATCTGTTGATCCTGGTCAATAGCGTGGAGGCAAGTGGCCATATATCACGCGGTAACGGTGGTGCTGCAATCGCGGGTCAAGCCCGCTCCCACAGAAACCGTCGAACCTGTGGGAGCGGGCTTGACCCGCGATTGCAGACGGCACGGTCTCAGATCTGCACCAACCGCCCCGCATGCTCGGCCGGCAACCGATCCCCACGCCCGAACAGCTTGTGGCGCAAGGTGCCCGCCTCATACTCGGTGCGATAGCGCCCGCGCCGCTGCAGTTCCGGCACCACCTTGTCGACCACCGCCTGCAGGTCATCCGGCACCACCGCGTAGGTGAGGTTGAAGCCGTCGATGCCGGTGGCATCCAGCCACTGCTCCAGCTGGTCGGCAATCTCCACCGGCGACCCCAGCAGCACCGGGCCACGCCCGCCCAGGCTGACGAACTCCGCCGCCTCGCGCACGGTCCAGCGCCGGTTCGGGTCCGACCTGGTAAAGGCGGCCAGCGCTGTGCGCCCGGCATCGTTTTCGATGTACTCGATCAGCGCATCCGGCTCCAGGTTGGAAAAATCGATGCCGGTCCAGCCCGACAGCAAGGCCAGCGCCGCCTCGATATCCACGTACTGGCGGTACTCGTCCAGCCTGGCCTGGGCCGCTTCGCGCGTGTCACCCACGATCAGCAGCGCCTGCGCGTATATCAGCACCTCGCCTTCCTGGCGCCCGGCCTCGCGCGTGGCCTGGCGAATGCCGTCCACATAGCTGCGCAGTACCGTCTGGGTCGGGCCGCTGATAAACACGCATTCGGCATGGGTAGCGGCAAAGCGCTGCCCGCGTGCCGAGGCGCCGGCCTGGAACAGCACCGGGGTGCGTTGTGGCGATGGTTCGCTCAGGTGCACGCCAGGCACCTGGAAGTGCGCACCGGCATGCCCGATCGGGTGCACCCGCGCAGGCTCCACGAACACCCCGCGGGCCCGGTCGCGGACCACCGCATCGTCGTCCCAGCTCTTCTCCCACAGCTTGTAGAGCACCTGCAGGTACTCCTCGGCCAGCTCGTAACGCTCGTCGTGGGCCAGCTGTCGGGCCAGCCCCAGGTTGCGCGCGGCGCTGTCCAGGTAGCCGGTGACGATGTTCCAGCCCACCCGCCCGTCGCTCAGGTGATCGAGGGTCGACATGCGCCGGGCGAACGGGTACGGGTGCTCATAGGTGAGGCTGAAGGTGATGCCGAAGCCCAGGTGCTCGGTGACCCCGGCCATGGCCGGCACGATCAGCAACGGATCGTTCACCGGTACCTGCACGCCGCCGCGCAGGGCTGCGTCGTGGCTGCCCTGGTACACGTCGTACACGCCCAGCACATCCGCGATGAACAGCGCGTCGAAACGTCCGCGCTCCAGCAGCCTGGCCAGCCCGGTCCAGTAGCTCAGGCGATTGAAATCGCTGCTGGTGTTGCGTGGGTGGCGCCACAGCCCCGGCGACTGGTGCGTGGCGGCGTTCATGCTGAAGGCGTTGAAACGGATGGGCTTGGACATGCTCGAATCGCTCGCGGTCAAGGCAGTACGGAGACGGGGTACACGGCGTCGGCGACCTTGAGCGGCTTGGGAATCAGGCCCAGGCCCTGGAAGGTGTCCGCCAGCTTCTGCTGTTCGGCCGTGATCTCGGGGGTGATGGCCACCGCGTTGTAGTTGCGACGCTCGCTGGCCACTTCCAGCACGTCGGCGCCGATACCCAGTTGCGGAGCCAGCAGGGCCGCCACTTCCTTGGGTTTTGCGTTGGCCCAGTTGCTGACCTTGCCCAGCTCGGTGAAGAAGGTCTTGAGCACACCACGGTTCTCGTCGGCAAAGGCTGGCGAAGACAGGTAGAAGGTGCGGTTGTTGGTCAGCCCGGTGCCGTCGCGCAGGGTCTTGAGGCCGGGTTGTTTTTCCGCTGCGGCGAGGAAGGGGTCCCACAGGGTCACGGCCTTGACGCTGCCCGATTGCAGGGCGGCCACGGCATCGGCGGCGTTGTTGACGTAGGCCGGGTCGATGTCCTTGTAGCTCAGGCCGGTGTCCTGCAGGGCCACGGCCAGCAGATACTGGGCATTCCAGCCGCGACCGGTGGCCACGCGCTGGCCCTTGAGGGCGGCGATATCGGCGACCTTGTCCTGCTCGCGCACCACAATGCCGATGCCGCGCGGGTAGGGCTGTTCGGCGGCCAGGTACACCACCGACTTGCCCGACGCCTGGGCGAACACCGACGGCGCATCGGCGGCGTGCCCCAGGTCGATGGCGCCGGTGCTCAGGGCCTCGAGCAACTGCGGGCCGGCGGCGAACTCGTACCAGCTGACCTTGATGCCTTGCGGCGCCAGGGCTTTTTCCAGGGCGCCGGAGCCCTTGAGAATGTTGACGCTGTTGAACTTCTGGTAGCCGATACGCAGGTTCTTGGTTGGCTCGGCGTAGGCGGCCGGGCCAGGCAGTACCAGGCTGGCGAGCGCGGCAAAGGCACCGCCAAGCAGCACGCGGCGCAGGGTCGAAGGAGGTTTGCTGGACATGGTGAGGGCTCCGCAGGCGGGTTCGTCAGGTGTTTTCTGGTAGGGCCTGAAAGTAAAGGCTGACGCCCGCGGAGTGCAATTTTTTTATTACTTTTAGTTAGAATAAATAGTTATTTTTATATCCTTTTTGAATTTATCGGCCGCGCCAGTCGCCCACAAAAAAGCCCCCGACGGGTCGGGGGCTTTGGGTGTGCATCAATGCATGAACAAGGCGATCAGAATGATGATCGGGATAGGCACACCGAGGAAGAACAGCAGTATCGAGCGCATGGTGAATCTCCTGTCAGAGGGTACGGGCAGTGGTGGGGTCGACGCGCACCGGGTCGGCCGCCAGGAACACGGCGGCATCACGGCGACGGCCACCCCAGATGGCGAACAGGCTGGCGAAGAACGCGCCGCACAGCAGGGCCACGAACATCCACAGCGCAGAGGCGGCAGCGGCCTTGCGTGCGGCGTCGGCCAGTTGCTTGGCCTCTTCGATGGCCTGGCGGGCTTCGGCGAACACGGTGTCGATGCGCTGTTCGGCTTCTGCCTGGCTGATCTGGGTGCGCTGGGCAATCACGTTGGCCAGGTAGGTACGGTCTTCGGCGTTCAGCTGGCCGTCGGCCAGGCCACGCACGAAGATGCGCGCGGCAATGCCGTGGGCCGCGTCATCGGTGACCGCCACCGGGCGTTCGTCACGGAACAGCATGTCGATGAAGTAGGCCGAATCGTCATTGCTCGCCTTGCTGCTGTTGGCAGCCGCGCCGGCACCGGCCGCAGCCACGCCAGAGGCCGCCATCGCGCCGGCCTGGACGCCGCCGCTCACCACCGAGCTCACCGAACCCACCACCAGCACCGCAGTTACCAGCGTGGCAAAGGCCCAGGCCAGGAAACCGTGGGCGGTATCGCGGAAATACACTTCATCGCCATGCAGGTTGGCCCATTTGACCCGCAGCCGCCCGGCGATGTAGCCGCCCAGGCCCGAGGCAATGATCTGCGTAAGCGCCAGCCACACGATGCTCGAAATACCCAGTTGCTTGGCCGTGGCGCCATCACCCGGCCACGGCGAGACAGCCGAGAACCCCAGGCCGAAGCCCAGCACGATAAGGATCAGCGACAGTGCGGCGGCACCGGTGGCACCGGCGAAGATGGCCGCCCAGGACACCCCTGAGTGGCTGGAGGTGTCCCCCGCGGGGACGGCGTAGGTATCGGCACTTGTAATCATTGTTGGTGCTCCAGTCATGAAATGGGTCTTCCCCCTCCTGTAGAGCAGTTGCTGTGCCAAATGCTACGAAATATTTATCCTTTCAAAATCAATCAGTTGTAAAACCGAACCGTCCTAAGGCCATGCAGCCTGCATGAGTGCCCGTTTTGCCTCATGCAAATTGCAACCTTGCGCCCGACGGGGATTCCCCACACCCCGCCTGGTGGCTTACCCTAGCCGCCGGTTGGCGCCAGTGGGCGTCACGCATTCCTGCCGTTGGAGCTCTAGCATGTATCAAGACACCGCCACCGTGACCGTCAGCGCCGAATACGCAGGCAAGGAGACCGAGGCCGTGGACAATGCCAATGTGTTGATCGGGTTGAAGGTCGATGGCGAAACCCGCTTCACGGTCGAGTTCAACGGCAAGCTGGACGCCCCGCAGGACCCCACCCACATCTGCGTCACCCTGAGCAACGGCCTGTCCTATCACGGCGAGATCACCGATGGCAGGGCCGATGAAGTGGGTGGCTACATCGCCTTCGACTGCGACGGCATCGACCCGGCACTGCTTGGCTGATTCGGCCGTTCAGGCCCGGTCAGCGGCAGGAGCGCAGCCTTGCGCTCCTGCCAGAACCCTCCCGCCGGCTCATCCAGCAAAATAATTGCACTCAAGCTGCATTTTTTTGCGTTGGAGCCCATCCCCGCTTTTGTTCAGACTGCGCGCATCCGAACCCCCGGATTTCCATCTCCAGGGACGGAGCCCTTTGCGTATTGCCCCCTCGCGATACAAAGCCCCCTCGTCTTGGGCGGGCTTCTTTTATTTCAACAGGTACCAGGTCGTCGCATGTCCACCCGCCGTCTGAACAACTGGCTCGATCGCTTCATCCCCGCCGCGTTGCATATCCCGCCCAAAGAGTGGCTGCGGGCCGGCCTTGGCGCCGTGCTCGGCCTGCTGGTGGCCGGCGGGCTGTGCAGCGTGCTGTTCGGCAACGCCGTCACCCTGCACCTGATGGCCCCGCTGGCTGCGTCGGCGGTGCTGCTGTTCGGGGTGTCTTCGGGCGCACTGTCGCAGCCCTGGCCGCTGCTGGGCAGCTACAGCTGCGCGATGCTGGTGGGCCTGGTGCTGCACCACTGGCTGGGCGCGAGCCTGGTGGTGGTGTGCATGGCGCTGGTGCTGGTGGTGCTGCTGATGTGCCTGCTGCGCTGCCTGCACCCGCCGGGCGCGGCACTGGCGGTCAGCCTGGCGATGGCCGACCCGTCGCTGGCGAGCCTGGGCGCCCAGGTGGTCGAGCCGGTGCTGCTCAATGCCCTGTGCCTGCTGCTGGTGGCAGTGGTGTACAACCGCCTGACCGGCGTGCGCTACCCCAAGATCGTCGCCCCGCGGCCCGACCTGCACCGTACCCAGGATGCGCCCGTGAGCGAGCGGGTAGGGGTGAGTGCCGGCGACCTGGACCGCGCATTGAATGAACTGGGCGAGTTCGTCGACGTGACCCGTGATGATCTGGAGCGCATCATCCTGGCCACCGAGCGCCATGCCTTGCAGCGCAGCCTGGGCGGCATGACGGCTGCCCGGGTGATGTCGCGCGACGTGCAGTCCGCCAGCCCGGACACCACGCTTGAGCAAGCCTTCAAGATGCTGGGCGAGCATCGCCTGAAGATCCTCCCCGTGCTCGACGAGGCGCGCCAGCTGGTGGGTATCGTCAGCGTCGGCGACCTGCTCGATTCGGCAATGGCCGCACGCCGTTTCAGCTGGCGCGCGCTGTTCGGCCGGCGTCGCCCGGTGCGCCTGGAACAGGTCATGACCAAACCGGTACGCAGCGTGAACAGCGACGAACCGGCGGTGGCCCTGATCCCGCTGCTGTGCGACCAGGGCCTGCATTGCCTGCCGGTGCTCGAAGCCGGGCAACTGGTCGGGGTGGTCACCCAGACCGACCTGATCGGCGCGCTGCACCAGCAACTGCTGCAGCGCGAGCAGGCCGGTCTAGATCAGCGGGTCCCAGCGCTGGGACCAGTCACTGTCCCCCGCGACCACGCCGCGTAACAGGCCAAACGCCTGTTGCAGCGCTGCCGAGTCGCGCTCGCGGGCGTACACCAGGTAGGTCGGGTAGGTGAACTCCGGCGCCTGCAATACCCGTTCGAGCACGCCGCAGTCCAGGTAGCTCTGCACCACGCGGGCGCGAAAGTAGCCGCTGCCGCCGTGTTCGAGGATGTACTGCAAGGCCATCGGGCCGAGGTTGAAGCTCAAGGCAGGGCGCGCGTGCTCGGGCAGCGCCGCGTCATGCTGGCGGCGGAACGCCTCGCCCCAGTCGATGTAGATATACGGCTCGGGCTGGCCGGCACGGCGTACGCACACCAGCTTCTCTTCCAGCAATTGCTCCACCTGCACCCCCGGGCCGTACCCCGGCTGGTACACCAGCGCGGCATCCAGCAGGCCCATGTCCAGTTTGCGCAGCAGCGTGTCGCTGTCGCCCACCTCGCTGCGGATCGCATGGCTGGGCACCTTCTGATGCAGTACGCGAACCCAGTCCAGCAGCAGCGGGTTGCACAGGCTGACTTCGCCGCCGATGTGCAGCACCTGGTAGCCGCCGGCGGGCAACGGCAGGTCGCGCCGCGCCGCCTCCCAGGTGTGCACCAGCTGGTTGGCGTAGGCCACGAAGCCCTTGCCGTCGGCGGTCAGGCTGGCGCCGTTGCGGCTGCGCACGAACAATTGGCAGCCGAGCAACTGCTCGAGCTTCTGCACCCGTGCGCTGATCGCGGTCTGGGTCACGTGCAGATGCTCTGCGGCGGCCACCAGGCTGCCGCTGCGCACGATTTCGATGAAGGTACGCGCCAGGTCGATATCCATGGGGGCCTCGTGTTCTACGAGCGCACAGTCTAGAGCTTTCAGTGCCCTTGTAGGAGTCGGCCTTGCCGGCGAAGGCCACGCAACGGATTTTGCATCAGGTACAAAACCCCTTAGCCTAGGGCGACTACACAGCCGGAGCGCGCCTTGAACCCCACCTTCGCCTCGTTGAGCCTTGCGCACCTGCGTACCCTCGACACGCTGTTGCAGCTCAAGAACCTCAGCCATGCCGCCGAGCGCCTGGGCAGCAGCCAGTCGGTGCTCAGCCGCCAGCTGGCGCACATGCGCGAAGCCTTCGACGACCCGCTGCTGGTTCGCCAGGGCCGCGGCTATGTACTCAGCGAACGGGCCCAGGCGCTGGTGCTGCCCCTGCGCCAGGTACTGGGCGAGCTCGACGCCCTGCGCCAACCCGAGGCCTTCAGCCCGCAGCGCTGCGAGCGGCGATTCTGCCTGGCCGCCTCCGACTACATCGCCGAACACATGCTGCCGTTGCTGGTCAGCCGCCTGGCCGAGCAGGCGCCGGGGGTGTCGATCGACTACCGCAGCTGGTCGCCGGACCAGTTCGAACGCCTGGCCAGCGGTGAAATCGACCTGGCCACCACGCTGTTCGACAGCGCCCCGGCCAACCTGCACGGGCGCATGCTCGGCGAGGATCGCGCGGTGTGCCTGATGCACCGCGAACACCCGCTGGCCCGGCACGCCGAGTTGAGCCAGGACGACTACCTGGCCCGGGGGCACGTGCGCATCTGTGGCGGCGGCGACAAGGACAGCTTCATCGACCGCCACCTGCGCGGCCAGGGCCTTGCCCGGCGCATCACCCTGCAGGTGCCGTTCTTCTCGGCGGCGGTGCAGGTGGTGTGCGCCAGCCAGACACTGGTCACCGTGCCCGAGCACATCGCCCGCCAGCTCAGCCGCCTGCACCCGGTGGTGTGGCGCCCGCTGGCGTTCGTCGAACACACCCAGCGCTACTGGGTGGTGTGGCACCAGCGCCTGCAGGCTTCGGCCGAGCACCGCTGGTTTCGTGCGCAGGTGTTCGAGCTGTGGCAGCAGTCGCAGTTCGGCGTCACCGGCAGCTATGTGGATTCGCCATAGCAGCTATGCGCGGCGCGGCGTGTTTCAGCGGCCAGCCAGCGCCTAGACTCGCTGGCACTGCAATCACCCCCACAGGAGCCAGCGCGTGAGCCCAGAAGAATTTCGCCAGCAAGGTCACCAACTGATCGACCGCATCGCCGATTACCGTGTCAATGTCGCCAGCCTGCCGGTCATGGCCCAGGTCGAGCCGGGCTACCTGAAGAATGCCTTGCCCCAGGCCGCGCCGCAGCAGGGCGAACCCTTCGAGCAGATCCTCGCCGACGTGGACCAGCTGGTGATGCCCGGCCTGTCGCACTGGCAGCACCCGGACTTCTTCGGCTACTTCCCCTCCAACGGCACGCTGTCTTCGGTGCTGGGCGACTTTCTCAGCACCGGCCTGGGCGTGCTCGGCCTGTCGTGGCAGTCGAGCCCGGCGCTGAGCGAGCTGGAGGAGACCACGGTCGACTGGCTGCGCCAGATGATCGGCCTGTCCGGTGCCTGGAGTGGGGTGATCCAGGACACCGCCTCCAGCAGCACGCTGGTGGCGCTGATCTGCGCCCGCGAGCGCGCCAGCGACTACGCGCTGGTCAAGGGTGGCCTGCAAGCGCAGGCCCGGCCGCTGATGATCTACACCAGCGCCCAGGCCCACAGCTCGGTAGACAAGGCCGCGCTGCTGGCCGGCTTCGGCAAGCACAACATCCGCTACATCGAAGTCGACGAAGCCTTCGCCATGCGCCCTGAAGCGCTGGCAGCGGCCATCGAGCAGGACCTTGCCGCAGGGCTGCAACCATGCGCGGTGGTCGCCACCACCGGCACCACGGCCACCACCGCCCTCGACCCGCTCGAACCGATCGGCCGCATCGCCCGCGCCCATGGCCTGTGGCTGCATGTGGACTCGGCCATGGCCGGTTCGGCGATGATCCTGCCCGAATGCCGCTGGATGTGGACCGGCATCGAGCAGGCCGACTCCATCGTGGTCAATGCGCACAAATGGCTGGGGGTGGCGTTCGACTGCTCGCTGTATTTCGTGCGTGACCCGCAGCACCTGATCCGTGTGATGAGCACCAACCCCAGCTACCTGCAGTCGGCGGTCGATGGCGAAGTGAAGAACCTGCGCGACTGGGGCATCCCGCTGGGGCGCAGGTTTCGTGCGTTGAAGCTGTGGTTCATGTTGCGCAGCGAAGGCGTGGAAGGCTTGCAGCAACGCCTGCGCCGCGACCTGGGCAATGCTCGCTGGCTTGAACAGCAGGTAGGTGCGGCGCCGGGCTGGGAGGTGCTGGCGCCGGTGCAGTTGCAGACCCTGTGCATTCGTCACCAGCCTGGCGGGCTGGAAGGCGAGGCACTGGACCGCCACACCCGCGCCTGGGCCGACCGGCTCAATGCGTCGGGCGCGGCGTATGTGACCCCGGCGACGTTGAACGGGCAGTGGATGGTGCGGGTGTCGGTGGGCGCGTTGCCCACCGAGCGCGAGCATGTGGCAAGGCTGTGGGAGCGGTTGCAGCAGGTGGTCAAGGGCTGATCCCTGCGGCCCCTTCGCCGGCAAGGCCGGCTCCTACCGATAGTAGGCGCCGGCCTTGCCGGCGAAGAGGCCCATGAAAAGTACAACCTTGCCTCTGGAAGGTGCATTTTCCCCCCGTCACACCCATCCCATACTGGCCCTGCATCCGCCGCCAGCTGCCCACCTCGCAGCCCGGCCCGGACATCCAATAATAAGCAGGGCCCTCCATGAAAAAGCCAAACCCGCTGCTTGAAGACCTCAAGCCACTGTTGCCGACCATCGCCGCCAACGCCGCCCGTGCCGAGCAGGATCGCCAGGTACCCGCCGAAAACATCGCGCTGCTCAAGGGCATCGGCCTGCACCGCACCTTCCAGCCCAAGCTGTATGGCGGCCTGGAAATTTCCCTGCCCGAATTCGCCGACTGCATCGCCGCGCTGGCCGGTGCCTGTGCCAGTACCGCCTGGGCCATGAGCCTGCTGTGCACCCACAGCCACCAGCTGGCGATGTTCCCGGCCCGGTTGCAGGAAGAGATCTGGGGCACCGACCGCGACGCCACTGCCAGCAGCAGCATCGCGCCGTTCGGGCGTATCGAGGAGGTCGAGGGCGGCCTGCTGTTCAGCGGTGAGATGGGCTGGAGCAGCGGCAGCGACCATGCCGAATGGGCCATCGTCGGCTGCCGCCGCGCCAACGCCGAAGGCACCCAGGACTACTGCTTCGCCGTGCTGCCGCGCAGCGACTACGTGATCCGCGACGACTGGCACGCTGCGGGCATGAAGGGCAGCGGCACCAAGACCCTGCTCATCGACAAGGCCTTCGTGCCCGAGTACCGCATCCAGAAAGCCAAGGACATGATGGAAGGCAAGTCCGCCGGCTTCGGCCTGTACCCGGACAGCAAGGTGTTCTATTCGCCGTACCGGCCGTACTTCGCCAGTGGCTTTTCCACGGTCAGCCTGGGGGTGGCCGAGCGCATGCTCCAGGCCTTCCGCGAGAAGACCGCCAACCGCGTGCGCGCCTACACCGGCGCTGCGGTTGGCGCAGCCACCCCCGCATTGATGCGCCTGGCCGAGTCCACCCACCAGGTGGCCGCCGCGCGGGCCTTTCTCGAAAAAAC
The DNA here is from genome assembly GCF_028682105.1 of Pseudomonas sp. 8209. Lineage (NCBI taxonomy): Bacteria > Pseudomonadati > Pseudomonadota > Gammaproteobacteria > Pseudomonadales > Pseudomonadaceae > Pseudomonas > Pseudomonas sp. 8209. The sequence continues at coordinate 34,120 of NZ_JANIAH010000007.1, forward strand.
CTGGCAGGAGCACGCCGACCACAGCGCCCGCCACCAGTACCCCAGCCGCGAGACCCTGGCGTTCTGGCGCACCAACCAGGGCTATGCGGTGAAGATGTGCATCCAGGCCGTGGATCGCCTGTTCGAAGCCGCGGGCGGCACCGCCTGGTTCGAGGCCAACGAGATGCAGCGCCTGTGGCGCGACTCGCACATGACCGGCGCCCATGCCTACACCGACTACGACGTCTGCGCGCAGATCCTCGGTCGCGAGCTGATGGGCCTGGAGCCCGACCCGAGCATGGTGTGAACACCGCGCCCGGCCCATAACAACAACGTACGGCTGCCCTGGCGGCAGCCGGGGAGTCTTGCATGTCTACTGAACCTGCCGTGGCCTTCGACAGCCGCGCGTTCCGCCGCGCCCTGGGCAACTTCGCCACCGGCGTCACCGTGGTCACCGCCGCCGATGCCGCGGGCAACAAGGTCGGGGTCACGGCCAACAGCTTCAATTCGGTCTCGCTGGACCCGCCGCTGATCCTCTGGAGCCTGGACAAGCGCTCCAGCAGCCTCGCGGTGTTCGAGGCCGCCAGCCACTTTGCGGTGAATATCCTGGCCGCCGACCAGATCGAGCTGTCGAACAACTTCGCCAAGCCACGGGAGGACCGCTTTGCCGGCATCGAGCACCGGGCGGGCGAGGGGGGCGCACCGCTGCTGGCCGATTGCGCCGCGTGCTTCCAGTGCGAACGCCATCAGCTGCTCGACGGCGGTGACCACTGGATCATGCTGGGCAAGGTGGTAGCGTTCGACGATGGCGGGCGTTCGCCGTTGCTCTACCACCAGGGTGCGTACTCGATGGTGCTGCCGCACACCCGCATGACCCGACGCGAAGAGGGGCAGGCCCCCAGCAGCCATTTTCAGGGGCGCCTGAGCCACAACCTGTACTACCTGATGACCCAGGCGCTGCGTGCCTACCAAGCCAGTTACCAGCCGCGCCAGCTGTCCAGTGGCTTGCGCACCAGCGAGGCGCGCATGCTGATGGTGCTGGAGAACGATGCGGGGTTGAACCTGGCCGACCTGCAGCGCGAGGTGGCGATGCCGGCGCGAGAGATCGACGAGGCGGTGGCCAACCTCAAGCGCAAGGGGCTGGTGTGCGACAGCGAGGCGGCCGGGCATGTGCGCCTGAGCGTGGCCGGCATCGACCAGACCGAGGCCCTGTGGACGATTGCGCGCGAGCAGCAGGACACGGTGTTTGCCGCGTTCAGCGACGAGCAGATCGAGACGTTCAAGACGGTGCTCAAGGCAGTGATTCGCGCGTGAGCCAAAGGCTTTGCCAAGGACGGCCCCTGTAGGCGCCAGCCTTGCTGGCCAAGCGCTTTCAACCCATCGGCGAGCACAGCTCCACCAGCACCCCGGCCGGGCAGCGCAAGTAGGAAACCGTCTGGCCCCAGGGCTTGCTCTGCGGCGCCCTGATTTCCTCGGCGCCGTTGACCAGGGCATTGGCGTGGGCCGCCGCGACCTTCTCGGTCACCAGCGCGATCTCCATGCCCAGGGGCTTGTGGCTGTTGCTGGCGGCAACGAAACCTTCCGGGAAATTCGACTCGCCCAGTTCCAGCGACGCGAAGGCCAGGGTGGTTGGCCCGGTGTCCAGCTCGCCGTAATCGCCGGACTCATGCAGAAAACGACGCTTCAGGCCGAAGGCATTCTCGAAGAAGCTCAACGATGCCTCAACATCGGGTACATAAACGATGGTGTAGCCCAGTTTCATACACATTCCTTGTCGGTGGTTTCTGTAGGGGCCGGCCTTGCCGGCGAAGCAGCCGGCACGGGCCTAAGCCCCGGTTTTTTTCGCTTTGGTGGCACGGGGTCGCTTGCCGGCCGTGGCGCTGCTCTTGCGCTTCTTCTTCCACGGCGCGCCGCCGCGCCCGGCCGGCACCGGCGGCCCTGAAATGCGCAGGCTCATGCCCGAGCAGCGCTCCACCTGCTTGCTCATCCACGCCGACTGCTTGGCCACGAACGCTTCCAGGCTCATTTCGCCGCTCTGCACCATGTCCAGCGCCTGCTCCCAGATCGCCGTGGTGCCAGGGTCGGCAATCGCCCTTGGCACCGCGTCGATCAGGCTGAACGCCGCCGGCGTGGCCGACAGCGCCTTGCCCTGCTTGACCAGGTAGCCCCGGTCGAGCAGGCCCTGGATGATCCCGGCGCGGGTCGCTTCGGTGCCGATGCCGGTGGTGTCCTTGAGCTTCTGTTTAAGGCGCGGGTCGTCCACCAGCTTGGCGACGTTCTTCATCGCCTTGATCAGGTCGCCTTCGGTGAAGGGCTTGGGCGGTTGGGTCCACAGGTCCTTGAGGTTGACCCCGGCCACCTCGCACAGCTGACCCTCGTGCAATGCCGGCAGCACTTGCGCCACCGGCGCCTCGCGGCCCTTGGGCGGGGTCAGGGCTTCGGGCAGCGCGCGCCGCCAGCCCGGCTCGACGATCTGCTTGCCCACCGCACGCAGCGCCTGCCCGGCGCAATCGAAGTCGGCCTGGGTGCGGTCGTATTCATGGTTGGGCAGAAACTGCGCCAGGTAACGTGCCCGAATCAGCACGTACACCGACTTGTGCTTGGGCGGCAGGCGCGCCGGGTCGCGCGCGGCGGCGGTGGGGATGATGCCGTGGTGGGCGCTGACCTTGGCGTCGTTCCACGCGCGTGAGCGGCGTTGCGCCTGCAGGTGCGGCTGCAAGGGCGCCAGGCTCGGGTCGGCGCGCCCCAGCGCGGCAAGAATCGCCGGCGCCTCGGCGTGCTGGCTCAGGGGCAGGTAGCCACAGTCGCTGCGCGGGTAGGTGATGACCTTGTGGGTTTCGTACAGCGCCTGGGCGATGTCGAGGGTTTCCTGGGCGCCCAGGCCGAATTTCTTCGAGCACAGCTCCTGCAGGGTGCCCAGGTCGAAGGGCAGCGGCGCTGCCTCGCGCACGCGCTCGGTGGTCAGCGTCAAAAGGCGCGCCATGGACGTCGCCTGGATGGCCGCAGCCGCCTGCTGCGCGAACGCCTGGTTCAGGCAGCGGCCCTGGTCGTCGCACAGCTCGTCGGGCGCACGCCACTGGGCATTGAACACCTCGCCGGCGCTGCGCAACTGCACATCGATGGCCCAGAACGGCACCGGCACGAAATCGGCGATGCTGCGGTCGCGGTCCACCACCAGGCGCAGTGTCGGGGTTTGCACCCGGCCCACCGGCAACACGCCCTGATAGCCGGACTGGCGGCCGAGCAGGGTGAACAGCCGGCTCATGTTCATGCCGATCAGCCAGTCGGCACGCGAGCGGCCCAGGGCCGAGTGGTACAGGTTGAAGGTGGCGGCGCCGGGCCTGAGGGCGGCCAGGGCCTTGCGGATCGAGGCGTCGTCCAGCGCCGACAGCCACAGGCGCTGGATCGGCCCGCGATAGCGGCAGTGCTCCACCAGCTCGCGGGCGATCATTTCGCCCTCGCGGTCGGCGTCGGTGGCAATCACCAGTTCGGCCGCCTCGCCGAGCAGGCGCTTGACCGCCTTGAACTGGGCGGCCGTCCTGGGTTTTACCAGCATTTTCCATTGCGCCGGGATGATCGGCAGGTCGGCCAGCGACCAGCGCTTGTAGCGGGCATCGTAGGCGTCGGGCGGGGCGGTTTCGAGCAGGTGGCCGATGCACCAGGTCACCGTGACACCCGTGCCGACCCAGCAACCGTCGCCGCGGCGGCTGGCGCCAAGGACCTTGGCGATGTCCTTGGCCTGGGAGGGTTTTTCGCAGAGGTACAGGCGCATGGCCGAGTGAGCTCTTGGTCGGGCTGTGATGGGCCCTAGAATGCGCAGGATTGGCGATGCAGGCAAGGTTTATCTGTATGGATATACAGATGAATGTGTAGCGCTTGCCTGCCCGCCGATGCCTCAGCCGCGCGACGCTTCCAGTGCCTGGGCCAGGTCGGCCAGGATGTCGTCGCTGTGTTCGATGCCGATCGACAGGCGCACCATGTCACGCGGCACGCCGGCCTTTTCCAGCTCTTCGTCGTTCAACTGGCGATGGGTGGTGGAGGCCGGGTGGCAGGCCAGCGACTTGGCATCGCCGATGTTCACCAGGCGCACCACCAGCTTGAGTGCGTCGATGAAGCGTGCACCGGCCTCCTGGCCGCCCTTGATCCCGAACGACAGGATCGACGCCGGCTTGCCCTCGGTGTAGCGCAGCGCCAGCGCGTGCTCGGGGTGGTCCGGCAGGCCGGCGTACTTGACCCACGCCACCTGCTCGTGACCCTGCAGGTAGTGGGCCACCTTCAGGGCGTTCTCGGTGTGACGCTCCATGCGCAGGGCCAGGGTCTCCAGCCCCTGCAGGATCAGGAAGGCGTTGAACGGCGACAGCGCCGCGCCGGTGTTGCGCAGCGGCACCACGCGGCAGCGCCCGATGAACGCCGCCGGGCCGAAGGCCTCGGTGTAGGTCACGCCGTGGTAGGACGGGTCGGGGGTGTTGAGCAGGGCGAAGCGCTGCTTGTGGTCGGCCCACGGGAAGTTGCCCGAGTCGATCACGATGCCGCCGATGCTGGTGCCGTGGCCGCCGATGTACTTGGTCAGCGAGTGCACCACCACGTCGGCGCCGTGCTCGAACGGGCGGCACAGGATCGGCGTGGCCACGGTGTTGTCGACGATCAGCGGCACGCCATGGCGGTGCGCGGCATCGGCCAGCGCGCGCAGGTCGACGATGTTGCCGGCCGGGTTGCCGATCGACTCGCAGAACACCGCCTTGGTCTTGTCGTCGATCAGCGCCTCGAGGGCGGCGATGTCGTCATGGGCGGCGAAGCGGGTCTGGATGCCGAAGCGCGGCAGGGTATGGGCCAGCAGGTTGTAGGTGCCGCCATACAGCTTGGCCACCGAGACGATGTTGTCGCCGGCCTCTGCCACGGTCTGGATGGCGTAGGTGATCGCCGCCATGCCCGAGGCCACCGCCAGTGCGCCCACGCCGCCTTCCAGCGCGGCCATGCGCTGTTCCAGCACATCGTTGGTGGGGTTCATGATGCGGCTGTAGATGTTGCCGGCCACCTTGAGGTCGAACAGGTCGGCACCATGCTGGGTGTCATCGAAGGCGAACGAGGTGGTCTGGTAGATCGGCACCGCAACCGCTTTGGTGGTCGGATCGGGGCTGAAGCCCGCATGGATCGCCAAGGTTTCCAGCTTCATGATGCAGTCGTTCCTTGAAAGTCGTGGAGGCCGAAGCATGCGCGGCGCGCAAACGCGGGGTCAAGCCTTGCCCCGCTGAACGATGACCTGCGCCAGCCGGTCGGATGGTCATTGCCTGCCACCCTGCAACGGAGTCGCCCATGCTGCCCCACCTGTTTGCACCCGGTTTCGCCCTGCTGGCCCTGGCCAGCACCCTGGCCATCGCCGCCGAGCCCTTGCGCATCACCGGCCTGCAGCGCTGTGGCGATGTGCTGAGCGCGGTGCAGCAGCAGTGGTGCGTGAGCACCCGCGGCCTGGCGCAGGGCACGCCCGGGGTGCATCTGGACGGGCACGTGCTGCCCGCCGCCCGTGTCACCCGCGATGGCGATACGCTGCGCCTGAACCTCGATACGGCGCGGTTGGACAGCGGCCCGTTGTGGCTGCAGGACGCGGGCGGCCAGGCCAGCAACCCGGTGTGGCTGTCGCTCAAGGCCAGCCATGTGGTGCCCGCCGGGCCGGGCGAGGTGGCGAAGAACATGGACGGCCTGACCACCTATGTCGACCTGGTCAGCCTGCTGATCGAAGAGCGCCACGACGGCCTGCAGGAGGCCCGGCGCCTGGCCGACAAGTACGGCGCCAAGGTGGTGGGGGCGATCGCGCCGCTGAACGTCTACCAGCTGCGCCTGCCGGTCAGTGACCTGGTGCAGCGCGATGCCATGGTGCTGCGCCTGGGCAGCGAGGTCAGCGTGGACGCCGTGGTGATCGAGGAGTCCGCGCCGGAAAAGGGCGAGGAGCGCGAATCCGCAGATGCGCAGGCCCGGCCCGGCGGCGAGGAGTGGGCCGCCAACCGTTTCATGGACGCGGTCAACTTCTACCAGCGGCGCATCCCTGCCCGCGATGCGGCGGTACCGGTCAGCCCGGTTCGCATCGGCGTGATCGAGCGCGACGTGGATTTCGACGCCCCCGATTTCGCCGATTACCTGGGCCCGTGCCGCGGCGAGCGACCACGCACCTGCCTGTACGCGCGTGACGCCGACAAGCCCGACGGGCATGGCAGCACGGTGGCCGGGGTGCTCGCCGCGCGCTGGGAGCAGGGCGGCAATACCGGTTTTCTGCGCGGGCTCGACCCGGCCAGCCCCGGCTTCGAGGTGATCGTGGAGCGCAATTCCGACGCCGGCATCACCGCCAACATCGCCGCCTCGGTCAACCTGGTGGAGGACGGCGTGCGGGTGCTGAACTGGAGCTGGGGCATCCACCGGGTGGGGGCGAAGAACGTCGAGGGCGACGAGGTCGACTCGCTGGTGCGCTCGGGCCTGGCCATGAGCGGCTATGAAGAGCTGCTGGAGGAGTTCTTCCTGTGGCTGCGCAAGGAGCACCAGGACGTGGTGGTGATCAACTCGGCGGGCAATGGCGCGTCGTACTCGGGTACCGACGAGTACCGCCTGCCGTCCTCGTTCGTCACCGAGCAGTTGCTGGTGGTGGGCGGGCACCAGCGCAGCGAGCGCCCGGTGGCGGTGGATGATCCGGCCTATGTGGTCAAGCGCGCCGCCTCCAACATCGATGCGCGCGTGGACATCACCGCCGCCGCCTGCGTGCAGGCGTCCACTGTGCAGGCCGACCAGCGCGGCGAGGTGCACTGCGGTACCTCCTATGCCACGCCGATGGTGGCCGGGGTGGTGGCGGCCATGCTCTCGATCAACCCGCGCCTGCAGCCCGAGCAACTGCGCCTGTTGCTGCGCCGCAGCGCCATGACCCTGGGCGGCGAGGGCGACTTCGAGCCGATGGACGCCGAAGACCTGACCGCGCCGATCCTGCCGTCCGAGCGCAACTACCAGCTCAATGACAAGGACGTCGGCCGCTCGGCGCGGCTGGACATGCACAAGGCCCTGGACCTGGCGGTGCAGAGCCGCGACCGGGTGCGATGAGGGTGTCCCCTTCATCGCGGGTCAAGCCCGCTCCCACAGGCTCTGCACAGTCCTGTGGGAGCGGGCTTGCCCCGCGATGGCTGCGACGCCGTTTGTGTTTGAGGTAAGCTAGCCAACCTTTTGCACCCCCTCGATGCCCTGTCACCCCCGCAGGCGATGCCCTGCCGATTGGAACCCCGATGCAGCCCACACGCAAACCCTTCCGACTCGCCCCCGTGCGCGCCGACGTGCTCGCCGGCCTCACCACCGCCTTCGCCCTGGTGCCCGAGTGCATCGCCTTCGCCCTGGTTGCGCACCTCAACCCGCTGATGGGCCTGTACGGCGCCTTCATCATCTGCACCCTGACCGCACTGTTCGGTGGGCGCCCGGGCATGGTTTCCGGCGCCGCCGGCTCGATGGCGGTGGTGATCGTCGCGCTGGTGGTGCAGCACGGCGTGCAATACCTGCTGGCCACGGTGCTGCTGGGCGGGCTGGTGATGCTGCTGTTCGGCCTGCTGCGCCTGGGCAAGCTGGTGCGCCTGGTGCCGTACCCGGTGATGCTCGGCTTCGTCAACGGCCTGGCCATCGTGATTGCCCTGGCCCAGCTCGAACACTTCAAGTCCGGCCAGGCCTGGCTTGCCGGCAATGCGCTGTACCTGATGCTCGGCCTGGTGGCACTGACCATGGCCATCGTCTACGTGCTGCCACGCCTGACCCGCGCCGTGCCGCCGGCGCTGGTGGCGATTCTCGGCGTGGGCCTGCTGGTGTACCTGTTCGACCTGCCCACCCGCACCCTGGGCGACATGGCGCACATTGCCGGCGGCCTGCCGGGCCTGGCCCTGCCCGAGGTGCCATGGACCCTCGACACCCTGCGCATCATCGCGCCATACGCAGTACTGATGGCCATGGTCGGCCTGCTCGAAACCCTGCTCACCCTCAACCTCACCGACGAAATCACCGAGAGCCGCGGCCACCCCGACCGCGAATGCGTGGCGCTGGGCGCGGCCAACATGGTCTCGGGCCTGTGCGGCGGCATGGGCGGCTGCGCGATGATCGGGCAGACCGTGATCAACCTCGGCTCCGGCGGGCGCGGCCGGCTGTCGGGCGTCGTGGCCGGGGTGATGATCCTGATGTTCGTGCTGTTTCTCGCGCCGCTGATCGAGCGCATTCCGCTGGCGGCACTGGTGGGGGTGATGTTCGTGGTGGCGCAGCAGACCTTCGCCTGGGCATCGCTGCGGGTGCTGCACAAGGTGCCGGTGAACGACGTGCTGACCATCGTGGCGGTCACCGTGGTCACGGTGTTCACCGACCTGGCGGCTGCCGTGATGTTCGGCATCATCATCGCCGCCCTGAACTTTGCCTGGCAGCAGGCCCGCGAGCTGTACGCCGACAGCGACGTGCACGCCGACGGCAGCAAGCTGTACCGCGTGCACGGCACCCTGTTCTTTGCGTCGGTCACCACCTTTCTGAACCAGTTCACCCCGGCCGACGACCCGGCCGAGGTGACCCTGGACTGCGCCCACCTGCGGGTGGTCGACTACTCGGCGATCGCTGCCATCAAGACCCTGCGCGAGCGCTATGCCAAGGCCGGCAAGCACCTGCGCGTGGTGCACCTGACCGAGCGCTGCAAGCAACTGCTCAGGCGTGCGGGGGAGCAGCACACCGCCTGAGCCCACGCGCATTTTTAAGGATCTGCTGATGGTCCGCGCTGCGGCATGTGCCTGAACATTGGCCTGTCACGGGAGTGACGTTCTCTGACGGCAAGCCTGTTGATTGGAGGAGTCTTTCGAAGCGGTGGATGGGCTATGGCACGCCTGCGTGGGAGGGGTGAGTGATGAATCAGTCGGCGCTTTGCGTGGTCTCGACGCCCGTCGCGAGTACGTCGTTGCAGTCGGACCTCGGAAGGGCCCTGGAGCGGGATCAGTTCGAACTGCATTATCAACCGCTCTACCGCGTCGATCAGGGTCGCCCCTACATCGCGGGTGTCGAGGCGCTGCTGCGCTGGCGATCTGCCGGGCAACTGGTGCCGCCGCTGGCGTTCATCCCCACCCTTGAAGCCACCGGGCAGATCGTACCGGTTGGCGAGTGGGTGCTGCAGCGCGCCTGTCGACAGGTCCGCGACTGGCAACTGGCCGGGCAGGGGCAGCTGCACTGTTCGGTCAACGTCTCCAGCCTGCAGCTGGAGCAGGTCGGCTTCGCCGCCTCGGTGCGGCGCGTTCTGCAGGCCTGCGGGCTGCCGCCGGCGAGCCTGATCCTGGAAATCACCGAAAGCCAGTGGGTCAGCGACAGTGCCCAGGTCAAGGCCTGCCTCGATGAACTGGTGAGCATGGGCGTGCGGCTGGCGCTGGATGATTTCGGCACCGGCTACTCAGCCCTGAGTTGCCTGCTGCGTTTTCCATTGAGCATCCTCAAGGTCGACAGGAGCTTCGTCAGCGGCCAGCCCCAGAGCGGCAAGCTGCACGCGATCTGTCGTGCAATCATCGGGCTGGGGTGCGAGCTGGGCTTCGAAGTGGTTGCCGAAGGCGTCGAGGAGGCTGACCACCTGGACTTCATCGTGGGCCAGGGCTGCCATTACGCGCAGGGTTACCTGCTCAGTCGGCCCTTGCCGCCGACGGAGTTGCAACGCCTGTTCAACTAGCGGCTGCCACCGCCACGCAAGGGCGCCTTGCCGCTCGGAGTGTGGGCGTACCTCGATCGCCGATCATCGGAGGGCGGTGTGCAGGCCCGTTTTCAGGCTTGCCTGATAGGCTATTTCAAACGCCCTCATTAAAGTCCCCACCAGCAACGACGCGGAGTCGGGTGCCTCCGATTTTCTGCTTGTTTCTATGAGGGATTGAACATGCTGCTTAGAAATTTCAGGCTGGGCCATCGAGCAATACTGGTGTTTTTCGTATTGAACGTGCTGGTCATTGTCCTGGGTGTGGTTTCCATCATGCAAATGGGCCGAGTGCGTGCCGCTGCCCTGGAAATCGAGAAGAACTGGATGGAAAGTGTGCGCCAGGGAGGCGCGATCGACGCGCTGGTGCTGCGCCTGCGGCTTGAAAGCTATCGCCTCCTCAGTACCGATGACCCAGCGATCAGGAAGATGTCCATCGAGACCATCACCGGCGCACGCAGCGAGCTCGACAAGGCGGTCACCGACTATCGTCACCAGGTGTCCAGCCCGGACGAACAAGCGGCCTACGACGATGTCAAGACAGGGATCGCCAACTACATAGGGCAGCTGGACAGCTTTCTGGAACGGGTGCAGGCCGACCACGCCGCCGAAGCCACCGAGTACCTCAACCAGACGACTCGGCCGCTGGCGAACAGCCTGCAGGTCGTTATCGGCAAGATGATGGACATCAACCGCGAAGGTGCCCGCCAATCGGGGATCGAGTCCGAGGCCATCTATCAGAGCTCGGTGAAGACCGTGATCGTGATCATCAGCGTGGTCGTGGTGTTGAGCATCCTGATGGGGGTTCTGTTTGCGCGCAGCATCACCGTACCGTTGCTGGCGGTGCTGGGGATCAACCAGCGGATTGCCGAAGGCGACCTGCGCAGTGTCGTGCCGATGTCCGGCAAGGACGAGCTGACCGACCTGATGGCCTCGACCGCGAGCATGCAGGCCAGCCTGCGTGACACCATTCGTCTGATGGGCGACTCGTCGAACCAGTTGGCCGCAGCGGCCGAACAGATGCATTCGGTGGCCGAGGAATCGAGCCGCGGGCTGCAGCAGCAGAGCGATGAAATCGAACAGGCCGCCACCGCCGTGAACGAGATGACGGTTGCGGTCGAAGAGGTGGCGCGCAACGCAGCCTCCGCGTCGGAAGTCACCCAGCAATCCGCCAGTTCGACCCGCACCGGTTCCGAGCGGGTGACCCAGGCGGTTGTCGCCATCCAGAACCTGACAACGATTGTCGAGTCCACCAGCGGGGAAGTCGAAGGCCTTGCGAACAGGGCACAGAACATCAGCAAGGTGCTGGACGTGATTCGCGCGATTGCCGAGCAGACCAACCTGCTGGCCCTCAATGCTGCCATCGAGGCTGCCAGGGCCGGTGACCAGGGGCGCGGGTTCGCTGTGGTGGCCGACGAGGTGAGGGCACTGGCCCACCGTACCCAGGAGTCCACCAAGGAAATCGAGACCATGATCGCCGACATCCAGGCGGGGGCCGAGCAGGCGGTAACGGCGATGTCGCAAAGCCGCGTCAATGCCCAGGACACCCTGGGGATCGCGCAGGAAGCCGGCGCCGCACTGGATGCGATTGCCCGTTCGATCACCGAGATCAACGACCGCAACTTCCTGATTGCAACCGCTTCCGAAGAGCAGGCGCAGGTGGCACGTTCGGTGGACCACAACCTGGTGAGCATTCGCGATCACTCGGTGCAGACCTCCGACGGCGCCAGCCAGACGGCCACTGCAAGCAACGAGCTGTCCAGGCTGGCGATTGCCATGGCCGACCTGACCCGGCGCTTCACCACGTGAAACCGCGCCCGTGCCCCAGCCACGGCATGCGCATTCGCGGCGGTACATCGAGCTGAGCCAAGCGCCCTGGCTGTGCTGGGGCGCATTTTTAAGGCTTGCCTGATAGTGCTGCGCAGCAAAGGGCACTTAAGCTGGCGCCATGAAATTGAAGCATTTCCTGCAACCCACCGACTCGTTCTTCTCCACCCCCAAGGCCGTGCGCCGGCTGCTGCGATTGTTCGCCCAGTTACTGGTGCTGGGCATGGTGGTGGGTGCGATCATTTCCCTGAGCTCGATTCTCAGGAACGAAGTTTCCCGTCGTCAGGGGCTCATGAGCGATGCCATCGCCAATGCACGGGTGTTCTTCACCCAGCGCGAGGCGCTGCTCAAGAGCCTCGCGCTGTCGGCGGTGGCGAAGCCACCTGGGCAACAGTTCGCGGTGGCGCAGCAGGTCGGCCACCGACAGCCCGGTGACGACCTCCGCTGGGACCTGCAGTTGTCCGGGCGCATGGTGGATTTCCTCACCACAAACCGCATCAACCTGCTGTACGTCGCCGATCAGGTGGCGGCCCGCGTGGTGTACCTGAACCGCACGGTCAGCTTCGATACGCCGATCCCTGGCGCGGTGCTGAGCCGCCTGCAGCGTATTGATCCCACCCTGCCCGAGGCGGACCAGGCGGTCTGGCTCAGCGATCAGCAGGCGTCGACGCCGCGGCTGTATCTGTTCGTGCGGGTGGATTTCCACCAGCCCCGATCGGGCTGGCTCGGCATGGAGATGGATGCCAGCGACGTGGCCAGCACGCTGCACGATGACGCGGCAGGGCAGTTCATGATGCTCAACCCCAGAGGCGATGTGATGATGCGCAGCGTGTCGAGCGTGTACCCGTCGCTGCCCTTGCCGAAGCTGGAGACAGGCCATGACTTCGGCTTCTCCGGGGAAGGCTTCTGGCCCGACCAGCTGGTGATGCGCAAGAAGCTGGGCTACTCGGATTGGAAGCTGTTCTATGCCATTGGGCTGGAGGCCTTGCTCAAGGTGTTGTGGTGGCCGTTGCTGGCTGCCAGCGCCCTGATCCTGCTGATCGGCGTGCTGGTGGGGCGCCTGGTGACGCGCGTCGAACGGCGCCTGATCACCCCGGCAACCCAGCGCATCGATGCACTGATCGAAAGTGAAGCGTTCAACCGCGCGATCATCCAGACCGCCCCGGTGGCGCTGTGCGTGCTGCGCCGCGCGGATGGCCAGGTGGTACTGGAGAACACCTTGTCGCAGCAGTGGCTGGGCGAGTGCAAGGAGCGCGAGCGCCTGTGCCACGGCTGGATCGAACAAGCCTTCAGCGACCGCGAAATCGTCCAGTCCGACGAGTTCCAGGCTGGCGACGGTCGCCACCTGCACCTGAGTTTCGTGCGCACCCGCTACAACGGCGAGGATGTGCTGTTCTGCGCCTTCAGCGATATCAGTACGCGCAAGCAGGCCGAGGCCGCGATGACCATGGCCAAGCAGATGGCCGATGCCGCCAATGAAGCCAAGACACTGTTCCTGGCGACCATGAGTCACGAGATACGCACGCCGTTGTATGGCGTGCTCGGAACCCTGGAGCTGCTGGCCCGTACCGAGCTGAGGGGGCCGCAGAAAGACTACCTGCACGCCATCGAGAGTTCCTCGGCAGCGCTGCTCAACCTGGTGTGCGATGTTCTCGATGTGGCCAAGATCGAAGCCGGTCAGTTGGCCCTGGAGGCCAGCGAGTTCTCGCCGCTGGAGCTGATCCACGACGTGACCCAGAGCTACGCCGGTGCTGCGCGCAGCAAGGGGTTGTATCTGTATGCCTTCGTCGACCCGCACATGCCGGCGCTGTTGCGCGGCGACATAACGCGCATCCGCCAGGTGCTGAACAACCTGCTCAACAATGCGGTGAAGTTCACCGAGAGCGGGCAGATCGTACTGCGTGCCAAGGTCGGCTCGATGACCGAGGAACGGGCCGACATCCTCTGGCAGGTCAGCGACAGCGGCCCGGGCATTGCCCCGGACGACCAGGCCTTGCTGTTCGAGCCGTTCTACCAGTCCTCGACCAAGACCAACGTGGTGCCCGGCACCGGCCTGGGCCTGTCCATCTGCCAGCGCCTGGCCGCCTTGATGAACGGCAGCATCCGCGTGGTCAGCGCCGTGGGCCTGGGCAGCAGCTTTACCTTGAGCATTCCGCTGGGGCGCTCGTACCCGATGCCGGCGAGCGACACGCCGCGCCTGGCCGACGAGATGATCTACGTGCATTCCCCGGTGCTGGAAATGGCCGAATACGTCAGTGGCTGGCTGCGGCGCTGGGGCGCGCAGACCCATATGGGGCTGCCACCCGAGATCCAGGCCGCGCATGACGTGCTGCTGGTGGAGGCCCACCCGCACACCGCGCACCCCGTCCTGCTGGAGTGGAGCGGGCCGCGTGTAGTGATTTGCCCGCAGGAGTGCGAGCCGCCGTCGCAGCAACGCTACTGGCGGGTCAAGCTCAACGACCTGAACGGGCTGCTGGCGGCCGTCAGCCAGGCCCAGGGCATCGCCCCCCCGGCGCCTGGCCGGATCGAGCACGAGATCACCCGGCAACTGGACCTGAGGGTACTGGTCGCCGAAGACAATGTGATCAACCAGCTGATCGTCAAGGACCAGCTGGAAGAGCTGGGGTGCAGCGTGGGCCTGGCCCGCGATGGGCATGAGGCCCTGGCGCTGTGGCAGAACGAGGTGTTCGACGTGGTGCTCACCGACATCAACATGCCGCGCATGAATGGCTATGACCTGGCCAAGGCCCTTCGTCGTCAAGGCTGCGTGGTGCCCATCATCGGTGCCACGGCCAATGCCATGCGCGACGAGGGCGATCGGTGCCTGGCGGTAGGCATGCAGCAGCTGCTGGTCAAACCCTTCGGCCTCGGTGCGCTGTTCACCTGCCTGCAGCACTGCCAGCGTGAAGAGAGGCGAGAGTGACGTCGTTGGCCAGAAGCTCCCTACGCCTCGGTATCGGCTTGCTGCTTGGCATTGCCCTGATCTTCCTGCTGGCGATGACCCACGAGCAATGGGCAGCGCAGTACTGCGTCGATTGCGTCAGCTTCATCCGTGGGGCGAATTTACCGCTGCTGCGCATCGTGCTGGCATTCGCGTTGCTCAGTGCCCTGCTGGGGTGGCTGTACTACCACTATCGCCGGCAGGTCATCGCGCCGGCTCGCCAGGCCCGGAGCGAGCTGCTCGACAGCCAGGCGTTCAGCCTGGCGGTGATCGAAAGTGCACCTGCCGGGCTGATTGTCATCCGCCTGCACGACCTCCAGGTGGTGGTGGAGAATCAGCGTGCCAAGGACAGTCGCGAAGTGGCGCAGTCCATCGTCGAGATGGCGCGCCAACCCGGCATCGAACTGTGCGGCGAGGCGAGCATGGTGCTGCAGGGTCGCTGTTTCCGGCTCAGTTTCTCCTCGACCCGCTACCAGGACCAGCAGGTTCTGCTGTGCGCGTTCACCGACGTCACCGAACACCTGGAACGCGCGGTGGCCTTGAGCCAGGCCAAGTCCATGGCCGACAAGGCCAGTGAAGCCAAGACCCTCTTCCTGGCGACCATGAGCCACGAGATCCGCACCCCGCTGTACGGCGTATTGGGCACCCTGGAGCTGCTCGGCCTGACCGGCCTCGACCAGCGCCAGATGGATTACCTCAGCATCATCCAGCGCTCGTCCTCGACATTGTTGCAACTGATCAGCGATGTGCTGGACGTGTCCAGGATCGAGTCGGGTCAACTCACCCTTGAGTCGGTGGCCTTTTCGCCATTGGGCCTGATCGAGGACGTGATGTCCGCGCACATCGCCAACGCGCGTGCAAAGGGCCTGCAGATCTATGCCTGCGTGGCACCGGAAATACCCGACCAGCTGGTAGGGGACGAGGTGCGCATCTGGCAGATCCTCAACAACCTGCTGGGCAATGCGATCAAGTTCACCGACATCGGGCGGGTTGTGCTGCGCTGTCGCGTGGCCAGGGGCGAAGGGCAAGACATCATGCTGGAACTCCAGGTCACCGACACCGGCATCGGCATTTCCCCGGAGCAGCAGCTGCACCTGTTCGAGCCGTTCTACCAGGCCCGCGCGAGCAACCTTGTCAGCGGCACCGGGCTTGGCCTGTCGATCTGCAGCCGCTTCAGTGCGTTGATGGGCGGCGAGGTTAAGGTGGTCAGCGAACAGGGGTTGGGCAGCAGTTTCACGCTACGCCTGCCGTTCGTGCTGCCGGACACGCCGTTGCCGGCAGAACCTGGCATCGACCTCGGCGGCGTGCAGGTGTACGTGCGTGCGCCCGTGCTGGAGCTGGCCGAGAACATCGGCAGCTGGCTGCTGCGCTGGCATGCCACGGTTACGGTGCTCAGCGCCGCGCAGCACGAGGTGCACAGCGGGGCGCTGCTGGTCGAGGTACTGGGCAACGGCAAGTGGCTGCCGGACTGGAACGGCCGGCGCCTGTTGTGCGACTACGACGGCCCGCAGGTTCCCGAGCCGATGGAGGCGGGCTGGCGCGTCAGCGCCAATCATGTGCGGGCGATTGCCGGCGCCGTGCTGATGGAAAAGAACGGCGTCACCGAGCCCGCGCCGCCTGGCGCACCCCCTGCCTTGCCGGCGCTTGGCCTGCAGGTGCTGGTGGCCGAGGACAACCTGATCAACCAGGCCATTCTCAAGGAACAACTCGAAGCCCTGGGCTGCACCGTGGAACTGGCCAGCGATGGCCAGCAGGCGCTGCAGCAGTGGCGCAAGTACCGCTTCGACGTGCTGCTGACCGATGTCAACATGCCGGTCATGAACGGCTACGAGTTGGCGCGCGCGATACGCCTGCAGAACGCCAAGGCGCCGATCATCGGCGTTACCGCCAATGCCATGCGCGACGAGGGCGAGCGTTGCCAGGCAGCGGGCATGACCTGCTGGGTGGTCAAGCCGCTGAGCCTGACCACCTTGCGCAACCTGCTGCTCAATGTCACCCCGGCGCTGGCGCACGAGGAGGCCGGGCGCCAGCCGTCGCTAGAGCTGTCGGTGCAGTTGGCCGAGGCGGAGTCATCGGCAGCGGGCATCGTGTTGTCGCCGGCCATGCGCGACCTGTTTTTGAGTACCATGGAGAAGGACATCCGCGCCATTCGCCTGGCCCTGGCGGCCGGCGAGCAAACCGACGTCCTGCACAAAGTGCATGGTGTCAGTGGCGCACTGTCGGTGGTGCAGGCGCACGCGCTGGCCAGGCTGTTCGGTGAGCTTGAGCACCGCCTGCGCGCGCCCAGCCTGCAGCTCACCTTGATTGACGATATTCACCAGGCGCTCGACCGGCTCTGCGACTTGATGAGGTCGGTATGACCCGGGCCGAGACTTGCCACACTTTGTGCACACCGGAGCGATCATGCATAAAATCACCGTAGTCATCGCCGATGACCACCCGATCGTGCTGTTTGGCGTACGCGAACTCATCAAGTCCGACCCGCGCTTCGAGGTGGTTGGCGAAGCGGGCAGCTCTACCGAACTGATCAACGTGCTGCACGACAAGCAGCCCCAGATCCTGATCACCGACTACAACATGCCGGAGAGTTCCCAGTATGGCGACGGCCTGCGGCTGATCACCTACCTGACGCGCAACTTCCCCGCGCTGCGCGTGCTGGTGCTGACGATGGTGTCCAACAGCCTCATCCTCACGCGGCTTTACAATCTGGGCGTGGCGGGTGTGATCGACAAGCGTACGGTGAACGAAGAGTTGCTGCGCGCACTGGAAGCCTTGAGCCAGAACCGCATCTACAAGCTGGCGCCGGCGAACCGGAACTCGGTGATCGACAACGGCTACCAGATCGACGAGCGCATGGCTTCGCTTTCCACCCGCGAAGTGGAGATCCTGCGTCTGTTCGTGGCGGGCATGAGCCTGCGCGACATCGCGATCAATCAGAATCGCAGCCCCAAGACCATCAGCACGCAAAAGATCGCGGCCATGCGCAAGCTGGATGTGCGCAGCGACCAGGAGCTGATCTCGTACTGCCTGGAGGCCAACCTGTTCCAGTAGGCGTGCCCGCGTTTTCAGGTTTGCCTGATGGAACGGGGCCCGGCTGTATCGTTCAATGGCGTCAAGCGACGGCAGCATTCCACAGGAGGCAATCATGGCGCCCGATCTTGAGCAGCGATGCCCCGACAGCGTGCGGACAATCTTCATTTCACACAGCGAGACAGCGGATGTTCGCCAGTTCATAGGGCAGTACATCGACAGCCGTTGCCTGCGTTCCAGCCCTGCGGTGCGGAACATGGTCCTCGCCGTACTGGCGGACTACCCGGGTGAAGCACCGGTGCGCCTGTACGAGCTCAATGCCTGGCTTGACCACACACTGAGCAGGCGCCCCTTTTACCGGCCAAGTGCACACCTGCTGCAGCTGGTGGTCAGCAATCAGCACATCCTTGCACCCAGCGACCGGGTCGGCGGGGCGTCGACCGTGCAGTAATCGCGCGACGACCTAGCCCTGCTTTTTGATGATGGCATCGGCCACGCTCGCCGGCGCCTCGGCATACTTGGTGAACTCCATGGTGTAGCTGGCGCGGCCCTGGGTCATCGAGCGCATCTGCGTCGAATAGCCGAACATCTCGCCCAGCGGCACGTCGGCGCGGATCACCTTGCCGGCCGGGGTGTCCTCGCCTTCCTGGATCAGCCCGCGGCGCCGGCTGAGGTCGCCGAGGATGTCGCCCTGGTACTTCTCGGGGGTCACCACCTCGACCTTCATCACCGGCTCCAGCAGCACCGCGCCGCCTTTCTGCGCCAGTTGCTTGGTGGCCATCGACGCCGCCACCTTGAACGCCATCTCGTTGGAGTCGACGTCGTGGTACGAGCCGTCGAACACCGTGGCCTTCAGGCCGATCAGCGGGTAGCCGGCCAGCACGCCGTTCTTCATCTGCTCCTCGATGCCCTTCTGGATCGCCGGGATGTACTCGCGCGGTATCACGCCGCCGACCACCTCGTTGACGAACTCCAGGCCTTCCTTGCCTTCCTCGGCCGGGGCGAAGCGGATCCAGCAGTGCCCGTACTGGCCGCGCCCGCCAGACTGGCGCACGAACTTGCCTTCGATCTCGCAGGTGTTGCGGATCTTCTCGCGGTAGGCCACCTGCGGCTTGCCCACATTGGCCTCGACGCCGAATTCGCGGCGCATGCGGTCGACGATGATGTCCAGGTGCAACTCGCCCATGCCGGAGATGATCGTCTGCGCGGTTTCTTCATCGGTGCGCACGCGAAATGACGGGTCTTCCTGGGCCAGCTTGCTCAGGGCGATGCCCATCTTCTCCTGGTCGGCCTTGGTCCTGGGTTCCACGGCCACCGAGATCACCGGATCGGGGAAGTCCATGCGTTCGAGGATGATCGGCTGGTTGATGTCGCACAGGGTGTCGCCGGTGGTCACGTCCTTCATGCCGATCAGTGCGGCAATGTCGCCGGCGCACACCGCCTTGATCTCGGCGCGCTGGTTGGCGTGCATCTGCACCATGCGGCCCACGCGCTCCTTCTTGCCCTTGACCGAGTTGAGTACCGCATCGCCCGAGTTCAGTACCCCGGAGTACACCCGGGCGAAGGTCAGGGTGCCTACAAAGGGGTCGGTGGCAATCTTGAAGGCCAGCGCCGAGAACGGCTCGCTGTCGTCGGCATGGCGCTCCAGGTGCCGGTCTTCATGATCCGGGTCGGTGCCGTTGATGGAGGGGATCTCGGACGGGGCGGGCAGGTAGTCGATCACCGCGTCGAGCATCAGCGGCACGCCCTTGTTCTTGAACGACGACCCGCAGATGGCCGGCACGATCTCGTTGTTGAGGGTGCGCTGGCGCAGCCCGGCCTTGATCTGCTCGTTGTCGAGTTCGGTGCCGTTGAGGTACAGCTCCATGAACTCGTCGTTGGCCTCGGCGGCGGCCTCGATCATGTGCGCACGCCACTCGGTGGCCAGCTCCAGCATGTCGGCCGGTATCGCCTCTTCGCGGTAGCTGGTGCCGTTGTCGGCCTCGTTCCAGTAGATGGCCTTCATCTTCACCAGGTCGATCTGGCCGATGAAGTGTTCCTCGGCGCCGATGGCCAGCTGGATCGGCACCGGGTGGTGGCCCAGGCGCTTGTCGATCTGTTTGACCACGCGCAGGAAGTCCGCGCCCTGGCGGTCCATCTTGTTGATGTAGGCCAGGCGCGGCACATGGTACTTGTTGGCCTGGCGCCACACCGTCTCGGACTGCGGCTCGACCCCGTCGGCGCCGCTGAACACCACCACCGCGCCATCGAGCACGCGCAGCGAGCGCTCCACCTCGATGGTGAAGTCGACGTGGCCGGGGGTATCGATGATGTTGAAGCGGAATTTCTCGGGAAACTGCTTGGTCGAGCCCTGCCAGAAGGCGGTGGTGGCGGCGGAGGTGATGGTGATGCCGCGCTCCTGTTCCTGGGCCATCCAGTCCATGGTCGCGGCGCCGTCGTGCACTTCGCCCATCTTGTGGTTGACCCCGGTGTAGAACAGGATGCGTTCGGTGGTGGTGGTCTTGCCCGCGTCGACGTGGGCGACAATGCCGATATTGCGGTACAGCTCGATGGGGGTGGTGCGCGCCATGGTCGTTCACCTGTGCAAAAGGCGGGCAGCCTGTGGCCCGGGTTCTTCCAGTTAAGCAGAAGAATGCACGGCTGCTGCTACCGGTCGGCGCGTGTGTTCAGACCTCCACGGTGTAGTTCAGGCCCAGCTCGTCGCCGGGCAGGCCGCGTATGCCCCAGTTTTCGCGGGGGGTCTCGAACAGGGTGATCTCGATGTCCTGGGCGCCGATGCCGGTGTGCTCGCCGATGCGCTGGAACAGTTGGCGGATGAGGTCTTTCTTTGCGGCGCTGGAGCGGCCTTCGAACAGGCTGATCTCGATGATCAGGTAGTGTTCGCTGCGGTCGTCGGGGTAGAGGAAGTCGGCGGGGTCCAGGGCCAGGTAGCGCTGGAAGCGTTTTTCCGGCGGGTACTGCAGGGCGCTCATCACCGCGCCATGGATGGCTTCGGCAAGGGCAGGGCGGTGCTGGTCGAGGGTGGTGCGCAATCCATAGATCTTGATCTGGGCCATGCTGACGTTCCGTGTAGGGCGGGGGGAGGTGCATCGTGGCCGATGGCCCAGGCGCCGGCAAGGCTGGCTGCTGCAGAGAACGCCGAACCTGTAGGAGCCGGCCTTGCCGGCGAAGGCCCCTGCTATCATCAGGCCCCCGCCGCCAACCCTTCCAGCACCGCCATCGCCCGCTGCGCATCGGCCTGCGCGACGAAGATATGGTCATGGTAGAACGCGGCCACCACGTTGCAGCTGATGCCGGCCTGGCCCAGCGCCGTGGCGAACGCCGCGGTCAGGCCCACCGCCTCCAGCGACGAATGCACCGTCAGGGTGATCCACGCGGCCTCGTAGCTGAAAGGCAGTTTCAGCGCCTCCGCCCGCCCACGCGACACGATCACCGTCAGCCCCTCCTGCTCGCGAAAACTGCCGATCACCTCGTCAGGCTGCAGCCCCGACCAGTCGGCCAGCGTGCAGAACACGTAGCTGCCTTCATTCAACTGCGGCCGCATGCTGCGCAACAGCGTGGCCAGACTTGTTTCACCCGACATGATCGTGCCCCTGCAAAAGAAATCGGCCGCCAGTCTGGCAGCCGATTGTTGATCAGCAAAATCAATTCTGCTGGGCCTGCATAAGTGCAGCTTCTGGCGTTCAGGCCTGCGTCCAGCGCCCATCCGCCGCATCCGAGCGCACGCAGGCATCAATGAAGCGCATGCCGCGTACCCCATCCTCGGCCGTCGGGCACAGCAGCGACTGCGCGCTCGGCGCACGGTGCTCGCGGCGCGCCATGATCCGCTCGGCCGCCTCGCTGTAGATGTTGGCGAACGCCTCCAGCAGCCCCTCCGGCTGGCCCGCCTTGATTCGCGTCGACAACCTGGCCGACTCGCTCAGCCAGGCCTCGCCACGGCGCAGGATCTGGTGCGGCTGGTCCTGATGACGCAGCTCCAGCCGGTCGGGTTCCTCTTGATTCCAGTACAGCGATCCGGTGGAGCCGAACACGCGCAACTGCAGGCCATGCCGGTGCCCGGCCGCCACGAAGCTGGCCCACAGCATGCCGCGCGCGCCATTCTGCAGGCGCAGCTTCACGTGTGCGTTGTCGTCCGACTGGCGCCCCGGCACCAGGGTGCTCAGCTCGGCCGACACTTCGCTGACCTCCTGCCCGGTGACAAAGCGCAGCAACTGGTGGGCATGCACGCCCACATCCGCCAGCACCGATGAGGCCCCGGCCTGGGCCGGGTCGGTGCGCCAGGCCAGCGCCTTGACCCCTTGCTGCTCCAGCGGGTGGGTGCCGAAGGCGCTGGCGTGTTCCACCTGCACCAGGCGCACCTCGCCGATGGCGCCGCGCGCGATCAGCTCGCGGGCTTCGCGCACCAATGGGTAGCCACTGTAGTTGTGGGTCAGCAGGTGCAGCGCCGGGCCCTTGCGTGCGCGTTCAAGCAGTTGCTGCGCCTCGGCCAGGCTCGAGGCCAGCGGCTTGTCGCAGATCACGTCGATGCCCTGGTCGAGAAACGCCAGGCTGGCCGGCACGTGCACCGCGTTGGGCGCCATGATCGCCACCGCCCGCACGCCATCGGCGCGCGCGGCTTCGGCCACGGCCATGCGCTGGAAGTCCGGGTACACCCGCTCCGGCGCTACGCCGTAGGCCTGGGCAGCGGCGCGGTTGCGTGCCGGGTCGCGGGCGAAGACCCCGGCCACCAGTTCGAAGTGCCCGTCCAGTTGCGCGGCGTAGCGGTGGGTGGCGCCGATCGACGACTCCAGGCCGCCACCGACAAAGCCCAGGCGCAGGCGCTGGCTGGGGTTGGCTACGGTTTTCATTGCGCGGCTCCTTGCGCGGTGCGCTGCAGGTGGGCGAAGTGGTTGATAGCCAGCACGTAGCCATGGGTGCCGAACCCGGCCAGTACCGCCTGGGCCACCAGCGACACATAGGAGTGGTGGCGGAAGGCTTCACGCTTGTGCACGTTGGAAATGTGCACCTCGATCACCGGCACCTCGGCGGCGATCAGCGCGTCGTGGATCGCCACCGAGGTATGGGTCCAGGCACCGGGGTTGATCACGATGCCGGCCACGCGGCCACGGGCCTGGTGAATCCAGTCGATCATCTGGCCCTCGTGGTTGGTCTGGTGGAACTCGATGTCCAGGTCCAGGTGTTGGCCGGCGCTGTGGCACAGCGCCTGCACATCGGCCAGGGTTTCGCGGCCGTACACCTCGGGCTGGCGCAGGCCGAGCATGTTGAGGTTGGGGCCATTGAGCACGAGCAGGGTCTTCATTGGGCGGTTTCCGTAGCAGGGGTGGTGCGCAGGGCCTTGGCCCGCAGCGCGTCATACACGGGTTTGTCCAGGGCCACGGCGTCCGGCTTGCCGAGCTGGTCCAGGGGCGTGCGGTAGGTTTCCGGAGCGCTCCAGGCAGCCACGGCCGAAATGGCGGTGACCGCGCAGGTGATGGCGCCGATCAGCAGCGGCACGTTGTTCGAGCCGGGCGGGGCCACGGCGGTGAACAGCGCCGGAAGCAGGGCGGTGATCATGTAGCCGACGTTCTGCGCGATGGCCATGGCCGACACGCGGTAGTGAGTCTGGAACTGTTCGGGGAAGAAGCTTGGGAAGATCGCGTTGTAGCCCTGGTAGACCATGCCCCACATCAGCAGCGAGGCGCCGAACGCCAGCGGCAGGTTGTGCAGGCTGATGGCATACAGGTAGACGAACGACATCAGCCCGCAGCCCAATGCGCTGCCGATGATCAGCGGGCGCCGGCCGATGCGGTCGGAGAGGTTGCCCACAAACGGGATCACCAGCACCGCGACGATGTTGCCCACCACCGGAATCCACAGGTACACGCTCTTGTCGAAGCCCACGCCATAGGCCGGCTGCACCGCGTAGGCGGCGCCGAAGATGGTGGTCACCACCGGGATCACGTTCATCAGCGACACGCCGAACACCACCAGCATGCCGCGCCAGCTGTAGGTGAAGGCATCGCGGATCGGCGAGCGCGCGGTCTGCTTGGCGGCCACCTTGAAGGCCTCGGGCTCCTTGACCTCGCGGCGAATGATGTAGGCGGCGATCAGCACCGCGGCGCTGAGCAGGAACGGGATGCGCCAGCCCCAGCTGTTGAAGGCGTCGCTGGGCATGAAGTACGCCAGCGGCAGGAACACCGCCGCTGCCATCACCTGGCCGGCCTGTACGCCCTGCAGGGTGAAGCTGGCAAAGAAGCCGCGGCGCCCGGGCGGTGCGTGTTCGAGAATCATCGAGCTGGCCCCGGCGATCTCGCCGGCCACCGCAAAGCCCTGCACCAGGCGCAGCACCACCAGCAACGCCGGCGCCCAGTAACCGATCTGCTCGAAGGTCGGCAGCAGGCCCACGGCCATGGTCGCGATGCCCATCAGAAACATGCACAGCAGCAACACGTTCTTGCGCCCGCGGGTGTCGCCCCAGTGGCCGAGCACGAAGGCCCCGACCGGGCGCGCCAGGTAGCCCACGCCATAGGTGGCCAGGGAGGCGAAGATGGCCAGCTTGGGGTCGGTGCTGGGGAAGAAGATCTGCGGGAAGATCAGCGCCGCGGCCTGGGCATAGATGAAGAAGTCGTAGTACTCCAGCGCAGAGCCCACCCAACCGCTGGCGGTGGCTTTGCGGGTTTGGCGCGCACTGTGCGCGGCGTCATGTGTGGCCATCGCAATTCTCCGTTTGTTGTTTTTATTGGGGGCACGCAGGCGTCCCGGCGCAGTGCCGGGGCACCGATGTTCAGAGGCTGTCGATCATTACCGTGTGGCCGCAGCGGGCGGCTTGGCCAATGGCGTCGATGACCTGCAGGTTGCGCAGGCCGTCGCGCACGCTCACCAGCGGCCGGGCCTGGCCACGGATCACCTGGCAGAAGTGCGCCAGCTGGCGGGCCAGCGGGTCGGCCTCGTCGAGGCTGGCGGTGGCGCACTGGAACGGCCGCCACCACGAGCGCTGCTCGTCGCGGGCGTAGTACTTGAGGCGCATGGTCGGTATCGACAGCGAGCCCTGGGTGCCGGCCAGTACGTAGCAGTCTTCGTCGGCGTAGCTTGGGTAGTCGAGGTTCTCGCGGGCGGTCTGCTCCCAGCTGCGCGCGCAGGCGGCGGTGTCGGAGAGCATGAAGGTGCCCAGCGCGCCGCTGGCAAAGCGCAGGCTGATGGCGATGCTGTCTTCCACGGCAAAGCCGCGGGTGGCGTTGGACGCCTGGGCCTGCACCGCGACGATCTCGCCGCACAGCGAACGCAGGTTGCCGATCTCGTGGATCAGGTTGATCAGCACCGGGCCGCCGCCGGCCTCGCGGCGCCAGGGGGCGGTGTCGAAGTAGTCGTCGGGCTTGTAGAACAGCGCGCTGCCCATCACCGCCACCAGGTTGCCCAGTACCCCTTCGGCAATCACTTCGCGGGCCTTGTGCAGGATCGCACTGTGGGCGCGGTGGTGGCCCACCAGCAGGCGTGCATCACGCTGCTCGGCGATGGCCAGCAGGCGCTTGCCGTCTTCCAGGGTATGCGCCACCGGCTTTTCGATCAGTGCCGGTATGCCGTGCTCCACGCAGGCCAGTGCGCCGTCGACATGCAGGTGGTTGGGCGTGGCCAGGATCACCCCGTCCGGGCGCTGCGCGCCGAACAGTTCGGCCAGCCCCGGGTACAACGGTACGCCGCAGGCGTTGGCCAGTTCGGCGGCGGCGGGCGAGGGGTCGACGATGGCGGCCAGCTGGCACTCGGCGCTGGCCTGGATCAGTTCGATATGGCGGCGGCCGATCAGGCCGGCCCCGGCCACGGCAAGGCGTAATGCAGTCATGGTTCTCACTTTCTTGTTCTGGGTCGAAGCGCGTTTGTGAGAGGCTAATAAAAAAGCGCCAGGAGATAATCGGGCCAGATGAAGAATCAGAATGCGCTGATAGCGAATAATGAGCCGTTGCTGCGTGACCTTCAGTTGTTCTGCGAGGTGGCGCGGCGCTCCAGCTTCATCGCGGCAGCCACCGAGACCGGGCTGTCGCCGGCGCATGTGAGCAAGCGCATCGCCACCCTGGAGACGATGCTCGGGGTCAAGCTGTTCAACCGCACCACGCGGCGGGTCAACATCACCAGCGATGGCGAGGCGACGTTCGTGTGGGCGCAGAAGATCCTCGAGGACGTGGGCGCGATGTTCGATGCGTTGTCCGGCGGGCAGCGCGAGCCGCAAGGCACCTTGCGCGTGTGCACCAGCCTGCGCCTGGGGCGCGAGCACGTGGCGCCGATCCTGTCGCTGCTGCGGCGCCAGTACCCGGCGCTGGAGGTGTGGGTGGAGCTGCTGGACCGGCGCGTGGACCTGATTGCCGACAACTTCGATATCGATGTGCGGGTGGGCGAGGTGCAGGAAAAACACCTGATCGCGCACCGCATCGCCAGCAGCTCGCGGGTGCTGGCGGCCGCCCCGGACTACCTGGCGCGGCGCGGCCAGCCGCGGGTGCCGGCCGACCTGGCGCAGCATGACTGCCTGCTGTTTCGCAGCCGCGACGACCGTTTCGGGGTATGGCGCCTGGTGGGGCCCAATGGCGCCGAGACGGTGAAGGTGACCGGGCCGATGGCCTCCAACCACAGCGACATCGTGCGCCAGTGGGCCCATGACGGGCACGGCATCATCATGGCATCGCGCTGGGACGTGGCGGCCAGCCTGACCAGCGGGGCGCTGGTGCAGGTGCTGCCGGGGTATCACCAGCCGGCGGACATCTGGGCGGTGACGGCGGTGCGCTCGTCAAGTTCGGCCAAGGTGCGCAGTTGCGTGGCGTTTCTGCGTGAGCAACTGGCGCAGGGGCCCTATGCGCTGGCTGGGGGAAGGGCGGGGCAATAGTGGGACGGCCTTCGCCAGCAAGGCTGGCGCCTGCACCCTGCGGGCGAAGGCCGGGCCCTCAGAACCAGCGGTCGCTGCGCTTGCGCCCGCGGCTGAGCATCGGCAGGATCAGCCCCGCCAGCAAGCCGGCCCCGGCAATGCCGCCGCCGTACACCATGTAGCGCATCAGCACCTGCTTGTTCTCGTCGCCCAGCTGCGCCTGGGTAGCGCGCAGTTGCGATTGCGCATCGCCCAGCTCGGCATTGAGCGCGGTGCTGCGCGCCTCCAGTTCGTCGATCAGCGCCTTGCGTGAATCCAGTGTCTCCTGCATGCCCTGCACCCGGGTCTTCCAGCTGTCGTCGATGGTCTTGAGTTGCTCGCTCAACTGGGTCACCTGTTCGCTCAGTTGCGGCACGCGCTCGGCCTGGCCGGGCACCGTCTGCAGGTCGCTGCTGTTGATCCACACGGTATCGCCCGACTCGCCACGTACCTGGCTGTAGTTGCCCTGGCTGGTCAGCAGGGTGACCTTCTGGCCGGATTTGAGGTTGCCGACGATCCGGTGCCCGTCGGTAGGGCCGCTGCGCACGTAGGTGCTGAGGCTGTCGCTGACCCAGCGTTCATTGCCGCTGCCTTCCTCGGCGTGGGCCGGGCCACACAGAATGACCAGGCTGCCGAGCAGGCCGGGGATAAGAGAGCGCCGTGCGCGAAGCTGAAAAGATGGGGGCATGGTGATCTTCTTGAAAACGGAAAAAATGAAACCCACAGACCATTTTTTGCCCGTCAGGTTCACTGCGCACTGACGAAGGGCAGGCACGAATCGTGGCAATGCCGGAGAAGTTTCCTACCTGACAGCAGGATGCCCCCTGATAGGGGCGGGGCATGACCGGGAATAGTCTTACGCGGCTTGAACAACGGTCTGTCTTTCTCATGTTATGGAGTCTTTCAATGGTTGCTAAACGCACCACGAATTACCTGGCCGCCAGCAGCCTGCTGATGGTGCTGGCCGGTTGTGCCGGCGTGCCCGTGCCCACCGAGCAGGTCGAACTGACCCGCAACGCGGTCAGCCGCGCCGTGACCGCCGACGCCACCCAGTACGCGCCAGCCGAAATGAAGGCCGCCCAGGACAAGCTGTACGCCGTCGAACGCGCCCTGGGCGAACGGAACCTTGTCGCGGCCCGCACCCTGGCCGAGCAGGCCGAGGCCGATGCCAACCTGGCCGAGCGCAAGGCGCGTGCCGCCAAGGCCCAGCAGCAACTGCGCAGCGCGCAGCAGGGCATTGAAGTGCTGAAGCAGGAAATGCTCCAGTCGCCCGACGCCATCACCCCCACGATCACGCCGTAAGGATGCCCGTCATGTCCGTCAAATACCTGTTGCCTGCCGTTTCCGTGATGGGCCTGTTGCTCGCCGGTTGCAGCACTACCGCCGAAAACCCTGGCCTGCTGCAAGCCCGCGAGCACTTCAGCGTGTTGCAGAGCAAGCCGGAGTCCAGCCGCCTGGCGGCACTGGAAACCAAGGATGCGTTCAATGCCCTGGGCAAGGCCGAGCTGGCTTCGATCAAGGACCGCAAGGCCCCGCAGATCGAGCAACTGGCCTACCTGGCCAACCAGAAGATCGCCGTCGCCGAGCAGACCATTGCCCTGCGCCAGGCCGAAGCCGGCCTGCAGGGCATCGAGGCGCAGCGCACCCAGGCCCGCCTGGACGTGCGTACCGCGCAGCTCAAGGCCCTGCAGCAGCTCAAGGCCAAGCAGACCGAGCGTGGCACCGTGGTGACCTTCGGCGATGTACTGTTCGACACCGGGCGTGCCGAACTCAAGGCTGGCAGCCAGCGCAACATCGACCAGTTGGCCGAGTACCTGCGTGCCAACCCGGAGCGCAAGGTGCGGGTCGAGGGCTTCACCGACTCGACCGGCAGCGACAGCCTCAACCAGCAGCTGTCAGAGCGTCGCGCAGCGGCTGTGACCAACGCCCTGCGCCGCAACGGGGTGGATGCCGGGCGCATCATCAGTGCCGGCTATGGCAAGGAGTACCCGGTGGCCTCCAACGCCGACGCGCAGTCGCGTCAGCTCAACCGCCGCGTCGAAGTGATCATCTCCCACGGCAATGCTGCCGTCGGCCAGCGCTGAGGCCTACAGCAGCCGGGTCAGCAGCCAGTACAGCCCGCCCGACAGCATGATCGCTGCGGGCAGGGTCAGTACCCAGGCCATCGCCAGGTTGGCGATGGTGCGCAATTGCAGGCCCGAACCGTTGGCCACCATGGTGCCGGCCACCCCGGACGACAGCACGTGGGTGGTCGACACCGGCAGCCCGTACATGTCCGCCGCACCGATGGTGCACATCGCCACCAGCTCCGCCGAAGCCCCCTGGGCGTAGGTGAGGTGGGTCTTGCCGATCTTTTCGCCCACCGTGACCACGATGCGCCGCCAGCCGACCATCGTGCCCAGCCCCAGGGCAATCGCCACCGCCACCTTGACCCACAACGGAATGAACCGGGTGGCGTCGTCGATGCGGCTCTTGAACAACTGCACCTGCGCGGTGGCGGCCGCGTCGAGCCCGCCGTGCTGGTGCTTTTGCATCAGGCGGATGGCTTCGCTGGTCAGGTACATGTCGTTGCGCACGTTGGCCATGGCCTCGGCCGGTACGTGGGTCAGCGAGCCGTAGCCTGCGACTTCCGCGCCGATCAGGCCGGCCAGTGCCGCCAGGGCCGGTACCAGCTCGGCGCTCGGTTGCCGCTCGCGCAGGTACAGGGTGAGGGTGGCGCGCGGGTCGCCGACATGAGGCTGCGCCGACTGGCCGAGCAACTGCTGCTGGGTGGCCTGGGCCACGGCGGCAAACTGCAGCGACTGGTCGGCCGGCATGGTGCGGTTAAGCGCGTAGGCCATCGGCAGGGTACCCACCAGAATCAGCATGATCAGGCCCATGCCCTTCTGCCCGTCGTTGGAGCCGTGGGCGAACGACACCCCGGTGCAGGTGGCGATCAGCAGGCCGCGAATCCACCAGGGCGGCGGGGCGTCGCCGACCGGCGCCTGGTACAGCTCGCGGCGCTTGACCAGCATGCGCAGGCCCACCAGCAGCAGCGCCGCACAGGCAAAGCCCACCAGGGGCGAGAACAGCAGCGCGTAGCCCACCTTGCTGGCCTGGGTCCAGTCCACGCCGCTGGTGCCGTCGCGCCCGTTCATCAGCGCATTGGCCACGCCCACGCCGATGATCGAGCCGATCAGGGTGTGCGAGGAGGAGGCCGGCAGCCCCAGCCACCAGGTGCCCAGGTTCCAGATGATCGCGGCCAGCAGCAGGGCGAAGACCATGGCAAAGCCGGTGGCCGAACCCACCTGCAGGATCAGCTCCACCGGCAGCAGGGCAATGATGCCGAAGGCCACCGCGCCGCTGGACAGCAGCACCCCGATGAAATTCCAGCACCCCGACCACACCACGGCGAACTGCGCCGGCAGCGAGTTGGTGTAGATCACGGTGGCCACGGCGTTGGCGGTGTCGTGGAAACCGTTGACGAATTCGAAACCCAGGGCAATCAGCAGTGCCAGGCCCAGTAGCAGGAAGGGCGTCCAGGTGGTGACCACGGTACCGGCGGCATCGATGTCGCGGAACAGGCTCCAGGCGGTGTACACCAGGCCCCCCAGCAACAGGCAGACGAACAGGGTGACGGAGGCGCGGCCGGGGCGGGTGGCCAGTTGTGCAAGGGAGGGGCGGCCACCCGCGGAGTCAAGGGTGGTGCTGATCGGGGTTGTCATTAGACGGGTCCGGTAGGGTGGAAGTCGTGCCTGGCGCATCAAGGATAAAAACCCTGAGTGATGGCATAGTGACTTCGATCAACAAAAACGCGGGTTGCCCAGCTACGCTTGTACCCAGGCAGTGGGAGGAACGTGCCGATGATTCAGTGCAAACGGGCCTATGAGGCGCCTGCGCCGCAGGATGGCGAGCGGGTGCTGGTGGATCGGATGTGGCCGCGCAACCGGCGCAAGGATCAGTTGCACCTGAGTGCCTGGCTACCGGAGGTGGCGCCGTCGTCGGCGTTGCGCCAGGCCTTTCACCGCGGTGAGGTGGACTACGACGGGTTCTGCCAGCGGTATCGCCAGGAGCTGGCCGACCGGCCGCAGCATTGGTGGGGGCTGCTGGACAAGGCCCGTGGCGGCACCCTGACCCTGGTGTACGCGTTCAAGGATGAACAGCACAACAATGCGCGGGTGCTGGCCCAGTGGCTGGAGGATGAGCTGGATCGCCAGGGGCCCGGGAGTTCGCCGGTTTGCTATGCCGATGAGCTGGGGCCTAAAGTGTGACTCTCTGAATCTGCGTTACGGCCATCGCGGGTCAAGCCCGCTCCCACAAGGCCCCGCCTTACCTGTGGCAGCGGGCTTGACCTGCGATGGCCGCGCCGAAAATCCCCTGACGGGCACCCAAATGACCCCAACCCTGACCCCCGCCACCGACCTGCACCGAACCTTCGCCCGCGACCTCACGCGCCGCGCCATGCTGGCGTACTACCGCGAATTCGATCTGCTCTGGCTGGAGGAAGCCTTCGACCAGGCCTGGGGCTGGCGCGAGCAATGGCTGATTGTCGACGCCGGACAGCCCCTGGGCTTCTGCAGCCTCAGCCAGGACAGCCGTGCGCTGTACATCCGCGAACTGCACCTGGTCGAGGCCGCCCGCGGCAAGGGTATCGGTGGCTGGGTGCTGGAGCAACTGGCCGAATGGGCCGGCAGGCGCCATCTGCCGCTGCTGCGCCTGACCGTGTTCAAGAGCAATCCGGCCCAGGCCCTGTACCTGCGCCACGGCTTCGTCGCGCAGGGTGAGGACGAATGCTTCGTGCGCATGCAGCGGGTTATCGGCTAGCACTCTGCACGCAGGTCAGCCCCGGCTGCGGGGTACCGGCGGCCACCCGGCGTACCTGCACCACGCAGCCCTGGCGCACGGTGGCGTCGAGCAAGGGGCCCTGCACCGGCAGCAGGTCGCCGATCAGCAGGTTCTGCAGCAATGGCTTGCCCTCGAAACGGTTGCTGCCCAGCAGCACCTGGTCCATGCCTTCCACCCGAACCACCGCCTTGCCCACCCGGCCCAGGGTGTTGCCGCCCAGAATCAGCGGCCCGGCCAGCGGCTGGGTGTTGCGCAGGCTGATGGCGTACTCGGGGGTGTTGCCGATGTGGTTTTCCAGCATGACCGCGCCAGCCACGTCGCTGGCGTCCACCGCGCTGCCCTGGCTGTTGCCGATGAAGTTGCCTTCGATCAGCACCGGCATCTCGCCCTTGAGGTTGCGCAGCAGCACGCCGTTGCCGCGGCTGGCGCCAATGCGGTTGCCGCTCAGCAGCAGGGCGCCTTGCTGGTCGCTGACCTCGATGGCGGCCTTGTGCGTGCCCAGGATCAGGTTGTCGTCGAGCCAGGCGCGGGTCTGCCCGCGCAGGCGGATGCCGCTGTTGTTGTCGACCCCGCGAATCTGGTTGTGCGCCATGCGCATCTGGCTGTCGCGCACGTCCACGCCATACTGCTGGGCACTTTCGAAGCGGCTGCCCTCGATCACCCCACGGCTGTGCTGCAGCTCCACCGCCGACAGCTCGCTGAACTGGCTGTCGCGTATCAGCACGCTGGCCGGCCGGGTGGCCGGCGATTGCTGGCTGCTCAGGGCAGTGGTCAGGCCCCGCGACAGGTTGGCGTTGTAGCCCAGGCGGTTGAGGGTGGCGCCGATCAGCTGGGTATGGCTGCCGGCCCAGGCCACCACGAACGGGCGCCAGGCGCGCTCGGTGTTGCCGGCCTTGTCGCCGGCCACGCTTTCCAGGCGTGACTGGTTCAGGCCCAGCCAGCCCTGGTTGATCAGGGCCGTGCCCGAATAGCTGTAGAGGTACAGGCTGGTGCCCTCCAGCACCAGCCCGCCATCGGCGGCGATCATCAGCGGGTAGCTGAGCAGGTAGCCGTCCTTGTAGCGCTTGAGTACCTGCGGGTTGTTCAGGGTGTCGGCCAACTGCGCCAGGGTGATGCTGCCACCCTGGATCAGCACCGCCTGCGGGTGGTGCGCCTGGTAGCCGGCCACGGCGCGGAACAGGCCGTTGTTGACGAACGGCTCGAACGGCCAGCTGCCGCCCTGGGCCGAGAACATCGGTTGCAGGCTGACAGTGGCACGCCCGCCGGGGCGCGGGCGTTCCTGCAGGGTGAAGCTCACCGCTTCGCGGGTGCTGGCCTGCACCTGTTGCACCTGCGCCTGGTAGTCGTTGGGACTGACCACGCGCAGTGCCTGCTGCATCGGCAGGCCCTGGGGGGCGGCGTGGGCCACGCCGGCGAGGCCGGCCAGCAGCAGGCCGGCCAGTCGGGTAAAGCGGAAAATGCGGGCAGACTGGGCCATGGCGATTCGTCCTTGGGTTACGGCAAAGGGGGGTAGAAGGGCTTGAGCGGGCCGCCGATCTGACTGTAGTTGTCGACGTTGCCGTCCTCGCTTTCGTACAGCTGGCGGGCCAGGCGGTTGTTGGGCGCGCGGTACAGGAACGGGATCAGCCAGGCCAGCTTGTAGGGGGCTACCTCGGTCTGGGCCTGGCCCATCAGTTCGGGCAGCGGGCCGGGGTCGAGCACCGTGCGTGCGGCGAAGTTGCCCAGCAGCTCCAGGGTCTGCTGGTCGTGTTCGCTCCAGGGCAGGCCATTGGCCCGCGCCGACTCGGCCAGCAGCACCAGCGGCACCAGCGCGTACTGGCTGTAGGTGGCGGCAAGCCGGGCACGCGCCACTTCCAGCGGCAGGTAGGCATAGCTGCCGTCCCCGCTGCGCACCGCCTGCTGCAGGCCGCGACGCAGATTGCCGTCGGCCCAGCGGATGAAGTCGTCGCGCTGCACCAGCATGCCGCTGGCGGCCACGGCCCAGGCGGCCCAGTAGTCGTGGTTGTTGAACCAGGTGAAGCTGGCGGCCTGGCGTGGCTGGTACTCGCGGATGATCAGTTCGCCGAGCTGTTCGAACCAGCGCGTCTGGGCCGGCGACAGCTGCACCTGGCCGTTGCTGGCGGCCTGGGTCAGCAGCAGCGTCGAGGCCATGGCCGCCACCGCCCACTTGCGCGCCGCCATGCCGGTGCTGCTGGCATCCGGGTTGAGCAGGGCACCGGCCTGCGCCCAGTGCTCCAGCCACTGGTCCTGGCAGGCCAGGGCCATGTTGGCCTGCTGCGGGGTCTTGGCGCGCTGGAAGCGCTTGCTGGCGAAGATCAGCCCGGCGATGAACTGCTTGACCTGCTTGCTCGCCGCCTCGGTGTCGGCATCGGGGCGGCTGCGCAGGGTCGACTTGCTGGCATCGCGCTGGTCGTACTTGCTCTGCATGCGCAGGCTGGCGGTGTACGGTGGCGGCGGCTGTTTGCTGCACTGCAGGGTGCGGTAGTCGGCGATCATCGCCGACTGGGCGGTGGCCCGCGCCGGCCAGATCGATTGCGCGGCCAGGCTGCTGCCCAGCTGCAACCCGGCGCACAGGCCCAGGGTGGCGACCAGCCAGGGCTTCAGAGGCATAGACGGGTTTCCACCTGGGTGGCGGCCTGGCTCGGCTTGGTCGGTTCGAGGAACACCGAGAGCAGGTTGGCCCCGGCGAACTCCTTGGCCTTGCTCAGCTCCAGGTAGTACTGGCCACCGCTGACGGCCGCCTCGCGGCGAAACCACACCTTGTCGCGGGCACCGTTGTCGTAATACACGATCACGTAGAAGTCCTTGACGTTCTTGTCGCTGATGCGGATGTCCAGAAAGCCCTGGCCGCTGCCCAGTGCCTTGCGGCTTTCGCCGGCGTTGCTCAGCAGTTCGATGCGGTCGTTGACGCGCAGCGCAGGGCGCTGCAGGCGGCTGCCCAGCACCGGTGTAGAGGTGCTGCAACCGCCCTTGACCGCTGGAATCAGCTGGCGGTACATCTGGTCGGACTCCAGCTGGTAGTTGGCCGG
Organism: Pseudomonas sp. 8209; assembly: GCF_028682105.1. Classification (NCBI taxonomy): domain Bacteria; kingdom Pseudomonadati; phylum Pseudomonadota; class Gammaproteobacteria; order Pseudomonadales; family Pseudomonadaceae; genus Pseudomonas; species Pseudomonas sp. 8209. Next base: position 68,328 of record NZ_JANIAH010000007.1, read on the forward strand.
CAGCTCCCAGATGATCAGTCTGGGCGGTGCGTCGGGCTTGTAGTTCTCGGACAGCAGGTATTCGAGCAGCGAGCCGTCCTGGCCAACGCCGGGCAGGGCGTAGTTGAGGATGTCGACATCCAGGTACTGCTTGAGGTAGCCGTCGAAGTTGAACTGCTTGCTCTCGTCCTCACGGGCTGCGGCGTTACTGTCGCCCACCAGGATCACCTGCGGGTCGGGGGCTTCGTCGAACAGTGCGTCGGCATCGTCGGCCACCGGGATGGTCTGGTAGCCGCGCACATACTGGAAGCCGTAGTTGTTGCCGCAGATGCTGCTCATCGCCAGGTTCATGGTGCCGTCCTTGGGCACCATCACGCCGGGCTCGGTGCGGTAGTGCTTCTTGGTCAGGTCGGCATAGAACGGCTGGCGGCGCACCTCATCGGCCACCAGGCGTGCGGTGGCCTCGGCACCGCTGGGGGTCCAGTGGTGGTCGCGGCGAAAGAAGTACTCGCCCGCCGGCGGGGTGCGCACCAGTTGCATCAGGTCGGGCACCACCGCGCCGCCGCTGCGCAGCTGCTGCAGGTAGCTGGCCAGGTTGTTGCTGGCGCGCTCGAAGTCGAACCCGTGCAACTGCCCGGGGTAGAGCTTGTCGCGGTGCATCAGCCCGCGGGTGGGCTGCACGGCCATGGCCACGTGGATACCCTGCTGGCGGAACGCGGCCATCAGGCGCGCGAACTCCGGGCGCATGGGCGCGGGGATGCCGAAGTCGTTGGTCAGGTCGACGGCCGAACGGAACAGCCAGCGGTCCTTGCCCGGGACGATCTCGCGCATCAGTTTCATCCGCCCTTCGGCGTATTTCTGCGGATCGCTCAGGGCCGGGCAGACCATGCACTCAAGGCTGGTGCAGCCGGGGCTGGGCGCCTCGGCGGCCTGGCCGGCCTGGCTGGCGGCAGCGAGTACGGCCATCAGGCCGAGGGAGGTAAGGATCTTCATGCGCGGTTCATCATCCTGTGTTCAAGGCCAGCCTGCGGTTACAGCGTGGGGTCGATGCTGTTGGCCACGCTGATGCTCTTGTAGCCATTGGCGGCGGGCAGCAGCACGTAGCTGTACGAGCGGCCTTTCTTGAGGAACAGGTCGTCGAACTGGGCGACGTTGCGCTGATCGACATAGGCGGCGAAGCCGATCTTGATTTCGTTGACCAGGCGGCTGCCGGTCTGGTCCTTGCCCAGCGGGTCGATGACCGAGGTCTTGCCGTCGGAGGTCTTGAGGGCGGCCTGCGCGGGGGTCAGGTTGTAGAAGGCGATCTGGGCCTTTTTCGGTTCGTTGACGTATTTGTCGGCGATCAGGGTCAGGCCCTTGCCGTCATACACCACGGTGCTGGCGGCGTTGGCCTTGAGCTGCGGCTCGATGGCCTGCTTGTCGACCGCGATCTTGTGGCTGCCGGCAGGGGTGAAACGGTAGCCGCTGAGCTGGCCGGGGGCGACCTTCTGTGGGTTGACCTTGCCGCTCAGGGTCACGTCGATGCTGCGATCGCTCAGGTTGAGCACGCGCACGAAGGCCGAGTCGGCCGGGGCCACGGCGTCGTAGAGGTCGGCATTGCCGTCGTTGGCGAGGCTGGCGGTGCTGACCAGCAGCAGGGCGGTGGCGGCGAGCAGTTGGCGTGGCGAACGGGTCATGGTGTATCTCCTTAGAAGTGTTGGGTCTGGTTCATCTGACGCTGGCCGCTGACCCGATGGGCCAGCAGGGTGCGCAGCGGGAATTCCCAGACCACGGTGTCGATGTCAGGGTTGCCCAGCTCATCGCTGGCCAGAAACTGGTTCATTGCCTCGAACGGCCCGCGGGCCTCCACGGCAATGCTCAGCAGGTCACGGTTGAGGGCTTCCTTGAGAAAACCGACGAAGTTCCAGTCGTCGATCTTGCTGTAGCTGGTACCTACCAGCAGCAGGCTTTGGGCCTGGTCGGCGAACAGCTCATCGCTGCTCTGTTCGGCCTTCAGGGTTTCGTACACGGCGATCTGGTTGGCGCCAAAGTCCGGCATCAGCCGGCTCTGGTCGAACTGGATGTAGTTCATCAGGTCGCCCTTGACGGTCTTTTGCGCGACCTGGTGCGACACATAGCGCTCCTGGCCCAGCAGCTCCGGGTGCTGGCGCGCCAGTTCGAAGGCGGCCAGGCGTGCGCCATCGGGGCTCCAGTGGGTGTCGGACTTGAGAAACAGCGGTGGGCCGCCGAGGTTGTCCAGAAACGCCGAGCGCAGCGGCGTCACCGTGACGTTGCGTGCCTGCAGCTGCGCCACGAAGCGGTCGTACAGGCTGATGGCGCGCGGATCGAACGGGTGCTCGGCATGCGCGGCATAGATGTCCAGCTTCATCGGCAACGGCAGCAGCACCAGGCGCTTGCCGTGCTGCGCCAGTTGCGCCTGCACGGCGTCGATCTGTGCCAGCTGGCCTTGCAGGTTGGCCTCCAGGTCATTGGGCACACGATATTCCTGGGAGGTATAGAGCCAGCCGTCCTTGCCCAGTACCACGCCCTTGGTGCCCTCCCTGAACAGCAGGTACTGCGCGTCGGCCCACAGCTGCACCGAGGGCTCACGCAGGAAGAAGCGCTTGTCGTAGGCCTGCTCGAACTTGCGCAGCAGCTTGCCGTCGACGAACAGGTTCCAGGCGTCACTCTGGTTTTTCGCGAAACTGAAAACCGGCGGCAGGGAGTAGACGAACATCCCCGCCAGCACCAGGCAGAACAGAATGCCGTTGACCTTGCTTGCCGAGTTCATCACCGGGTACATGACAGTCTCCTAGAACTGGAAGTAGAGGAAGGGGGAGAACGAGTGCGCAGCCAGGCTGCTCAGCGCCAGCGCGAAGCCGGCCCACAGCAGCACGGCCTTGAGCCCGCCGACATGGGCCATGAAGAAGTGCTGCTTGTTGCCGGCGTAGTAGCGCACGTTGTTGCTGCCGGCCAGGATCAGCCAGCACAGCGCCACCGCCACGAACGACATGGCCATCTTCGAGGCGCCCAGCACGTAGAGCTCCAGCGAGCCCAGGCCGTTGAAGCCGAACAGCGCCTGGTAGATGTCCAGGCTGTGGCGCAGGTCGTTGGTGAAGAACAGCGGCATGCTCAGGATGATCAGCAACCCGGTGCGCAGGTTGCGCCCCAGGCGGTAGGGCGTGGTGACCTTGGTGGCCAGGTTGAACTTGCGCTCGATCACCATGCCCAGGCCGAAGAACAGCCCCCAGCAGATGAAGGCGAAGCTTGCGCCGTGCCACAGCCCCGACAGCAGCATGGTGTACACCAGCGCCGGCATGGCCCCGGCGATGCGCTTGCGCACCAGCGGCATGTACACGTAGTCGCGCAGAAAGTGCGCCAGGGTCATGTGCCAGCGGCTCCAGAACTCGGTGATGCTCTGCGAGACATAGGGCTGGTTGAAGTTCTCCGGGAAGCGAAAACCCATCATCAGCGCCAGGCCCAGGGCCATGTGGCTGTAGCCGGCGAAGTCGAAGTACAGCTGCAGGGTCGACACCACCAGGCCGAACCAGGCATCGCTCAGTTGCAGGCTGCCCTCGCTGATGAACAGCACGTTGATCGGCGCCAGCTGGTCGGCGATCAGCACCTTCATGATGAAACCGAGCATGAACCGGCATACCCCCAGCGAGAACATCTCCAGCGAGTGGGTACGCTGGCGCAGCTGCGGGGCCAGTTGGCTGTAGCGCAGGATCGGGCCGGCCACCAGGTGCGGGAACAGCGCGACGAATGCGGCGAAGTCGATGAAGTTGTTGGTGGGCGTGGCGTCCTTGCGGTAGATGTCGACGATATAGCTCAGGGCATGGAACACGTAGAACGAGATGCCCAGCGGCAGGAAGATCGTCTCCAGGGTGAAGGTGTTGATGCCCAGCGGCGCCAGCAGTGCGCCCAGCACCTCGGCGCCGAAGTTGGCGTACTTGAAATAGCCCAGGGTCGACAGGTTGCCGATGATGCCGATCCACAGCAGGCGGAACGCCCAGCGCTTGTCGCCGGCGTCCAGGCGCGCCTTGATGCGCAGGCCGAACCAGTAGTTCCAGTAGGTGATGCCGACGAACAGCAGCAGGAAGTCCGGGCGCCACCAGGCATAGAAGATGTAGCTGGCGGCGACGATCACCGTGGAGCGCCACGGCGCACGCGCCAGGAAGTACACCGCCAGGAACAGCGGCAGGTAGAGGAACAGGAACACGTTTGAGGCGAAAATCATCGCGGGGCCCGCCCTTAGTAACTGATCACGACGCCGACCGTCAGCTGGTAGTCGTCACCGGTATCCAGCGCGTTGCCGGCATTGAGGTAGCTGGCGCTGACCAGGGTGTTGACGTCCAGGTGCTTGCCGTCGAGGGCGACCGGAAACATCTTCCAGTAGTAGTTGAGGTCGAGCATCTGCCCCACGTGCTTGCCGTTGCCGTTGCTGCCCTGGGCGATGGCCTGGTTGCGCGCGCTGCGCTGGTCGCCGTCGACGCGGATCGGCAGGGTGCCACTGGCATCGCGCAGCTTGAGTTCGGTGAGGCGAAAATCCAGGGCGCTGCGCGGCGTGGGCCGGGTTTCCACGGCAAAGCCGTAGTAGCTCAGGTTGCGCAGGTCGAGGCTGACGAACGAGCTGGCCAGGCGGGTGCTGTAGGAGCCCTGGCGGGTGATGCGGTCGGACTGGATGGTGTTGAGACGAAAGCCGTCGTTCTCGTTGCTCGGCTTGTCGGTCAGCCCGCCGCGCAAGGCCAGGCGCGGGGTCCAGGGCAGGTCGTCGAAGCGTTTGCCGATCTCGCCCAGCGCCGCCCAGCCGCTGGCGTGGTGGCCGGTGGTGGTCAGGCCGTTGCCGTCGGTGTTGTCGACCTTGCCGTCGAGTGCGGCCAGTTCCAGGTGGTAGTCGCTGAACAGCGGGCTGACCTGCAGGTTGTCGGCCTTGAAGAACAGCCCGTAGCGCATGCCGGTGAAGTCGTAGCGGTCACGCGGGTCGTGCCCGCTGTGGTCGTCTTCGTACATCACGCGCGTGCCGGCCCAGTTGTTCTCGCTCCAGCGGTAGGCGTACTCGCCCATCAGGTAGGTGGTGCGTTCTTCGCTGTCGGCCAGGCGGTTGACGTCGCTGTTGTAGTTGTAGAACTTCTGCGCCACGGCGAAGAAGCCCTTGGCGAAGGTGTCCTTGTAGTCGAAACGCAGCGACTCGATGCTGTCGTCCCACCAGATGCCGTAGTCGTCGGCAAAGCGCTGGCGTCCGGCCGACAGCGAGAAGCGCGGGTCGTCGCCCAGCAGGTTGCGCTTGACGTACAGCTCGCGCAGCTCGGCGTACCAGCCTTCGGGCTGCTCGCGGTCGAAGGCGTTGGTGCTTTCGTTCTGGCTGTTGGCCGTCTGGCTGGAGTCGTAGTTGAGCCACAGGCGACCGTAGACCATCCACTTGGCCCAGCGTTTTTCCGGTGAGTACCAGGCGAACGAGGGTTCGTAGCGCAGGCTGTAGAAGCTCTCGCGGCTGCGCCCCACCTGGGAGTCTTCGGGGCCGTAGCCGGTCTGCACGGTGAGCTTGTTGAAGAATTCGGAGGTGATCACCGGCGTGCTGGCGTCGGCGTCTACCCGCACCGGCTCGCTGCTGTCGGCCTCGGGGCCGGTGATTTCTTCGGCGGCGAACGCGGTGTACAGCGGCGCGAGCATGAGCAGGGCGCCAAACAGGGACGGATGCGCTTTCACAGGGTGGTCTCCTTGAGCAGGTCATTGCGTGCCGCCATGGCGCGCTCGATGTCAGCCGTTTTCAGGGTTTTGTCCAGGCGCTTGAGCAGCCCGCGGGCGCGGCGCTCGCCCAGGTCCAGGGCAAGGCGCGCGTAGGTGTAGGCCTTGACCGGGTCGTGGCAGATGGCGCGGCCGCTCGCGTAGATGGTGGCCATGCGGTACCAGGCGGCAGTGGCGCCGCGCTCGGCCTGTTCCTGGTAGATCGCCAGGGCACGCTCCTGGTCGGGCTGGTCGAGGCCGCCCTTGCTGTACAGGTCGGCCAGCAGCAGGTGCGCGTCGCGAAAGTTGCTGGCGATCAGTTCGTCGATCAGCACCTGGGCCTTTTGCGGGTCCAGGGTCAGCCAGTTGGTGACCATGTACAGCGAGGCATTGAGCGCCTTGGCCCGGGTCGGGTCCTTGGCCTGCACCTGGGCAATCAGCGCCTGTACCTGGTCGGCGTTGTGCTCGGTGGGGTTGGAGATCATGAAGTTGGCCTTGGACACCAGCGCCGGCACGAAACCGCGCTGCGCGGCGTTGTCGAACCAGCGCTGGACCTCGGCCATGGCGGCCGCCCATTCATCGGCCAGGGCCTTTGCACGGGCCTGCTGTTCGGGGGTGGGCGCAGGCCTTGGGGCACCCATGGCGTTGCCCAGCTGCTCATCCTGTTCGGCCTGCTGGTCGGCACGCTGCACGGTGCTGATGGTGTCGAGCAACGAGCCGATACGGTGCACGATCTCCACCGGCAACTGCGCCATCCGGGGCTCCAGGGTGCGGGCGAAGGCGGGGAACGCGGTGTCCTGGCGCTCGCCGAGGAAGGCGTAGTAGCGGTCGACGCCACGCGGGTCGACGCGTACCGCCTGCTGGTACCAGTGCTCGGCAGCGGCGCGGTCGCCCTGGCGCTCGGCGACCACCGCGCGGTACAGCTCGGGGTGGCAGTCGAGCAGGCAGGACTGCTCGTACAGCGCCAGCAGCTGCGCGGCCTCGGCGGTGGGCACCAGGTCCGGGTAGGTCAGGAACACTTCCAGCGTGGCATTGGTGTTGCGCGGGTCCAGGGTGGCCGGGTAGCGGGTCAGCGCCTGGGCCACCCAGGCGCGCTGCTGCTGGCGCAGGCCGGGGCTGCGGTCAAGCAGGCGGGCCAGCGAGGCCAGCGCCGGCACCAGGCCGCGACCCTCGGCAAACGCTTCCTGGTACAGGCGGATCGCCTCCTGGCGGTTGGCGCTGTCGCTGCTGGCCAGCACATCGCCCAGCAACTGCTTGGACGCCAGGTCACCGCGCTCGGCGAGCACGCGCAAATCGGCGCTCACATCGGCTTGCGGGTCCTTGTACAGCGCGTAGCGGATCTGCTCCAGGCTTTGCCCGGCAAGGGCAGGGCCGGTGCAGGCGAGGGCAGTGAACAGCAGCCAGGCGGGCGTCATCGGTTTCATCTGGGGGCCCTTCAGCGCGACAGCGACGGCAAGGCCGGCAGGCCCAGGTACAGGTCCACCGCCACCGGTTTCTGGTAGGCCGCCAGTGGCAGCGGACGGTCCGGCCGGATGGTCAGGGCGAGGTTCTTGTTCAGTGCGTCGACCCGCGAGTCCACCACGGTGCCGCCGAAGCGTTCGTCCAGGCCGAACACCTGCAGGTCCACGGATCTGACCCGGCTGATGTCGCTCAGCTTGTCGAACGGCACGTTGGCGCTGACGTACAGCGGCTGGTCCTTGGGCAGCAGGTGCAGCAGCGGCGCCTGCTTGTAGCCGTAGCCGTTCATGGGCGTGCTGGGGAAGTACACCTGGCAGTCGCACGGGCTGTTGATCACGGTCTCGATGGTGGCGCGCCCCAGCAGGGTCTGCAGGTCGCCGGGCGCGAGGTCGGCCAGCGCCTTCATGTCGGCCGGGCTGGTGAAGCTGGTAGCCAGCTGGGTGGAGATGTTGGCCAGCGGCTCGCCGGCCTTGACCTCGCTCTGCCCAGGCTGCAGCAGGAACTTCACGTAGCCGTTGTCGGGCATGCTGATGATCTGCGCATCGGCACTGACCTGGGCCTGCACGGCCGGAATGCGGAAGAACAGCAGGTAGCTCTTGTAGGCCACGAAGCTCAGGGCGGCGATGCCGGCGGCGGTGAACAGCAGGGTGCCGCCGATGGCGCGCAGGCGATCGCCTGCATTGCGTGCGCTGGCGTACTTGTGCTTGCGCTCCTTGATGTAGTTCTCGCGCTGCATCACGTTGAACAGGCCGTTGACGTCGGCAATTTCGCCCGACAGGTAGGCGCTGATGATGTAGCGCAGGATGTCGCGCTTCTGGGCGTCGAGGTCGACGAACTGCGCGCCGACTTCGGCGCCGCGCTGCGAGACGATCTTGATCTGGCTGTCGATGTTCAGGTCGACCTGGTTCAGGCGCAGCTGGATCGAGGCGGTGTACAGGCTGCCGATCTTCAGCGGGGCGCTGTGCACCAGGCCCAGGCCGCCCAGGGAGATGTCCTGCAGGGTGCTGTCGATGGGCGCCTGGCCGGGGGCGCTGAGCCTGACCCGGGCATTGAGCTTGGTGCGCACGTACTGGCGTTCGTCGATGGCCTCGTGGACCACGTTGGCTGCAGTGGTGCCGGGGGCTGCTGGGATGTTCGAGCTACTCATGGCAGGCGCCTTTCCTTAACGTTGCGTGAGTTCGAGAAGTACCGAGATGGCACCGAAGAAAATCGCGATGGATGAAAACAGCATCGCCTTCGATGACCAGCGGTTCAGGGCCGTGTCGAAATCGACAGTGCCGTTGCTTAGCGTGGTTTTTTGCCGGGTCCAGCTCTGCTGGTCCATGTGGAACAGTGCGTACACCTTCATCAGCGAGCCCACGATCTGGTTGTAATAGAGAACGAACGGGTACACCGGGCTGACCGGGTGACCGGCGAACAGAAACAGCACCGTCACCAGGCTGCGCGAGAGCAGTACCCAGAACAGGTACACCAGCAGGTACTCGATGCCGAACACCACGCCGGCCACTACCGAGGCGGTCAGGCCCATCAGGCAGGTCCACATCGACACGCGCTGGTCGAGCAGCACGTACAGGGTGAACAGGCCCAGGCGGGCGCGGCCCAGCAGGTGGGTGGCGCGAAAGTTCTGGCGCAGCGAGTTGCCGTACCAGCGGAACATCAGCTGGCGGGTGGCGCGCCAGAAGCTGTTGTCTGGTGGATGCTCCACGGTCAGGGTGTTGCTGTCGGGCACGTAGAAGGTGTCCCAGCCGGCGCGCATCAGGCTCAGCCACGAAGACTTGTCGTCGCCGGTGAGAAACTGGAAGCGGCCAAGGCGCCAGTGTTCGAGAAAGTCGGCTTCCACGTCGCGGATGAATTCGGGGTCGGTCATCACGCTGGCGCGAAAGAACGACAGCCGGCCGGTCAGGGTCAGCACCCGGTGCGACAGGGCCATCGAGCACATGTTGATGTGCCGCTGCACGAAGCGCATCGAGTGCCACTGGCGCATCAGCGGGCTGCCTTCGACCTCGCAGAACTCGTTGGTGGTCAGGCCGCCGACATTGGGCAGGTAGGCGAACAGCTTGACCGCGCGCTCGACGCAGCCGGGCAGCATCATGGTGTCGCCGTCGACCACGCCCACCACCGCGTCCTGCAGCGGCATCTGCCGCGACAGGGCACGGAAGGCATGGGCCAGGCCGTCACGCTTGCCGGTGCCACGGGCGCGCACGATCACCAGCTTGATGTCGTCGCGATCGACCACCTCGTTGCGCATGATGGTCTTGATGAACTGCTCGTCGCCTTTTTCCACGATCGAGGCGATCACCGTGCACGGCACGTTCAGCCGCTGCACTTCCTGGAATACCGACTGGTACACCTTGAAGGTGGTGTGGGTGGGGATGCGAAAGCTGGTCACCACCATGAACATGTGCGAGGGCAGGGCATCGTCGCCCATCCGCTCGACCGCCTTGCGGATGCGCGGGAACTTCCAGTGCAGGAAGTACATGCCGCGGATGTAGTGGACGATGGCATTGCCGTAGCGCCACATGCCCAGGGTACCGATGATGAAGATGAACGTGTGGTGGCTGGGGTCCAGGTACTGCGGCGCGATCATCTGCGACGCCAGCGCGACCAGGCCGAACAGGCAGGCCCAGGCACAGAAGCTGGCGCCTGCCTGCAGGTAGCCGGGTCGGCCCTCGGGCCGCTGTTGCTGTGGTTTCATGGTGCCGTTTCTCCTTGGTACGGGCAGCGCGCACCCGGCCGTTCACGCACATGAGGTTCGCCGGCGCTCCGAAGGAGGCGGCACTCAGGCAGGTAAACAGTCGGGTGACGCGTGGAGTCGAACGCCTTGGGCTCTCTTGACGGAGCCTGTGGCCTTACCAGCAGATCCCTTCCTGGGTGGCGTTGCTGGCGTTGGGCATGAAACCGACCAGGTCGACGATCTGCTTGTCGCCATTGCCTTCCAGAGCCTGGGCGAAACGCGGGTCGTTGTTGCCCAGCACGATGATCTCGGCGCCGTCGATCACCTGGTCGAGGTCGTTGCACAGCAGCGACGACACGTGCGGGATCTTCGACTCGATGTAGTCGCGGTTGGCGCCGAACACCCGGGCATACTCGACGTTGGCGTCGAAGATGCGCAGCTCGTAACCCTTGCCGATCAGCATTTCGGCCAGCTCCACCAGCGGGCTTTCGCGCAGGTCGTCGCTGCCGGCCTTGAAGCTCAGCCCCAGCAGGCCGATACGGCGCTTGTTGAAACCGCTGACCAGGTCGAAGGCGTTCTGCACCTGGCTGCGGTTGCTGGACATGATCGAGGCCAGCAGCGGGTGCTCGACGTCCAGCTGGCCGGCGCGGTAGGTGAGGGCGCGCACGTCCTTGGGCAGGCAGGAGCCGCCGAAGGCGAAGCCGGGGCGCAGGTAGTAGCGCGACAGATTGAGCTTGTGGTCCTGGCACACCACGTCCATCACCTCGCGTCCGTCCACCCCGGAGGCCTTGGCGATGTTGCCGATCTCGTTGGCGAAGCTCACCTTGGTGGCGTGCCACACGTTGCAGGTGTACTTGATCATCTCGGCCACTTCGATCGACTTGCGGATCACCGGGGCGTCCAGGCCCTCGTACAGCGATTGCAGGATGTCGCCCGACTGGGTGTCGAGTTCGCCGATCACGGTCATGGCCGGGAAGTCGTAGTCCTTGATGGCCGTGCTTTCACGCAGGAACTCGGGGTTGACCGCCACGCCGAAATCGACGCCGGCCTTCTTGCCCGAGGCTTGCTCGAGCAGCGGGATGACCACGTTGTTGACCGTGCCTGGCAGCACGGTGCTGCGCACCACCACGGTGTGACGGCCAGCCTTGTCACGCAGGGCTTCGCCGATCTGGCGGCATACGGCCTCCATGTACACCAGGTCGAGGTCGCCGTTCTTCTTGCTGGGCGTGCCCACGCACAGCAGCGACAGTTCGGTGTCGAGCACGGCGCGTTGTACGTCGGTGGTGCCGTACAGGCGCCCTTGCTGCACGGCCTGTTGCAACAGCTGCTCGAGCCCCGGCTCGACGATGGGCGACTTGCCCTGGTTGATCATGTCGATCTTGGCCGGGGAGATATCCACCCCCACCACATTGTGGCCACGTGCCGAGAGGCACCCGGCGCACACGGCACCTACATATCCGAGCCCGAAAATACTGATGTTCATAGAGATCCCTTTAGCACTGTTCGCCTGAGCGAACCCTTGTGTAGTTGATAAATGTTCAGGCGGCAGGCGCAAACTGAAACGCGGCGAACGTTGATGTTCGTCGGCGGCTTATCTCTCTTTTTTTCATCCTATAGCGTTTAATTTTGGAACGGCAACACTTCATATCAAATTAACTAGAAAAAAATATAGTTTGTTTTGTGAAAGTTAAAAAACCGTTTAAAAACAATTACATATAGTTTGTAGAAAGTTCGACGTCAAAAAATTGATATGTGTATTGGGTGTGTTTTAATGGCGCCAAAAAAATGCTTCCACGGGGTTTTTACATAAATTTTAATGGTGGCAAATCGCCTTCATTTAATTAGGTAAACCGTTTCAGCTTAATGTTTTGAAAGTTGCAATAGGGCGACGGGTTAGTTGTGTTGATGAGTGCATCGCGAGCGTGAACAGCCTGTTTTATTGGCGTTGCTTTTTTTTGCATTCGCCACCGCTTGTGCTCCGCGTGGCGAGCCGGGCATAGTTTCAGTTTCATGCGTGGCCTGTGCCTGTACAGGCAGGTCTGCTCATCCAGGCAGAAGCCAAGCTGCAGTGATGATGAGCCGCGTAGGAAGCCACGTAGGAAGGCTGGGAAATTGACGTCAGCCGGATGGCGTTTACAGTTAGCTCACCCGGTCGATTTTTTGCTAAGGTGGCCGGATACAATTCACACCGTAACGCGAGGTGTCTGCTTGATCAGGGTCCTGGTGGTCGATGACCACGATTTGGTGCGTACGGGCATTACCCGCATGCTGGCCGACATCGACGGCCTGCAGGTGGTAGGGGAAGCCGATTCCGGCGAGGCAGCACTGAAACTCACCCGCGAACTCAAGCCCGACGTGGTCCTGATGGACGTCAAGATGCCCGGCATCGGTGGCCTGGAGGCGACCCGCAAGCTGCTGCGCAGCCACCCCGACATCAAGGTGGTGGCCGTGACCGTGTGCGAGGAAGACCCGTTTCCCACCCGCCTGCTGCAGGCCGGTGCGGCCGGCTACCTGACCAAGGGCGCCGGGCTGGGTGAAATGGTCCAGGCCATTCGCCTGGTGTTTGCCGGGCAGCGCTACATCAGCCCGCAGATAGCCCAGCAGCTGGCACTCAAGTCGTTCGAACCGCAGAATGCCTCGCCGTTCGACAGCCTGTCGGAGCGGGAGATCCAGATCGCCCTGATGATCGTCGGTTGCCAGAAGGTGCAGATCATTTCCGACAAGCTGTGCTTGTCGCCGAAGACGGTGAATACGTACCGTTACCGGATCTTCGAGAAACTTTCCGTTACCAGCGACGTGGAACTGACGTTGCTGGCCGTGCGCCACGGTATGGTTGACGCCAACCTCTGATATGACCCCAGCGTTTGATTCAAGTGCCTTTCTGGCGACCTGCAGCGGACGTCCGGGTGTCTACCGGATGTTCGACGAAGGCGCGCGCCTGCTGTATGTCGGCAAGGCCAAAAACCTCAAGAAGCGCCTGGCGAGCTATTTTCGCAAGGCGGGCCTGGCGCCCAAGACAGCCGCGCTGGTGGCGCGCATCGCTCAGGTCGAGACCACCATTACCGCCAACGAGACCGAGGCGCTGCTGCTCGAGCAGACCCTGATCAAGGAATGGCGCCCGCCGTACAACATCCTGTTGCGCGACGACAAGTCCTACCCCTATGTGTTCCTCAGTGATGGCGACTACCCGCGCCTGGGCATCCATCGCGGGGCCAAGAAGGCCAAGGGCAGGTACTTCGGCCCTTACCCCAGTGCCGGTGCCATTCGCGAAAGCCTGAGCCTGCTGCAGAAGACCTTCTTCGTGCGCCAGTGCGAAGACAGCTATTACGCCAACCGCACCCGGCCGTGCCTGCAGTACCAGATCAAGCGCTGCAAGGCGCCGTGCGTCGGCCTGGTCGAGCCACAGGAGTACGCCGCCGACGTGCGCCACTCGGTGATGTTCCTGGAGGGGCGCAGCCACCAGTTGACCAACGAGCTCAACGAAGAGATGGAGCGCGCCGCGATGGCCCTGGAGTTCGAGCGTGCCGCCGAGCTGCGCGACCAGATCGCCTTGCTGCGTCGCGTGCAGGATCAGCAGAGCATGGAGGGCGGCAGCGGCGACGTGGATGTGGTGGCCGCCTTCGTCAACCCGGGCGGGGCGTGCGTGCACCTTATCAGCGTGCGCGGCGGGCGGGTGCTGGGCAGCAAGAACTTCTTTCCGCAGGTGGGCATCGAGGAAGACGTGGCCGAGGTGCTGTCGGCGTTCCTGGCCCAGTACTACGTGGGCAACGCCGAGCGCGAACTGCCTGCCGAGCTGATCGTCAACGTGGTGCACGAAGACTTCGAAGCCCTGTGCGCCGCCGTCGAGGCCCTGCGGGGTCGCGAGCTGACCATCAGCCATCGGGTGCGCGGCACCCGCGCGCGCTGGCAGCAACTGGCCGTGACCAACGCCGAGCAGGCGCTGATGGCGCGCCTTGCCAACCGCCAGCACATGGCCGCGCGCTTCGATGCGCTGGCCCAGGTGCTGGACCTGGATGAAACCCCGCAGCGCCTGGAGTGCTACGACATCAGTCACTCCAGCGGCGAGGCCACCGTGGCCTCCTGCGTGGTGTTCGGCCCCGAAGGCCCGATCAAGTCCGACTACCGGCGCTACAACATCGAGGGCGTGACCGCCGGCGATGACTACGCGGCCATGCACCAGGCCCTGACCCGGCGCTTCTCGCGGATCAAGGACGGTGAGGGCAAGCTGCCGGACGTGCTGCTGGTGGATGGCGGCAAGGGCCAGCTGAACATGGCCCGCGACGTGCTGCAGGAACTGGCCGTGCCCGACCTGATTCTGCTGGGCGTGGCCAAGGGCACCACGCGCAAGGCCGGTTTCGAAACCTTGTACCTCAACGACGTGGCCCACGAGTTCACCCTCAAGGGCGACTCGCCGGCGCTGCACCTGATCCAGCAGATCCGCGACGAGGCGCACCGTTTCGCCATCACCGGTCACCGCGCGCGGCGCGGCAAGACGCGGCGCACCTCGACCCTGGAAGGCGTCGCCGGGGTAGGGCCCAAGCGCCGGCGCGACCTGCTAAAACACTTTGGCGGACTGCAGGAACTGAGCCGTGCCAGCGTCGAAGAAATCGCCAAAGCACCCGGAATCAGTAAAAAGCTTGCCGAGTCGATTTATGACAGCCTGCATAGCGAGTAGAATGCCCGCTCACCTCGCAGCCAGTTGTGCCGATGAATATCCCGAATCTGCTTACCGTACTACGCGTTCTGCTCATACCGATCTTCATACTGCTGTTCTATGTGCCGTATCACTGGAGCTACATAGCCGCCAGCAGCGTGTTTGCCGTTGCCGCCGCCACCGACTGGCTGGACGGTTACCTGGCTCGTCGGTGGCAGCAGAGCACTCCGTTTGGCGCCTTCCTCGACCCGGTCGCGGACAAGCTGATGGTGGCCGTGGCCCTGGTGCTGCTGGTGCAGGTGCATGCCAACCTGTGGCTCACGCTGCCGGCGGCGGTCATCATCGGTCGCGAGATCGTGGTGTCGGCGCTGCGTGAATGGATGGCCGAGATGGGCGCACGTGCCCATGTGGCGGTGTCCAACCTGGGCAAGTGGAAGACCGCGGCGCAGATGCTGGCGCTGGTGATCCTGCTGGGCAATCCGCCGGTGTGGGGGTTCTGGGTAGGCCTGGGTTATGCGCTGCTGCTGGTGGCGGCGGGGCTGACCCTGTGGTCGATGGTGCACTACCTGCGTGCAGCCTGGCCGCACCTGCGTGAAGGCTCTGAAATAAAATAAACTTTTTTGAATCAAGGGGTTGACGGCGTTTTTAAAATCGCTAGAATGGCCCCCATCAACACGACGCGGGAATAGCTCAGTTGGTAGAGCACGACCTTGCCAAGGTCGGGGTCGCGAGTTCGAGTCTCGTTTCCCGCTCCAGTATTTGGAGCTACAGATCGAAAGGTCTGTAATTCGTCAGAAAGAAGGGCCACTGAAAAGTGGCCCTTTTTTCGTTGCGCAACAATCCTCTTCGAATACGTGAGAAAGGACGGCTTCAACCGTCCAGGGCCTGCTGTGTGTTCAGCACGGTCTCCAGGCGCGTTTGCACCTGGCGTACTTTCCGGGCCAGCTGCGGCGTGATGTGCGACCCCGCAAGCTGGCATTCCAGTTCGGCGCACAAGGTGGCCAGGGTGAACGCCTGAACCGAGCACAGGGCGCCGCCCAGGCTGTGCAGTACCTGCGCCAGGACGCCGGCATCGGCGTTGTCCAGTGCGACGTGGATCTTGCGCAGGTCGTCGCGCATCGAGGTGATGAACAGTTTTCGCATCGCAGGCGGAACGTGGACGGTGTCGACGTCGCTCGATGGTGTGGTGGCGGCGTCGTCGACCTCGGTGAAGGGCTGCGGCAGAACCAGCTCGCAGTGCTGCAACAGCTGAGTGCGCAAGGTGTGCAGGTTCAGGGGCTTGACCATCCAGGCGTTCATGCCCACGGCCGCGCAGCGCTCGCCTTCATCGCGCATGGCGTTGGCTGTGATGCCGATCACGGGCAGGTCGGCATCCTGCTGGCGCAATGCCTGGGTCAGCTCATAGCCATTGATAACCGGCATGTTGACGTCGGTGAGCACCAGGTCGTACGCCCCGGGCGCCCAGAGTGCCAGTGCCTGCTCACCGTTGAACGCCACCGTGACCACGCAGCCCAGGGCTTCGAGTTGCTCCTTGATGATCGCCTGATTGATGGGGTTGTCTTCGGCTACCAGAATCCGCAGGTCCAGTGGCTGGCGGGTGCCCGCTGGCCAGGCGCTGTGCTGCGTGTCGTGACCGCCGTGCGCCAGGCCCACCGCCCTGGCGATCGCGCGAACGTCGTAGGCATCGACCTCCCAGCCATCAGCGTCGTGGTCGGGTGGGTTGGGCCCGCCCGGTACGGCGTTGATCCGGGGGCCAGCCCACGCTTGACCGGACGCGAGCATGTCCACCAACAGTGTCGCGTCGTTGCCCGAACCCATGTCGCTGGCCAGCGGACGGGCGTCGACCCCCAGCCGAACGAGCCAGGCGCAAAGGTGCCGGGCCAGTTCCGGGACGGGCGCGCGCACGTACACAGGGGCGGTGGATGCCTCGAATTCAGGACAGTCGGTGAGTGCGCCGGGCGCGCGGGGCAGCTTCAGCTGCAGGGTGAAACTGCTGCCCAGCCCGATTGCACTGACCACGTCGAGCTGGCCGTCCATCAGTTCGCAGAGCCGGCGGCAGATGGACAGGCCCAGGCCTGCGCCGGCCTCGCTGCTGGCGTCGCGCACCTGATAGAACGGGTCGAACAGATGCACCTGCTGGGCCTGGGAAATGCCCAGTCCCGAATCGCTGACCTGCCACTGCAACTGGCTGTATTCGCTGTCCTGTTCCACGACCCGAGCCCGCAGCACCACCCGGCCGCTGTCGGTGAACTTGATGGCATTGCTCAGCAGGTTGTTGAGGATTTGGCGAATGCGCAACGGATCGCCGCGCAGCCGGTCGGGCAGGTCGGCATCGATGCAGGCATACAGTTGCAAGCCTTTGGCCTGGGCGTATGCACTGTAGGTGCCGAGTGTGGCCTCGATCATCTCCAGAGGGCAGAAGTCCAGATCGTCGATGGTCATCTGTCCGGATTCGATCTTCGACACATCCAGCACGTCGCTGATCAGCTGGAACAGGGTGGCCGATGATCGCTGGATGGTCTGCAGGTAGTGCTGCTGGCGCGGGTCGAGCGCGGTCAGCCCCATCAGCTCCAGGGTGCCCAGTACGCCGTACAGCGGTGTGCGGATCTCATGGCTCATGGTGGCCAGGAAACGTGTCTTGGCTTCATTGGCGGAATCGGCGGCCAAGCGCGCCTGTTCAAGGCTGGCGGCATCTTCGACAAGCCGGGTAACGTCATGAAAGGCACACAGCCAGGCGTTTTCGCCGTGGTAGCGGGTAGGCACAAGGCTCACGTGCCAATGGCGGCCTTCAACCTGCAGATCGGTTGAGCCCCGCTCGGGCAGGTCGTGCTGTCGACGCAGGGCGCCGATCAGCGTGGCGCTGCCGTGGGACTGCTGGGCGTGCTGGTTTTCCAGCAGCACCGCGTAGTCGCTGCAACGCAGCACGCACAGACCGGCTGGCGCCGTGTCGATGACGGCTCGACTGAAAGCCTCGCTCTCGGCGATGTCTTCAAGTGCACGGTGGGCAGGCAACACCACATGCTTGCGATACCAGTGATTGAACGCCCAGCCGCCGCCCAATCCGGCCAGCATCAGTGCAACCAGCCCCAGCAGCGGCCAGAAGGCATAGTCCACAAAGCTTTTGAAACCGATCACATAGATGCCGGTCCAGGGCTGCTCGCCCGGGCTTGTCACACGGAACACCAGCCCGTCAGCGTTCAGGTTCAGGCCTTCATGCAGCACCCGATCGGGCTTGAACTCGCCCACCAATGCCTCGCGGGTGGGGGCGATCAGGCTGAAGTGATCGTAGATCGACCACTGTATGATGCGTTCGATGTTGTTGACCTGATCCAGCGTGAACATGGACGCCACCACCACCGAGGGGCTGGCCCCTGAAATGTGCAGCCGGGTTGCCGACAGGTCGATGTCGACATACCCCAGCACAGTGGCAGGGGCATCGGGGCCTGCGTCATAGGGCACCCACTGCACCTGGTGGTCCTGCGGCGCGTGGTCGTGCAGGCTCTTGCCCACCTGGCGCACCACACGATCGAAGTCCTCTTGTCGGGGCCGACCCGTGCCGCGCAGGCGCCCCATGGCCGGTACGCTGATATCGAAGTTGTCCGGCAGGTTGAACAGCAGTACCTGGGGCGACTGATAGTGCGAAGCCGACCAGAATGCACTGTAGTAGTTGGCCAGGTTCGCCCCCAGGGTAGAGACGCTGGCGTGTTGCGAGGCTGCGATCCTGGCCGGGTTGATCTTCACGCTGAACGGCAGGGAGAAGGCATATTCGAGCTCTTCATAGACCGCACCGGTGGCATTGGACGAAGACCGTTGCACCACCACCGGCACACTGGAGGCGCCCAGCAGTTGGCCTTTGGCGCTTTTGCGCGACACGGCGCTGAGAAAGGCTTCCTGCTCGCGGATGTTTTCCATCAGGCGGGCGAAGTGAAACTTCACCGTGTCTTCCTGCTTCTGCAGCATGCGATTCACGCCCCAGTAGCACAAGCCAGTCAACAGCAGCGCCAGGCCCAGGAGCACGGCAAGCCCCATGTTCAGGCGCAGTGAACTGCTGGCCAGCCTGTCCAGGCGGGTGTAGCGGTGATTCATCGTGCAATCCCGTCAGTGATGAGGCGCGTCCAGACCCAGTCTATACAAGAGCTGGAGTGCTTGCCGGATCATCCCGGGTGCCACACCCCGTGCGGCCCTAGCCCTGCGGTAGCGTTCGGGTGCGGTTTTCAGCCACGAGCCGCCATACGATCATCAGGCCGGCAAGCCCCAGCCAAGGCAGCAGCAGCGCATTCAGCACCTGCCAGCCAAACACGTCGAGCAGGCCGCCGGCGCCAAACGAGCACGTCAATCCCACCGCAAAGATCGCCATGTCGTTGGTCGCCTGGGCCCGGCTCTTTTCCGCCGGGCTGTAGGTTGTGGTCAGCAAGGCCGTGCCGCCGATGAACAGGAAATTCCAGCCCACACCCAGCAGAACCAGAGCACTGGCAAAGGCATTGAAGCCCGTGCCGGACCAGGTGGTCAGAACGTGCAAGGCCAGCAGCATCACGCCCAGCAGCATCACCCACGCCGCACCCAGCCGGGAAATCAGGGCGCCGGTGAAGAACGAGGGCAGGAACATGCCCATCACGTGCAACTGGATGACGGTGGCGGCCGTGGCCAGCGGATGGTGATGGTGGAGCATCGCCAGCGGAGTCGCCGTCATCGCCAGTATCATCACGCCATAGCCGGTCACCGCGCCGAACAGGGCTACCAGGTAGGTCGGCTGCAGGACGATCCGTGCCCATGGCCGGCCCTTGTCCAGGCCCGCCGCCGGTGGTTCGGTGGCAGGCATATCCAGAAACAGCAGCACGCCCAGCCCCAACACGGCGACGACGGTCAGCAGAACAAATGACCCGAAGTACTGCGGGCCTATCCACTGGCCTCCGAACCGCGCCAACGCCGGCCCCAGCAGTGCAGCGACTATGCCACCTGCCAGCACCAGCGAGATGGCCTTGGGGCGCAAGCTCTCGTCCGCGACCTCGCTTGCGGCAAAACGGTAGAACTGGGCAAAGGCCTGATAGGTGCCGACCAGGAAGGTGCCCAGTGCGAGCAGGGCCAGGGAGCCGAACCAGATACCGGCGGCAGCGACCATGCCGCCGGTCACGCCCAGCGCCGCGCCAAGTACAAAGCCGGCCCTGCGCCCGGCGTTTGCCATGAATGACGAGGCCGGAAACATCGCCAGTGCGGTGCCCAGGAACATGCTGGCGATAGGCAATGTGGCCATGTCGGCGCGGTGGGTCAACTGGGCGCCTGCCAGTGCGCCGATGGTCATCACCAGAACCGAAACCGTCTGGAACAAGGCCTGTGCACTTGCCAGAATGCCGACCTGCCTGTGCATGTGTGTTTTTTTCATCTTGCGTGCAGCCTCTGTCTTGCCTGGGTGAAATCGAGGCTGGAAGTATGAAAATCGCAGGTCTATTATTCAAACGAATAATATCGTCACTTAACCTCAGTAAATTTAATGGACAGAATCCCGATCGATGTTCGCCACCTGCAAACGCTGGTGGCCCTGCGCGACAGTGGCAGCGTCTCCCGCGCCGCGTCCTGGATGCGACTGACCCAAGGCGCCTTGTCCCATCACATCAAGGCGCTGGAGGAGTTTTTCGGCACCCCATTGTTCGTTCGCAAGTCTTCCCCGGTGGTCTTTACGCCGGCTGGCAAGCGGCTGCTGGAAGCCGCCGACAAAGTGGTGCCCATTCTTAATCAGACCACGCGTGACCTGCTGCAGATGGCCGAAGGCACCGGCGGTACCTTGCGTATCGCCGTCGAATGCCACACCTGTTTTGACTGGCTCATGCCCGCAGTCGATGCCTTTAGAGCACGCTGGCCTGAGGTGGAAGTGGACTTGGTATCGGGTTATCACGACGATCCCGTTGGCCTGCTGCATCAGCGCACCGCCGATCTTGCACTGGTGTCCTGCTCCGAAAGGGACGAGGAAGGGGTCGATTTTCACGGGCTGTTTCGCTATCCGCTGGTGGCACTGGTTGCCAACGACCACCCCTTGGCCCTGCGCGAGTTCTTGACGGCCGAGGACTTTATCGACGAAACCCTGGTGACCTATCCGATCGAGGAAGACGCGCTGGACATTGTCCGCTCATTGTTGCGGCCCGCGGGGATCAAGCCTGTGCGCCGCACCGCCGAGCTGACTGTCGCGATCCTGATGCTGGTGGCAGCGCGGCGCGGCATTGCGGTGCTGCCACGCTGGGCCGTGCAGACCTACCTCCAGCGTCAGTACGTGACGGCCAGGCCCATCACCCGCGAGGGGCTTATCTCGGATATCTGGGCTGCCACCTTGCCGGCAGACAGCCAGAAACCCTATGTCGTCGAGTTCCTGGCGCTGCTGCGCGAAACCACGGTGGCGGCGATTCCGGATGTCGAGCTGATGGGCTGATCGGGCACCCAGTCACGCACTACGCCCCGTTGCCTGCCTCTTCCTTCAGCCACGCAATGAACTGCCGGGCCATGTCGCTGATCTGCTTGTGCGGCTTGGTCAGCAGGTAATACGCCAGCTGATGCGGCATCACCAGCTCGGGGAAGGGCATCACCAGTTCGCCGCTGCGCACCGCCCGTTCGGTCAGCTCGATCGCACACAGGGCGACACCATGCCCCTCGATCGCCAGCTGCGCAAGCACATTGGAGTCGGTGACCACGTGCCCGCTGCGCACCTCCAGCCCTGGCGTGGGGTACAGCGCCTGCCAGGCTTCCCAGTCGTGATGATGCCGGTCATGCAGCAGCGGGTGACGCGCCAGGTCGGCCGGCACCCGCAGCGCGTCGGGCCCTTCGAGCAATGCGGGCGAGCAGATCGGCACGTAGTTCAGGCCCATCAGAAACTGCGTCTCGAAACCCGGCCAGTCGGCCGTGCCCCACTTGATCGCCAGCTCCACCTCGTCGGGAAACTCGACGCGCTGGGTGCTCAGCAGTTGCTGGATGCGCAGCGCGGGGAAGCGCTGGGTGAAATGCTTCAGGCGCGGGGTCAGCCAGAACGCGCTCATCACCGGCTCGGCCTCGATGTGCAGCACCGACGGTGCGGCCTTGCGCGCGCATTTCTCGAAGGCGGCCACCAGCTGGTCGAAGGGGGCGCGAATATCGTCCAGCAGCGCGGCGCCGGCCCTGGTCAGGGCCACGGTACGGGTCGAACGCACGAACAGCGTCACCCCCAATGCCTCCTCCAGCTTGACCACCTGCTGGCTGATGGCCGACTGCGACAGGTGCAGCGCGGTGGCGGCACGGGTGAAGCTGCCGTGCTCGGCAACGGTCTTGAAGGCCAGCAGCAGGGTCATGTGCGGCAGGCGGGTCAGGGCGAATTTATTCATAAGACTTCGTTATTAGTCCATTACCAAATCGCGATTCTCTCGGCGCTGGGCACCAGCTTACATTAGCCGCCGAGCCCGCCAATACGGGGGTCTGTCCAATAATTACAACAGTTGGGACTCACTATGCAGCAGAACACCCAGAAAGACCTGACGCTGATTTTCACCAGCATCGTGGTGATATCGCTGACGGTCATCGGTTTGATGATGTTCCCCGATCAGGCCAAGGTACTGGCCGATCAGCTCTTCACCCGTGCCACCACCACCTTCGGCGTGCTGGTCCAGGTACTGGGCTTTGCCTGCGTGGTGCTGGTGATCGGCCTGGGCATGAGCAAGTACGGCAACATCCGCCTGGGCGAGGGCAAGCCCGAGTACAGGAACACGAGCTGGATCTTCATGTTCATCTGCGCCGGCCTCGGCTCGGCGACCATGTACTGGGCGTTCATGGAATGGGCCTACTACTACCTCACCCCGGGCCTGAACATCACCGCCGCCAGCAAGCAGGCGCTGGAGATGAGCATCGCCTACTCGTTCTTCCACTGGGGCGTGACCCCGTGGGCCATCTACGGCATCGCCTCGCTGGCGATGGCGTATCACTTCCATGTGCGCAAGAACAAAGGCTTGAGCCTGGCGGGCATCATCGAGTCGATCACCGGCTACAAGGCCCACGGCCCGGTCGGGCGGGTCATCGACCTGATCTTCCTGTTCGCCACCTTCGGCGGGCTGGTGCTGACCACCACCCTGACCACCTCCACCGTGGCCAAGGGGCTGTCGGACCTCACCGGGCTTGCCGACGGCTTCATGCTCAAGGCGTCGCTGGTGATCCTGGTGACACTGGTGTTCTCGCTCAGCTCCTACATCGGCATCAGCTCCGGCATGCAGCGCCTGGCAAAACTGGCCTGCGGCATGACCATGCTGTTCGCCCTGGTCGTGCTGCTGCTGGGGCCCACCCAGTTCAGCGTCAGCAACATCGCCAACGCCATCGGCCTGACCCTGCAGAACTTCATCCACATGAGCCTGTTCACCGACCCTACCGGGGACGGCGGCTTCTCCCGTGACTGGACCGTGTTCTACTGGCTGTACTGGATCACCTACACGCCGGGCGTGGCAATTTTCGTCACCCGCGTCTCCAAGGGCCGCACGATTCGCGAGGTGGTACTGGCGATGATCCTGGGCGGCTGCGGCGGTTGCTGGTTCTTCTTCGGCAGCCTGCAGAGCTTTGCCATTCACCAGTTCGTCACCGATGTGGTCAATGCCCCGGCCATGCTCAGCGGTGCCGGCGGCGAAGCGGCGGTGTCGATGCTGCTCGCCAGCCTGCCGTTCGGCAAACTGCTGTCGGTGGTGTACTTCCTGCTCATGCTGGTGTTCCTGGCCTCGCACCTGGACGCCGTGGCCTACACCGTGGCCGCCACCAGCACCCGCAACCTGCGTGAAGGCCAGGACCCGTCGCCGAGCCTGCGCCTGTTCTGGTGCCTGATGCTGGCCGTGCTGCCGCTGGCGATGCTGTACATCAATGCCTCGCTCAACACCCTCAAGACTGCCGTGATCCTCACCGCCATCCCGTTCATCTTCATCCTCATGGTGAAGATCTGGGGGCTGCTGAAGTGGCTGCGCGAAGACTACGCGGCAATGCCCGCACACCTGATCGAAGCGCAGTCCGCCCGCCTGGCCCAGAGCACTGCATGCGACGCCGAACAGGCCCCTCGCCAAGCTCGCCAGGGCGCCCCGAAAACTCTGGAAAACCTGCAATGAAAATAGTCGATGTAGAAGCGATCTGGTTGCGCGTGCCTGCGCTCGACCAGCCCTGCGAGTGGGGTGAGGATGCGTTGATCGTGCGCATCTACACCGACAGCGGCCTGCTGGGCATCGGTGAAACCGACAGCTCGCCGGCCGTGGTCAAGGCCCTGATCGAAACCCCGGCATCCCATGAAACCTGCCAGGGGCTGCGCGACATCCTGGTCGGCGAGAACCCGCTGGAAATCGACCGGCTGTGGAAGAAGATGTACCGTCACTGCGAATACATGGGCCGGCGCGGCGTGGCCATCCATGCCATCAGCGCGCTCGACATCGCCCTGTGGGACATCGCCGGGCAGCACTACGGCGTGCCGGTGCACACCCTGCTCGGCGGCAAGTACCGTGAGCGCATCGCCGCCTACGGCACCTTCATCCCGCGGCCCGACGAGGCCGGCAACCGCGAGCGGGTACGCGGCCTGCTGGCCCAGGGCCTGCGCAGCATCAAGCTCGGCGGCGCAGGTTTTGGCGAAGACCTGCCCAGGGACAAGGCATTGCTGCAACTGGTGCGCGAGGAGATCGGCGACGACGTGCAACTGCAGATCGACCTGGTGGGGCGCTGGCGCAACTACTCCCACGCGCTGGTGCAATGCGATGCACTGCGCCAGTTCAACCTCAACTGGATCGAGGAACCCTTGCCTTCGGACGACACCCGCGGCCTGGCGTACCTGGCCGAGCGCTCCGGGCTGCGCGTATCCGGCGGCGAGGGGCTGGCCACGCGGCACGAGTTCCGTCACTTTCTGGAGGCTTCGCGCCCGGCGATCATCCAGCCCGACATCACCCGCTGCGGCGGCATCAGCGAGATGCGCCACATCTATGAACTGGCGCAACTGCACGGCGCGCAACTGGTGCCCCACGGCTTCAGCACCGGCATCCTGCTGGCAGCCACCGTGCACTTTCTGGCGGCCAGCGAGTTTGGCGAGTTGATCGAATACTCGCAAAGCGACAGCCCGTTGTTCCGTGGCCTGGTGAGCAACCTGCTGGCGCTGGAGGACGGCCATGTGCGCGTGCCCGACAGCCCAGGCCTTGGCGTGATACTGGACGAGGCGATGATCGAGCGTTATCGCGTTCGCACCTAGAGGCGGGAGGCCCCCAATGCACAACCAGATCATCGACCGGGTCGAGGTATTCGTGTGCGCGCCGCCGCTGCGCGGCTCCACCTGGACCCCGGAGCAACCGGCGCCGTGCACCACGCACACCTTCATCCGCATCAGCACCTGCGACGGAATCGTCGGCGTGGCGGCTACCGATTCGTACACCACGCACCACCCCGACGCGGTACTGGCCGAGACGCTGCGTGACATGATCCCCGACCTGCTCGGGCGCTCGGCACTGCAGCGCGAAGGGCTGTGGATGCACTTCAAGCCCAGGGCCTATGCGCGCTCGGCCCAGGCCCAGGCGCTGATCGACGTGGCGCTGTGGGACATCGCGGCGCAGGCGGCGGGCCTGCCCCTGTTCAGGCTGCTGGGCGGCTACCGCGAGCGCATCGACGCCTACGCCAGCACCCCGGTGCTGGCCACGCCGCAGGCCTATGTGGACGCCGTGCAGCAACTGGTCGAGGCGGGCTTTGCGGCCATCAAGTTCCATTGCTGGTGCGACCCGGCGCGCGACCTGCAACTGCTCGAGCAGGTTCAGCGGGCCCACGGCGACAAGGGCCTGGCGCTGATGCTGGACGTGGAACAGCGCTACGACCTGGACGCCGCGCTCAAGGTCGGGCGGGTGCTGGGCGAGCTGGGCTACGCCTGGTTCGAGGCGCCGCTGGACGACTACGACCTGGTCGGGTACCGACACTTGAGCACGCGGCTGCAGGTGCCGGTGCTGGCCGCCGGCAACGCCATCACCGACAGCCAGCTGGTGGCGTTTGCCGCCAGCCAGCAGTGCTGGAGCCGTGTGCGGGTGGATGTGATGACCTGCGGCGGCATCACCCCCGCGCTGAAGATCATCCACCACGCTGCGGCCAGCGGGCTCAAGGTCGAACTGCAGAGCTGGGGGCATTCGCTGGCGCAGGCGGCCAACCTGCACCTGATGCTGGGGCAGCCGGTGTGCAGCTACTTCGAACAGGCGTGCGAGGTCGAGCTGTTCGAGTTCGCCACCGCCAACCCGATCCGCACCAACGCGCAAGGGCAGGTGACGGTGTCGCAGCAACCGGGCCTGGGCCTGCAGATCGACTGGGAGCAGATCGGGCGCGTTGCCCAGTTGCAACTGAGTGTCGGCCGCCAGGCAGGCGCTGCGTAACTGCCGTGGTGCCGGTTTTGCAGTCATGGCGCGGGCAGCGTACGCTGCCTTGCTGCAAGGTTGGAGAAAGCTACACAGCCTAAGATTTGGTACGTGCAGTTGTGCACTGGCGACAACCCGCCCGGTGTGCAACTGCCAAGTCATACCAAAAACAATAACAGGCGACCGCCATGACGTTTTTCCTGCGCAGTATCTGCTCGATTGCTTGCTCCCTGTTCGCCACTTCGTTGCTTGCGGCGCCGCCGTCTTTGCCCGAGTGCATCGTGCCCGGTTCATCGGGTGGCGGTGGGGACCTGATGTGCCAGTTGATAAAGACAGCCCTGGCCCAGAACAAGGTGTTCGACCAGCCCATGCAGATCACCTACATGCCCGGTGGGGTCGGGGCGGTGACCTACAACACCATCATCGCGCAACGGCCGGCAGAGCCGGGCACCCTGATCGCATGGTCCAGCGGGTCGCTGCTCAACCTTGCCCAGGGCAAGTTCGGGCGCTTCGACGAGGGTGCGGTACGCTGGGTCGCCGCCCTGGGCAAAAGCTATGGCGCCATCGCGGTAAGAAGCGACTCCCCGTACAAGAACCTCGACGACCTGGTCAAGGCGCTGAAGCAGCAGCCGCGCAAGGTGCTGTTCGGCTCCGGCGGCACTGCCGGCGGGCAGGACTGGGTGCAGGCCGCGTTGCTCGCCAAGGCCGCGGGTATCGATATTGGCGAATTGCGCTACATCGCCCTGGAAAGCGGCGGCGAAAGCGCCACGGCGTTGCTGGGCGGTTACATCGAAGTCAGCAGTACCGATGCGTTCGAGGTCATCACGCACCTGCAGCGCGGCGAGATGCGCCTGCTGGCCGTACTCTCGGAAGAACGCCTGGGTGGTGAGCTCAAGGACGTACCCACCGCCAGGGAACAGGGCTACGACATCGTCTGCCCGGTGGTCAGGGGCTTCTATCTGGGGCCCGGGGTCAGCGACGAGGACTATGCCTGGTGGAAGCACACCTTCGACCAGCTACTGGCCTCGGAACAGTTCGCCCAGCTTCGCAGCGGCTTCAGGCTGCTGCCGTTCGCCATGACCGGTGATCAATTGCGCACCTACGTCAAGCAGCAGGTGGCCGGGTACAAGACCCTGATCGACGACCTTCGCAGGGGCCAGTGAGGCGGGTGCCCGAAACAGCTGCCATCTGTCGAGATACGTGCCTTGGCACGGAATTTTCATGCCTTTTTCGAACGCTGTTTTTTGTGGTGTAACCAGCACGTTCCTTCCCGCCCAGAAAAACAATCAGGGGGTTGCATGAGCTGTCTGATCTGCGCCGGCCACGCCGAGGCCATCGACTGCCCAGCCGGGTGGGAAGGGCGGCGTTGCCTGAAATGTGGGTGTTACCACATGTCTCAAAAGCTCATCCTGACGATGATGGACGAGGGCCAGATTTTCGACGCCTGCAAGATGCGCCAGTGGCTCGACATGCGGCGTTGTGTGGTGCCGATTCCGACAATTGATGTGCATGAGGCGATTCTGGTGGTGTAGTTGTGGTGGCTGGCAACTCGAATCTCACAGGCGTTGGCACGTGGCAGCCCATGTAGGAGCCGGCTTTGCCGGCGAAGCGCCGCGCTCGCGGCGCTCGATCTTGTGACCGGCACAACAGCATTGACTGGCACCTGATAACCTCACCGCGATCCTTTGGTGGCCTTTCTGAAGACATCCCCAGTCACCTGTCTTGAAATTGCATCTGGGTTTGGGGGGCATGCCTTGAATCTGATGGCGCTCTCTAGGCCGCGCGCTGCCCGCGCGTCGCTTCGCCGGCAAAGCCGGCTCCTACATGGCGCATAGGCACCCCTATCAGTGGGCCGCGTCTGCGGCCCGGGTGTCTCGTCGTTACGCGTCTACCGCTTGCGCCTCCATGCCGTCCAGCACCGTGTCGATCAACACGGTGCTCATCTCCAGCGACTGCTGCGCTGCCACCAGCAGGTGCTTGAACTGCGCGTCGGCGCGTTCGCAAGCTTGTGCGGTGGTGTCCTTGGCGCATTGGATCTGTAGCGACAGATGGACCAACGCATCTTCGAGCTCGATGCCTTCGCAGACGGAAAACAGGGGAGGGTGGTTTCCGTTGCAACAGCCGAAGGCGGTGTAGGCGGTTTTGCGGGGATTAACAAGCGGGGGATCGGGGACGATTTTTGTCATTGTGCAGCTCCCTTTTGCAGTGGAACCGCCAGCCATCACTTGCAGTTGATAGGGTGGCGGCTACGTGCGGGTCTGCAAGACCGGGGCAAAAGGAACCCGGCAGACCCGAAGGTCTCCCACACGTAGCCACCATAAATCGAAACCACGGGCACAAAAAAGCGCCAATGACTTTCAGGTGGCGCTGTGCGCCTTTTGCTTGGCGGGCTTGCAGACCCGGCCGCTGAATTGGCAGCGGCGAGACGAAGGGTAGCGAGGATTGGGGGGATATTCAAGGGCGGGGTGGTTGAGGCTGTCTATGCGTATATCGATCGATACCTGGTTTTTGGTGAAGGCTGCTTTCGGCCAGAAGCAGCCAGTGAAAAGCGTATAGGAAATCAGGGGCGATTCAAGAATCCTCGAGCAAGGCCGAAACAAAGCATCAATACACACTTCCCTGGCAAGGGACGATCACTAAATGCCGGCCGGGCAACCATGTGTTTGGCCAACAAGGAGAGTTACCCAATGCTAGATCTCATTTACATCGTAGAAGATCATTTTTCCTCCGACACCTCCCAGCCAAATGATAGCGGCTACACTCCAAACTTCACACTTCCTGGCCAAAATACAACACCGCTGATTGGAAAAACTGCATACTCCGGCTTAGCGGCTGTAGCATCGTCATTCCTTATTCCTATCCTGCCTATTTCTATGATTATTGGCGCAGCGGCCACCGCTGCCGGTGTTGCAGGCGCGGGTGAATCAATAGACGCCAAAGATCGTAGCGCCACAACTGATGAATCTGCCCCAGCTAAAGCCATAGCCGAAGAAACACGTTTGCTCACTGCTTACGTACAACGCCATTCGCTTTCCCGCACCCAAGCTAAAGAGGCTGATTATCGTTTCCAGCCAGGGCACCCAGTCGTTGGCAAGGCTTACCGCAAACACCCACTGTCCGACTACTCGAACCCGGATAACAAGAACCTCTACATTCCCAGTGATAGCTATGACGCAATCCTGCTGGAGGAGCGCGAATCGGAACTGGTCAAGCTATTGGTTCAACTCGGAGCGACCAAAATCAGCATCACCAAGAAAGTATCCGATAAAACGCGCGGCTCCATCAGCGCAGAAGCATCTGTGCAAGTTGGCCCTATGGGTGGAGGCGCAGTCAGTTACGCAGGTAAAACTGAATGCGATACTGATTCACTCGATACACGTGAGTTCTCGTTAACCGGCAAGCCTTGGAAAGCAGATAGCAAAGTCGATCGTGAGAGCTTCTTTTGGCTGCCGTATGAGCCTTCGTGGAAGGCGGTCGTATTTGCACGCGAAGTGGGCGGCTGTCTGACCGCGTCCCTAGAAATTAAAGAAAACACGTCATTCTCCACAGACAAAAATTTGGAACTGTCAGTCAGGGCAAAGCTAGTAGAGGTTGGTGCGCAGGCCGGTATATCGAATCTGGAAACCGAAGAAAAAACCTACTTTGTGAAAGCAGAGTTCGCACCGGTAAACCACAGCGCTTGAACAAAACCAAGCGATTTAGCATTGCGAGTAAACAGGAGTGAGTGCCCTTTACAGAGGCACTCCTTTTTTATTTGGCGATTATCACCGATTAAGGAGTCGCGCCCGACTGCGTATCGAAATACTGACTGCTGATGGCAACTCACGAATGACTGCTTCTGGCCGACCTCGGCCTGTCGCCATCTCCTTGGCGCATTGGATCTGTAGCGACAGATGGACCAACGCATCTTCGAGTTCGATGCCTTCGCAGACGGAAAACAGGGGAGGGTGGTTTCCGTTGCTACAGCCGAAGGCGGTGTAGGTGGTTTGCGGGGATTAACACGCGGGGTTCGGGGACGATTCTTGTCATTGTGCAGCTCCCTTGATTGGTGGAGCCGACACCTATCGCTACCAGACGAAGGGTGGCGCTGTACGCAGGTTGGTAGACCGGGAATCAAGGAACCCGGCGCGCACGAATGCGCCCCACGCACAGCTGCCATGACACGAAACAGCAGACACAAAAAGCGATGGGCGAAGGTTAACGGGGTGGGGTGGGTATTCAAGGTTCTGGCTTGTGGGGAAGCTGGAGGGGTTACCGTTTCAGCATCGATGCTGGTGAGGTAACGACATTTTCGAGACTTCAACACCACAAGTACCCGGAAATTTCAGATCAAGCGCTTACATCCGGTGATGTTCCAGCAAGAAGTCCACGAACAATCGCACCCGCGCCGGCATTGCCGCCCCGCCGACGAACACAGCATGAATAGGTTCCTGGTCCCCAGGGTTCCAGGCTTCCAGCAGCGGAATCAGGGCGCCGCGCTGCAGATCCTCGCGCACGCTGAACTCACCGATACGTGCAATGCCGGCACCTACTCGCGCAAGTTGTGCCAGCGCTTCACCACTGCTGCATTCGATGTTGCCGCTGACCTTCAGGGAAAACTCTTTTCCATCGCGGATGAACGGCCAGTTGGGTTCGGCACGCCGGAAGTTGAAGCGCAGGCAATTGTGCTGAAACAAGTCTTCCGGCTCCGTGGGGATGCCCTCGCGCTGCAGATACTCGGGCGATGCCACCACTACCTGGCCGGTGTCGCCGATCCTGCGCGCGGTCAGCGGGCTGTCGGGCAGATGGCCGAAGCGGATCGCGACATCGGCCTGCCCGCCGAGAATGTCGACCACTTCGTCGCCGAGGGTAAGGTCGACGACGATGTTCGGGTAACGGGCGCTGAATGCTGCCACCAGCGGGACGATGGCCAGCCGCCCGTGGCCAAGGGCGGCACTGACCCGCAATCGCCCCCTGGGCACGCCCTGGTCAGCGATCGCTGCTTCGACCTCGTCCATATCGGCCAGGATACGCCGGGCGCCACGCAGGAACGCTTCGCCCTCGGCAGTGAAGGCGAGCGCTCGGGTGGTGCGCAACAGCAGGCGGGTGCCAAGGCGTTGCTCGGTACGCGCGATGACCCGACTGACTGCCGAGGGTGTCACGCCCAGTGCACGCGCCGCGGCCGACAGGCTGCCTTCATGCGCCACGGTGGTGAACACGCTCATTTCACCTGACCTGCCGTTGAAGTCCACTTGTGCCTCCTGCGCAAAGGTGATTGCCAAAAATGCTATCTACCGCGTTAAAAAACTGCATCGTAGCATTGGCGGCATAGATAAGGAGCCTTCCATGCGTATCAATCCACCACTTGTCGCACTTGCCATCGGTGCCTTTGGCATCGGCGTAACAGAATTCGCCCCCATGGGCATGTTGCCGGGTATAGCTCAGGATCTGGGCGTTTCGATTCCCGCTGCCGGGTTGCTGGTCAGTGCCTATGCGCTGGGCGTATTGCTCGGTGCACCGCTGATGACCCTGACCACCGGCAGGATTCCCCGACGCTATCTGCTGATCGGGCTCATGGGGATTTTCACCTTGGGTAATCTGATGTCAGCCCTGGCCACCGATTACTACAGCCTCATGGTCGCCAGGGTGGTGACCTCACTGAACCATGGTGCATTTTTTGGCGTTGGCTCCATCGTCGCCGCCAGCGTGGTCGCCCCGGAAAAACGTGCCGGGGCGGTGGCGGCGATGTTCATGGGCCTGACCTTGGCGACCATCGGCGGTGTGCCGCTGGCCACCTGGTTTGGTGAGCTGTTCGGTTGGCGCACCGCTTTCTGGGGAATTACCGGCCTCGGCGTGGTGACCATGGCCGCATTATGGTTCGCCCTGCCTAACCTGAAGACGTCGCAAAGCGTCGGTGTAATGGCCGAAATTCGAGTACTGGGGCGCGGTCCGGTGCTGGGCGCGTTGGCCCTGACCGTAGTCGGGTCGAGCGCGATGTTTACTGTCTTCACTTACATCGCGCCGATCCTCAGCAGCGAGACCAATGGTTCCACCGCCTACATCACTGGCATGCTGGTTCTTTTCGGGGTGGGGTTGACGCTGGGCAACCTGTGGGGCGGCAAGGCCGCCGACCGCTCGATAGATCGCACCTTGATCGTCTCGCTAAGCGTTCTGATTCTCGTCTTGCTGGCGTTCACCCTGCTGATGCGTTGGGCGGTGCCGGCCGCTCTGGCCATCCTGATATGGGGTATCGCCAGTTTCGCCCTGGTGCCGCCACTGCAGATGCGTGTGATGGAAGCAGCGAAGGACGCGCCCAATCTTGCCTCTGCGGTGAACATTGGCGCCTTCAATTTTGGCAACGCGATTGGCGCAGCGCTGGGCGGAGCGGTGATCAACGCCGGGTTGGGTTATCCGGCCATTTCCCTGGCCGGAGCGTCGATGGGTGCTCTGGGGCTGCTGATGGTGTTGGCGTATGGCTGGCGTTCCAGAACTGTTGCATCAACAGTGGCGTGACGAAGCGCTGATGCCAGTGGCGTAGACAGTGGTCGAGCCTGAATTCAATGCGTGATGGTTGGCCGCCCCGATGGCTTTAGGTTTAAAGTCAACTTCAAGGTCAACAGAGTGTTCAGGGTGGGTTATGCGAATAGGCGAACTGGCGAAAATCAGTGGTTTGGCGCCCTCACGCATCCGGTTCTACGAGTCGAGCGGCTTGATCAAATCTGTCGAGCGCAAAGCAAATGGTTACAGGGACTACGCGCCTGATACCAAGTGGGTGTTGGAGGTCATCACCGCAGCGCAGGCGGCGGGTTTTTCATTGGAAGAAATTCGGCAGTTGATGCCGATGAATGCCAGCGGTTGGCAGCACGATGAATTGCTCAGCGGGCTTAAGCAAAAGGTTGAGGAAATTGCTGTTCTACAGCAACGGCTAGCCCACAACAAAGCGCAGCTTCTGCTCGTCATCCAGGGCATCGAGGGTAAGCCCGAAAGCATGGCGTGCGCGGAAAATGCGCAAATGCTGATCAATCGCCTGCGTGAAGAAGGCATTGGCAAAGCGCCGGGCAAGCGTGCGGTGCGTTAAGGTCAAACTCCACTGCTGCACTGCGCAAAAGGGTATTGACCTTAAAGTTGACTTTAATCTTAAGGTGGCCTCCTCTTCAGTTGAGGGCTGCTCCATGAATGTGTTCGACACCCTGATGCTTCCCAACGGTTCAACTATCAAGAACCGAATCGCCAAAGCTGCCATGGAGGAGAACATGGCGGACGCCGATCAGGCGCCTTCCAAGGACTTGCTGCGTCTCTATCAAGCATGGGCCGACGGTGGTGCCGGCCTGATCATTACCGGCAACGTTATGGTCGACGGCCGCGCCATGACCGGACCGGGTGGCGTGGTGTTGCAAGACGATCAGCAACTGCACAAGTTCAAGCACTGGGCGCGTACAGGTCGGTCCGGCGGTGCGCAGTTCTGGTTGCAGATCAATCATCCCGGTCGCCAGATGCAGTCCAATCTTGGGCAAAAGACCTGGGCCCCGTCAGCCGTGCCGCTGGATCTCGGCAACATGTCCAGGCGATTTGCCACACCTCATGCGATGACCCCAGGCGTGATCGAAGAGGTTGTCCAGCGCTTCGCGAATACCGCACGCCTCGGCGAGCAGGCCGGATTCACTGGTGTGGAAATTCATGCTGCCCATGGCTATTTGTTGAGCCAGTTCCTTTCGCCGTTGACCAACCAGCGGACGGACGAGTGGGGTGGCCCTCTGGAAAACCGGGCGCGCCTGTTGCTCGAAATCGTCAAGGCGGTCAGGGCTGTGGTTTCTGCGGATTTTGCAGTGGCGGTCAAGCTGAACTCCGCCGATTTCCAGCGCGGAGGATTCACCGCCGATGACGCGAAAAAGGTGGTTGAGTTGCTCAACGACCTGGGCGTGGACATGGTGGAGTTATCGGGAGGCAGCTACGAAGTACCCGCCATGCAGGGTGATGCGCGCGATGGTCGCACCCTGGCTCGCGAAGCCTATTTTGTCGAGTTCGCCCGTGATATCCAAACCGTCGCCAACATGCCGGTGATGGTCACTGGCGGTATACGCCGCCGCCCGGTGGCCGAAAGCGTCGTGCAGAGCGGTGTGGACATGGTGGGCATCGGAACCGCCCTTGCTATCGACCCGCACCTGCCTCGCCAGTGGCTGGCGGGCAACGACAATGCCCCGCAATTGCCGCCGATCACCTGGAAAAACAAAGCCATGGCGGCCTTGGCGAACATGGCTGTAGTGAAGTTTCAACTGCGTAAACTCAGTCGCAATAAAAATCCCGACCCGAGTGTTTCACCGTTGCTCGCGCTGATCCTGCAACAGGCCGCCATGGCCTTTCGCACTCGCCAGTACCGGAGATGGGTAGAAAAGTCTTCGCATTGCAACGGCCTGACGATCGCAGCGCACGGCGATGGTCTGCCTGGATGACACCTGCGCAACATCACTGAAGACGTTGCGCCAGGTGCTACGCGAGTGTTGTTCCGGGCTTAAAGCCCCCACCGCCCCAGCTCGGGCTTGCGCTCGTCAAGCAGCAGTGCAGGCGCCATGGCGCTCGCCATGTTCAGCAAGTGCATGTCGGTAGATACCGGTGACAGCAGCTGCACGCCAATCGGCATCTGTGCTTCATCGAATCCGGCGGGTAGTGCGATTGCCGGGGTGCCGAGGTAGTTACTGGCGCGGCTGAACGTGCCGATGCTCACGTGAGCAGCGTCCTGGTCATCAAGAGGCAGGGCCCCGTGACCGCTGACCGGCATCAGCAGAACACCGGATGAGCCGATCGCTCGTCTGAAGGCCTCGGCGGCGTGGGCACGCTGTGCAACGGCGTGTTCGTAGTCGTCACGGCTGATGGCCGCGCCGGCCAGGATGCGATTGCGCACCACCTCCCAGAGCGGCTGCGCAGGGTCATGTGCAAGGTGGCCGAACTCGCGATACCCCTCATAGGCAATGATCATCGAGTTGCACTCGGACAGCCGGCCGATGTTCAACTCATCCTCTGGAACCCAGCTCTGGAGCGTCCAGCCGGCCTTTTCCAGGGTGCCCAGGGCCTGATCCCATACCCGGCGAGCGCCCACGGACAGCGCACTTGGGAACGCGCTCTGGTCCAGTACGAACACCGTGCCCGGCTTGGCTGGTACCAGCTCACCTGCAAGGTCGGCCTGAACGCTCGACCCACTGCCGGTAGACGGGCTGGCAAGGATGGCCGTGAGTGCATGGGCGTCGCCAACATCACGGGCGATCGGGCCCAGCACGTCGAGGCTGGGCGCAAGCGGAACCACACCGTGCACGCTGATGACCCCGCTGGACGGCTTGAAGCCGACCAGATGATTGAGCGATGCGGGGGCTCGGATCGATCCGCCGGTATCGCCCCCCACTGCAACAGGTACAAGCCCTGCGGCAACAGCAACCGCCGCACCTGAAGAGGAACCGCCCGGGGCACGATGCAGCGTTGTGTCCCACGGGTTCCAGGGCGTGCCTCGGGTCGGGTTCTGCCCGGACAGGCCGAACGCAAATTCGGTCATCTGGGTCTTGCCCAGGATAACCATTCCGGCCGCCTGCAATCGTTGCGCGACGGTGCTGGTCACGGCACTGACAGTGCCCAGGCGGCTCAACGAACCTGCCGATGCCGGGGTATGGGCGATTTCGATGTTGTCCTTGATGGCGACCGGTACGCCATGCAAAGCACTCAAAGGGTGGCCTGCCTCGAGCGCACTGTCGGCGGCATCGGCTGCCGCCAGGGCTTGCTCTGCGAACACTGCGGTAAAGGCATTGAGCTCGCTGCCGCGAGCAATGCGGTCCAGAAAGTAGTGCGTGACGGCACGCGAGGTGATCTGCCGGGTAGCGATCAGATGGGCAATCTGCAGGGCAGACTGGAAACATAGGGCTTCGGATCGTTCGAGCATGGGTTCTAGGTTCTAAGCGGTGTGGGTCGGTAATCCCCGTATCCGATACTCGTTGACGGGGATTGCATGGCGTTGTTCGAGCCAGTGACTATTTCAGTGGCTTTCCGGCTGTTTCCGGCATTTTGATGAAGGTCACAAGCGTGAGCGCGGCGCCTGCGAGCACGTAGTAGAAGAACCAGCTCTCCTGACCGTTGCTCTGCAGCCAGGTCAGCAGATACGGCGTGGTACCGCCCAGCAGCGCCACCATCAGGTTGTAGGGAGCACCAATGCCGACGGCGCGAACGCGGCTGGGGAACTGTTCGGACATGATTGCCGGGGCGATGGAGGTATAGAGCGCGTAGAGCATAAGGCCGAACAGCTCCACCATCAGGATCGACGAGAACGTCGGCTGCATGCTGGTGATGATCGGGTAGAAGAACACCAGGTAGCCCAGGGCGAACACGATCAGTTGCGGCTTGCGCCCGAACTTGTCAGAGAGCATGCCGAAGAGTGGGTGCACGAGCATGAACGCGACCATTGCAACCGTGTTTGCAGCGAACGCTGTCGAGGACTCCACGTGCAGCGCACGGATGGCATAGGTCGGGATGTAGATGACGAACAGGTAGAAGGCAAAGGTGCTCAGGATCGAAAAGCCCACGATCCGCAGGGTCTCGCGCGGATAATCGCGCAGCAGGGTGCGCAGCGGTTGCTTCTCTACCTTGTCTGCGGTTGGCGGCGTGGAGGCTTCTGCTTCAGGTACCGACATACGCAGCCAGATGCCTGCGATACCGCCCAGGGCGCCGAGCAGGAACGGAATGCGCCAGCCGAACTCTCTCATCTGTTCCTCGGTGAGGAGGGTGGTCAGCGCCCAGCCGATCGCCGAGGCGGTCAGAATGCCCGCGGCGGAGCTGAAGAACACAAAGCTCGAAAAGAACCCGCGACGGTGGTCCGGCGCCAACTCGGCAAGGTAGGTAGAGGCTGAAGCGTATTCACCGCCCAGCGACAAGCCTTGCATCAGGCGCGCGATCACCAGCAAGACCGGCGCGAGCAGGCCGATCTTCTCGTAGGTGGGGGTAATGCCGATCATCAGGGACCCGCCTGCCATCAGCAGGATGGTGACCCCCAGTGCCGATTTGCGGCCATAGCGATCAGAGTAGATCCCCAGGGCCCAGCCACCGATCGGGCGCATGAAGAACCCCACGGCGAAAATCGCGAAGGTCGCCAGCAGGGACGCCGTTTCGTCATTTTTTGGAAAGAATTGTGTGGAAAAGAACACCGCGAACGACGCATAGATCGTCCAATCGAACCACTCCACCGCATTGCCAATGCTGCCAGCAGCAATTTTGCGCGCGGTTGATACCTGCGGCTTTGCCGCTTCGGACGTTTGAGTCGCATAATTCATTGGCTTGTGCCTTTGGGTTTGAGTTGTAATTGTTTTTAGACATATGCGGCGTTTTTTTGTATTAATTTGGCCACTTGAGCGAAGGTATTGTAAGGATATGGTCTCGTCAACCGTTGATTCGGATGAAAAAAGACATTTTGCGTTGGATGACGCGGATCTGGCCTGCCTGATTGCACTGCAGGCGAACCCTCGCGGCACCTGGCGGGATCTGAGCGCCGGCTGCGATGTGGCGGAGCGTACGCTTTCGCGTCGCCTGCAACGCTTGATGGACAACGGGTATATCCGGGTGATCGGCGAGCTCGACCCGGTTGTGGTGGGGAGTGGCCCGGTGCTGCATGCCTGGATTCGGGTAGCAGACGGTCGTCAGAGCGAAGTGGCGCAGCACCTGGCGCAGTGGGCACAGACGCAGGTTGTGATGGCGACAACGGGCGAGTTCGACATCTTCACCGAGATCAACCTGCCCAGCGTGGAAGCGCTTTCTGACATGGTGGTGCGGGAGTTGCCGCTGGTGCCGGGGGTTAGGCAGGTTCAGACGCAAGTGGTGCTCAGGTCGTTCCGACGAGCCAGCCGCTGGCGTATTGATGGTTCGGTGCCTACCGAGCCGGTGCTGGTCGGGCCTGTGAGCCTGAGTGCTGACGAAATGCGGTTACTCGGCGCCCTGACCCTGGATGGAAGGGCCAGCCTGGGCGTGCTTGCCGAGACATGTGGAGTCAGTGAGCCGAAGGTTCAGCGGATGCTGAGTGGGCTCGTCGACAGCAATGCCCTGACATTTCGTGTGGAGCTCGAGCCGTTGCTGGTGGGCTATGGGGTAGAGGCGATTGTGTCGTTGCAGACTCGACCGGGTGCGGCGGAGGGCATTGCCCAGGAACTGGCGAAGGATGAACACACGCGTTGCCTGTTTGGCACCAGTGGCGGCTCGCAGCTGTTCTGGCATGTGCTGTGCCGTGATATCCATGATCTATGGACCGTCTCGACCGCCCGCATGGGATCCCTGGACGGGATCATCTCGTGTGAGACCAACACGGTGGTCAGGGCCTACAAAAGGGCGGGGCGGGTGCGTCGAGGGTTGATGGTCGAGTAGGGTTCATGCCTGCCTTTGTGCAAGCAACGTAGCTGGCTACGTTGCCTGTTTGGGCTTCCAGTAGTCCATCTCGGCCACCGCTCTTTCAATGTCATCCATGTCGTCGCAGCCCAGCGCGAGGTCGAACTTTTCAGTGATTGTTCTTCGCATGGCGGCCAGTCGACGGGTGATCTGGTTTTCATCGATGAACCGTGTCGTCTCTTCGCAATACAGCGCTCTGTCGCCTGGGCTGATGTCGCCATCAACATCCCTGTAGTAATGGCGGGCAATGTCTCTCAGGGAAATGAGCATGTATTCGATATCGGCGACAAGGTGGATGGCTTCCTCTCCAGACAGGAGGATTTCTCTGTTTTCCTTGAGCAGTTTCAATGGGTCTTCCACTCGATCTTTGAACGGGCCGGGTAGCGAGGATATCCCATGTGGCGCTGGCGAACCCCATTGCGGGTCACTCGGATGATGACGGCCCCTGCGGGTCATTCACCAGAGCGGCCGCCGTCGCATGCAGCACCTGCACCAGCCACAGCACCGCGGCCCCCTTGCGGTAAAGCTCATTGACGGTCACGGGCGGGTGTTGGCGTACCACGCTCAAGCTGCTGAACCTGCCGTGCTCATCGTGAAAGGGTTGGGTCCAGCCGAGGCAAACGCCGTGATCCTGCGCGCCTGCCCACAACTCGGGGGGGCTGGTGAAAGCCTCTGGTGTCCACAGCAACGGGAAGGATGAGTGCCGGCTGTGCGCAAGCAGGGGCTCAACGACCGCAGGCTCATGGCGACGGTAGCGCTCGCCCCATGGGTTGGGGCAGTTGCTTTGTGTGATCGAAAAGGTCGGGGTGGTGAAACTGAAGGCGTAGCAGTCGAAACCCAGGCACCGAAGCAGCTTTTCCAATTGCGCCAACTGGCTGTCCAGGTCCTTCGAGCACACCAGCTGACGCAGTTGCTCCGTTGTCCAGTGATCCATCGTTGCTCATCCCTGCATGATGTGAACATCCGTGGATACAGATCAGTTTCTCCTGATAAATACGTATCAGATGCGCCTTTTACGACTGTAGCTCAGCTTTTTTGCGCTATTGCAAAAAGCGCTAACGCTTTTGCCGGGTGGCCTGCCTCTGGTCGGGCCTGCCCTCAGGGTCAAGTTCGCGCAGGCTTGCGGGCCCTTGTGCCGGTGACTCACCAGTCACCTGGCACAGCAACGCGCTGACTCGCTCGCCGTCCACCACGCCCCGTGCCTGCAAGAGGTCGGCCACTGCTACCAGCCCCGCCCAGTACCGGCGTACCAGGCAGCCGGACCGGGCGATGGCCAGGGCCTCGGCATCGAGCAGCTTGTGCGCGGGCAACAGGCTGATCAGTTCATGCCCGCGGCATCGGTCGCCACGGCCGCTGCCGCGCAAGACCCGGTCATAGCGTGCGTGCCGGTGGATGGCTTCGGCCACGGGCCCGGCAAAGCAGTGCAGCAGGTCGCGCTCGATGGGTTCGACGAGGGAGGGCAGGTACTCGGCAATGCCACGGGCGGCGAAGGCCGGGTGCACGATCAGGTAGTCCGCCTCCACCAGCCCCTCGGCAAAGTGCGCACGCCCGTTCAGGTCGATCAGCGGGCCGCTGGCGGCCTGGGCGTGGGTCAGCACGGTCACCCGTGCAATGGGCTGGCCGTTCCACCACACGGCCAGGGCGTGACCGGCCTCGTGGATGGCGGTTGAACGCGGGCGCATGTCCATGGGGCGAGCCTCCCGTGGGGTGGTCGCTCGCCCTGACTACGCCTGCGTTATCGGTGCACGGCTCAGCGAGCGTTTGTCCTACCTTCTGCTCCCTGGCGGGTTCCGTATAAGAGATTATGGCTATCACCCACCAATACTGCGGCTATTTGCCGACTCGGGGGCGGCGAACTAGCCTTAGTTCGGTGCCGGCGCCAGCTGGCCGACCCATCCTGATGAAGAGACAAGATCGCGGCGCTCAGCCGTTCGAGTCGTTGACGATGCAACCTGTGTAACTGATTTCGCACGTTGCCACGGCGCCCTGGCAGGGCTGCCTGGCGACATGAACTCGACCAAGGGTAGCTCTCACATGGCAACTGAATCGAAATGCCCGTTCAATCATGCCGCCGGCGGTGGCACCACCAACCGTGACTGGTGGCCCAACCAGCTCAACCTGAAGATCCTGCATCAGCACGCGCCCCAGGCCGACCCGCTGGGCGAGGGCTTCGACTATGCCCAGGCGTTCAAGAGCCTGGACTTCCAGGCCCTCAAGCAGGACCTCACCGCGCTGATGACCGACTCGCAGGACTGGTGGCCGGCCGACTTCGGCCATTACGGGCCACTGTTCGTGCGCATGGCCTGGCACAGTGCCGGCACCTACCGTACCGGCGACGGGCGCGGCGGTGCCGGCTCCGGCCAGCAGCGCTTCGCGCCGCTCAACAGCTGGCCCGACAACGTCAGCCTCGACAAGGCGCGGCGGCTGTTGTGGCCGATCAAGCAGAAGTACGGGCGGGCGATTTCCTGGGCCGACCTGATCGTGCTCACCGGCAACGTGGCGCTGGAGTCGATGGGCTTCAAGACCTTCGGGTTTTCCGGCGGTCGCCCGGACGTGTGGGCGCCGGACGAGGACGTGTACTGGGGCTCGGAGAACAAGTGGCTGGGTGGCGACACGCGCTACGGCAAAGACCCTGAAGCCATGCAGCCGCCGGGCGAGGGCACCCTGGTGGCCGAACCCGAGCAGCACGG
Organism: Pseudomonas sp. 8209; assembly: GCF_028682105.1. Classification (NCBI taxonomy): domain Bacteria; kingdom Pseudomonadati; phylum Pseudomonadota; class Gammaproteobacteria; order Pseudomonadales; family Pseudomonadaceae; genus Pseudomonas; species Pseudomonas sp. 8209. The sequence goes on from NZ_JANIAH010000007.1 coordinate 109,218, forward strand.
CAACGAAGAAAGCCGTACCGAGCAGGGCCGCAACCTGGAGAACCCCCTGGCCGCAGTGCAGATGGGGCTGATCTACGTGAACCCGGAAGGCCCGGAAGGCAACCCCGACCCGGTCGCCGCCGCCAAGGACATTCGCGAGACCTTCGGGCGCATGGCCATGAACGACGAGGAAACCGTGGCCCTGATCGCCGGCGGCCACGCCTTCGGCAAGACCCACGGCGCCGGCCCGGCCGACAACGTGGGCCCCGAGCCTGAAGCGGCAGGCCTGGAGGAACAGGGCCTGGGCTGGAAGAACAGCTTCGGCACCGGCAAGGGCCCGGACACCATCACCAGCGGCCTGGAAGTGACCTGGACCACCACCCCGACCCGCTGGAGCAACAACTTCCTGGAGAACCTGTTCGGCTTCGAGTGGGAGCTGACCAAGAGCCCGGCCGGGGCCCACCAGTGGACGCCCAAGGGCGGCGCCGGCGCCGGTATCATCCCCGACGCCCACGACCCGTCCAAGCGGCGCAACCCCACCATGCTGACCACCGACCTGTCGCTGCGCTTCGACCCGATCTACGAGAAGATCTCGCGCCGCTACTTGGAAAACCCCGACCAGCTGAGCGATGCCTTTGCTCGCGCCTGGTACAAGCTGATCCACCGTGACATGGGCCCGCTGTCGCGATACCTGGGCCCGGAACTGCCCGCTGAGGAGCTGCTGTGGCAAGACCCGATTCCCAAGGTCGACCACCCGCTGGTCGATGACGGCGACATCGCCGCGCTCAAGGCCAAGGTACTGGCCTCGGGCCTGTCGGTGGCGCAGCTGGTGTCCACCGCATGGGCGGCGGCTTCCACCTTCAGGGGGTCGGACAAGCGCGGCGGTGCCAATGGCGGGCGGCTGCGCCTGGCCCCGCAGAAGTTCTGGCAGGCCAACCAGCCCGAACAGCTGGCTGCTGTGCTCGCGACCCTGGAAAGCATCCAGAACGAATTCAATGGGGCGCAGGCCGGTGGCAAGAAGATCTCCCTGGCCGATCTGATCGTGCTGGCGGGCAACGCCGGCGTCGAGCAGGCTGCGAAAAACGCCGGGCATACGGTCACGGTGCCGTTCACGCCGGGGCGCACCGATGCCAGCCAAGAGCAGACGGACGTGGAGTCGTTCGGCTTTCTCGAACCCATTGCCGATGGTTTTCGCAACTACCTCAAGGGGCACTACCGCGTGCCGGCCGAAGCGCTGCTGATCGACAAGGCGCAACTGCTGACGCTCAGTGCACCGGAGATGACGGTGCTGGTGGGCGGCCTGCGGGTGCTGGGGGCCAATGTGGGCCAGAGCAGCCATGGCGTGTTCACCCAGCGGCCGCAGGCGCTGACCAATGACTTCTTCACCCACCTGCTGGACATGGGCGTGGAGTGGAAGCCGGTGTCCGAGGCCGCTCAGGCGTTCGAAGGGCGTGATCGCAAAAGCGGGCAGGTGAAGTGGACCGCCACCCGGGTCGACCTGGTGTTCGGCTCGAACGCGCAATTGCGGGCCGTGGCCGAGGTGTATGCCAGTGCAGATGCGCAGCAGCAGTTCGTCAGCGACTTCGTGGCGGCCTGGGCAAAAGTGATGAACCTGGACCGTTTCGATGTGAAGTAGCGCGTTCGCCGGCAAGGCCGGCCCCTGCAGAGCAGCACAACCCCTGCAGGGGCCGGCCTTGCCGGCGAAGCGAATGTACCGGCTCACACGCTGGCCGGCACCTCCCGTTGCAGCGCAAGGCGTGCAACAAGCCGCGTACAACCCGGCAGCGAAACCACCTCCAACTGACCGCCCACCCGGGCGATGCGCGCATGCATGCTGCGCATGCCCACGCTCACCCCGGCGCGCTGTACCGCCAGCACGTCGAAGCCGATACCGTCATCCTCGATGTTCAGCTCCAGGCTGTCGGGCTGCGGCTGCTGCAGCTCAACCTGCACATGCCGGGCACGGCTGTGCTTGACCACATTGGTCAGCGACTCTTCCACCAGGCGGGTCAACGCCATGCACTGCAAGGCGCTGGGCGGTGTGCGCCACTGCGCGGCGAAGTGCCAGGTGCAGGCCACATCCAGTTCGTCGAACAGCTGGGTGAAGCGATGGCGCAGCGGGGCGATCCATTCCTGCGGCGTGGCCGGCACCTTGATGCCGGCGCTGGAGCCATTGTCGATGGTCTGGCGCAGGTCATCACGCAGCAATTTGAGCATCGACAGAAACTGCGGGCCCTGCAGCGGCGTGCTGGCCTGCTCGACCATGGCCATCATGCGCACCAGCGAACCGCCCAGCCCATCATGCAGGTCGTGGGCGATCTGCAGGCGGTCCTGCAGGCGGGAGTTGGTCAGCGCCAGGGCGTGTTCGCGTTCGAGGGTGGTGGCCAGTTCCCCGCGAGCGCGCTCGATGCCTTCGGCCAGCTCCAGGTTGAAGCGCTCGATGCGGCGCACGCTGCGCGCATGGCGCAAGCCCAGCACCACCGACATGCACAGGGTCGTCACCACACTGGTGAGCGGTGTCCACGCGGGCGTTTCGCCGATCAGCTTCAGCATTATCAGCAGGTCATGGGCCCCGGCCAGCATGAATATCAGCAGGCTGGCGGCCAGCCACACATGCTCGGGCCGCCGGGTGCGCAAGGCATGCAACTGAAACTGCAGGCAGTTGAGGAAAAACACCGTCGCCGTGCTCAGCACCGCCACCAGTTGCGCGTTGCCGACGCGGGCATCCGGGGCCAGTGCCATCAAGGCCACCAGTGCGGCAGTCAGCAGCCAGAGTGCCTTCTCCAGGCGCGGCAGCGATTGCCCGCCAAAGCGCCAGACAAACACGCAGAAACAGGTGACGTACATCACCAGCGCGATGCCGTTGAAGCGCGCAGCCATCAGGGTGGTGGAGAAGGGCCAGGGGCTGGTCATCAGTATATTGGCGATGAACAGCACCCAGCACAGGGCCATGGCCGCATACCAGCCAAAGATCCGTTGCTCGCGGCGGATCACCCAGATACAGAAGAACAGCCCGCCCAGCACCGCCGAGACGGTCAGGTTGAGCACGAACAACGAGCGGTTGGTCCACAGCAACTCTTCATACAGCTGGCGTGCCGAGGCCTCATCCCCCAGGTACACCGGCCCCAGCCCGGGTGACTGTACCGCCAGGCCCACCACACGTACCCACAGCGTGTTGACGCCTTCGTGCAGCAGGCCTTCGGGCAGGTGCCAGTAGCGGGGCATGTTCCAGCTGCGTGACAGCGGCTCGCTCAGCTGGCTGTCACGCCACAGGCGCTGGTCGTTGACGAACACTTCGCCGGCCATGATCACCGAGCGCAGCGTCAGTGCCACCGGCATGCGTTGACCGGCCGCGCAGTCGCGCTGCCACTGGAGGCGGTACCACACCGTGCCGTCGTGCTGCGGCCAGCGTCGGCTCCAGTCGTCGGGCAGGGTCACGGCCTGCCAGGGGCCGGCCTCGGGGCGGTTGCCCTGGTCATCACCCTGGGCGGTGGCTACCGACAGCACCTGCACGGTGCAGCTTGCACCGCCCGGCGTTGCAGCCTGCGCTGCACCCGACAGGCACAGGACGAGCAGCCAGCACGCCATCAGGCCTCTCAATCGAGCAGGCCACGCGTGCGTGCCGCATGGATGGCGCGGGTGCGCGAAGACACCGCCAGCTTGCGATAGATGCGTTTGACGTGGCATTCGACGGTGTAGCGCGACAGGTTCAGCTGTTCGGCGATTTCGCGGTTGCCCAGGCCCTCGGCCACCAGGCGCAGGATCTGGTCTTCACGCGGGGTCAGGCGTTCGCCATCGGCGGTGTCGACCGGCTGGGCGGCCCCCGGGCGCAGTTCCTCGATGATGCGCCGGGCCACGAACGGGTCGATGGGGGCGCCGCCGCGCAGCACGCTGCGCAGCGACAACAGGATCTCCAGGTCGTCGCGTTCCTTGAGCACATAGCCGGTGGCGCCTGCCCGCAGCGCCGCAAGCAGGGTGTCTTCGGTGCTCCATGCCGAGATCACCAGGATCGCCTGGCCGGGGTCGGTGGCGTGCATCTCTTCGATCAGCTCGATGCCGTTGCCGTCGGGCAGGCCCAGGTCTACCAGCGCCAGCGCCACCGGCTGCGCCGCCAGGCAGGCGCGGGCCTCGGCCAGCGAGCTGGCGAACAGCAGGGCCTCGGGCCGGTAGCCCAGTTGCAGCAGCAGGGCTTCCAGGCGGCGGTGGATCAGCGGCTCGTCCTCCACCAGCAGTACCGGCGCGAGCAGCGTGGGTTCGGGAACAGTCGTCTGGATAGGCATGGGCAGTCTCGGGCGCGCGGTGGGGGCGACTGTGCCCCATGCAGCGGCCAATAGGTATCCCTGAAAACAGGTAAATGAAGCCTCATAGCCTACCCCACGCCCCGGTGCTAGCCCAGCGCCATTACCGCGATCACGCCCAGCGCCAGCAGCACCAGCGTCGCCCCCGTGGCCCGCTCCAGCCACGGCAGGGCACGGGCGAAGCGGCGGCGCACGTGGCGGTTGCCGATCACCACCGCCACCAGCAGGTCCCACGCCAGCACCACGCCGAACATCCACAGGCCGTAGGCCAGCTTCCAGCCAGGGCTTGCCTGCGGCCCGCTCAGCATGGCCGCCAGGCTGGCGTAGAACAGCGCGTTCTTGGGGTTGAGGATGCCGGACACCACCCCCATGCCGGCGGCGCCCAGCCAGGTGGTGGCCGCGGGCGACGGTGCCGGCGACCCCTGCGGGGCAACCTCCAGCGTACTGGCACCGGCATGGCGGATGAACAGCCAGCCCAGGTACAGCAGGTAGGCGCAACCGGCCAGTTGCAGCACGATGAACAGCGTGCTGTGCGGCTGCAGCACCGACACGCCGGTAAAGGCGGCGACAATGAACACCCCGTTGGCCAGTGCGATGCCCAGGCAGGCTCCGCTGGCCACGCGCCAGCTGGTGGCCAGGGAGGTGCGTGCCACCAGGAAGAAATCCGGCCCCGGTGACAGCAGCGCCAGAAAGTGCGCTGCTGCAATGATCAGGAACTGCTCCATGTAACCTTCACTTCTATGGATGTGGGTCCAGGAAGTGTGTGGCGGGGCCGGGGGCGGCGTATTGAACAAAATTGCGCAGGTTCAGGCGGCGTGACGGGCGAACAGCTTTTCCAGTTGCTGCCACAAGGCCGGGTCGGTGCTGAACGCCACGTTGAAGCGCATCCAGCCGGTGGCCTGGGCGTCGACCATGAACAACTGGCCGGGGCCGATCATGATGCCGCGCTCCAGGGCGTCGTCCACCAGCGCTGCGCTGTTGGCGATCTGCGGGTGGCGGGTCCACAGGTACATGCCCTCGTCGGACTCGACGAAAATCTCGAAGCCCAGGCGGTTCAGGCGACGGCTGACCTCCTGCTGCGCCTCGGCCAGGCGCTGGCGCAGGCGCTTGAGGTGCTTGCGCCAGCGCCCGTCGGTGATGGCCGCATACACCACGCGCTCCATCACCTGTGAGGTGGTCAGGCCCGAGCGCATCTTCAGTTGCAGCAGCTTCTGGATCAGTTCGGGGTTGGCCAGCATGTAGCCCACCCGCACGTTCGGCGAGATGCTCTTGGAATAGCTGCCCACGTACACCACCTGCTGCAGGTGGTCCAGGCTGCTCAGGCACGGTTGCGGTTCGGCCACCATGTCGGCGTACAGGTTGTTCTCCACCAGGCGAAAGCCGTGTTGCGCCGACAGTTGCAGCAGGCGGTGCAGTTGCGCCAGCGGGGTGCGCGAGCAGGTGGGGCTGTGCAGGTGCGGCTGGGTGAAGAACACCGTGGGCCGGTGGTGGGCCAGCAGCCGCTCGAGATGCTCCAGGTCGTACCCGGCCGGGGTGCGCGGCACGCCGATCAGGGTGGCGCCCTGAAAGCGCAGGATGCTCATCAGGTTGGGGTAGCCCGGGTCGTCCACCAGCACCACATCGCCTGGGCGCACCAGGGTGCGCACCGCCAGGTCCAGCGCCTGGCTGGCGCCGTGGGTGAGCATCAGCTGGTTGGGGTTGGCCACGATGCGCTGGTCCTGTTCCAGGTTCTGCGCGGTGAGGGTGCGCAGCTCGAGCAGGCCCATGGGGTCGCCGTAACCGCTCAGTTCCATCACGCTGCCGGCCACCTGGCGCAGCCCGCGGCGCAGGCCGTCCTCGAACATCCACTCGTTGGGCAGCCAGCCACAGCCGGGCTTGAAGGCCAGCTGACGGTTTTCGAAGATGTTCTGCAGGTACCACTCGGAGTTGAACTCCGGCTTGCCCGGCTCGGCGTCGCTGGCCTGGCTTTCGATGCGCTCGTTGACCGAGCGGTTGACGAAGAAGCCGGCATTGCCGCGGCTGACCAGCAGGCCCTGGGCCACCAGCCGGTCGTAGGCTTCGACCACGGTGAAGGTGCTGACCGAGTAGGTGGCGGCGAAGGCGCGGATGGACGGTACCTTGGCACCGGGTTTGAGGGTCTGGTTCTCGATCAACTCACGCAACCCGTTGATGATCTGGTTGACGAGCGGGGGGGCGGAGTCGGGTCGTAATTCAAGCATGTTGGGGCTGTGCCTTCAGGGTGCGTAACGCCTGGCGCCTGCAGGGAACGGGGGTGTACTGCATTGGCGGCCTGTACAGTGCAGTGCATATTTCACGGCGCTGTGCATGGCTCTCTGTGTCGTACATTTTTACATTAGGGGTCTGTATTCGCCAGCTAAAGCATGTTGAGAGGCCCGATCACTACCGCCAGGGGCAAGCCCCCGGGCGTGCACAGCACGATTGCCGACCTTCAAGGCCATGGATGCCCGCCGGGTTTGCGATCCATCCCGTACACAATCAGACACTGACGAGCAATGAAGCCCGGCATTCGCCGGTCTTGCGTGTTCGCTGGAAAAAGAAAAACAAGGGGTAGACAACTGATGGACGCTACATCGACTTCCACATCCTCCAAGGTGGAGCCCGAGAGCAAGCTTAGCGCTTCGCTCAAATCGCGCCACCTGACCATGATGTCCATCGCCGGGGTGATCGGCGGTGCGCTGTTCGTGGGCTCGGGGAGTGTGATCCACAGCGCCGGGCCGGCCGCCATCCTGGCGTACCTGGCCGGCGGCATCCTGGTGGTGCTGATCATGCGCATGCTGGGTGAAATGGCCACCTCCTCGCCAGACACCGGCTCGTTCTCCACCTACGCCGAGCGCGCCATCGGGCGCTGGGCAGGCTTCACCATCGGCTGGTTGTACTGGTGGTTCTGGGTCATCCTGATGGCCTGGGAAGCCTACGTGGCGGGCAAGATCCTGCACGGCTGGTTCCCCTCCATCAGCGTCAACGTGTTCGTGCTGGCCACTACCCTGGTGCTGATCAACGTCAACTTCTTCAACGTCAAGCACTACGGGGAGTTCGAATTCTGGTTCGCGCTGATAAAGGTGGTGGCGATCATATGCTTCCTTGTGGTGTGCGGGCTGGCCGTGGCCAACCTGTGGCCCACCGGTGAGGTCCACGGCATCAGCAACCTCACGGCCCAGGGCTTCATGCCCAATGGGGTGGAGGCAGTGGTGGTGGCCATGCTGGGGGTGATGTTCGCCTTCCTGGGCGCCGAAATCGTGACCATCGCGGCCGCCGAGTCGAAGAACCCGTCCGAGCAGATCGTCAAGGCCACCAACTCGGTGGTGTGGCGTGTGTGCCTGTTCTATGTGGGTTCGATCTTCCTGATCGTGGCCCTGGTGCCGTGGAACGACCCGCTGATGGGCCAGTCGGGCTACGGTTCGTACCGTCGTACCCTGGAACTGCTGGGCATTCCGGGCGCTGAGTTCGTGATGAACTTCGTGGTGCTGACCTCGGTGAGCAGCTGCCTGATCTCGGCGCACTACACTGCCTCGCGCATGCTGTTCTCGCTGTCGACCCGCGGTGATGCACCGTCGTTCTTCAAGATCACCCGCGCCGGTACCGGTGTGCCGGTGTTCGCCATCATCGGTTCGTGCTCGGTAGCGGTGTTCGTCGCCCTGATCAACTTCAGCGACACCCTGCGCCCGAAAGACGTGCTGGACGTGCTGATGAACACCACCGGCATGATCGCCTTGCTGGTGTACCTGGTGATCGCGTTCTCGCAACTGAAGATGCGCCGCAAGCTGGAAGCCGAGGGCAAGGAAATCCGCCTGAAGATGTGGCTGTTCCCGTGGCTGACCTACCTGGTGATCGTGTTCATCATCGGGTGCCTGGTGACCATGGCCTTTGTGCCGGACTACCAGGCACTGGTGTTCTCCACCGGTGCGGCGGCGGCCATCGTGGCACTGATGGGCGTGTTCATGCACGTGCGTGCGGCCAGGCAGCTCAAGGGCTGACAGGCACCATGACGAAAAAGACCAGGGCCGCAAACGGCCCTGGTTTTTTTTTGCCTGCCCGCGGCGCGGATGCCGTGCGCCGGGTTCGTCCTACAAGCAGTGGCCGTGATGCCGGTAAACAATCCCCATTACGGCACCGGGCAATCATCGCAACGTTGATTGCAGTGTGCCAGTACGCCTGCCTAGCATGCCCGTTTGCTCGATTCGGCACGGAGTGCAGGCATGAAGATCGTTCACAAGGCTGGCCTGGCGGCCGCCACATTGCTGTTCATTACCACCGGATTGCTGTCGGTCGCGCAGGTCAGCCAGGTGCGCGACGCCCTGCACAAGCAAGTGTCTGCCGGCATCGCCGAGTCCAGCGGTGCCCTGGCCCGGCAGATCGAGAACTGGCTGAACGCCAAGCTCAAGCTCATGGGCCTGGTGGCGCAGGCCATCGACAGCCGCTACAGCCCTGAAAACACCCAGCGCATCATCGACAGCCCGATGCTCAAGGACGAGTTCATCCTGATATTCGGCGCCTTGCAACGTGACGGCAAACCCCTCACCAACACGCCCAGCTGGCGCCCCGATGCGAGCTGGGACGGGCGCACACGGCCCTGGTATGCCGTCGCCAAGGGCGCCGACAAGGCGGTGCTCACCGAGCCCTACATCGACTCGGCCACTGGCGAAACGCTGATTTCGGCGGTCACGCGCCTCTACGATGGCGCTACCTTCGCCGGCGTGCTGGGCGGCGATATCCGCCTCAAGAGCGTGGCCGATGCCATCAATACCCTGGACTTCAACGGCGCCGGCCATGCCTTTCTGCTCAGCCGCAACGGCACGATCATTTCCCACCCCGACAGCCAGTACAACGGCAAGCCCTACAGCAGCCTGTTCGATGGCCAGCACCCGGCGCTGGACAGCCAGCTGCAGACGGTTAGAACCGGCGATCACGATTCACTGGTGTCCTTCACCCCGCTGACCTACCTGGAGGGCATGGACTGGCTGATCGGCGTGGTGCTCGACCAGCGCATCGTGATGGCCGAGGCCGACAGCCTGACCTGGCGTGCAGTGCTGGCCACGCTGCTCGGCGTGCTGGTGAGCCTCGTGGTGCTGGGCCTGCTGCTCGGGCGCCTGCTCAAGCCGCTGGACCTGCTGCACCGCTCGTTCCATGAGGTCAACCAGGGCGACGGCGACTTGACGCGGCGCCTGCCCGACGGCGGCAATGACGAGGTGGCGCTGGTGTCGCGCGAGTTCAACGGCTTTCTGGGCAACCTGCAGAACCTGATCCATCAGGTGATGAGCACCTCCAACCAGGTGCGCGAGAGCACCCACCTGACGTCGGCCGAAGCCACCCGGACCGATGAACGCCTGCAGCGCCAGTTGCAGGAGCTGGACCAACTGGCCACGGCCATGCAGGAGATGGCCTCCACCGCCGAAGACGTCGCGCGCAACGCCCAGGCAGCGGCGCAGGCCGCTGTGATTGCCGACGAGGAAGCACACGGCGGCGAGGACGTGGTGCGACGCTCGACCGCGGCGATCCGGCAACTGGCCAGCGAAATGGACGACACCGGCCATGCAATCAATGACCTGTCGCGCCTCAGCGACAACATCGAGTCGATCCTGGCGGTGATTACCAGCATTGCCGAGCAGACCAACCTGCTGGCGCTCAATGCCGCCATCGAGGCTGCACGTGCCGGCGAGACGGGGCGAGGTTTCGCGGTGGTGGCCGACGAGGTGCGCACGCTGGCCTCGCGCACCCAGCAGTCGACCCAGGAGATCCGCCAGATGATCGACCAGCTGCAGGCCGGGGTGCGCCACGCCGAGTCGCGCATGCAGCACAACCGCGACAGCGCCGGCAAGACCGCCGAGGAGGCGGGCGCGGCCAACGACATGCTCGTGCGCATTCGCCAGGCGATCACCCGCATCAACGACATGAACACCCAGATCGCCACCGCGGCCGAGCAGCAGAGCGCCACCAGCGAAGAGATCAACCGCAACACCACGACCATTCGCGACATCAGTCATGAAGTGGCCGCAGGCACCCAGGTGCAGGTGCGCCAGTGTGCGGTGATGGTGGAGCAGGTGGGGCAACAGCACCACCTGCTGGGGCGTTTCAACCTGTGAGGCGGGGGCTCAGGCCTTGAGCGAGGCCATGTCGATCACGAAGCGGTACTTCACGTCGCCGGCGATCATGCGGCTGTAGGCCTCGTTGATGTGCTGGATGTCGAGCATCTCGATGTCGCAGCAAATGCCGTGCTCGGCGCAGAAGTCCAGCACCTCCTGGGTTTCGGCGATGCCGCCGATCAGCGAGCCGGCCAGTACGCGGCGCTTGAGCACCAGGTTGGCGGCGTGCAGGGGCGGCTCCACCGGTTCGATCAGGCCCACCAGGATGTGCACGCCGTCGAACTTCAGGGTTTCCAGGTAGGGGTTGAGGTCGTGCTGCACCGGGATGGTGTCGAGCAGAAAGTCGAAGTGCCCGGCCACGGCGGCCATCTGCGCGGCATCGGTGGACACCACCACATGGTCGGCGCCCTGGCGGCGGGCTTCCTCGGCCTTGCTGGCCGAACGGGTGAACAGGGTGACTTCGGCGCCCATGGCCTTGGCCAGCTTGATGCCCATGTGACCCAGGCCGCCCATGCCGAGGATGCCGACCTTGTGCCCGGCCTTGACCCCGTGGTGCTTGAGCGGCGAATAGGTGGTGATGCCGGCGCAGAGGATCGGCGCGGCGCTGGCCAGGTCCATGCCGGCCGGGATGCGCACCACGAAATGCTGGTCGACCACGATACTGCTGGAATAGCCGCCCATGGTGTTGCTGCCGTCGACCCGGTCGGGGGTGGCGTAGGTCATGGTCGGGCCTTCGAGGCAGTACTGTTCCAGGTTGGCGGCGCAGGCCTGGCAGTGGCGGCAGGAGTCGACCATGCAGCCCACACCCACCAGGTCACCCACCTGATAGCGGCTGACGCTGGCGCCCACGGCAGTGACCTTGCCCACGATTTCGTGGCCGGGCATCAGCGGGTACACGGCGATGCCCCATTCGTTGCGGGCCTGGTGGATATCGGAGTGGCACACGCCGCAGTAGAGAATCTCGATGGCCACGTCGTCGGGGCGTGGGCTGCGGCGCTGGAAGGTCATGGGGGCGAGGGGCGTGGTGGCCGACTGGGCGGCGTAGCCGATGGCGGTGTACATGGGGGAACCTCGCAAAAGCAATGACGGTAGAGGCGGCGCATTGTCCGCGCGGGCACCGGGCGTGCCCACCGGCATTCCTCTGCGTGTCATGCCTGATTCTCCGGACCTGCGGGGGTGTCGCCCGGGCGGGCCGCTTCGCCGGCAAGGCCGGCGCCTACTGGCGAAGAGGCGAGTCGAATCCGGTCAGTGCGCGGCCTGCTCCAACAGCCGGTAGATCCGCTCATCCTGCGCGTGCGCCACATTGAAGCGCAGCCACGGCACCACCCGTGCATCGGGCATGAACAGTTGCCCGGGCGCGAGCAGAATCTTGTGTTCGCGCGCGTCCATGGCCAGTGCCGTGGCGTCTTCGACCTGGGGGTGACGGGCCCACAGGAACAACCCCGCATGGGGCTTGACGAAGATCTCCATGCCCACCGCCTCGAGCTTGCGCGCCACCTGTTCATGGGCCAGGGCCAGGTTGGCCTGCAACTGCTTGACGTGCTTGCGGTGGCGCCCCTGCAGCAGCACCTCCAGTGCCAGTTCCTCGGCAATTGCCGAGGTGGTCAGGCCGCTGGCCATCTTCAGTGGCACCAGTTCGTCGATCAGGTCGCGGTGCGCGGCAACGAACCCCACCCGCAGCGACGGCGCGATGCTCTTGGAGAAGCTGGCCACGTAGATCACCCGCGCCAGCTGGTCCATGCCTGCCAGCGCCTGCTGGTCGGACGGGTCGAGGTCGGCGTAGATGTCGTTCTCCACGATCAGGAAGTCGTACTTTTCCGCCAGTTGCAGCAGACGGTGGGCCACCGCCAGTGTCAGGCTGGTGCCGGTGGGGCATTGCAGGCGCGTGTTGGTGAAGAACACCTTGGGCCGGTGTTCGCGGATCTGCGCCTCGAGCACGTCCAGGTCGATGCCGTCGCGGGTGCGTGGCACCCCCAGCAGGCGGGCCCCCTGCAGGCGCAGGTTGAGGAACAGGTTGTGGTAGCCCGGTTCGTCCACCAGCACGCTGTCGCCGCGGTGCACCAGGTAGCGCACCAGCAGGTCCAGCGCATGGCTGGCGCCGCTGGTCAGCAGAATCTGCTCGGGGTGGGCGTTGACCCGGGTATCGAGCAGTTTCTCCACCAGCCGGGCGCGCAGGTTGGCGCACCCCTTGGCATGGCCGTAGCCGGTGAACTCGCTCGGGTCGCGACGGCTCAGGGCGCGCAGGCTGCGTTGCACCCCGTCATCGTCGCTCCAGGGCTCGGGCAGCAGGCCGATGCCCGGGCGCAGGTCCATGCCCAGCGGCTGGAACACCTTCTGCAGCAGCAGGTAGGCGTCGAAGTCGAAGGCATCGTCGCTGGCACTGGGCATCGGCGGCGGGGCGGGGGTGTCGGGGGCGCTGCGTACATAGAAGCCGGCATTGCGCACCGCCGTCAGGTAACCCAGGGCCACCAGCCGGTCATAGGCCTCGACGGCGGTGAAATGGCTGACCTTGTGGGTTTGCGCGAACTTGCGGATGGAGGGCAGCTTGGTGCCCGGGCGCAAGCGCTGTTCGTTGATCGCGAGGGTGATGCCCGCAACGATCTGGTTGACCAGCGACTGCGACGAACTGGCATCCAACAACATCATAGAAAACATCCGTCAGGCGAGGGTGTGGCGGTGGGTGTACTGGTGAAAACACCATAACAGGGCCGGCACAACCAGCGCGTTCTGTGCATGGTGGGCCGCCGGGGGCTGCTGCAACATCCCTGCATGCCGGCGGGCCAAGTGCCCGAAACATACCATGAACAAGGAGGCGCGATGCACCCCAACACCCCGCGGATCGACGCGCAGCAGGTTTCGCCCGAAGAGTGGCAGACCCGTTGCGACCTGGCAGCGCTGTACCGGCTGCTGGCCCACTTTCGCATGACCGATCTGATCGACACGCACATCTCGGCCCGTGTCCCCGGCGAGCCGGGGCATTTCCTGATCAACCGCTACGGCGTGCTGTTTCATGAAATGCGCGCCTCGGACCTGATCAAGATCGACCACCACGGCAACACCATCGACCCTGGCTATGACGCCGGCAGCGTCAACCGTGCCGGCTTCAACATCCATTCGGCGATCCACGCCGCACGTCCGGACCTGGCCTGTGTGGTTCACACCCATACCGCTGCCGGCATGGCCGTGTCGGCCCAGGAGCAGGGGCTGCTGCCGATCACCCAGCATGCGCTGAAGTTCTATCGCCGCCTGGGTTACCACGACTACGAGGGCATTGCGCTGAACCCGGCCGAAGGCGAGCGCCTGGTCAGGGACCTGGGCCCGCACATGGCGATGATCCTGCGCAACCATGGCCTGCTGGCCGCCGGGCGCTGCATTGCCGAAGCCTTCAACCAGATCTACTTCCTGGAGCGTGCCTGCCAGGCGCAGGTACAGGCACTGGCGGGCAACCCGCCGCTGCGCCTGCCGGACGAAGCAGTCTGCGAGCTGACCGCGCAGCAGTCCGACGCCGAATTCGATCAGCAACTTCACCTGTTGGCCTGGACCGCCGCCTTGCGCCTGATCAGTGGTGATCAGGTGGATTACCGAAGCTGAAGTGCGACCACCCGAAAGGACGCCCAGCGTGTATCAACTCTGCCAAAACCAATAAATTACAGAGGTAGACATGAAAAAAACCACCATTGCCGCCGTGTTGCTCAGTGCTTTTGCCGCCAACGCCCTTGCTGCCGAAATCACCGTGATTTCGTTTGGCGGTGCCAGCAAGGATGTACAGACCGAGGCCTTCTACGCCCCCTTTGCCGCCGCCAGCCACAGCAAGGTGGTAGCGGGTGAATACAACGGCGAAATGGGCCGGATCAAGGTCATGGTCGACACCAACAGCGTGAACTGGGACGTGGTGCAGGTCGAGAGCGCCGAACTGATCCGTGGCTGCGAGGAGGGCCTGTTCGAACATCTGGACCTCAACCGTATCGGCAAGGAAGCGGATTTTGTGCCCGGCACCCTGTCGGACTGCGGCGGCGGCCTGCTGGTATGGTCGATGGCGCTGGCCTACAACGGCGACAAGCTCAAGCAGGCGCCTACCGGCTGGAGCGATTTCTGGGACACCAAGAAGTTTCCGGGCAAGCGCAGCCTGCGCAAGGGCGCCAAGTACACCCTGGAAGCGGCACTGATGGCCGATGGCGTGCCGTATGCCGACGTGTACAAGGTGTTGTCGACGCCGGAAGGGGTGGAGCGTGCATTCCGCAAGCTGGACCAGATCAAGCCCGACATCCAGTGGTGGGAGGCCGGTGCGCAGCCGATGCAGTTCCTGGCCAGCGGCGACGTGGTGATGAGCACCGCGTTCAACGGCCGGGTGTTCGCCGCACAGGCGGCCGGCGCCAATGTGCACACGGTATGGAATGGCAGCATCTACGCCATCGACTCGTGGGCGATCCCCAAGGGCAGCAAGAACAAGGCCCTGGCCGAGGACTTCATCGCGTTTTCGCTGCGCCCGGAAAACCAGAAGATCCACACCACCAAGCTGGGCTATGGGTCGACCAACCTGCATACCGCCGGGCTGCTTGATCCTGCACTGGCGGCGCAGTTGAACACCGCGCCGGACAACCTGGCACAGGCCATCCCGATGGACAGCGAGTTCTGGGTCAACAACGGCGAAGACCTCGAGCAGCGCTTCAATGCCTGGGTTGCCAAGACCAAGTGAGTGAACCCCTTCGCCAGCAAGGCTGGCTCCTGCACCAATCGTTGTAGGAGCCAGCCTTGCTGGCGAAAGGGGCACAACCGTCAATGCCTCTCGCTGTCAGTTCAGCGACTTCAGCACTGCCTCCAGCGTCTGCACGAACAGATCGGCATGCTCGCGCTGGAAGATCAACTGCGGCCTGATCTTGAGGATGTTGGCCGCCGGCCCCGCCGAACTGATCAGCACGCCACGTTCACGCATGCCGTTCACCACCCGTGCCGTTGCCTCGGTGGCCGGCGCCTTGCTGGCACGATCGGTCACCAGCTCGACCCCCACGAACAGCCCGGCCCCGCGCACGTCGCCAATCAGCGGGTAGCGCTCGGCAAGCCCTTGCAGACCCGCCTTGAAGTATTCGCCCACCGCCGCGCAGTTGGCCATCAGGCCTTCGCCCTGGATCACGTCGAGCACCGCGTTGGCTGCTGCACATGACACCGGGTTGCCGCCGAAGGTGTTGAAGTAGCGGGCGGTGCGACCGAACGCATCGAGCACCTCGCCGCGGAACACCGCCCCGGCAATCGGCTGGCCGTTGCCCATGGGTTTGCCCATGGTGACGATGTCGGGCTGCACGCCATGGCGCTGGTAGCCCCACATGTGCGAGCCGGTACGGCCAAAGCCCGATTGCACCTCGTCGGCGATGTACAGCAGGCCCTCTTCGCGGGCCACGGCCACCGCCTGTTGCAGGAAGCCGGCCGGGTCGGACAGCACGCCATCGCTGGCGAAGATGCCGTCGAGCAGCAGTGCTGCCGGCTTGATCCCGCAGCGGCGCAGGTCGGCGATGGCGGCGCGCACGTCGTCGGCGAAGATCTGTGCCACGTTCTCGGCGCCCAGGCGGTAGGCGTCGGGAGCCCGCACGGTACGCACGAAGTCACCCACCGGCACGCCCGCACCCAGCGAAGGCGAGGCGGCGGCGATCTGGTCGGTCACGCCGTGGTAGGCCAGCTGGGTCACGATCAGGCCGGTACCGCCGGTGTACTGACGGGCGATGCGCAGGGCCAGGTCGTTGGCCTCGCTGCCGGTGCAGGTGAACATCACCTGGTCCAGCTCGGGCGGGAAGGTGGCCAGCAGTTTCTCGGCATAGTCGAGGATGCCTTCATGCAGGTAGCGGGTGTGGGTGTTGAGCACCTTGGCCTGCTCGTACAGCGCCTCGACCACCTTGGGGTGGCAGTGGCCGATGGAGGCCACGTTGTTGTAGGCATCCAGGTAACGCTTGCCGTCGGCGTCGTACAGCCACACGCCTTCACCCTTGACCAGGTGCAGCGGGTGTTCGTAGAACAGGCGGTAGGCCGGGCCCAGCACGCGCGCACGGCGCTCGATCAGGGCACGTTCGGTTTCGCTAAGGCGTGCGGCATCTTCGGCGGTGAAGCCATTGATCATGGTCATTTACAGCGTCTCCTCGGAGCAGATACGACGAATCTGTTGCTGCGCGACCTCGCGCGGCACGTCAGCCAGGGCCTTCAGGCCACGCCAGGCAGACGGCGCGTTGCGCAGGATGTAGGTGCGGTTTTCCGGGTACAGCGCAGCGCGCCAGTTGGTGATGGTCACGGTCAGCACCAGGCGGGTGGCGATCAGGTCCACCAGCAGTTCCTGTTCCAGCGGCTCCAGCGGCGCGATGCGGTGGTAGGCGCGGATGAACGGTGCAGCGTGTTCCAGCGGGTCGCCCTGGCTGCCCAGTTGATAGGCGGCGCCCACGGCCAGGTCGTTGACCAGCGGCGCATGCACCATGTCGCCGAAATCGAGGATGTTGCGCACCGGGTGCGGCTGGCTGGCATCGACGATAACGTTGTGCGGGTTCAGGTCGTTGTGGATCACCTGTGCGCGCAGGCCCTTGAGGTGCGGTTGTGCGTGGCGCTCGAAGTTGTCCAGAAAGTGCTGGGCCAGCTGGCGCTCTTCAGGGTCCTGTATCAGGCCGATCTTGTCGCTCAGCCGCGAGGCGTGCTTGAGGTCCCACAGCAGCTCGTGCCCGGCGCCGGGGTGGAAGAAGCCGCGCAGGGCCAGCCCCAGGCGGGCCAGGTGCTCGCCCAGGCTGCTGCGCAGCGCCACCTCGGGGTGTTCGACGCGGTGCAGGCAGATCCCGTCGACGAACGAGAACAGCCGCACCAGCAGCGGCTGGCCATCGAACATCAGCGGGATCTGGTAGCTGCCGCTGGTGTTGGGGTAGATGCGCTGCACCGCCAGGGTCGGGTCGCAGTGCTGGATGTGCAGCAGCGCCTGGTTCTGGAAGTCGGCCACCTGCGGGTCTTCGGCCGCGTTGGAGACCTTGAGCAGGTACTGGGCGCCGTCGGCGCAGGTGATCTGGAAGTTGAGGTCACGCTCGCCGGTGAGCAGGCGGCACGCGCCGTGCAGGCCGAAGTACTGCGCTGCCACGGCCTGCGCCTGTTCGGCCGAAACCTTGGGCGGAGCTGCGACCAGCAATGCGTCGAAGGCAGGGGGTGTGTGAAGGGTCACTGAACATCACTCTGTCGATTGCCGGGAAAGCTGGGGTGTCAGGCCAGCACTGGTTCGAACATAGGCCTGTTTGGCTATATCGGTTATATCCAGAGTTGATCAGTTGTTAAGGCCACTTGTATGCTCGCGGTTCCGATCCCGCCCCTGCAGTGAGGCACCCGATGGCATCGCTTCTCCACGACCTGCTGGTCGGCACGCTGGACCGCGACGGCGGCGTGACCCTGCAGCGCCAGTTGTACCAGGCGATCCAGGCGGCGATCCTGCAGCGGCGCCTGCCGGTCAACCACAAGTTGCCCTCCACCCGGGCGCTGGCCGAGCAGTTGCTGGTCTCGCGCCTGACCGTGTCGCTGGCCTACGACCGTCTGCTCGATGAAGGCTACCTGTACGCCCGGCCCGGCAGCGGCACCTTCGTGGCCGACACCTTGCCCCAGGTGAAAACCGGCGTGCCGGCCCCCGATACGCCCGACCAGGCGCCGCTGTCGGCCCGGGGCAAGGCGATCAACGCGCGTTTCGGCGCGGTGGCGCGGGCCGAGGGCGCCTTCGTGGGCGGCGTATCGGACGCCGACCTGTTTCCGTTTCATATCTGGAAGCGCCTGCACAACCGCTACCTGAGCAAGCGCCAGGCGCACCTGGCCGGCTACGTGGATCAGGGCGGCTACCGCCCGCTGTGCGAGGCGCTCAGTGCCTACCTGTATGCAGCCCGCGCAGTCCGTTGCAGCCCGGCGCAGGTGATCGTGACCCAGGGCACCCACCAGTCGCTGGACCTGGTGGCCAAGCTGCTGGGCGACCCGGGGGACACCGTGTGGGTCGAGAGCCCCTGCCACTGGGGGGCGCCGGTGGTGTTTTCGGCGGCGGGGCTGCACTGCGCGCCGCTGGCGATCGATGCGCAGGGCGCCTGCCTGCCCTCGGCAGTGCCGGCTGCTGCGCCGCGGCTGGCGTTCGTCACGCCGTCGCACCAGTACCCCACCGGCAACATCATGTCGCTGCAGCGCCGGCGTGACTGGCTGGCGTATGCCCAGGCCAACAACCTGTGGGTGGTGGAGGATGACTACGACAGCGAGTTCCGGTACGACATCGAGCCGATGCCGTCGCTGCAGGGGCTCGGTGGCGAAGAGCGGGTGATCTATCTGGGCACCTTCAGCAAGGTGATGTTCCCGGGGCTGCGCCTGAGTTACCTGGTGGTGCCCGAGGGGCTGGCCGAGGCCTTCGGCAAGGGCCTGATCCAGCTGTACCGGCCAGGGTACCTGTCGATTCAGGCGGCGATGGCCGACTTCATCCAGGAAGGGCATTTTGCCCGGCACATCCGCAAGATGCGCGCCGAGTACGCCCAGCGCCGCAGTTGCCTGCAGCAGTGCCTGGACGAGGCCTTCGGGGCGCTGATCGGGTACTCGGCGGGGCAGGCGGGATTGCACCTGGCGGTACGCATCGGTGCCCCGGGCACGGCGCGCAAGATGCTGGCGCAGGCCCCGGCACATGGGCTGGTGCTGCGCGGCGGCTACAGCGTGGAGCCCGACGCCGATGACGACAACCTGCTGGTGCTGGGGTACGGCGGGGTCAAGGTGGGCGAGATCGAGGCGGCGGTGCAGCGGCTGCGGCGGCTGTACGATCAGGTGGCGGCAGGGCCGGCTCCCGCACCTGTCGTGTAGGAGCCGGCCTTGCCGGCGAAACGGCCTGCGCGCTCGCTGATCTACCGGCCTCCCTTCTGGCGCTTGTCAGCCGGCTGCGGATGCCCGAACAGATACCCCTGAAAATGCGAGCAACCCTCGGCCTGCAACTGCTTGAACTGCGCCTCGGTCTCCACCCCCTCGGCGGTGGTGTTGATCAGCAGGCTGCTGCTCATGCCGGTAATGGCGCGGATGATCGACATCGCCTCGCGGCTTTCGCCCATGTCGTGCACGAACGACTTGTCGATCTTGATCCGGTCGAACGGGAACGAACGCAGGTAGCCCAGCGAGGAGTAGCCGGTACCGAAGTCGTCCAGGGCAATACGCACGCCCATGTCCTTGAGCGCCTGCAGGGTACGCAGGTTGCCGTCGCTGTTCTCCAGCAGCACCGATTCGGTGATCTCCAGTTCCAGGCGCGACGGGTCGAGCCTGGCGTCGGTCAGCGCAAGCTGCACCACTTCCACCAGGTCGCTGTTCTTGAACTGTACCGGCGACAGGTTGACCGCCACCGATTGCTCGGTGGCCCAGCTGGCGGCCTCCTGGCAGGCCAGGTTCAGCGCCCGCGTACCCACCTCGTGGATCAGCCCGGTCTCTTCGGCAATCGGGATGAAGTCCATCGGCATGACCTGCCCCTTGACCGGGTGCTGCCAGCGCATCAGCGCCTCGTAGCCGGTGATCTGCCCGTCGTTGCCGATGATCGGCTGGTAGTGCATGTGCAGCTGGCCCAGGTGCAGCGCGGTGCGCAGGTCGGTTTCCATGATGCGACGGCGCCGCGCGGCTTCGTCGAGCTCGGGGTGGAACAGCTCGTAGCGGTTGCGCCCGTTGCGCTTGGCCTCGTACAGCGCCATGTCGGCGTAGCGCAGCAACTGGTCGGCCTTGTGGTGGTCGACCGGCGCGATGGCGATACCCACGCTCAGGCCCACCGAGAAACTGTGGCCGTCGATCAGGAACGCCGGCGCCACTGCCTCGATCAGGCGCGTGGCGGTGCGCTGGGCATCCTCGAGGCGCGCCAGGTGCGGCAGCACCACGGCGAACTCGTCACCGCCCAGGCGCGCCAGGGTGTCCTGGTCGCGCAGCACGCTGCGCAGGCGCTGGCCCAAAGCACGCAGCAGGCGGTCGCCGAAGGCATGCCCCAGGGCATCGTTGATGTTCTTGAAATTGTCCAGGTCCAGACACAGCGCCGCAGTCATGTGCTGGCGCGCCTGCCCATCGGCCAGCGCCTCTTCCAGGCAGTTGTGGAACAGCGTGCGGTTGGGCAGGCCGGTGAGTTCGTCGTGGTGCGCCATGTGGTGAATCTGCGCGTGCGCGGCGATCTCGTCGGTGACGTCGTCGGCGATCTGCAGCACATAGTGGCCCGCACCCACCTGCGGGTTGCGGCTGAGCAGGGTGCGTGAGCGCAGGGTGCGTCGGCCCAGCGGGGTGTCGAGGTGGTCTTCGGTCAGGTGCAGGCCGTTGTGGTTCAGGCAATGCTCGGTGAGGTGTTCGAGGTAGCCGGCCATCACCGGCACCAGGCTCTGCTGCGGGGTACTGCCGACCAGGGCGCACTGCTGGCTGGAGAACAGCTTCTCGGCCTGCGGGTTGGCCAGCAGGATCTGGCGCGAGGCCACGTCCAGCACCATCACGCTGGACGGGATGTTGCTGATCACCGAGTCGAGAAACTGCGACAGCGCGGCCATTTTCTCGCTCTGCGCCTCGGCCAGCTCCTTGGCTGCCAGCAGGTCGAGTTCGTACTGGCGGCGCTCGGTGATGTCGCGGGTGATCTTGGCAAACCCCAGCAGCTGGCCATCGTCGTCGTGGATGGCTTCGATCACCACGTTGGTCCAGAAGTGCGAGCCGTCCTTGCGCTGGCGCAGGCCCTGGGCCTCGAAGCGGCCGGTCTGGCGTGCGGCGTCCAGGCACTGGGCGGGCAGGCCGGCGGCGCGGTCCGCCGGGGTGTAGAACACCGAGAAATGCTGGCCGACGATCTCGTCGTGGGTGTAGCCCTTGGCCCGCTCGGCGCCGGCGTTCCAGTTGATCACATGGCCCAGCGGGTCGAGCATGTAGATGGCGTAGTCGTTCACGCCTTGTACCAGCAGGCGGAAGTGACGCTCCTGTTCACGTTGTTCGAGCAGGGCGCGGCGCTGTTCGGTGCAGTCGCGGGTAACCTTGGCAAAGCCGACCAGGTGGCCGTCGTCGTCATGCACCGCGTCGATCACCACGTGCGCCCAGAACGCACTGCCGTCCTTGCGCAGGCGCCAGCCCTCGGCCTCGAAGCGGCCCTGGTCGCGGGCGGTCTGCAGGTTTTTCTGCGGCAACTGCGTGGCGCGCTCCTCGGCGCTGTAGAACACCGAGAAATGCTCGCCGATGATCTCTTCGCCGGTATACCCCTTGGCCCGCTGCGCCCCGGCGTTCCAGTTGCTGACCACACCCTCCGGGGTCAGCATGTAGATCGCGTAATCGATCACGCTCTGTACCAGCAGGCGATACATTACATCGGAGTTTTCAATCATGTCGGCATCTCGGATCGCGTGGGGATGAAGCCAGCGGGGTGGGCAAGAGGAAACGAAAGGCGCGGGTGCGCAAAGCGGCACACTCAATATCAGGGCCGGATGCGAACGGCAATGGTTCTTTGGTACTGATTTTGGCGGCGCTCAGGGATTTGCGCGGCGCGAGGTGGGCATTTGGCCAGCAACGCCGGCTCCTGCAGGCTGCGTGCGCCCGTGCAGGAGCCGGCAATGCCGGCGAAGGGGCTCAGAACTCCAGCTGTGCCGAGAACGTCAGGGTACGCGGCGCGCCCAGGAAGTGGTCGCTCAGCCAGTACGCCTTGTTGGTCAGGTTGCTGACGTTGGCGCGCAGGGTCAGGGCGTTGTCCGCCAGCGGCAGGCGATAACGCGCACCGGCATCGAAGGTGGTGAACGACGGCAGGCTGTAGTGGTTGGCCTCATCCACGTACTGCTTGCCGGTGTAATAGGCGCCGCCGGTCACGGCGAATCCGGGCACGCCGTTCAGGTCGTATTCGGCGTACACCTTGGCCAGCTGGCTGGCCACGCCCACCGGCTTGTTGCCCTCGATGCTGGCGTTGGCCGCCTTCTTCACCTGGGGGTCGAGCAGGGTCAGGCCGCTGACCAGGGTCAGCTGCGGGGTGACCTTGCCGGTGATGCCGAACTCCAGGCCGTTGTTCTCCTGGCGTCCGTCCTGCACGTAGATCTGCTGCTGGTTGGTGTAGCCATTGGGCTTGTCGATGTTGAACAGTGCCAGGGTCAGCAGGGCTTCGCCCACTTCGGCCTTGACCCCCACCTCGTACTGCTCGCTGATGGCCGGGGCCATGGCCTGGCCGGCGTTGAGTGCGGTGTTGGGCGCGATGCCGCCGGCCTGCAGGCCTTCGATGTAGGTGGCGTAGGTGGTCAGCCAGGGCAGCGGCTTGTAGATCAGCGAGACGTTGGGCGAGGTCTTGCTCTGGTTGTAGTTGTCGATCTGGCTCGGGGTGCCGAGCGATTCGGCCCACACGAAGTTGTCGCTGAAGGTCTTGATGCGGGTGCGGGTGACCCCGAGGATGGTCGACCATTGTCCGTTGAAGGTGATCACATCGCCCAGCAGCAGGTTGTCGGCCTGGGTGCGCGAGGACAGGCGCTGGTCGCCGTGGCCGATGGAGTAGTCGGGCTTGGCGTACTGCGGGGTTTCATCCAGCGGGATCGAGCCGTTGCCGCCCACCGGCTGGTACTGCGGGCCCGGGAAGGGAATGTAGTCGGTGTAGTCGCGTACCCGCGCCACGTTGCCCTGATAGCCGAAGGTGACCTTGTGGCCGATGCTGGCGGTGTCGAAGGCCGCGTCGGCGAACAGGTAGGCCGAGGTTTCCTCGCGCTCGACCGGGGCGAAGGCGTACAGCGGTTGGCTGTAGACCCCGGGCGAGGTCACGGTGGGGCCGGTGTAGGCGTACTGGGTGCGGTTGCGGTCGTGGGCCACCGCGCCGCGCAGGCTGAACACCTCGTTCAGGCGCCAGTTGAAGCGGCTGCCGACGCGCTCGTGCTCGCTGTCGGAGAACGCCCAGCGCTGGCTGTAGAGCTTGTCGTTGTCCAACTGATCGGCGTCGGGGCGCAGGCGCTGGTCGGCGAAGTACCAGTAGCTGGTCAGGCCGTGGGTCTGGTTTTTCTTGTACGAGGCGTCGAACTGCACCAGCAGGTCGTCGCTGACGTTCCAGTCCAGCGCCAGGCTGACCATCTTGCGACGGCGGTTCTGCAGGTCGATGGCGGTCTCGCCGTCCTGGGCCAGCACGTTGACGCGGTAGGCCAGCACGCCCTGATCGTCGATCGGGCCGCCGAAGTCGCCGTGCACATAGGCGTTCTCGCCGCCGGCGTTGCCCAGGGTCACGCTGTTGTAGCGCTCGTAGGTGGGGCGCTTGAGCACGTAGTTGACCAGCCCGCCCGGGCTGCCGGGGCCATACAGGAAGCCGCTGAGGCCGGTGACGATCTCCAGGCGCTCCATCTCCTCGACGAAGTTGCCGCTGTCGGAGCCATTGCTGAAACGCAGGCCGTCGTTGGCGATGTTGAGATTGCCCAGGTCGTTGAAACCGCGGATCGCCACCGAACTGGCATAGCCGGCGCCCGAGGGCGAGGTGAACTGGGTGAAGGGGCTGAGCTTGAAGATGTCGTCGGTGGAGGTGGCCTGGGTGTTGCGGATCAGCTCGCTGGACACCACGCTGATCGAATAGGGCGTGTCCTTGAGGGCCATGCCGCCCAGGGCGCCGACGTTCTTCAGCGAGTCGGTGAGGTAGCCGGCTTCGGCGCTGCCGTCGGCGATGCGGGTGGCGTTGACGTCGGTTTGCGGCAGGTTCAGCCGGGCTTGGGGCACAGCCTGTTCATCGGCGGCCAGCAGCGGCGTGGCGATACCGGCGCAGGCAATCGCAAGCGCCAGCAGGTGAGGGCGGGGCGTAGGGGCGGCAACGGACATGGGGTCAGGTTCCTGATGTGAATGGTTCTCAGTAACCCTGTTGCCGCACGAGAAACAAAAAGTGACAGAGGCGCTGCAAAATAAATCGTGCAGCGCCTTTTTTTCAGGTTTTGAAGCGCCGTACCAGCGTGTTCATTTCGTTGGACAGCTGGGTCAGGTTGAACGCATCGCTCTTGGCTTCACTGGCCAGTTGCGCCACCCGCTGCGCATCGCCGTGGATCTGGCTGATGTGTTGGTTGATGCTTTCGGCCACCTGGTGCTGCTCTTCGGCGGCGGTGGCGATCTGGGTGTTCATGTCGCGGATCATGTCCACCGACTCGCGGATCTGGCCAAAGCGGGTGCGTGCCTCGCCGATGCGGCTGACCGAGTCCTGCGACAGGCTCAGGCTGGTGTTCATCTGTGCTGCGACCTGGCTGGTGCCGCGGGCCAGGTTGGCGAGCATGCCGTCGATCTCGGCGGTGGAGTCGGCCGTGCGCTTGGCCAGCGCACGCACTTCGTCGGCCACCACGGCAAAGCCGCGACCCTGCTCGCCGGCCCGCGCCGCCTCGATGGCCGCGTTCAGGGCCAGCAGGTTGGTCTGTTCGGCAATCGAGCGGATGGTGCTGAGGATCGACTGGATGGCGTTGCTGTCGCGCTCCAGCTGCTGCATGGATTGCGCCGACTGGGCGATTTCCTGGCTGAGCTGGTCGACGCTGCCCACGGCGGCGTCGATCTGCTGCTGGCCCTCGGAAGCCTGGCGCTGGCCGTTGTCGGCCGACTCGGCGGCCTGGCTGCACGAACGCGCGACCTCGTTGGCGGTGGCGACCATTTCATGGAAGGCGGTCGACACCATGTCCACGGCCTCGCGCTGGCGACTGGCGGCGTCGGCCATTTCGTTGGACACGCTGGTGGCGCTGTGGGAGTTGGTCAGGATGCCATCGGCGGCGTGCATGATGTGCTGGATCAGGCTGCGGATCGCCCCCAGGAACTGGTTGAACCAGCCCGAGAGCTGGGCCGTTTCGTCGTTGCCGCGCACATGCAGGTTGCGGGTCAGGTCGCCTTCGCCCTGGGCGATGCCTTCCAGGCCGTGGGACACGTCGTTGATCGGGCGCACGATGACCTTGGCAAAGCTGGCACCGACGAAGGCGAACAGCAGCCCAAGCGCGGCGGCAATGCCGACGATCAGCCAGGTGAGGCGGGTGGCCGAGGCCATCACTTCACTCTGCTTGACCAGGCCGATGAAGCGCCAGCCCAGTTGCTCGGAAGGCCACACGTTGGCCATGTAGCGCTCACCGTCAAGCTCGATCTCCACCAGCCCCTGGGTAGTCTTGGCCAGTTGCGCATAGCCCTGGCCGAGGCTGTCGAGCTGTTTGAAGTTGTGCGCCGGCTGCTTGGGGTCGACCAGGATGTTGCCGCTCTGCTCCAGCAGCATCACGTAGCCGGTTTCACCCAGCTTGAGCTGCTTGATGATCTCGGTCAGTTGCTTGAGCGACACATCCACGCTCACCACGCCGCCGTTGGCGCCCAGCGCGTTGGGCAGGCTGCGCACGGTGCTGACCAGTACCGCGTCGTCGTTGGCCCAGTAGTAGGCGGCGGTACGCAGGGTCTTGCCCGGGTTGGCCTGGGCCATCTTGAACCAGGGGCGCTGGCGCGGATCGTAGTTGGCCAGGCTGGGGTCTTCGGGCCATGAGATGTAGCCGCCCTCGGTGGTGCCGATGGAGATGTAGCCATAGGCCGGGTGGCTGGCGCCGAGGCGGGCAAAGTAGTCGAACACCGGTTTGTCCTGCGGCCCCATCGGCAGCGTGGGGGCGTCGGGCGAAATGTACTTCTTCAGGCTGGCGTCGGTGTTCTGCAGCATGGGCAGCTTGCTGAGAAATTCGATGTTCTGGCTGATGCCGTCGAAGAACAACTGCATGGCATTGGCCACCTGTCGAATCTCGCGGTCGCTGCCGTCGACGAAGTTGTCCCGCGCTTCCAGGCGGATGTTGAGTATCACCAGCGTAGCGACGACCAGTATCGGTACGCAGGCGATGGTCGCGAAGCCCCACGTGAGTTTCTGTTTGATGTTCATATCCGCTCCGCTGACGCCGTTTAATTGTTGTTTCGTCTGGTCGGGTTATCGGCGTGGCGAGCGGCCGCTTGAGCAGCAAAGGCAAGGATTGTAGGACATTTCATCTGCGCACTCCTGCGGTGCACACAAGCGCGTTCATGCGCCGTTTCGGGGCGCAGAAAAGGTGGGTTCGCAGGGGGCATGGAAGGGGCTGGCAGAGTGCTATCTGGCTGGCTTGCGCGTCGGTTTTCAAGGTGGTTTTTTGCGTTGGCCTGGTAGTTGCCTGCCGAATGGACAAAGGAATGTCGTATCGGGAGATGTAAATGTCGCTATCGAACAATTGCATGCAACTGTCCGCCGCAGAAAAGCGCTGGCTGCCATGGTTTGGCAGGACCGGCAAACTGGCCATGGGCTGGGCCTGCCGCCTCAACCGATCGGCGTACCCGGTGATCGGGCAGACCTTCGAAGCCATTGCGCAAACCCGCGTCAAGTTGCTGCAGGGCTGGGCCCAGGAGCAGTGGGAGCACCTGGCGGAGCTGGCCGCCAGTGCCGGCAGCGACATCCGCAGCCTCGATGGGCAGGTATTGCAGCAGAAGCTGGCCCAGGCCGAAGACTTTTCCGAGTTGTTCGTGGTGGATGCGGCGGGCGAGGTGCTTGCCTCGACCTGGCGCGGCCAGGGCACGCGCCCGCGCATCGACCCACGGCCGCTGGCCGAGGGGCTGAAGGCGCCGTTTCTGCATGGGCCCTACAGCGACCCGCTGACCCTGGCGATCGGCCCGTCGACCTCCAGCTTTCATGATGAAGTGACGCTGATGTTCTACCAGCCGATCAAGGTCGACCGCCAGGTGGTGGGCTGCCTGTGCGCACGGGTGCCCAACGACGTACTGGGCGACCTGATCCAGCGCGAGGCCGGGCATATCTTTGCCGAGTCCGGGGACAACTACCTGTTCATGGTGCAGTCGCGTTTCGACCCCGGCCTGCAGCCGGGGGTGGCCTTGTCGCGCTCGCGCTTCGAGGACGGCACCTTCAGCCACGGCGAGAACCTCAAGAGCGGCGTGCACACCCCGTGGAAGACCGTGCAGGTGCAGCGCCACACCGAGCTTGAGCTGCG
This sequence comes from Pseudomonas sp. 8209, assembly GCF_028682105.1. Classification (NCBI taxonomy): domain Bacteria; kingdom Pseudomonadati; phylum Pseudomonadota; class Gammaproteobacteria; order Pseudomonadales; family Pseudomonadaceae; genus Pseudomonas; species Pseudomonas sp. 8209. The sequence goes on from NZ_JANIAH010000007.1 coordinate 136,503, forward strand.
CTTCACCGACCCGGCCACCGGGCAATTGCACCCTGGCGTGCGCGAAACCATCCGCACCGGCGCCAACCTGTTCGTGAGCTACCCCGGCTACTCGGACTACCGCCACATTCCCGTGGTGGGCAAGGGTGTGACCTTTCAGTTGCCCGGTTCGCCGGACCGCTGGGGCATGATGTGCGAAGCCGACCTGGAGGAGGTGTACCGGCGGCGCTCGCTGAGCTACGGCCTGATGAAGCCGTACCTGGCGACGATGCTCGGCCTGTTCGTCAGCAACTACCTGGTGCAGCACTACAGCGGCCTCGACCAGGGCCTGATCGATGCGTGCGAGGGCGTGAGCCTGCTGCTGGCCGCGCTGGTGTTCAGCGTGCTGGGGCCGCGGCGCCTCGCCGCGCGCCTGAGCGAGATGACCGGCGTGATCAGGGCCATCGCCGAAGGCGAGGGCAACCTGCGCCAGCGCCTGGACACCACGCGCATGGCCAATGACGAGACCGGCGACATGGGGCGCTGGATCAACAGCTTCATCGACCATCTGGACGCGGTGGTGGGGCAGGTGATCAAGGCCAGCCACAGCGTGGGCACCACCAACCAGATGATGCTGGGGCGCAGCCAGGCCGCCAGCCTCACCTCCGAGGAGGTGGCCGATGCCGTGCACCGCATGATGGTGATCGTGGAGGAGCAACTGGGCGAGATTCAGCAGGCCTCGGCCGGCGCCGAGCAGATGAAGCAGGCCATGGACGAGGTGGTCAGCCGGGCGCGGGAGCAGTTCCTGACCGTGCAGGCGGGCACCCAGTCGATACGCGATGTGGTGCAGCGTTCATCGTCCAGTGTCAGGTTGCTGGACAGCCGCATGGCCGAGATCGGCAACATCACCGGGCTGATCAGCGACATCACCAGCCAGACCAACCTGCTGGCGCTCAATGCCGCCATCGAGGCGGCGCGTGCCGGCGAGCATGGTCGCGGCTTTGCGGTGGTGGCCGACGAGGTGCGCAGCCTGGCGGCGCGCACGGCACGGGCGGCCGACGATATCCGTACGATGGTCGACGGTTTGCACAGCGAGACGCAGCAGGCCGTGGGCTTCATGCAGAGCGGCGTGCAGGACGTGGATGACAGCCTGCGCCTGGCCGAGCAGGCCTCGTCCGAGAACGTGCAATTGCACCGGGCCGTGGAGAACATGTTCGGCATCATCCAGCAGCTCAACCAGCGCAGCCTCGAGTACGGGCGCACCATCAAGGAGGTCGATCAGGCGTCACTGGAAATGCGCCACACCGTGACAGTGCTGCACACCAGTGCCGAGACCGTGCGCTTGAATGCGAACAAGCTGCAGAAGCTGGTGGGCGTGTTCGAAGTCAGCCGCGGGGCAGGAGAGCCTGCCGCCGCATGACCCCGTTGGCGAAAACCCACCCCAAATCTTTTTTAAATCAGGGGGTTGCAAGCCCTCCAGAATGCGGACATAATGGCGTCCATCGAAAGCGACGAGAAATAAAAATCTCAACGTTTTCAATGAGATGCAAATCTCTACAGTTTGTACGTGATTGAGCTGCTTCAGAGGGTTCAGTCATTTGAGGCCGAGTAGCAAAGTGGTTATGCTCCGGATTGCAAATCCGTCTACGCCGGTTCGATTCCGACCTCGGCCTCCATTATTGAAAGCCCCGCAGATTAACGTCTGCGGGGTTTTTCTTTGGGCGAAAGAAAACCTGATCGTTTCCGCATCTTGAGGCATCGTTTCCGCATCAGCCCTCTACTTGGTCGGGCTGACCACTTCGCCGACTCGGCGATAAACACGCTTGGTGATTTCCCCTTTCCCTGGTCGAGAAGTGCATGACTGGTGGCTCGTACAAAAAGTCAGAGCCAAAGACCTGGTAACGTCCGTTACAGTCAGCGCCGCCTCATCAGGCGGCGTTTTCGTATGGGGGGAAGGCGCTGGCGGGCAGCGCTGCTGGTGTTATGCTTCGCCGCTTACCAAACAGGGAGAGTGGTAGTGAAACTGCGGGAAAAGCATAAGGTATTTCAGGAATGGTTCACGCCGCGGCGGCGTCGGCGAGCGGGCGGTACGTTGCTCGTCATCTGGACTGTCGGCATCTGCGTTTACCCTGGCAAGCACTGGATCTACGTGATGATTCCCGGAATGATGTGGTTCATGAGCGCTTGGCCTCCCGAGCTCCATGACAAGCGCTGAGGCACTGGCGGGCGGCGCCGAAGGGGCAGGCCGCGCGGCGCTTCAGTTGATCAGTAAGTTGCGTTGGCAGGTTGCGGATAGTCAGGCTGCTGCTGTCCTGGTCGAACTCAATCTTGGAGCCGAGCAAGTGAGGCTCGAAGCTGATCGACAAACCCTCTGCTCGACCGGTGTAGCGCCTGAACTGGTTCAGGGTGCGCTTGTGCGCAGTGAAGCTTTCCATCAGGCCGTAGTCCCCGGCCTTGATAAATTCGGCGAAGGTCGCGGGTCGATCTTCATCGAGCACCTGCACCGTGTAGTGAGGCCCAAATATCAACATCAACCGGTCGGAACAGGGTCAATGCGGGAGCGCATTCAAGTGGGGCAAGACGTAATGCTTCGCGGCGGCATGCGCCGCCCTTTGTGACCTGAGCGCCTACGCAAGTTATCGTGCGGTTATGGATGGATGACTGAAGGAGGCGTGAATGCTGTGGTTCGGAACCGACAAAGCCAGGTTCAAGGTTCAGCGGCGCATCGCGGGCGTCGTCTTGTTCATCGCGGTCTTCTTTCTGGCCGCACAGCTCGAAGCATGGCGCTCAGATAACGCCGCATTTGGCGATGTACTGGACGGCATCATCTTGACTGTGTTTGCAGGAGGCATGTTCTACCTGGCAGGCAGATGGTGACTCTGGTGGCCCTCCGTGGCCGGATGCGGCATGGGGGTGAGTGAATCTTTTCATCCAGCGTCGTCTACATTGGAGGGGCTATCCCCTTTCTGAGAGTACGGCCATGCTCAAATCGAAAACGTTGATCTCAGTGCTATCAAGCCTTGTTTTAGTTACAGGCTCGGTCGGCGCATGCGCTGACCCCGGTAATGGAAAAGGGCAAGGCAACGGAAAGGGTAACGCTCACAATGCTCAAGGCCACGGCAACCAGGGGAGCGGGGCGAAGGGAACGCGTTCAGGGCAAAATGACTGGGACCACGGCCCGAACATTGATCGTGGCAGCGTCCTGAACGTTCTGAACAGTTACCGCAATTATTGGGCCCCAAGTCCAGCACTACCGCCTGGCATCCAGAAGAACTTGGCACGAGGAAAACCGCTCCCTCCTGGCATCGCGAAAAAGCTCGACGCAAGACTTATCGGCCATCTACCGCGCTACGATGGCTATGAGTGGCAACAAGCTGGCACAGACTTGATTCTCGTTGCTATTGCCACTGGCATCATCTACGAAGTGATAAATGGAGTGCTGGATTAAGCTCGATCTATTAGAAGCTCGCATCAGGCTTTACAGGCGGCGCGCTTGCTCCTCTGGATGCGAGTTGAAGGGTTACGGGTGCTGTGCGCTTGGACCGACAAGGAGCCGATAGCGCCTGAAGTACGTACCGTCGATATCAACTTCTCCGTCAGGGCGAAACCCTAGGCGCAGTACACCTTTGATTCGAACTCTGGTTGGTGGAAGCAGTAGGGTAATCGACTCCAGCCTCAACTCCTGAACAGCGCGCCGTACGATTTCATTGAAAATTACCTTTCCCAATCCCCAGTAGTGTGGATGGAGCACCAAGGCAAGATCGGCGTCGTCGCCCTCTTTCTGTAGCCCACCCCAACCGGCAAATTCATTCTCGACGAAGAAGGCCCAGGGCCCATATCCGTTAAGGACCCATTGGGCCTCTTTTTGAGCGACCCATGCCTTGCATTTTTTTTCGTCAAAGTCGGGGCGGCCCAAGGGCATCTGGCGTAAGACATCTGGATTGTTGTTAAGCGCCATGATGTCATCGGTTGAAACATCGCTGAGATGTCGGAACGTTAGCTGCATGATTTGCCTTGCGGATGACTTGATGTTCACCAATACCGGCAACTCACCATTATTTCAACGTCCAGGTGCGTGATGAGCAGACCGATGCCGCCACCATCGCCGACCGGATCACCCAGCAAAAGCTGAACCTGGCCAATAACTACAGTGACAGCGCCTGCGGCATGAGCCTCGACGAGTACAACCAGAAGCTGGCGGCCCTTAAATTATGCTCATGCAAAAAAATGGCTCAAAAAAAGCCCGCGCTAGACGGGCTCAAGTATGCGTCGGGACAGTGACCTCACACGTTATGAGGGCTGAAATCGGGTCCCGCAAGCATGACACAGCCAACTACGGCGCCAGACTTCCAACTTGTCGTATTGCGCGACGTTGAACCGCCAATGACGAACAAAACCGATCACGCCGATTGCAATGAACGCAACGCCAATGAAGAACCTGGTCCAATCGACTCCCCACCAGGTGTTCATGAGTTTAAGGCCGTCATACAGGATGATGGAGCCCACGATCGTAAGTATGACGGGCCCCAGCAAGCGTTTGCCTGGTGGGGGAGAGACGCTGGCGGCCAGGTCAGTCTGATGTTTACCCGTCGTCTCGACCGTAACACTTGGCCCTACTCCGGATTGCACTTGATGAGTGGTTTTGATGCGGGAGGTGCCTGCGGCATGGATAACGGACAGCAGTTGAACATTTTGCCCGTGACAGTGTGGGCACGCGACGGCATTGTGACTTACCACTAGTTCATTCCTTTGAAATGACAAAGTGCGCATTTTAAAACAGCTCCGAACATTCTTGCACTTGGTGGCATTTTGCTTGCAGCCACTTTGCTGGTTGACCGAGAGGGGCTCTTTTCATCTTGAATCCATCGCTGTGGTAGCGCATTCGATTCATCCGCCCCTGCACCAGGGTGGCGTGCACCGTTGAAGTGAGCTATTGCTGATGTTTCGGCACCTGGCCGACTCAGGAGACAATTCAATGAAACAGCTACTGTTGGGCGCCTTGCTGGTGAGCGCTGCCGGCATTGCCCATGCGGACATCCCGCTGCTTAACGCCACCTGCCCAGGCAACATCGAGGTTCACGCCGATGAAGGCGGGCCGATCTATATCAATGGCAAAGAGGCCACGTTGAAGAAATTCAACGACAACTATTTCGAAGCCAAGGGCAGCGGGATAACCGTGTCGCTCACCATCAGGCCCGACGGCTCGCCGGATGTGTCGTACACCGGCAAGAATCGTGCGAATGGCGTCTGCGAACTGGCCGATCAGGACTGAAACGCCAGCGCCCGGTAAGCGCTGGCACGATGCGTCACTCAACCGCTGCGAAGGCAAGTGCCGCAAGCGTTCTGGCGCGAGGGTCCATCAGCACATGGCTGCCCATGGTGGTGGTCACGAAACCAAAGCTCATCTCCCGGTCTGGGTCTGCGAACGCCACCGGCCCGCCCAGCCCAACATGACCGAATGCCTGCGGCCCCATGCAATAGGACGCGTCAGGGTCGGCGGCATGTTCCATCATGCAACCCAGGCCATAGCGCATGGGGCGCCGCAGGGTCTGGTCGAACCCTGCACTTTGCTCTGTGCCGAACGCCTTCAACAGTTGTGGCCCCAACAACTTGCCTTGCAGCAGGGCACTGTAGAAGCCCGCCAGGCCATGGGCGTTGCCATGGCTGCAGACGCCCGGCTGGTGGTAGCCCCACCAGCGCGGATTACCCGTACGGGTGGGTGAAAGGCTGGGGTTGGTGAATGCCAGGGTCGCCACATGCGCAGGCTCATTGAGGATGAGGGTGCGCAGGTCCTGTGCGAACCGGTCACCCACTCGGCCGGGCGCATGCTCGAAGTGAGCGATACGCTTGAACTGATCGGCAGGCACGCCCAGGAACACATCCAGCGCATGGGGTTCGAGGATCTCCTGGTGTATGAAAACCCCGGCGTCGCGACCGTCCACGCGGCGGATCAGCTCACCGATGATCCAGCCATAGGTGGTCGCGCCGTACCCCACCTGTGTGCCTGGCGACCACCACGGCTGTTCGTCTGCTGTCACCTGGGCCATGTGGTTCCAGTCGTACATGTGGGGCGTGCGATCCGGCAGGCGCAGCGCAGGCAAGCCGCTGGTATGGCTCAACACCTGGCGAAGGGTGATTCGTTCTTTGCCGTGTCGAACGAATTCAGGCCAGTGTTTGGCCACGGGATCATCCAGACCCAGTCGGCCCCGTTCCACCAGCATGAGTACCGCCACAGCGGTGATCGGCTTGATGGTGCAATAGGCGTTGACCAGGGTATCGCGCTGCCAGGGTGCATGGCCGTGCGCATCCTTCACGCCGCCCCAGATGTCTACGACGGTCTTGCCGCCGACCTGTATGCAGACACCGCCACCGCGCTCGTGGGGCTCATCCAGGATGGCGGCGAAGGCTTGGCGGACCGGTTCAAAAGCAGCGTCACATCGTCCTTGTACCTGCATCTCATTGACTCCATTCGATCGAGCGCTGAACTCTAGCCCGTACTGCGCGGTGGGGGTGCCGGTGCCCTGCGCTTGTGCGCACCGTTCGTCCAGTGCCCGGCACTCCCACACCCTGCGAGGCTTCTCACGCTTATGCGCGGGCATCCCGTGCAGCAGCCTGGAGAAGCACCATGGACATCGACGAGAACGCACCTGGCAACAGGTCACAGCAGGGCGTTACGCGCACCACCGACAACGAAACCGGTCACGATCCAAGGCGCGAGGCGCCAGAGGTGCCACTGCCGCCTGACGACGAAGCGGCGGTCGAAGAAGACATGACCGATGTGGAGGCCGGCAACTCGGTACTGAGCGAGCATCCCGAGGCAGGAAACCACAGTCGCGACGACCACCCGCATGCGGGCTCGCCATTGCGCGAGCAGGGCGATGAGAGAAAGGCGACGCGCGACGTGCCTGCGAGCGATCCTGAGTCCGGTGCCTGAACCCTCGCCTGGTCAGTAGGTGGCGGTGATCGCCTGAGCCAGCTGCCGATCTGTCATCAAAGGTGGCCGGGCGGTCGCACGATAATGCCGAGACGCCTGCTCGAACTGTGCGCCGCGTATCTGGCCATCCGAGCCAACGAAGGCCAGCGCATCGCTTCTGGCCGACTTGAACAGATCGGGCGCATTGAAGGTCAGCGCGGTGGTGCCCGCCACCAGGATGCTCGGCACGAACGTGGTGTACATCAGCGCCTTGTCGAACGGATTGGCGTTTTCGGCAGCCGCAGCGTGGCTGCTGGCCAGGACAAGCAGGGCGGCGCCCAGGGCGTTCCATACGGTCATTTGCGGTTCCATTGCACCGGGTGGCTTAGCGTGATCTCAGGCTTCGATGCAGGCTCAGCACGCCCTTGTCGTCGAACAGAAAGATGATCTGGTTGCCCACGTTGTCCTGGCAGATGACGCCTTCATTCTGGCTGTCGACGATGCCCTGGCATGCCATGTTCGACACGTAGGGGCGCAGTTGGCACTTGAGCGTCTTGCCATCTTCGATCACCAGTTGGTGGTTGGGCGAGATGCTCTGCGGGTCTGGGGCCGGGCAAGTGCCCTGGCCCCAGTCGATGCCTTGATGATTGGGCTGATGATTGGGCTGGGTGGTGCAGCCGGCCAGCAGCACCAGGGGCAACAGGTACTTGCACTTCATGGTCACGGGTCCTGGTAGTTGCATCATTGTTGCATTAGCGCTGCAGACTACAGGGTGAGGGTTTTCATTACCCTGCGCTGAGTCTCGTTTTGAAAGATTCGCCCGGGCGATGCCAGTGCTGCGCCGGGGCGGTGCCGCCATCGATGGGGAGTTCGCTAGCGCGCGGGCTCACCGTCGGCCAGCCCTCTGGCCAGGTCCACGGCTGCGGTAATGGCGGCCCTGGCCTGGGGGCTGTTCTTCCAGCAGGTCGAGCCCAATGCGGCAGATGCCTGGGCAAGGATGTCAGTGACATCCGATCTGCCCAGCTCGGCCAGGGAATCGATGCCCATCTGCTCGAGCCGGGAGATGACGGTGGGGCCTACGCCCTTGAGCGCCAGCAGGGCAGTACGTTCTGTCGGGGAAAATGCCATCGATGAAATCCTTTTCTGTTCTGTAGAAGCCTGGCGACAAGCCCGCTCAACGCATGAACTTCACGAACACCAGTTCCGGGTCGCCCGGGTCGAGGTTTTCGATTGTCCCGCTGTGTTGATAGCCCAGCTGTGCCAGGAGTTGGCGCATCGGCAGGTTGGAGGTGTTGGTGGATGTGAACACCTTCTGCGCCGAGGCGACTCGCTCCAGGTGTGTCATCAGCTGGCGGCCGACACCGGTGCGCCTGGATGCATCTGAAACGACCACCAGGGGAATGAAGTACTCACCGAAAAAGCTTCGGTCCAGGCAACCATAACCCAAGGGGGTGGCGGCGTCGTTCGCTTTGCAGGCAATCCAGCACTCACGTGCGCGGATGGCCTGCGCAAGCTGCTCGCGGCGGCGTTCATCGTTGCGTGCAACAGCGTCAATGCCTGTCAGGTGGTGGATGTCTTCTGCCAGGGCTTGCCTGATGGATAGGCTCATGGTCTTGCCTTGTCGATTTGATGCCGCGAAGTGTACTTCAGGGACACTGAATCCATAAAAGTCGCGATATACGCAACTTGGCGCTACAGTGCCGAATAGTCCCGTCATGGTCTGAACAAGGAAGTTTGCGATGATAGCGAAGTTGATGGTCACCGTTGGTATCGTGTTTTACGCCGTCGTGGTACCGATCCTCGAAATCAATGATACCCACGTCTTCAATCAGGCCTGGGAGCCACACGCGCGCCTGCATGAAACCTGGCAGCTCTTCACCAATACCGCCATTGGTGCGTACAGCGTCTGGCTGGTGTGGGGGCGCGATAACCTGAGGCTGGCGAGCCTGCTGACCCTGTTCGTCACCGGCGGGTTCCTGATGGCGTACTGGCTGCGCGATGGCTACGGCGGCTCGATGGTACTCACAGACGGTTCGGAGAAGATGATCCTGGGCGTCAACCTTGGTCTTTTTGCCTACGCGCTGGCCATTCTGCTGGCGGGGCTTGCGGTCGCCCTCGAGCGGCGCAGGCCCGATAGGTCGCTGGAGGCTGACCAGCGCTAAGCCGATGACCAAGGGGGGATGAAGGGGCGCGTCACCCCGCCTGCCGTTCCCGCCGCAGCGTATGCCACAACAGGGCGGCCGACAGCAGGCCGGGCATCATGAAGATGTACACGAGCTGCGGGAACTTGTGAGTGAAGCCGGCCAGCACGCCGCCCCATATCAGCGTGACTGCCACGCCGCAGATCAGCAGGCGGCGGTTGGGTACCACCGGTATTTCAGCCATCGACAGCAGGTAGATCTTCCAGCACGACCAGAGGCCGAACAACGAAATCGACATCAGGCCCATGGCTATGGGTATCGCGAACAGCGGTTGCTCACTGATGACCAACATCGGGAAGAAAAAACCGATGCACCCGGCAATGAACAGCAGCGTCAGGGGCATCAGGCCCAGTACGGCAGCCAGGGTGAGGCCCATTCGAAAGGTTGTGAGTTTGTCCATACAGCTACCTGCGACAACGAAGAGAAAACACTGCAGTCCACGCACTGTGCCATGGCCATGGGCATTTTCAAGGACGCGAAAAACGCGATGTAGACGCTCTGGGCAGTGCGCAAGGGGCCAATTCATGCATGATGGCTGATTGATGTCAATGTTACCTCCCTGCTGCGCCTTTAAAATCGAGGCACATATCGATAGGCGTTGCGTGCCGGGGAGTTGTGGCAATGTTTGGTGGAAAGTGGCGAGAACAGGTCAACGCACAGGCGCGTGAGTTGCAGGAGCTGAAGCAGCAGAATCTGGCGCTCCAGCAGGAAAACCAGCAACTGACCGATTTGCTGGCGCAAACCCAGGGTGAGCAGGCCGAGCTCAATGCCTACAGCCGTTACCAATGTGATCTGCACAGCAAGATGGGCATGTTCGACGAGTCGATGAAGCAGACCCGTGATGGGGTGGTCAGCCAGGCCGAAACCCTGCGCGGGGAGGTCGACCACCTCAAGGCCAACAGCGGCGTGTTCAGCGAGACGTCCGAACTGCTTTCGTCGTTCTCCACCTCGCTCACGCACATGGCCGGTCAAGGCGTGAGCAGTGTCGAGAGCGTGACCCACCTGCAGGCGCGGGTCAGCGAAATCAGCAGCATCGTGGGCTTGATCAAGGCCATTTCAGACCAGACCAACCTGCTGGCACTCAACGCCGCCATCGAGGCGGCGCGGGCCGGTGAGCAGGGGCGCGGGTTTGCGGTGGTGGCCGACGAGGTACGGGCCCTGGCCCAGCGCACCCACCAGGCCACCCAGGACATCAGCGTGCTGGTGGACGCCATCAATGTCGATACCACGGCGGCGAGCAACTCGATCGGCAACCTCTCCAATGAAGCCACGCGCCTGGCTGGCGACGTGTCGACCTCGGCGCAGACCCTGGACGAAATGGTGGTGATGGGGGACCACATGACCACCCTGATCGAGAACATGGCGCTCAGTTCGTTCTGCGAGGCGGTCAAGCTCGACCACCTGTTGTTCAAGCTGATGGTGTACCTGCGCCTGTTCAATCAGGACCCGAACCTTGAGCTGTCGGACCACAAGCATTGCCGCCTGGGCAAGTGGTACCTGATGCCGGAAACCCAGCAGATCTACCAGCACGACCGGGCATTCGCCCAGCTCGACGACCCTCACCGTATCTGCCATGAATCGGCCAGCCATGCGCTGCACCAGGCGCAGCACAAGGACTGGAGCGCGGTGGTGGCCTCGCTGGACAGCATGGAGACCGCCAGCCTCAAGGTGAACCAGGTGCTGCAGGCGCTCGCCCATCGCGGCGATTGATCGACAGTTGCAGGCACCGGCGCGAGGGAGCAAAAGTGGTAGGATCCGTGCGATCGGATCGGGTAAAGGGAGTGCCGCATGGTTGGGGAGCTGGATGAGCGCGACGTCGCGCGTCGTTTCTGCGTTGTCTGTGCAGTCATCATTGCGGCGGTTGGTCTCTGTGCTTCCCTGTACTGCCTGTTGAGCCCGGCCAGCATGTTCCCCTCGCTGGGCCCGGTGCTGGCGATCTTCGCGCTGGCACTGACCAACCTGCTGTGCCTGCCACTGGTGTTTGCCTATTGGCTGTTGGCGTTCCGGCCTGATGGTGCTCGGGTGTTGCTGATCGTGCAGGGCATCGCAATGGCGGCATTTGTGCTGTGGTACAGCGTGGTTTGACTGCAACTGTGCTGCAATGCAAAACGCAAACGTCCGGCACATGGCCGGACGTTTGCGTAGTGGCAGGCGACTTAACGGTGGCGGTGCTTGCGCTTGTGCTTGCTGGCGCTGTGCCTGTTGTCATCTGCCAGATGATTGCCCACCGCGCCCCCGGCCGCGCCGCCCAGGCCGGCGCCGACGGTCGAACCGGTGGAGCCGCCCAGCGCATTGCCGATCAGTGAGCCGCCAGCCGACCCCAGGCCACCGCCCACGGCGGCTTGGGTGCGGTTGCCCTTGCGCGCACCAGCCGCGCTACCTGCAGCGCCACCCAGCCCGGCACCGATGGCGGCGCCGGTGCTGCCGCCGATCTGCTGGCCAACGACATTGCCCAGTGCGCCGCCCAGCCCGCCACCGATGGCGGTGGTGCCGTCGCCGGCAACGGCAGTCAGGGGCAGCAGGATACCCAGGGCGAGGGTAGGCAGGGTGAAACGCATGATGTGAACCTCAGGTACTTGATCTGCAAGATGATTTTTTGGTGCTGTTCAGACCGCGCGCTGAAGGTTTGGTTTCCCGTCGCGCCATTTAAAAACGTGGTGCGCCCTTGCGAGGCTTCGCGGGCCTCGGCGAAGATGGCCGATTGGCTTTTGCACAGTGAGGTTGATATGGCGCAGTACAAGACCGTTGGCGAGCTGGTGGCAGCCTTGTCGCGGCTTCCACAGGATGCACGGGTGGTGGTTCAGGGTGGCCTGGGCCTGAAGGACATCAGCCTGTTCGGGGCAGGGCAGGTCCAGATCGAGTTCAAGGAGCAGATCATCGACTCCTCGCCGTCGTGGGTAGTGTTCGTCAAGCAGTGACTTCTGCAGGCTGTGCTAGCGTGTACAGATACGGCAATTAACTTGTACATAAAATTTTCCATGTGCAAGTATCGCCGCAACCCCCCGCCCAAGGGCCTGCCAGGGAGTACCGCATGCGACCGCCACCCATCGCGCTGTGCAGGCTGCTGTTGCTGATCGGTGTGCTGGCCTGCGGTTACGCCCAGGCGGGGTGGCGGGCCGACCTGCCGGATGCGCTTCTGGTAGGCAGTGCTGAATTCAGGACCTGGGGCCTGGATATCTATACGGCGCGATTGTGGGCCCCCGGTGCACGCTTGAACGAGGGCGATGGCTTCGCCCTCGAGATCACCTACCGGCGCGCGGTCAGTCGCGAGCGGTTGGTCAAGGTCAGCCTCGAGGAGATCCAGCGTCTGTCTGCCACCCCGCTGACGGCAGCGCAACGGGACCAGTGGCAGGCGCAGATGCAGCAGGCGTTCGTGGATGTCGAGGCGGGTATGCGCATCACGGGCGTGTACGTTCCCGGGCTTGGCTGTCGCTTCTATGTGGGGGAGCGCCTGCAGCACGAAGTGCGTGACCAGGCATTCGCCCGTGCGTTCTTCGCCATCTGGCTGGACCCTCGCAGCCGCTACCCCGACTTGCGTCGGCAACTCCTTGGAGCTTCCCCATGAAAGCCTGGTACCTGTTGGTGTTCCTGCTGCTGGCCGGCTGCGGCAATGTCGATGTCGAGGCTTACCGCAACCAGTCACCGGCGTTCGACCTGCGCCAGTACTTCAACGGCCGCGTCGACGGCTGGGGCATCGTGCAGAAGCGTTCCGGCGAGGTCATCAAGCGTTTTCACGTGCTGATCGAAGGGCGCAGCGAAGGCGATAACGTGGTGCTGAACGAGCACTTCACCTACAGCGACGGCACCCGGCAGCAACGCACCTGGACCATTCGCCCGGACGGCCCGGGACGTTGGCGCGGCACGGCCGGGGATGTGGTGGAAGAGGCGCGCGGGCAGAACGCCGGTTTCGCCTTGCGCTGGCAGTACGTGCTCGACGTACCGGTGGACGGCAAGACCTGGGCCATCCGCTTCGACGACTGGATGTACCTGCTGGACGATAACACCCTGGCCAACCGCTCCTACATGACCAAGTTCGGCATCGAAGTCGGGCAGGTCACCTTGTTCTTTCGCAAGCAGGTGCAGTAGGCCGGCCGAGACGGTGCAGCACCGGCAGCAGCAAGGCCCACACGGCGGCAAGCACCAGCAGGCTCGGCCAGGTGCCCAATGGCAGCCCGGCACCGGCAAGCTGCACACCGCCCCAGTAGGACAACGGGCCGCCCACCGCCCCCAGCAGGCTGGCCCGCCACCAGGGGTTGGCGGTCCAGTGCAGGCTGTGGCGCAAGGTGCAGGCGAACACCGGCCACAGCAACAGCAGCCAGAACGGCGGCAGCCAGCGATGACCGCCAAACTCGAACACCCCGAGCGCCAGCAGCAGGCTGTCGGTCAGCCAGCCGCACAGGCTGACGGCGACGATCAGGCGTACCTCGCCGGGCCTGGCCAGGCAGCTCAGGTGCGTCACCAGGCAGGCCACTGCCACTGCCAGCAAGGCGGGGTGGCGAGCACCCAGCACGCAGGCGAACCAGCCAAGCTGAAACAGCAGCGCATTGCCCAGCACCGGTGCCCAATGCGCTGTCCGCCGGTTCAGCCTGGTTGCCCCAGCAGCGGTGCGGGCCGTGCGCCGGCCTTGGCCAGCAACAGCTGGGCGGTGCCGATGGCACGCTCCAGAAAGCCCCCCTCGCAGTAGCACAGGTAGAACTCCCACAAGCGGTAGAACGTGTCGTCATAACCCAACGCCTGCAACGGCTGGCGCGCCTGCTGCAGGTTCTGGTGCCAGCAACGCAGGGTGCGCGCATAGTGCAGGCCGAATTCTTCCATGTGGTGCAGGTTCAGATCGGTGTCGCGGCCCATCACCTGCAGCATCACCCCTACCGAAGGCAGGGCGCCGCCCGGAAAGATGTAGCGCTGGATGAAGTCGACCGAGCGGCACGCCTGTGCGTAGCGCTGTTCGCGGATGGTGATGCTCTGCAGCAGCATCAGGCCATCGGGCTTGAGCAGCCGCGCGCATTGCCTGAAGTAGCTGCTGAGGTAGCGATGGCCGACAGCTTCGATCATCTCGATGGATACCAGCTTGTCGTACTGGCCCTGCAGGTCGCGGTAATCCTCCAGCAGCAGGGTGATGCGGTCCTGCAGGCCGGCTTCGTCGATGCGCCGACGGGCATAGGCGAACTGTTCGGCCGACACCGTGGTGGTGGTTACCCGGCAGCCGTGGTGGCGTGCCGCGTAAATGGCCAGGCCGCCCCAGCCGGTGCCGATCTCCAGCAGGTGATCGTCGCGGGTGAGGGCGAGCTTCTGGCAGATGCGCTGCAACTTGTAGTGCTGGGCCTGTTCCAGGGTATCGTCGGCCCCCTGAAACATGGCCGCCGAGTACATCATGCTCGGGTCCAGCAGGCGCTCGAACAGTTCGTTGCCCAGGTCGTAATGGGCGGCGATGTTGCGTCTGGCGCCGCGCCGGGTATTGCGGTTGAGCCAGTGCAGGCCATGCAGCAGCGGGCGCCCCAGGCGTGCCAGCCCGCCTTCCAGGCCGTCGAGTACCTCCAGGTTCGCCACCAGCACGCGGACCACGGCGGTGAGGTCCGGGCTGGTCCAGTAGCCGTGGACGTAGGCTTCGCCTGCGCCAATCGAGCCGTTGCTGGCCACCAGGCCCCATAGTGCGTCGTCCACTACCTGGACATGCCCTTGCAGGCTCGCGCCGGCGTTGCCGAAGTGGTGCACCACATTGGCTTCGATGACCACCAGTGCGCCGTGGCGCAGGCGTTCGAGCTGGCGCAGCACAGCGCGCCGCAGCAGCATCACGCCGATGCCGTTGCCGGCGGACGCGAAGCGTTTTGCCGGGATTGCCTCAGGGCTCTTCATGGGGGGTGTCCTTTGCGCTGTCGGGTGCATTGATCGGTTTGGCTCGCCGCCAGGTGCCCCGGGCGGCGAAGTGGTCGAACAGGCGATGACGCTTGAGCAGCAGGCGCAACGCCTGCCAATGGATGGCCAGCAGGGTCTTGGCGGTCATCCACGGGAAGCTCAGCAGGTGCCGGTGCAGGCTGCGTCGGTCCAGGTCGATGCGCGCCAGGTTCAGCACGGCGCTGAACACCCGGGTGTGTGCCTGCCAGTCCTCCATGCGCACACGGATACGTGCTGCAGGTGTGCAGAAGTGCATGCGGTATTCCAGGTCGGCGGGCAGGAACGGCGACACATGAAACGCCTTGGCCACGCTGAAGTTCCACGGCCCCGGGCCGTCGGCGGGCAACACGTAGTGAAAGCGTTCGCGCCAGGGCGTGTTGGTGACCTCGCAGAGAATCGCAGCCAGACGCCCGTCACCTTCAAAACAGTAGAAAAAGCTCACCGGGTTGAAGGCCAGGCCCCAACTGCGGGGTTGGGTCAGTACGCACACCGGCCCTTGGGGGCGGTGGTGCAGCACCTGTTCGAGCAGGTCCAGCACGGCGCTCTTGAGGGGCGTGCCCTGGTGAGTGGCGGCTGGCAGATAGTCCCGCTCGTCGAAGGCAAAGGCGCTCCACCGGCCCCTGCCGGCCAGCCTCGACAGCGCTGGCAGCTGCGCCTGCTCGTCCAGGTCCAGGTACAGCAGGCCGATGCGGTAGGCAAAGCCGAAATCCCCCCTGGCGGGGCGGCGGTGGCTGACCCAGCCCTGGTAGAGAGCGCTGTTCACAACTGCTCACCAAATTGGGCGGCCACGCGCAGCGCGCTGACCACGCCGTCTTCATGAAAGCCGTTGCCCCAGTACGCGCCGCAGTAGTAGCTGTGTCGGGCACCGCACAGTTCGGCGTGACGCGCCTGGGCCCGTACCCCGGCAAGGCTGAACTGCGGGTGGGCATAGGTGTAGCGGCCAAGGACCTTGCCGGGGTCGATGGCGCCGGTCTGGTTGAGGCTCACGCAGAAGGTCTGCGGGGCATCGATGCCCTGCAGAATGTTCATGTTGTAGGTGACGGCGGCCGGCTGGGACTGCGAGCCGCCGAGGCGGTAGTTCCAGCTGGCCCAGGCCAAGGGGCGACGCGGCAGCAGGCGGGTGTCGGTGTGCAGGACCACGTCGTTGTCGGCATAGTGCAGCGCGCCAAGAATCTCGCGCTCGGCCTGGCTGGGATCATGCAGCATCAGCAGCGCTTGGTCGCTGTGGCAGGCGAACACCACCTTGTCGTAACGCTCCATGCCTGCTCGGCTGAACAGGCTGACACCGTCGGCATCGCGGGTCACGCCCAGTACAGGGCAGTTGAGGCGAATGCGTTCGGCAAACGGTGCGCACAGCGGGGCCAGGTAACTGCGCGAGCCACCTTCCACTACCCGCCATTGCGGGCGGTCGTTGACCGACAGCAGCCCGTGGTGCTTGAAGAAACGCACGAAAAACTGCAGCGGGAAGCCCAGCATCTGCGCCAGCGGCATCGACCAGATGGCGGCCCCCATCGGCACGATGTAGTGGTCGATGAAGCGCTCGCCGTAGCCGTTCATGTACAGGTAGTCGCCCAATGAAAGGGTGTCGTTGACTCGCTGCTGCTCCAGGTCGTTCAGGGCCTGGCGATTGAAGCGCAGGATGTCGTAGAGCATGCCCCAGAAGGGCGGCGACAACAGGTTGCGGCGCTGCGCAAAGAGGCTGTTGAGGGTGTTGCCGTTGTACTCGTGGGCGGTCTGCGGGTCGTGGACCGAAAAGCTCATTTCGGTAGGGCGCGAGGCGATGCCCAGCTGATCGAGCAGGCGGATGAAGTTGGGGTAGGTCCAGTCGTTGAACACGATGAACCCGGTATCCACCGCGTAGTGTCGCTCGCCAAGCTGCACGTCGACGGTATGGGTGTGCCCGCCAATCCGGTCACTGGACTCGTACAGCGTGATGGCGTGCTGGCGCTGCAGCAGGTGGGCGCAGGTAAGCCCGGCGATACCGCTGCCGATGATGGCTATCTTCATGGGTGGGGTTCCTGACGCAGTGGCCGTGACAGGTGCTTGCCCAGTGCCAGTTGCAGGCTCACCGGCAGCAGCGCGACCAGGCGCAGGCCGGCGATGAACAGGAGCGGAAAGGCAATGGTGTACGGGCGCTTGTGCAGGCGCCGGGCAATATGGCGTGCGGCCTTTTCGGCGGGCCAGCACAGCGGCATGGGGAAGTCGTTGCGCCGGGTCAGCGGGGTGTCGACGAAGCCCGGGCTGACCAGCGTCACGGCAATGCCTTCGCGGGCCAGGTCGATGCGCAGCGATTCGAACAGGTAGCGCACCGCGGCCTTGGAGGCGCCATAGGCACCGGCGCGGGGCAGCGCCAGAAAGGTCACGGCGCTGGCCACGGCCACCAGGTGCGGCTGTCGGCCCTGGCGCAGCAGGGGCAGGGCAGCCTCCACGCAGTGGCTGGCACTGAACAGGTTGGAAGCCACCACGCGCTCGACCATGGCGGCTTCGAAGGCTTCGCTGTCCAGGTACTCACAGGTGCCAGCGTTGAGTATCACCTGGTCCAGGCCACCCCAGGCCTGGGCGATCTGCTGGGCGATCGCGCGCACCTGGTCACCCTCGCGAAGGTCGCCCGGTACCACCAGTACCTGGTCGGGGTAGCGCTGCGCCAATGCCTGCAAGGGCTGGACATTGCGCGCGCTGACCGCCAGGCGATGCCCCTGGGCCAGCAGCAGGGGGGCCAGTGCCGCACCAATGCCGCTGCTGGCGCCGGTCAGCCAGATGCGTCTCATGCCAGCCTCCGCTTGAGCCAACCGATCACGCTGCCCATCACCGGCAGGTGCTCGTACAGCAGCGCCCCGGCGTCGAAGTAGTCATGGTGCAGGTAGACCTTGTCGCGCCACATCAGGTGCGAGCAACCCTGTACCTGAACCGGGCGCCCACCGTTCAGGCGCGCATGCCGGTAGTGCAGGGTCCAGCGCAGGTAGCCCTTCCCGTCGTTGACCTGGTCATAACCGTGGAACTCGAAGCGCACCTGATCGACGTTGGCGTACAGCTGAGCGAAATAATCCTGCAGCGCGGCCATGCCGTGGATCTGATGCAGCGGGTCGCGGAACTGGACATCGTCGCTGTACAACTCGCGCAGCACACCCAGGTTGTGCGCGTCGATCGCGCAGAATCGCTCTGCAAAGCGTTTGAGATACTCGGACATTGCCTGCACCCATGACCATTGTGGTCATTTAGTTGTACATGAGTTGTTATTTGTACAAGATATTTGCAGGTTAGAGGGAAATTTGTACAAGTCAATTCATCCCTGCAGATTTTGCTGCAGGGAGATGGACGCAGGGGCAGGGGCAAGGCGAGGGAGAACGCAGGACGCAGAAAGCAGAAAAGCGCCCCAAGGGGCGCTTTTCAGAAGATGGTGCGAGTGGCGGGACTCGAACCCGCAAGGCTCACGCCGGCAGATTTTAAGTCTGCTGTGTATACCAATTCCACCACACTCGCACGGATCATCCGGCTGCAAGGTCAGGCACAGGGTGTGTGCGACACTTTACCTTCCGGATCAAGGCGGCTTTATAACTCATCGTTATATTCGAGTCAACTCGCGCACCCGCTACTTTGCCATGTAACGCCGCAGCCAGCGGCGGGGAATCAGCAGTGACACGATGGCCAGCGCCAAGGCGAAGCCACCGCAGGCCATCAGCGCCGCCAGGCCGTAGCGGTGCTCCAGCAGCCCGCCCAGCACTGCGCCGCCGAACATGCCGGACCACGGCACCAGTTGCACGCGCCAGCCCGGACGCCGCTCCCCCATCAGCCAGCGGCCCAGGCCGCGGCCAAAGCGCGACAGGGCGCCGGTTACATAGGTCAGCCCGATGGGCAGCCCGTTCACCTCTTCGACCGCCGCATTGAGCATGCCCATGGCGATGATCGCGCCCAGCAGCGCCGGCAACTGCGCCTGCGCGCCCCACAGGCCTGCCCCCAGCAGCAGTGCCGCCGACAGGGCGAGCAGCGGCCATGCTCGCTTGGCGCTCAGGCGGGCGATGATCACCCCCAGCGCGTTGCCGGCAATGAAGGCGCCGATCAGCAGGGCCAGGCGGGCCACCAGTGCCCAGTGCGCATCGCCCAGGGCGACGGCCATGCGCGTGGTGTTGCCGCTCATGAAAGAAACGAAATCGCCGGTGGCGAGAAAGCCGATGGCGTCGGTCATGCCCGCCAGCACCGACAGGGCGGCGACGAAAAACAACCCGACGCGGCCCCGGCGCTTGTAGACGAGGGTAGTCAGCGGCCCGCGTTGGCCCTGTGGGCGCTCTGGCAGCATGGGCGTCTCCGGGGCTAGGGTTCGATGCGGTCGGCCACGCTGCGCAACTGGTCGATCGATGCCTGCAGCCCATTGATGCTGCGCTGCACTTCCAGGGCATCCTGCGGGTGGGCCGAGTGCTGCAGGTAGCGCGCATGCCCGGCCATTTCGCGCGCGATCTGCTCCAGATCAGCGGCGGTGTGCTCCAGGTCATCGTGAATGCCTTTCATCCTTGCATCTGTGGTCAACGTCCTTCCCCCGGTTGCGCTTGCACCTGTGGACTATAACAAGTTGCCCCCCGGCCCGGAACGATTTCCCCGGGCACTGCCCGGATAGCTGAGCACCCGTTGACACCGGGCAATCACTGCGCCACTGTTCCGCCAGTGATTTATCGTTCACGTCCTGCAGGTCGATACGACTGTTTCGAAATTACGGAATTGCAGAGGCACCCGGTTGTCTACCTTCTCATTGTCCTCACTGCGGTGCCTGCGGGTTTGCCATGGATTCTTCCCAGCGCTCTGACCTTCAAACCATGCACGCCAGCCGCTATGAGCAGTTGGTGCAGACCGTTGCGGACTACGCCATCTATATGCTCGACCTCGAGGGCCATGTGGTTTCGTGGAACCTGGGGGCCCAGCGCATCAAGGGCTACAACGCCGACGAGGTCATCGGTCGGCACTTCTCGATGTTCTTCACGCCGCAGGATTGCGCCGAAGGCCGGCCTGGCTGGTTGCTCAATCGTGCGCTGAGCACCGGCGGGGCACAGGACGAAGGCTGGCGCATGCGCAAGGACGGCACGCAGTTCTGGGCCCTGGCGGCACTGGATGTGATTCGGGACGAGCAGGGCGAGGTGGTCGGGCTGGCGAAAATCACCCGCGACATCACCGATCGTCGGGAAGCCGCATTACAGTTGGACGCCATGCGTGCGCAGCTGTTCCAGTCGCAGAAGCTGGAAGCCCTCGGCCAGCTTACCGGGGGCATGGCCCACGATTTCAACAATCTGCTCACGATCATCATCGGCTCGGCCAAGCTGGCCATGACCTCTCGCGACCCGCAGCGTACCGAGCGCCTGTTGCAGCATATCGTCGATGCCGGCGAACGCGGCAGCCAGGTGACCCAGCAGTTGCTCGGGTTTGCCCGGCGCAAGGTGCAGAGCACAAGCCGGGTCGATGTGGCGCAGTTGGTCCGGGCGAGCCAGGCGTTGCTGTCCCAGGCGCTGCCCAAGGGCATCGAATTGCTGGTGGATATCCAGGGCGAGGTATCGGATATCGAGGTGGACAGCGGCCAGTTGCAGATGGTGCTGCTCAACCTGATCTTCAACGCCCGTGACGCCATGGATGCCGAGGGGCGCATCGAACTGGTTGCACGCAACCAGGTGCTGCAGGGGGAGTGGGACGGGCTGGTTGGCGATCATGTGCTCATCAGCGTGCGCGACCCCGGACGTGGTATCGATGCTGCGGTGTTGCCGCGCATCTTCGAACCGTTTTTCACCACCAAGAGTTTTGGCAAGGGAACCGGCCTGGGGTTGAGCCAGGCCTACGGTTTTGCCAAGCAGAGCAACGGTTGCATCAGGGTCGAGAGCGAAAGCGGTCGCGGCACCTGCATGACCCTGTGCCTGCCGGCATGGCAGCCACCCCAGCCCGACAACCTTCAAAGCGAGTGAACCTATCGTGGAGCAGCTCAAGCGTCTTGCTACAGGCATCGAAGGTCTGGACGACCTGCTCAAGGGCGGCCTTGTGGCCGGCTCGTCCTATATCGTCCAGGGTCGCCCGGGCTCGGGCAAGACCATCCTGGCCAACCAGTTGGCGTTCAACCATGTGGCCACGGGCGGGCGGGTGCTGGTGGCGACGCTGCTGAGCGAGTCCCATGAGCGTCTGTTCCAGTACCTGTCCACCCTGAGCTTTTTCGACCCTGCGCTGGTGGGCAACCAGCTGCAGTTCGTCAGTGCCTTCGATACCCTCGAAAGCGAGGGGCTGGAGGCGGTGGTCAAGCTGCTGCGCGGTGAAATCGGCCGCCAGGGCGCCTCCCTGCTGATTGTCGACGGCCTGCTCAATGCACGTTCACGCGCCGAAAACGTGCTCGACACCAAGAAGTTCATTTCAGAGCTGCAAGGCCATGCCGCGTTTGCCGGCTGCACCTTGCTGCTGCTTACCAGTTCGCGCCTGGATGACGGCAGCCCGGAACACACCATGGTCGATGGCGTCATCGAGCTGGGCGAGGACCTGTACGGCGCACGTTCGGTGCGACGCATCCAGTTGCGCAAGACCCGCGGCAGCGGGGCGCTGTCCGGGGTACACGAATGCGAGATCACCGAGCAGGGGCTGAAGGTGTATCCGCGCCTCGAAGCACTCTACAGCCACCCCTCCAGCCCGGGCAGCGAGGTGTTGACCCGCGTCGGCACGGGCCTGGCCAGTCTCGATGGCTTGCTGGGCGGGGGCTTTCCCAGCGCTTCGGTCTCGCTGGCGATGGGGCCGTCGGGCATTGGCAAGACGTCCCTGGGCCTGAGTTTTCTGGCCGGTGCCACAGTGGCCGAGCCGGGCCTGCATTTCGGCTTCTACGAGACCCCGCAGCGCTTGCGCATCAAGGCCAGGGCCATCGGTATCGATCTGCCGGCACTGGAGAAAAGCGGGGCGGTGCACCTGGCCTGGCAGCCCACTACCGAAGGGTTGCTCGATGGCGTGGGCGCCCGTTTGCTCAGCCATGTACGCAAGCACCGCATCAAACGGGTGCTGATCGACAGCCTGGGCGCGTTTGCCCGGCTCGCCACCAACCAGGGGCGGCTCAACGAGTTCTTCCGTGCGCTGATGGGCGAGCTGCGTGCCGAGGATGTGACGGTGTTGGCGACCTGGGAGATGCGCGACCTGTTCGGCTCTGAAATCAACGCACCCGCGTCGGAGCTGTCGTCGATCGTCGACAACCTGTTCCTGATGCGTTTCGTCGAGCTGGACGCCGAGCTCAAACGCTTGCTGTCGATCCTCAAGGTGCGCGACAGTGAATACGATCCGGCCCTGCTGGAGCTGGTCATCCGTTCGACAGGCATCGAGCTCGACAAGGCGTTCGTTCAGGCGAGCGCGGTGATGTCGGGCACCGCTTCATCGGCGCAAGGGGCATGAAAGCCCTGGGCTGGCAGCCATGAGCACGATTCTGGTCGTGGACGACGAGTATGTGATCGCCGATATCCTGGGGTATGCCCTGGAGGACGCCGGCTACAAGGTCGAGAAGGCGCCCAATGGCAAGACGGCCCTGGACGTGCTGGAGAAGGTGCGAATCGACCTGGTCATCACCGACTACATGATGCCGATAATGAATGGCGAGGAGTTGGCCAAAGCGATTCGCAGCAATGCGCAGTTTGCGGACCTACCGGTCATTCTCATGAGCGGGGCCCAGGCAAGTATCGGCAAAGCCATACCTGACCTGTTTTCTGCAGTGTTCGACAAGCCGTTCGATACTGCCAGCATGGTGGCCAGGGTCAGGGCATTCATCGGTGTGGCGGAGGCCGGGCGGGATACGCCAGAGCTTCAGTGAACCGTGTTGCCGGGACCAAGCGCATCCGTGCGACTCGATTAGCCCTGGTTACTGATGATCATCCCCCTTCTCCGGCGCCGGGCTGCCGGCTTGAATGCGCTTGTAAATCTCTTCACGGTGCACCTGGAC
Organism: Pseudomonas sp. 8209; assembly: GCF_028682105.1. Lineage (NCBI taxonomy): Bacteria > Pseudomonadati > Pseudomonadota > Gammaproteobacteria > Pseudomonadales > Pseudomonadaceae > Pseudomonas > Pseudomonas sp. 8209. Next base: position 159,394 of record NZ_JANIAH010000007.1, read on the forward strand.
ATCTTTGGGTGCATCGATGCCGATCCTCACTTGCATCCCCTTGACCCCTAGAATGGTGACCTTGATGTCATCATTGATGACGATGCTTTCGCCAACTTTGCGGGTGAGTATCAGCATGTACTTCTCCTTGGTAACTTTGAATGCCTTGCAGGCGGTAGCTGCACAGGCCGGGTGTGCGCGGTGGCACAGCCGTCTTTCCCTTCATTAAAGACGCATTCGATGGAAATTAATTCCCCGAGCACAAGATTCTGTTGAGGTCTTTAGTCACAGGTTCCGATTGGGCAGATGGGCAATTACGCACAACCGGTATCGCCCATGGACGCAAGCATAGGGGGCTTCAACGCATATGGGAAATTTCTCTGCCTGATGGGGGATATGTCTTTTTTCTATGGAACGGCGGCGTTTAAAAAGTAGGGTTATTTAATGTGCTAGTTAATGATTTTCATTCGTATCTCATGTATTCAATGTCATGAGAAAACGTGCCAGGGCCACCTCGGCCAGCTCCATGCGCTGGCGCGCCCGTGGCCGGGGCAGCGCGTGGAGCTCGCCCAGCACGAAGCGCTCCAGCAGCGCCGGGTGCACATAGCTGCGCCGGCATACGGCGGGGGTATTGCCCAGTCGCGACGCCACCTGCTTGAGCATGGCCACGATCTGTCGGCGCGCTTCGGTTTCCGGTTGCCATTGCAGCTCGCGCAGCAACTCCAGCGCCAGCGCGCTGCCGGCCCAGGTGCGATAGTCCTTGGCGGTGAAGTCGGCACCGGTCAATTGCTGCAGGTAGGCGTTCACGTCTGCCGAACCGACGGTGTGACATTGCCCCAACTCGTCCTGCCACTGGAACAGGTCCTGGCCCGGCAATTCCAGGCAGCGTTTGACGATGCGTGCCAGGCGACGGTCCTTGAGGGTCACCTGGTGCTCGATGCCGCTCTTGCCGCGAAAGCGAAACCGTATCGCGCTGCCTTCGACCTGCACATGGCGAGTGCGCAGCGTGGTCAGCCCGTAGGAGCGGTTGTCGCGGGCATACTGACGGTTGCCCACGCGGATCAGCGTGTTGTCGAGCAGGCTGACCACCAGTGCCATGACCTTTTCGCGGTCCAGGCCGGGCCGCGCCAGGTGTTCGTCGAGTTGCTTGCGCAGCCTCGGCAGGCGTTTGGCGAAGGCCAGCATGCGGTCGTACTTGTGGCTGTCGCGCAGTTCGCGCCAGTCGGGGTGATAGCGGTACTGCTTGCGACCACGTGCGTCGCGTCCGGTGGCTTGCAGGTGGCCGCGCGGGTCGGCGCAGATCCATACATCGGTATAGGCCGGCGGTATGGCCAGCGCCTTGATGCGGGCCAGGGTATCCGGTGCGGTGATGCGCTGGCCGTGCGCGTCGAAATAGGCGAAGTGCTTGCGCAGCAGGCGCCGATGGAAACCGGGGCGGCTGTCATCCACGTAATGCAGGCCACTGGGCAAAGGGGGCAGGTCGACACTCATGCTGGGCGCTCGCGTAGGGGCTCTGACGATGGACAGCAGCCGTTCGCGCAAGTTAGCCCAGCAATGCCACCGATTTTATCTGCGCCCACAACTGCTGGCCTTCGTGCAGCCCCAGCTGGTCGCTCGAGTAGCGCGTCACCCGCGCCAGCAGGGCTGTGCCATCGGCGTCCAGGCTCACCAGCATCTGCGCCGGGTTGTCACCGGCGCGCAACGCGCACACGCGCACCGGCAGGCGGTTGAGAATGCTCGAACGGCTGTCGTCGGCCAGGCTCAGGCTCACGTCGCGTGCCTGGACCTTGACCCGCAGGCGCGCCCCCGGGGCCAGCGCCTCGTGGGTGAGGCGCAACCTGAGGTCGCTGCCCGGCAGTTTCAGGTCCAGCAACTGGTAGGCCGCGTCGTGGGCGTCCACCTCGCCCTCGATGACCACCCCGGCGTCCTCCTGCAGGGCCAGCGGCAGGTCCAGGCGGGCCAGGGTCTGGCTGATCGGCCCGCTGGCCTGCACCTTGCCCTGTTCGAGCAGCACCAGGTGATCGGCCAGGCGCGCCACTTCGTCCTGCGCATGGCTGACGTAGATCAGCGGGATCTGCAACTGGTCGTGCAGGCGCTCCAGGTACGGTAGGATCTCGCGTTTGCGCGGGCCGTCCAGGGCTGCCAGGGGTTCGTCCATCAGCAGCACCTTGGGGCTGGTGAGCAGCGCACGGGCGATCCCCACGCGCTGTCGTTCACCGCCCGACAGGGTGTCCGGCTTGCGCGCGAGCAGGTGGCTGATGCCCAGCAGCTCGCAGGCGTGCTCCAGGCCGACCTGGCGCTGGTGCTGGGCGATGCGTCGCCAGCCGAAGATCAGGTTGTTCTTCACGCTCAGGTGGGGGAACAGGCTGGCTTCCTGGAACACGTAGCCGATGGGGCGCTGGTGGGGCGGCATGAAGTACTGGCGTGCGGAATCCTGCCAGACCTCGCCATTGACCTCGATGTAGGCCTGGTCGGCCCGCTCCAGGCCTGCCAAGCAGCGCAGGCAGGTGGTCTTGCCCGAGCCCGAATGGCCGAACAGGGCGCTGACACCGCGCCCGGGCAGTTGCAGGTCGACATCCAGCCGGAAATCGTCGAAGGCCACCTGCAACCGGGCCTGGATCAATGCACTCATCGGTCAGCTCCAGGCCGGCTTGCCGCGGCGGCTGGCGTACAGCGCCAGCAGCACCAGGAACGAGAACACCAGCATGGCGCCGGCCAGCCAGTGGGCCTGCATGTACTCCATGGCCTCGACATGGTCGAAGATCTGCACGGAAACCACGCGGGTCTTGTCGGGAATATTGCCGCCGATCATCAGCACCACGCCGAACTCGCCGACGGTGTGGGCAAAGCCCAGGATGCTCGCGGTAATGAAGCCAGGGAGGGCCAGGGGCAGCACCACGCTGAAAAAACAGTCCCACGGGCTGGCGCGCAAGGTGGCAGCCACCTCCAGCGGGCGCTCGCCAATGGCGCTGAACGCGTTTTGCAGCGGTTGCACCACGAACGGCATCGAGTACACCACCGACCCGATCACCAGGCCTGTGAAACTGAACACCACGGTGCCCAGGCCCAGCGCCTGGGTGGCCTGGCCAAGCCAGCCGTGGGGGCCCAGGGCGATCAGCAGATAGAAGCCGATCACCGTGGGCGGCAACACCAGGGGCAGGGCCACGATCGCCCCGATCGGCCCGCGCAGCCAGGAGCGCGTGCGCGCCAGCCACCAGGCGATCGGGGTGCCGATCAGCAGCAGGATCAGGGTAGTCAGCGACGCTAGCTTGAACGTCAGCCAGATGGCGCCCAGGTCGCCGGCGTCCAGTGGCATCAGAGTTCGTAGCCGTACGACTTGATCACTTCAGCGGCCTTGGGGCCCTTGAGGTAATCGACCAGCGCCTTGGCGGCGGCGTTGTCCTTGCCCTTGTTGAGAATCACAGCGTCCTGTTTGATCGGGTCGTGCAGGTCGGCTGGCACGATCCAGGCCGAGCCGTTGCTGACCTTGCCGTCCTTGTAGATCTGCGACAGGGCCACGAAGCCCAGCTCGGCGTTGCCGGTGGAAACGAACTGGAACGCCTGGGTGATGTTCTGGCCTTCGACCAACTTGCCCTTGGTGGTCTCGGCCAGGTTCAGCTTGGCCAGTACCTGCGTGGCGGCCAGGCCGTAGGGCGCGGCCTTGGGGTTGGCGATGGACAGGTGCTTGTAGTCGTTTTTCTTCAGGACTTCGCCCTTGTCATCCACATAGCCCGCTTTGGGCGACCACAGCGCGAGGGTGCCGATGGCGTAGGTAAAGCGCGAGCCCTTGACGGTTTCGCCTTCGTTCTCGAGTTTTTCGGGGGTGGTGTCGTCGGCCGACAGGAACACCTCGAAGGGCGCGCCATTCTTGATCTGCGCGTAGAACTGCCCGGTAGCGCCGAAGGAGGCGACCAGCTTGTGGCCGGTGTCCTTTTCGAAATCCTTGGCAATAGCCTGGATGGGCGCGGTGAAGTTGGCCGCGACGGCCACCTGGACTTCATCGGCCCAGGCGCTGTTGAGGGTCAGCATGCCGAATACGGCGGTCAGGGCAAAACGAGGGGCGCGCATTCTCATCAAACAGCTCCATGTGCATGAGGTAATCGTTATGCATTGGAATATATAGCGATTGCCCGACAAACGGAAAGATCTGTTTTACCGTGACATCAATGCCAGCGCCTTTTCTGCCAGTTGGCGCGTCAGTTCGGCTGCCGGCAGGGCTTGGCCAAGGCGCAGCGCCTGGCCGGCCCACAGGTTGCTGAAATCGCTGTTGCCCTGCGGCTCGCTGATGGCGCGAAGGGGCATCAAGGCGCCGCCGGCCAGGGGGAAGGCAGGGGCCAGGGGGCTCATCGGGCCCAACTCACGCATGATGCGGGTATTGATGCCGCGTGCCGGGCGCCCGGTAAACAGGTTGGTGAGCGCGGTATCGCTGGCCTGTGCGCTGTGCAGTGCCTGGCGATGCGCGGCCGACACCTTGGCCTCGGGGCAGAACAGGTAGGCGGTGCCCACCTGAACGGCCGAGGCGCCCAGTGCGAAGGCCGCCACAACACCGCGGGCATCGCCGATGCCGCCAGCCGCGATCACCGGCACCTTGACTGCATCGGCCACCTGGGGCACCAGCGCCAGGGTGCCGATCTGGGTGGTGAGGTCATCGCTCAGGAACATGCCGCGGTGCCCACCTGCTTCATAGCCCATGGCGATGATCGCGTCGCAGCCATGGGCTTCGAGCCAGCGTGCTTCCTCGACCGTGGTGGCACTGGACAGTACCTTGGCCCCGCTGGCCTTGACCCGCACCAGCAGCTCGGGCGCGGGCAGGCCGAAGTGAAAGCTCACCACTGCAGGCTTGCAGTCTTCCACCAAGGCACAGCCCGCTTCGTCGAAGGGCGCGCGATTGGAGACCGGGGTGGTGGCGCCGAAGTCGGCACCCACTTCTTCGTAGTACGGCTTGAGTGCCTGCTTCCAGCGGATTGCACGTTCGCCATCGGTGGCGGGTGGCCGATGGCAGAAGAAATTGAGGTTGAGCGGGCCGCGACTGGCCTGGCTGAAGGTCGCGATCTCCTGGCGTATCTGCTCGGGGGTGAGCATCGCGCATGGCAGCGAGCCCAGCCCCCCGGCGTTACTGACCGCGATGGCCATGGCCGACCCCGTGGCGCCCGCCATCGGTGCCTGGATGATGGGCAACTCGATACCGAGCAGGTCGAGGATACGTGGGTCCGGCCATTGGCTCATCGCGGGGCTCCTTGTGTGGGCGTGGGTTACAGCGCCTTGCTTACCTTGATGTCGGTGATCTTGCTGAAGTCTTCGCCGTGCAGTTTGCGCAAGGCTTCCTCGACCTGCTGTGGCGCCGTGCTGCTGAGCACGGCGAAGTCGAAACGACGCTCGCCGTCGAGGTTGTACTTGATGACGTACTTGATGTTTTCGCTCATGGGGTTATCTCAGCTTCGACGACGAACGGCGGATGATCTTGATCGTGTGGGTGAAGGTCGGCTTGCTTACGGCCGACAGGGCACGCGGGCCGACGGTGTCGATGGTGATGTTCCAGAAGCCGTCGCTGGGCACGGTGATCTTCGCCGGGAAGTCGACGAAGGCGCCGCCGTGATAGGTATGCCGGCCGCCATTCTTGAAGCTGCGGAAGTTGGCATCGTTCATCAGGCGGATATTGCAGCGCTGGGAGCAGTGGATGACGACGATGTCGTCTTCATTGAGGTGCTCGCGCTGGTGTACGAATTTCATGTCGCTCTCCGCAAGGGATCTTTTGGCAAATCAAAACGATAGCACGATGTCGGGTTACACTGTGGGGCTGAGTGCCAAGGCCAGAGATAAAACTGCCAATCCAGGGAGCAAATCGGCCTGGCCATGGTCCAACGGTTTTTTATGGAGGGGTACCGATGAAATGGGTTGTACCAGCGCTGGCAGTTGCGCTGACCGGTTGTGCCAATGTAGCCGAAATCGAACAGAGCCCCGAGACCATGAGCGTGATCTCGGGCAAGTCGCCACGCGAGTTTGCCACCTGCGTTCAGCAAAAACTGGCTGATAGCCGTGGCCCGCTGACCATCGAGGAGCGGGGTAGCGGCCTGCGCGTTGTGGTTCCGCAGAAGCTCTCGGACAAGTCCCCGGCTGCAGTGCTGGAGATCAGCGAGCGCTCGAGTGGCAGCGCGGTCAAGTTGCATGAGCGGTTGAGCAATTTTCCCCTGCGCCCGGGGGATGTCAAAGCGGCTGTGAGCGTGTGCATCTCCAAGTGACGGCGTGAGCCGCGTTTAAACGATTCAGTGGTTGTCCCTGCATTTTTCTGTGCCTGCCCGCGTTGTAGCGCTGGCCGGATAGGCCTAGTATCGGTAGGCTTATATTTTATAAGTCTAAGCTTATAACAAGAAAAATGGAGTCCGTGATGATCCCACTGGATCGAATCCTGATAGGCAGCCTGCTGTTGCTTTCAATGCAAGCCGCCACTGCCGCCGATGGCCAGAAGATATTCACCCAGGGAGGGGAGAACCCCTCTGCCATGGCCTGCATGAGCTGCCATGGCCCCGATGGCCTGGGCATGGCCGCCGCCGGCTTCCCACGCCTGGCCGGCCTGCCGGCCGCCTATGTGAGCAAACAGCTCAAGGACTTTCGTGACGGCAGCCGCAAGCAGCCGATCATGGAGCCGCTGGCCAAGGCCCTGAGCGACGCCGAGATCAGCGCCATCAGCGCCACGCTGGCGGCAATGCCGGTACCGCCCACCCCTGATACCCGTCGCCAGCAGATGGCAACCGACCCGGTCGAGTCGCTGGCGCTTTACGGCGACTGGAGCCGAGGCATCCCCGGGTGCGTGCAATGTCACGGGCCGGGTGGTGTGGGGGTAGGCGAGCACTTTCCGCCATTGGCCCACCAGCCTGCCAGCTACCTGGCCGGGCAACTTGACGCATGGCGCGACGGCCGGCGCAGCAACGACCCTAACCAGTTGATGGTCGGTGTCGCCAAAGCCCTGACCGATACCGAGGTCAAGGCGCTGGCTGAATACTTTGCCACCCGCGCCAGCCAGGAGGCCGCTCAATGAATCGCTTGCTACTCACTACCCTGACCCTGTTCATGGGCGGCGTTCAGGCGGCCCCGATCGCCATGGAAGACCAGTCGCAACTGAAGGTGGCGCCGGCCAGCACGCCGGCCAGCTTCAAGCCCCCCGCCGAAAGCGAGTTGCCCGACAACGCCTTTGGCAAGATGGTGCGCGACGGCTATGCGCTGTTCGTCGACACCAAGCGCCTGGCCCCCGAGTATGTGGGCAACGGCCTTAACTGCAGCAACTGCCACCTGGATCAGGGGCGGCTGGCGCATTCGGCGCCGCTGTGGGGGGCTTACCCGATGTACCCTGCCTATCGCAAGAAAAACGACAAGGTCAACACCTTTGCCGAGCGTATCCAGGGCTGCTTCCAGTTCAGCATGAACGGCAAGCCGCCGGCGGCCGACAGCCCCGAGATGACGGCGTTGTCGGTGTATGCCTACTGGCTGGCGAGCAAGGCACCGATCGGCGTCGAGACACCGGGGCGTGGCTACCCGGAGGTCGACAAGCCTGCGCAGGGCTATGACATCAAGCGCGGTGCCCAGGTGTATCAGCAGCAGTGCGCCATCTGCCACGGCGACAGCGGCCAGGGCCAGAAGGTGGCCAAGGACTATGTGATGCCACCGCTGTGGGGCAAGGACTCCTACAACTGGGGTGCCGGCATGCACCGCATCAACACGGCGGCCTCGTTCATCAAGCACAACATGCCGCTGGGCAAGCCAGGCACGCTGACCGACCAGCAGGCCTGGGACGTGGCGGCCTTCATCAACGCGCATGAGCGCCCTCAGGACCCGCGCCTGGTCGAAGGCTCGGTGGAAAAAACCCGGCTCAAGTTCCACGCCAATGACGGCGTCAACCTCTACGGCCAGAAGGTCGATGGGGTGCTGATCGGGCAGGGCACAGGCGGCTAGAACGCTCGCCCATCCGCGTATCCAGGCCTGCCTGCGGGCCTGGATACGCGGATTATTTGCAACCTGCGGGAACTATCTACACTGAGTTTTTCTCTATCATTCATTCGGCCGGGCCACGGGGGCATTGTAAGCGCATCGCCGCCTGATTAGACTGCGCCGAATTTCGTACTGCACAGCCCCTTGTTAAGGACGTTTATGATCAAGAAATGCTTGTTCCCGGCAGCCGGTTACGGCACCCGCTTCCTGCCAGCAACCAAAGCCATGCCAAAGGAAATGCTGCCAGTGGTGAACAAGCCACTGATCCAGTACGGCGTTGAAGAAGCGCTGGACGCTGGGTTGAACGAAATCTCCATTGTCACCGGCCGCGGCAAGCGCGCTCTGGAAGACCATTTCGACATCAGCTACGAGCTGGAAAACCAGATCAAGGGCACCGACAAGGAAAAGTACCTGGTCGGTATTCGTCGCCTGCTCGACGAGTGCTCGTTCTCCTACACCCGCCAGACCGAAATGAAAGGCCTGGGCCACGCGATCCTGACCGGTCGCCCGCTGATCGGTGACGAGCCGTTTGCCGTGGTGCTGGCCGACGACCTGTGCGTCAACCTCGATGGTGACGGCGTGCTCAAGCAGATGGTCAAGCTGTACAAGCAGTACCGCTGCACCATCGTTGCGATCATGGAAGTCGACCCGCAGGAAACCAGCAAGTACGGTGTGATCGCCGGCGACCTGATCGGCGACGACCTGTACCGTGTACGCAACATGGTCGAGAAGCCAAAGCCGGAAGACGCCCCGTCGAACCTGGCGATCATCGGCCGCTACATCATGACCCCGGACATCTTCAAGCTGATCGAAGAGACCGAGCCGGGCAAGGGCGGTGAAATCCAGATCACCGACGCCCTGATGAAGCAGGCCCAGGACGGCTGCGTGATTGCCTACAAGTTCAAGGGCAAGCGTTTCGACTGCGGTGGCGCCGAGGGTTACATCGACGCGACCAACTTCTGCTTCGAAAATTTCTACAAGACCGGCAAGGCCTACTGAGTTCACTCGGTCGGTTGCGTCACAAAGCCACCTTCGGGTGGCTTTTTTGTTTATGGGCCTGGCTGGCGGTATGCTGGCGGCCTGCCAAGGAGACTGATATGGCCTACGATTTTGATCTGTTCGTGATTGGCGCCGGTTCCGGCGGTGTGCGTGCAGCACGTTTTGCTGCCGGTTTCGGCGCAAAAGTGGCGGTGGTCGAAAGCCGCTACCTGGGCGGCACGTGTGTCAACGTCGGCTGCGTGCCGAAAAAACTGCTGGTGTACGGCGCGCACTTTGCCGATGACTTCGAGCAGGCGACAGGCTACGGCTGGTCGCTGGAAGATGCACAGTTCGACTGGGCACAGCTGATCGCCAACAAGAACCGTGAAATCGAGCGGCTCAACGGCATCTACCGCAACCTGCTGGTCAACAGTGGCGTGACCCTGCTCGAAGGCCACGGCCGCCTCACCGGTCCCCATGAGGTCGAGGTGGACGGCACGCGCTACAGCGCGAAGAACATCCTGATCGCCACCGGCGGCTGGCCACAGATTCCGGACATCCCCGGGCGCGAGCTGGCCATCAGTTCCAACGAGGCGTTCTACCTCAAGACCCTGCCCAAGCGTGTGCTGGTGGTGGGGGGTGGTTACATCGCGGTGGAGTTCGCCGGAATCTTCCAGGGGCTGGGCGCCAAGACCAGCTTGCTCTACCGGGGCGACCTGTTCCTGCGCGGCTTCGATGGCGCAGTGCGCACGCACTTGAAGGAAGAGCTGGAAAAACGCGGTCTCGACCTGCAGTTCAACAGCGACATCCAGCGTATCGACCAGCAGCCCGATGGCAGCCTCAAGGCGACCCTCAAGGATGGTCGCGAGCTGATTGCCGACTGCGTGTTCTACGCCACCGGCCGGCGCCCCATGCTCGACAACCTGGGGCTTGAGAACACCGAAGTGCAACTGGACAAGCGCGGCTACGTGCAGGTCGATGACCAGTACCAGACCGACGAGCCGTCGATTCTGGCCATTGGCGATGTGATCGGCCGCGTGCAGCTCACTCCGGTGGCCCTGGCCGAAGGCATGGCCGTGGCGCGGCGCCTGTTCAAGCCGGAGCAGTATCGCCCGGTGGATTACCGGAACATCCCGACGGCGGTGTTCAGTCAGCCGCCGATCGGCACCGTGGGCCTGACCGAGGAGCAGGCGCTGGAGGCGGGGCACAAGGTGCAGATCTTCGAAAGCCGCTTCCGGCCAATGAAGCTGACCCTCACCGACGTGCAGGAGAAGACCCTGATGAAACTGGTGGTCGATGCCGACACCGACCGCGTGCTGGGCTGTCACATGGTCGGGCCGGATGCCGGCGAGATCATCCAGGGCCTGGGCATCGCGCTCAAGGCCGGGGCGACCAAGCAGCAGTTCGACGAAACCATCGGTGTGCACCCGACAGCCGCGGAGGAGTTCGTGACCCTGCGTACGCCTACGCGCTAAGCGGTGCTTCCAGCGCGGGTCCAGCCCCCTCCCACAGCGATTGCAACGGTCTTTGTGGGAGCGGGCTTGGCCCGCGATCGCATCAACATAAATCGTCTATCTGTACTGAGCTTTATAGCCAAAACCAATCACCAGCATCAGCTTTGCCAATGAGCGCTATCGGCGATGAATGGTTAGGATTCTCCCATCAAGTTTTTCAACCCTGAGGAGAGTCACCGATGCCTATCATCAACAGCCAGGTCAAACCGTTCAACGCTACTGCCTACCACAACGGCGAATTCGTCCCTGTTTCCGAAGCCGACCTGAAGGGCAAGTGGTCCGTGGTGTTCTTCTACCCGGCCGACTTCACCTTCGTCTGCCCGACCGAACTGGGCGACCTGGCCGACAACTACGCTGAATTCAAGAAGCTGGGCGTGGAAATCTACGGTGTGTCGACCGACACCCACTTCACCCACAAAGCCTGGCACGACACCTCGGAAACCATCGGCAAGATCCAGTACCCGCTGATCGGTGACCCGACCCACGTCATCTCGCGCAACTTCGACGTGCTGATCGAAGAAGCCGGCCTGGCCGACCGCGGTACCTTCGTGATCAACCCTGAAGGCCAGATCAAGATCGTCGAACTCAACGACGGCGGTGTAGGCCGTGATGCCAGCGAGCTGCTGCGCAAGGTCAAGGCTGCCCAGTACGTCGCTGCCCACCCAGGCGAAGTCTGCCCGGCCAAGTGGAAAGAAGGCGAAGCTACCCTGGCGCCATCGCTGGACCTGGTCGGCAAGATCTAAGACCGTGAACCAGCCGAGGGCGGGCCACCGCACCTGAAGTCTGTCCCGCCCCGCAAAACGCCCGGGCGACTCTGCCCGGGCGTTGTTTTTTCTACCGTTTGAAAAGGAATCGCCCGTATGTTGGACGCCACGCTTAAAACTCAGTTGAAAGCCTACCTGGAGCGGGTCACCCAGCCGATCGAGATCGTTGCCTCCCTCGACGACGGCGCGAAGTCCCGTGAAATGCACGACCTGCTGCGGGAAATCGCCAGCCTGTCGGATCTGATTACCTTGCGCGAGGACGGTGCCGACGCTCGTCGCCCGTCGTTCTCGCTCAATCGTCCGGGGGGCGATATCAGCCTGCGCTTTGCCGGCATCCCCATGGGCCACGAATTCACCTCGCTGGTGCTGGCGCTGCTGCAAGTCGGTGGCCACCCCTCCAAGGCGAGCGCCGAGCTGATCGAACAGGTCGCCGGGCTCAAGGGTGAGTTCAACTTCGAAACCTACTTCTCGCTGTCGTGCCAGAACTGCCCGGACGTGGTGCAGGCGCTGAACCTGATGGCGGTACTCAACCCCAGCGTGCGCCATGTGGCCATCGACGGCGCGCTGTTCCAGGCCGAAGTCGAGGCACGCCAGGTGATGGCAGTGCCCAGCGTCTACCTCAATGGCGAGGTGTTCGGCCAGGGCCGCATGGGTCTGGAGGAGATCGTCGCCAAGCTCGACACCGGCACCAGCGAGCGCCAGGCCGAGAAACTCAATGCCAAGGACGCCTTCGACGTGCTGGTGGTCGGTGGTGGGCCGGCAGGCGCGGCAGCAGCGATCTACGCGGCCCGCAAAGGCATTCGCACCGGCGTGGCTGCCGAGCGCTTCGGCGGGCAGGTGCTGGACACCATGGCCATCGAGAACTTCATCTCCGTGCAGGAGACCGAAGGGCCGAAGCTGGCCATGGCGCTGGAAGAGCACGTCAAGCAGTACGACGTCGACATCATGAACCTGCAGCGCGCCGATGCGCTGGTGCCGGGCCAGGACGGCGCGCTGCACCAGGTGCGCATGGCCAACGGTGCCACGCTCAAGGCCAAGACCGTGATCCTGGCCACCGGCGCACGCTGGCGCGAGATGAACGTGCCGGGCGAAAAGGAGTACCGCAGCCGTGGCGTGGCCTACTGCCCGCACTGCGACGGCCCGCTGTTCAAGGGCAAGCGTGTGGCGGTGATCGGTGGTGGCAACTCCGGTGTGGAGGCGGCCATCGACCTGGCCGGCATCGTCGCCCATGTCACGCTGATCGAGTTCGACAGCCAGTTGCGTGCCGACGCGGTGCTGCAGCGCAAGCTGCACAGCCTGGCCAACGTGACCGTGATCACCAGCGCCTTGACCACCGAAGTGCTGGGCGACGGCCAGAAGGTCAACGGGCTGCGCTACAAGGACCGCAACAGCGACGTGCAGCATGACATCGCGCTGGAAGGGATCTTCGTCCAGATCGGCCTGCTGCCCAACACCGATTGGCTCAAGGGCACCCTCGAGCTGTCGCCCCGTGGCGAGATCATTGTCGATGCGCGGGGCCAGACCAGCGTGCCGGGCGTGTTTGCCGCCGGTGACGTGACCACGGTGCCCTACAAACAGATCGTGATCGCGGTGGGTGAGGGGGCCAAGGCATCGCTGGCAGCGTTCGACCACCTGATCCGTACCAGCGCTCCGGCCTGAGGCGCATCGCCGGCCTTGCCGGCCCGTGACGGTGCAACAACGCAAAAGCCCTGACAGGTCAGCCTGTCAGGGCTTTTGCGTGGCCTATTCGAACAGCGACCGGCCCTTGTCCAGTTGCTGGTCGACCAGCGACTTGCCCAGTGCAATCGACGCGCGCTGGGCGTTTTCCAGGTCGGCCAGAAACAGCGGCGCGTGGGCACACAATCGCCGGGTGCTGTGCTTGTCTGGGGAGGTGATGCGGCATCCGACTTCGAACGGCAGGGGAATGCCGGCATGCGGAACCACGTTTGCCGTGACCGTGTAGTTGCGGTGGACACATTCAAGGGTGTGCATGAGCGCTACCTCGCTGTGGTGGCTTCAACCGGTATCAGCTCCGGTATACCACAGCCAGGTGCGCCGGGGCGGCGCGCCGACGAGCGCGCCCCCGGGGCCGCTGTCAGAACTCGGTCGGCTGGATGATCTCTACCCAGTAATCGTCCGGGTCCTTGATGAAGGCCAGGTGCTTCATGCGCCCGTCGCTCAGGCGCTTCTGGAAGTTCACGCCCAGCTGTTCGAAGCGCTCGCAGGCCGCGCGGATGTCCGGTACGGCAATGCAGATATGGCCGAAACCGCGCGGGTCGGTGTTGCCGTTGTGGTAGGCGAACGCGGGATCGTTTTCGGTGCCGTGGTTGTGGGTCAGTTCGAGGATGCCCGGGATCGACTTCATCCACTCGGTACGCTTGGCCGGGTCGGCCGGAATCTGCGCCTTGTCCACCAGCGCCAGGAAGTACAGGCTGAATTCGGCTTCCGGGAAGTCGCGTTTTTCCACGAGGCTGAAGCCCAGAACGCGGGTGTAGAAGTCCAGGGACTTGGCGACGTCCTTGACCCGCAGCATGGTGTGGTTGAACACGAAGTTGTGGGTCGCGGCATCCGGTTGCGCGGTGACGCCGGGGAGGGTGTCGAGGTTTTGCAGGCTCATGGGCACTCCGCAGATAGGGCCGGCGCTTGGCGCGCCAGCAAAACAGTCAGGGAGCAATGATACGGAACTGAAGCGATTGCGCAAACGGTTTGCGCCCCGTCGGCCAGGCCTGACGGGGCGCAAGAATTAGAAGCCCGCCGAAGCGGGCGTATGGGGCGCTAATCCTTTAGCAGTCTTCATCCTGAGCCAGTACATGTGAAAAAAGTGTGAAGTACTGTTTCACTTGCGCAACCAGCTGTCGACTGTCTGTGCGCCGTACTCCTGCTTCCATGCCTTGAGGCCGTGATGATTGCCGCCCTTGGTTTCGATCAGCTCGCCGGTATGCGGGTTTTCATAGACTTTCACCACGCGCGCACGGCGTTGTTTGGGCGCGCTGGCAGGCCGGCGCGTAGTGGCCGCCGGGTCGAGAATATTGATGATGTCGCGCAAGCCCTTGTCATAGGTTTTCATCAGGCTGACAAGTTTCTGCTCGAATTCGATTTCCCGTTTGAGGCCGGCGTCTTTTTTCAGTGCCTCCAGTTGAGCAAGCTGTTCCTGAAGGGCTTTTTCGGCAGCACGAAACTCTGCAAGTCTGGACACTGTCATCTCTCCTGTTGGTCGGTAAGGGCCGTGCGCGGCGCAACCGCTTGAGGCCGCTATTGATGCCGCGTCACCGGGTAGAAAACAAACAACACAGTAAAAAGAGTGTAGTCAATCGCCCTGCGATAAACATCAAACTTTTACGACAACACACTACGGAACTTTCTTATTGCACAGTGCTCGCCACACTAAAGAATTAATTACCGCATCGGCATCTGTTCTAGACCATGGTCCAATGGCCCGTGCCAGAGCGCTTTGGAGACAATAAGCGGTCGCTGCCTAGTTGTGTGCAGCGGCCCTTGCCCAGCCCCGTCGGGGCTGATGGATACCTTGCCCTTCGTTCTGGATACTGCTTTTCATGCGTGCCCCAACTCCCTTCATTGCCCAACGCCCGGTGGTCGGCGCGTTGTTGTCCTTCGTTACTGTTTCGGCCCAGGCCAGTGGTTTCCTGCAAGACAGCAGTGTCAACATCGAGGCGCGCAATGTGTATTTCAATCGTGACTTTCGTGACGGTCACACCGCCTCCTCCCAGGGCGCGTCGAAACGTGAAGAGTGGGCGCAGGGTTTCATACTCAACGCGCAGTCCGGGTATACCCAGGGCACCGTGGGCTTTGGTATCGATGCGCTGGGCATGCTGGGTTTCAAACTCGATTCCAGCCCCGCCGACAGCAACAGCGGGCTGCTGCCTTCCAGCGGCCACAACCCGCGCCATTCGGCCGATCAGTACGCAAAACTGGGTGTGGCCGGCAAGGTGCGTTACTCGCAGACCGTATTGAAGTACGGTGCCATGCTGCCGGACATGCCGCTGCTCAAGTACAACGACGGGCGCCTGTTGCCCACCATGTTCCATGGCGCGATGCTGACGTCCAGAGAGGTCGACAACCTCACCTTCAGCGCCGCGCGGCTCGACAAGTACACTGCCCGCGATTCGACCGACCAGCAAGACATCCGTGTGCACTGCAAGAACAAGCGCTATGCCTGCGACACTCGCGCCGACCACTTCGACACGGCCGGGCTGGAGTACCGCTTCAACGAGCGCCTGAGCGCGCAGTACCAGGTGGCCAAGCTCGAAAACATCTATCGCCAGCATTTCCTCGGGCTGGTGGCCAGCCAGCCCTTGAGCGTGGGCCGCCTCTCGGCCGACCTGCGCCTGATCAAGAGCGACGACATCGGTCGTGCCCGTGCCGGCGACATCGACCACCGTGCCTTCAGCGCCATGCTTGGCTACAGCCTGGGCGGGCACAAGCTCAGCGCCGGCTGGCAGCGCATGTACGGCGAGAACGCCATGCCGTACCTCGATGGCAGCAACCCCTACCTGGTCAACTACGCCCAGGTCAACGACTTCGCTGCGGCCCAGGAGCGGTCCTGGCAGGTGCGCTACGACTACGACTTCAAGGCAGTAGGGCTCGAAGGCCTGAGCTTCCTGACCCGCTACATCAGCGGCGATCACGTCAAGGTGCCGGGCAGCCCGGCACAGGGCAAGGAATGGGAGCGCGACAGCGAACTCAAGTACCAGGTGCAGAGCGGCACCTTCAAGGACGTCAGCGTGCGCCTGCGCAACTCCACCTACCGCAGCAACTACGAGAAATTCGCCCGCGACATGGATGAGACCCGGGTGATCGTCAGCTACAACTTCTCCGTACTGTAGGCGCAGGCTTTGCCAAGTGGCGCGGGCCGGCCGACAATGGCCGCGCGCCCCTGGGAGAGCTTGCGATGAAACACCTGCTGCTGATTGGAATAGGCCCGGGCAACCCCCGGCAGATCACCCTCGAAGCCATCGACAGCCTGAACCGCGCCGACGTGTTCTTCGTGCTGGACAAGGGCGCCGCCAAGGACGACCTGCTGCGCCTGCGCAAGGAGCTGCTGGAGCGCCACGTCAACCGGCCCTATCGCCTGGTGCAGGTCGAAGACCCGCAACGCGACGCGGCGGCTGCAGACTACGTCGGTGCCGTGGAGGACTGGCACCGCCAGCGCGCTGCGCTGTATGGGCGTCTGCTGCACGACGAGCTTGCCGAGGGGCAATGCGGCGCGTTCCTGCTGTGGGGCGAGCCGACGCTTTACGACAGCACCCTGCGCATTCTGGAGCGGGTGGCGCAGCCGGCGTTCAGCCTTGAAGTCATCCCCGGCATCAGCAGCGTCCAGGCCCTGGCGGCCGCTCACCGCATTGCACTGAACCGTATCGGCGAGCCGCTGCATATCCTGCCAGGCCGACGCCTGGCTGATGAGTCAGGCATCGACAACGTGGTGGTGATGCTGGACGGGCAATGCGCCTTTGCCGAACTGGACGATCCGCACCTGCACATCTATTGGGGCGCCTACCTGGGCACTGCCGACGAGCTGCTGATCGAGGGGCCGCTGATGCAGGTCAAGGCGCAGATCCTGGCGCAGCGCGAGCAGGCCCGCGCGCGCAAGGGCTGGATCATGGACACGTATCTGCTGCGCCGGTGCTAGGCCGGTTCTTGGCCTCGATCCACTGGGCCATGTACTGGGTGCTCTTGTGGTGATGGTGGCGCAGCATGGCCCCGGTGAAGTTGTACAGGCGCTGTTCATCCAGGTGCGCCAGCGTGTGTTCGATGCGCTGCACCAGGGCCTGGCCGTGCCAGCGCCTGTCGTAGCGGGCGCTCAGCAGCTGGCGCCCGTCGCGCTGGGCCTGCTCCCAGCGCGGTTGCTCGCTGTAGAGCCGCGCCGCGGCATCGGCCAACCCTTCGGCGGTGTCGGCCACCAGGCCTGGCCAGGGCAGGTCGCCGTGCATGGCCTCGGCGCCAATCGGGGTGGTCACGCTGGGCGTGCCACACAGCATCGCATCGGTCAGCTTGCCCTTGATGCCGGCGCCAAAGCGCAGCGGGGCCAGGCACACCCGTGCGCCGCTCATCACCTGCAGGGCGTCCTCAGCCCAGTTCATCACGTGAAACCCTTCGGCAGCATTGTGCAGCGCGGTGGCCTTGGGCGGCGTGTAGGCACCATAGATGTGCAACTGCGCCTTGGGCAGGCGACGGCGGATCATCGGCCACAGGCTGTGCTTCATCCACAGCACCGCATCCCAGTTCGGCGCGTGGCGGAAGTTGCCGATGCTGAGAAAGTGCTCGCGTTTCGCGAACGGCCTGAAGGCTTCGGTGGGCGGCGCCAGCATCAGCGGGCACCAGTGCAGCAACGCCTCGGGCACGCCGAAGCCATTGACCAGCAGGTCTATCTCGACATCCGAGATCATCAGGCTCAGGTCGCTGCGGTAGATCGCCGCCAGTTCGCGCTGGGCCAGGTCGGCACCGGCCATCTGGCGATACAGGTCGGGGCCCGAGGTGTTGAACAGCGCGCGAAAGTCGTTGCTGTCCAGGCCCTCGGCCAGGCGCCGGCGCAGCAACTGATGACGGGCATCGCGCAGGCTCTGCAGGTCGGAGGTCTCGAGCACGCGCAGGGCCGCCGGGCAATGCTTCTCGACGCGCCAGCCGAACTGCTCCTCCATCATGAAGCGATCGAACAGCACCACGTCGGGGGCAAGGTCGGCGATGAAACGGTCGAAACTGGCGTTGTTCAGCTCGATGGCCTGCTCGGCGATGCCCAGGCTCGCGAGGTCGGCCTTGTGTTCGCCGATGGCTGCGGGGCTGCTGAAGGTGATGTGCCAGCCGCGCTCCAGAAAACACTCCAGCAGCTGCATCATGTGCCCGCCGGCGGCCGAAGAGCGGGGTTCGGGCCAGACATAGCCGATGACCAGTACGTGGAGGGCGGTTGGGTGCATGGGGAGGGCGGGCCTTTGGGCAAAAAAGGCGTATTAAACCAGAATCCGGGCCACCCGTTTCGGCCCCTTCGGCGGCAGGCCGGCTCCCGCAGGTACAGCGGTGCGGGAGCTGGCGCGCCTAGAGGGCCAGAATCGAGGTCACCTTGTCGCGCAGCTGGTCGATGCTGAACGGCTTGCCGATCATGTGCATGCCCTCGGGCACATCGAAGCTGTCGGCATAGCCACTGGCGAACAGGATGGGTAACAGCGGCCGCAGTTCGCGGGCCCTGCCCGCCAGTTGCTTGCCGTCCATGTCGGGCAAGCCGACATCGGTCATCATCAGGGCAAGGGGTTTGTCCGGGTCGCACAGCACTTGCAGCGCTTGTTCGGCATCTTTGGCCTCCACCACCTGGTAACCCAGTTCATCGAGCACATCCACCATCAGCATGCGCACGATGGTGTCGTCTTCGACGACCAGAAGAGGGTGATTATCGGGCATGGCAGGATCCTGTGAAAATGGGTGACACACTATCTGTAAACAGCACGCGGTGCTTAGTTCCCTGGATCGTCAAACGTACCAGCCAGTGAGCATAGCGGGCTCTGGCCAAACAGGGAACGTTTGGCGCAGCACTGGCTCAAATACGGGCTCGATGCCCGGCCAACACGGGCACGGCGCCACGCTGCGGGCATTGAACTGGCGGAAAACTGGA
Organism: Pseudomonas sp. 8209; assembly: GCF_028682105.1. NCBI lineage: Bacteria > Pseudomonadati > Pseudomonadota > Gammaproteobacteria > Pseudomonadales > Pseudomonadaceae > Pseudomonas > Pseudomonas sp. 8209. The sequence goes on from NZ_JANIAH010000007.1 coordinate 178,230, forward strand.
ACAATTGCTCGAAAATCCGTCACACTCTTTCGTTCGTCTACTTGCTCGGGCCTTTCCAATGAGTCAACCAGCCTCGACCGATCAGCAGAGCTTTCGCAAGCTGCTGAGCCGCAACATCGGCCTGCCCCTGGGGGTCGGTCTGATCAGTGCGGTGGTTTTCGTCGCCGTGATTGCCTACCTGCTGTCGGTCATCCAGTGGGTCGCCCACACCGACCGGGTGATCAACAACGCCAACGAGGCGGTCAAGCTGTCCATCGACATGGAAACCGGCATGCGCGGGTTCCTGCTCACTGGCGACGAGCAGTTCCTCGACCCCTATGAAGTGGCCAAGCCACGCATACAGGCCGAACTCGAGACGCTCAAGGAACTGGTGGCCGACAACCCGCAGCAGGTCGACCGCCTGAGCCGCCTGCAAGCCCTGCAGGCCGCCTGGAACAACTTCGGCAAGGACATGATCGCCCTGCGCCGCGCCAACGACGACTACCGCACGCCCATCAAGCTCGGTCAGGGCAAGCGCCTGACCGACGAGATCCGCAAGGAGTTCGACGATTTCGTCGCGATGGAGCAACAGCTGCGTCTTGCCCGCAACGATCAGGTCAGCAACACCACGAAGTGGTCCATTTCCCTTTACCTGGCCTTCGTGGTGCTGCTCAGCGCATTGCTGGCCTACATCGGCCGCCGCGACCTGCTCAACCTGTCCAGCAACTACGCGGCCAACCTGGAGGCCCAGCAGCGCGCTGCCGAGCGCCTCGAACAGCAGGCCTGGCAGCGCGCCGGGCAATCGCGTCTGGCCGAGCAGGTGCTGGGGCAACTGACCCTGCCGATGCTGGGCAACAACATCCTGCAGTTCTTCGCCCATTACCTGGGCAGCGTGGTGGCGGCCGTGTACGTGCGCGACGAGCATGGCAGCCTGCGCCGCGTGGCCAGCTACGGCTTCTCCCGCGAGCAGCAGGGGCAGGAGCAGGTCGTCGGCGCCCAGGAGGGCATCCTTGCCCAGGCCGTGGCGCAGCGTCGCCTGATGCGCCTGGACGAGGTGCCGCAGGACTACTTCAAGGTCAGCTCCGGGCTGGGCGAGGGTTGCCCGCGCAACGTGCTGGTGATTCCGGCGATCAACGACGGCCAGGTCAATGGCGTGGTCGAGCTGGGCTTTCTGCGCGCAGTGGAGGACCGCGACATCGAGTTTCTCGAGCGGTTGGCCGACAACCTGGGCACCTCCATCGAGAGTGCGCGCTATCGCCAGCGCCTGCAGGAAGTGCTGGCCGAAACCCAGCAGCTCAACGAAGAGCTGCAGGTGCAGCAGGAAGAGCTCAAGACCGCCAACGAAGAGCTCGAGGAACAGTCCCGGGTGCTCAAGGAGTCCCAGGCCCATCTGGAGACGCAGCAGGCCGAGCTGGAGCAGACCAACGAGCAACTGGCCGAGCGTACCGACGCGCTGGCCGAGCAGCGCGATGCGCTGGACCGCAAGAACGGCGAGCTGAACCGGGTGCAGGTCGAGTTGCAGGAGCGTGCAGAGGAACTGCAGCGCTCGAGCAAGTACAAGTCCGAATTCCTCGCCAACATGTCCCACGAGCTGCGCACCCCGCTCAACAGCTCGCTGATCCTGGCCAAGCTGCTGGCCGAGAACCCGCAGGACAACCTCAGCGCCGAGCAGGTCAAGTTCGCCGAGTCGATCTATTCGGCCGGCAACGACCTGCTCAACCTGATCAACGACATTCTCGACATCGCCAAGGTCGAGGCCGGCAAGCTCGATGTACGCGCCGAAACCACCCACATCAGCCGCATGGCCGAAGGCCTGCGCAGCCTGTTCGAGCCGCTGGCGCAGCAGAAGCAGCTGGCCTTCAGCGTCACCGTAGAGCCGCAGGTGCCGGCCACCCTGTTCACCGATCGACAGCGCCTGGAGCAGATCCTCAAGAACCTGCTGTCCAACGCGCTGAAGTTCACCGAGCGCGGCCAGGTGGCGCTGACCATCGGCTACCAGGCCGGCACCGGCATCGTGTTCTCGGTGCGCGACAGTGGCATCGGCATTGCCGACGACCAGCAGCAGAGCATCTTCGAAGCCTTCCACCAGGCCGACGGCACTACCAACCGGCGCTACGGAGGCACGGGCCTGGGGCTGTCGATTTCCCGTGACCTGGCGCAGTTGCTGGGCGGCCAGATCCGTGTCGAAAGCCAACTGGGCCAGGGCAGCGTGTTCAGCCTGATACTGCCCGAGTCGTACGAGCCGAGCGTCGAGGCGCAGCCGCTGGCACTGGTGGCCCGCGCCGCCGCGCCGTTGCCCGTGGCGGCCCCCGTCGTGCTGCCGGCCGCCGAAGCCCCGCGTCCGGCGGCCAGCTTCGCCGACGACCGTCACCTGGCACCGTTCAGCAACCGCTGCATCCTGGTGATCGAGGACGAGCCCAACTTTGCCCGCATCCTCTTCGACCTGGCCCACGAACTGGGCTACAGCTGCCTGGTGGCCCAGGCCGCCGACGAAGGCTTCGAACTGGCGGCCAGCTACATCCCCGACGCCATCCTGCTGGACATGCGCCTGCCCGACCATTCCGGCCTTACCGTGCTGCAGCGGCTCAAGGAGCAGGCGTCCACCCGGCACATACCGGTGCACATCATCTCGGTCGAGGACCGTGTCGAGGCGGCCATGCACATGGGCGCGATCGGCTATGCGGTCAAGCCCACCAGCCGTGAGGAGCTCAAGGCCGTGTTCGGCCGCCTGGAAGCCAAGCTGACCCAGAAGCTCAAGCACATCCTGCTGGTGGAAGACGATGACCTGCAGCGCGAAAGCATCGCCCGCCTGATCGGCGACGAAGACATCAAGATCACCGCGGTGGGCATGGCCCAGGAAGCCCTGGAGCTGCTGCGCGAGAACATCTACGACTGCATGATCATCGACCTCAAGCTGCCCGACATGCTCGGCAACGAGCTGCTCAAGCGCATGACCGCCGACGATATCCGCTCGTTCCCGCCGGTGATCGTCTACACCGGGCGCAACCTGACCCGCGACGAAGAGGCCGACCTGCTCAAGTACTCGCGCTCGATCATCATCAAGGGCGCGCGTTCACCCGAGCGGTTGCTGGATGAAGTCACGCTGTTTCTGCACAAAGTCGAGTCGACGCTGTCCCATGAACGTCAGCGCATGCTCAAGACCGCGCGCAGCCGCGACAAGGTGTTCGAGGGGCGCAAGATCCTGCTGGTGGACGACGACGTGCGCAACATCTTCGCCCTCACCAGTGCGCTGGAGCACAAGGGCGCGATCGTGGAGATCGGTCGCAATGGCCGCGAGGCCATCGAAAAACTCGAGCAGGTCAGCGATATCGACCTGGTGCTGATGGACGTGATGATGCCGGAGATGGACGGCTATGAAGCCACCCGGCGCATTCGCAAGGACCCGCGCTGGCGCAAGCTGCCGATCATCGCCGTCACCGCCAAGGCCATGAAGGATGACCAGGAGCGCTGCCTGCAGGCCGGCGCCAACGACTACCTGGCCAAGCCGATAGAGCTGGACCGGCTGTTCTCCCTGATTCGGGTATGGCTGCCGCAACTGGAGCGAATTTGAGTATCGAACGTAACACCGACATTGAAATCCGGCTGCTGATCGAGGCGATCTACCTCAAGTACAGCTATGACTTTCGCGACTATTCCGGCGCTTCGATCAAGCGCCGGGTGCTGCATGCCGTGCGCCAGTTCGAATGTGCCACGGTGTCGGCCCTGCAGGAACGGGTGCTGCACGACCCGAGTGTGTTCATGCAGTTGCTGCAGTACCTCACCATCCCGGTGAGCGAGATGTTTCGCGACCCCGGTCACTTCCTCGCGCTGCGCGAGGAGGTGGTGCCGCACCTCAAGACCTGGCCCTCGATCAAGATCTGGATTGCCGGCTGCAGCACGGGCGAGGAGGTCTACTCCATGGCCATCCTGCTGCGCGAAGAAGGGTTGCTCGAACGCACCATCATCTACGCCACCGACATCAACCCCAGCTCGCTGGAAAAGGCCAAGCAGGGCATCTACTCGATGCAGAACATGCGCGAGTACACCGAGAACTACCAGAAGGCCGGCGGGCGCCGGGCCTTCAGCGACTACTACACTGCCGCCTATGGCAACGCGATCATCGACAGCAGCCTGCGCGAAAACGTGACCTTCGCCGACCACAGCCTGGCCACCGACAGCGTGTTCTCCGAAACCCAGCTGATCTCGTGCCGCAACGTGCTCATCTACTTCAACAAGACCCTGCAGGACCGGGCCTTCGGTCTGTTTCACGACTCGCTGTGCCACCGTGGCTTTCTGGTGCTGGGCAGCAAGGAAACCCTGGATTTTTCCGCTTACGCCAACCGCTTCGACGCGCTGGTCAAGCCAGAACGGATCTACCGAAAGTCATGAAAGGCACCGATGCGATCGTGGTGGGGGCTTCAGCCGGGGGCGTGTCGGCGCTGCTCACGGTGTTTGCCGCCTTGCCCGCCGACTACGCCATTGCGCTGCTGTGCGTGCTGCACCTGCCCGACGACCGCCACAGCCAGCTGGCCGAAGTCTTCAGCCGCCGCTTGCAGCGCCCCGTGCAGGAGGCCCGCGACAAGGAAAGCGTGGTGCCGGGGATGATCTACGTGGCCGGCCCCGGCTATCACCTGTCGGTGGAGCGTGACCGCAGCCTGTCCCTGAGCCAGGAGGACCGCGTGCACTTTTCCCGCCCCTCGATCGACATCCTCTTCGAGTCGGCCGCCGATGCCTATGGCGACGGCCTGGTCGGCGTGTTGCTGACCGGCGCCAACGAAGACGGAGCGCGCGGGCTGGCGCGCATCAAGGAGCACGGCGGTACTACCCTGATTCAGGACCCGCATGAGGCGCAAGTCGCGGTCATGCCCGAGGCGGCGCTGGCGCTGCACCGGCCCGACCACATACTCCCATTGAATGGCATCGGGCAATTGCTCGCCAAGCTGGAACCACGTGCATGCTAAGCCATATCCAAGCAAACCTGCTGATCGTCGACGACCTGCCGGAAAACCTGCTGGCGCTCGAGGCGCTGATCAAGGGGCCGGACCGCAACGTGTACCAGGCGCAATCGGCCGACCATGCGTTGTCGCTGTTGCTCGAGCACGAGTTCGCACTGGCCATCCTCGACGTCCAGATGCCCGGGATGAACGGTTTCGAACTGGCCGAGATGATGCGCGGTACGGAAAAGACCAAGAACATTCCCATCGTGTTCGTGAGCGCTGCGGCGCGCGAGATGAACTACGCCTTCAAGGGCTACGAGAGCGGCGCGGTGGACTTCCTGCACAAGCCGCTGGACACCCAGGCGGTGAAGAGCAAGGTGGCGGTGTTCATCGACCTGTACCGCCAGCGCAAGGCCCTCGGCCAGCAGCTGGAGGCCCTGGAGCGCAGCCGCCAGGAGCAGGAGCTGCTGCTGGCGCAGCTGCAGGTCACGCGCAGCGAGCTGGAGCACGCCGTACGCATGCGCGACGACTTCATGTCGATCGTCTCCCACGAGGTGCGCACACCGCTCAACGGTCTGATACTGGAGACCCAGCTGCGCAAGCTGCACCTGGCGCGCAACAACGCCGATGCCTTCACCCTGGACAAGATGCACGCCATGGTCGAGCGTGACGAGCGCCAGATCAACAGCCTGATCCGGCTGATCGAAGACATGCTCGACGTGTCGCGCATCCGTACCGGCAAGCTGTCGATCCGGCCCGCATCGTTCGACCTGTGCCAGCTGGTCAGCGGCCTGGTCGAGAACTTCGCCGCCCAGGCGGCTGCGGTCGACTCGAGCATCAGCCTGCAGGCCGGCGCCGAACTGGTCGGCTACTGGGACGAGTTTCGTATCGAGCAGGTGATCGCCAACCTGCTCACCAACGCCCTGCGCTATGGCGCCAAGTCGCCGGTGCAGGTGCGCGTGTTCGAGGAACAGGGCATGGCCTGCGTGCAGGTGCGCGACCATGGCATCGGCATCAGTGCCGAGAACCAGCAGCGCATCTTCCAGCAGTTCGAGCGGGTATGCTCCAACCAGAGCAGTGCCGGCCTGGGGCTGGGCCTGTATATTTCCGAACAGATCGTGCTGGCCCATGGCGGCAGCATCACGGTCAGCAGTACCGAGGGCCAGGGCGCGACATTCAGCGTGCGCCTGCCACTGGTACGCAGCCCGCAAGAAAGTGGCGCGCAGCAGGCAACCTCTGCGTGAGGCCGGGGTCGTATAGCGATCCCCCATGAATCAAATACGAGTTGAAGGCATTGGCATGAGTGAAGATGCGCAAGATGTAGTACTGGTCGTCGAAGACGAACCGGTCATTCGCATGATCCTGAAGGACTATCTTCAAGGCGAGGGCTATCACGTGCTGGTGGCCGAAGATGGCGAGCAGGCATTCAAGATCCTGGCCAGCAAGCCGCACCTGGACCTTATCGTGACCGACTTCCGCCTGCCGGGCGGCATTTCAGGGGTACAGATCGCCGAACCTGCGGTCAAGCTGCGCCCGGACCTGAAGGTGATCTTCATCAGTGGCTACCCGGCGGAGATCCGCGAGTCGGGCAGCCCGATCGCGTTCAAGGCACCGATCCTGGCCAAGCCGTTCGACCTGGACAGCCTGCGCGACCAGATTCAGGAACTCCTGAAATAGGCCTGACGTTGGCGTGAGTTCAAGCGGCAGCGTCCAGCGCACCGGTCTGCAGGGTGCGCTCTATCGCCCCCAGCAGCATGTTTTCCATCAGCGCCAGGCGTTGTGGCTGCCCCAGCGGTGAGGCCTGCAACCAGCCGGGCAGGCTGTTGAGCAGCGTGGCGATGACATGGCCGGTCGCCTCCCGGGCTGGCGGCGGCAGGGCCGCGTGAGGGGCGATCAACTGTAACAGGCGGGTTTCGTATTCACGGCGCAGCTGGGCGATGCGTGCCTGTTGTTCCTCGCTCAGGCAGCACAGGTCACGCTCGGCCAGGCGAAACTGCAACGGGCGCTCGGCATGCAGCGCCCAGTGTGCCTTTATCACCCGGCTCAACGCCGTGGCCTCGGGCTTGCCGCGCCCACGGGGCTGCAGGGTGGCCAGCAACTCCTCGAACAGCTCTTCGATCAGGTCGAACAGCAGGTGCTGCTTGCTCGGGAAGTGGTGATACAGCGAGCCCGCCGTCAGCCCCAGGTGGCTGGCCAGTTCACGCATGCTGACCTGGCCGAACCCCTTGACCGCAAAGAGTTCGAGTGCCTTGTCCCGACGTTCTTCAAAGTTGGCGCAACGTTCGGCGCAGGTCTGCGGCATGCCCGTACCTCAGTAGGTGAAGAAGCCGCGGCCGCTCTTGCGCCCCAGGTAGCCGGCGGCGACCATTTCCTTGAGCAGGGCAGCGGGGCGGTACTTGCTGTCGTTGAAGCCGTCGTGGAACGACTCGATGATCGCCAGCAGCGTGTCCAGGCCGATCAGGTCGGCCAGGGCCAGCGGGCCGATGGGCTGGTTGCAGCCCAGGCGCATGCCGGTGTCGATGTCCTCGGCGCTGGCCAGGCCTTCCTGCAGCACCATGATTGCCTCGTTGATCATCGGCACCAGGATGCGGTTGACCACGAAGCCCGGGCGGTTGCCGGCACTGATGGCGGTCTTGCCCACGCGCTCGGTCAGGGCCATGGCGCTGGCGTAGGTGGCATCGCTGGTCTGCAGGCCGCGAATGATCTCGACCAGCGCCATCATCGGCACCGGGTTGAAGAAGTGCACGCCGATGAAACGTTCGGGCTGGCTCACCGATGCGCCCAGCTGGGTGATCGACAGCGACGAGGTGTTGGTGGCGATGACGCAGTCGTCGGCCACGCTGGCGGCCACCTGCTGCAGAATCTTCACCTTCAGGGCGAGGTTCTCGGTGGCTGCCTCGATCACCAGCTGCGCGCCCTTGAGCTGCGCGTAGTCGGTGCTGGTGGCGATGCGCGTCAGGGCTGCCTCGGCCTGTTCGGCCTGCAGGGTCTGCTTGCTGACCTGGCGCTCCAGGTTCTTGCGCAGGGTGGCCAGGCCACGCTCCAGCGCGGCCTCGGACACGTCGATCAGGGTGACCTGGTAGCCGGCCACTGCACACACCTGGGCAATCCCGTTGCCCATGGTGCCGGCGCCGATCACGGCGATGTTTTCAATACTCACGGTTAACTCCGACTCAAACACGTTCGAACACGACGGCGATACCCTGACCGCCGCCGATGCACATGGTGGCCAGCGCGTAGCGGCCCTGGATACGTTGCAGCTCATGGATCGCCTTGGTGGCGATGATGGCCCCGGTGGCTCCCACCGGGTGGCCCAGGGAAATGCCCGAGCCGTTGGGGTTGACCTTTTCGGGGTCCAGGCCCAGTTCCCGCGACACGGCGCAGGCCTGGGCAGCGAAGGCTTCGTTGGACTCGATCACGTCCAGGTCGGCGACGCTCAGGCCGGCCTTTTCCAGCACCTTGCGCGTGGCCGGCACCGGGCCCAGGCCCATCAGCTCGGGCTCGACGCCTGCATGTGCATAGGCCACCAGGCGCGCCAGCGGGCGCAAGCCCAGGCGCTCGACCATTTCGCCGGTGGCCAGCACCAGGGCGCCGGCGCCGTCGTTGAGGCCGCTGGCGTTGCCGGCGGTGACGGTGCCGTCCTTCTTGAAGGCAGGCTTCATGCCGGCCAGTTGCTCGGCACTCACATCGCCACGCACATGCTCGTCCACCTCGAAACGTACCGGACCTTTGCGGCTCGGGATCTCGATGGGCACGATCTGGCTGGTGAAGCGGCCTTCGGCGATGGCGCGGGCGGCGCGCTGCTGGCTGGTCAGGGCCACCTCGTCCTGCATCTGGCGGGTGATGCCGTTTTTCGCCGCCACGTTCTCGGCGGTGATGCCCATGTGAAAGCCTTCGAACGGGTCCTGCAGAATGCCCAGCATGTAGTCGACACCCTTCAGGTCACCCATGCGCGCGCCCCAGCGCGCCTGCGGCAGCAGGTACGGGCCGCGGCTCATGGATTCGGCGCCGGCGGCAATCACCGCCTCGGCCTCGCCCAGCAGCAGGCTCTGCGCGGCCGAGACGATGGCCTGCAGGCCCGAGCCGCACAGGCGGTTGACGTTGAATGCCGGGGTTTCCTTGGGTACGCCGGCGTTCATCGCGGCCACGCGGCCCAGGTACGCGTCACGCGGCTCGGTGGGGATCACGTTGCCCATGACCATGTGGCCGATCTGTTCGGGGGCAATGCCGGAGCGTTCGATGGCGGCGCGGGTCACCTGGGTGGCCAGGTCGGCCAGGGGCAGGTCCTTGAGCGAGCCGCCGAAGGTGCCGATGGCCGAGCGAACGGCGCTCACTACATAGATTTTCGGGGTGTTCATACGCGACTCCAGTGTGCGAAAGCGTGGCGGGGCGCTGCCTGGCTCTGCCAGAATGGCGCCCGGGGCCACGCTCGGGATGGGTTCGAGTCTAGGCAAAGGTCACGCCTGGGCCTATGCCATAACTGCCCAGCGAGGCTGGCACTTTTTGCCATATTCTTACGCTGCATAGCGGAAACAGTCATGCGGGAAAACGATTCGGTCGCGGTGTACTTCGTGCACATCATGCTGCACACACTGCGCCAACAGCCGGCGCGCGCCAGTGCGTTGCTGGTGCAGGCGGGCATCGACCCGGCGGTGGTGGACGCACCCGATGCACGGGTGCCGGCCAGGGCGTTCGCACGGCTGTGGCTGCTGCTCATTGAAGACCTGGGCGACGAATTCTTCAACCTCGACAGCCACGGCATGCCGCTGGGCAGTTTCGCCCTGATCTGTCGTGGGCTGATCCAGGAGCCGACGCTGGAAAAGGCCTTGCGCCAGTGCCTGAGCAACTTCGGCCTGTTCCTGCGTGACGTGCGCGGGCGCCTGGTGGTGCGTGGGCAGCGTGCGGTGATCAGCCTGGAGTCGCATTTCGACGATGCGCAGACTCGGGTATATGCAGAGGAGACCTTCCTGGTGCTGGTGGTCAGCCTGCTGTGCTGGCTGGGGGGGCGGCGCATCGCCATCGACCGTACCGAACTGCGCGACGGGCGTGCGGTGCTGGAGGACGACGCGTTGCTGTGGGGGCCGAACCTGCAGTTGGGCAGTGGCCGCACCCAGGTCGAGTTCTCGGCGCACTACCTGCGCTTGCCGGTGGTGCAGGACCTGGGTGCGCTCAAGACCTTCCTGCGCAGTGCGCCGCAGTGGCTGGTGGTGCGCTACCGCAACCAGAACGGATTGGCGGCGCGGGTATACCGGCATCTGCGCGGGCGTCAGTACGGGCAGTGGCCAACCTTGCTGGGCATGGCGGCAGCCGAGGGCCTGAGCCCGAGCAGTTTTCGCCGGCAGTTGGAGCGTGAGGGGTGTTCGTACCAGCAGATCAAGGACGAGGTGCGCCGTGCACTGGCGTTCGAGTGTCTGCGCGATGGTGTGTTGAGCGTGGCGCAGATTGCCGAGCAGACCGGCTTCCAGGAGCCCAGCGCGTTTCATCGCGCGTTCAAGAAATGGACGGGGGAGAGCCCGGGGAGCTACCGGGCGCGGGTGGCGGGGGAGTAGGGGGCTGGCCCCCTCGACACCCTGCGCGCTGCTCGCACAGGGTCTGCAGCAGCTCGCGCAGCGCCAGGCCATCGGCGTCCAGCCCCTTGCGCCCGTACAACGCCAGCTCCAGGCCCTGGACCGGGGTAAACCCCTGCGCCTCACCCAGCACCCGATGGGTCGGCAACACGCTGCGGGTCGGTATCAGGCTCACGCCCAACCCCGCACTCACCGCCGCCCCCAGGCTGGCCAGACTGGTGCTCGAATAGCTGATACGCCAGCTGCGCCCACGGGCTTCCAGCGCATTGATCATTTCCTGCCGGTACAGCGCCCCCACCGGAAACACCACCAGCGGCACCGGGTCGGCCAGCTGCGTCTGCCCGGCACTGCACACCCACGACAACGGCTCGTGCCAGCCGGCATGGCGGTCGCGGTCCGCGCCCCATTGCTTGACCAGCAGCAGGTCCAGCTCGCCATCACGGTACAGGCGCAGCAGCGGGCTGCTCAGCCCGCTCTCGACCTCCAGGCGCACATGCGGGCGCTCGCCGATGAACCGGCTCAATGGCTCGGTCAGCACTTCCCCGGCAAGGTCTTCCGGCACCCCCAGGCGTAGCGCCCGTTGCGCCTGCACCGGGCTGAACGCCTGGCGCGCCTCTTCGTCCAGGCGCAGCAGGCGCCGGGCATACCCCAGCAGGCGTTCGCCGTCTTCGGTCGGCCACACCTGGCGCTGGCTGCGATCCAGCAGGCGCACCCCCAGGTGCTGCTCCAGACGGATGATCTGCTGGCTGATGGTCGACTGGGTCAGGTGCAGGCGCTCGGCGGCGCGGGTGAAATTGCCGGTTTCCACCACGGTCACGAAGCTGCGCAGCAATACGGGGTCAAGCATTCGATTACCCACTGGTATGCATGAAATCAATTAATTTCATGCTACACCCCAAGCCTCGGATAATCCCGCTTCATTGCACCAAAGGAGGCGCCATGTCATTGCTCAGACACTGGATGTACGGGGTTGCCGGGCTGTGCGCCAGCCTCGGCATCGCCGGGGCCGCCGGGGCGGCCGACACCTTGCTCGAAGCGGCCGCCAGCGGCAACCCCACCCGCGTCGGCGCCTTGCTGGCCCAGGGCGCCGACGTCGATCAGCGCGACTCGCGCAACAATACGCCGCTGCTGCTGGCCACCGCCGGCGGGCATGTGGCGGCGGCGCGCCGGTTGATCGACGCCGGCGCCGACGTCAACGCCAGCAACTGGATGCACGACAGCCCGTATCTGCTGGCCGGCGCCGAAGGCCAGTTGCAGATTCTGGAGATGACCCTGGCCCATGGCGCGGACCTCAAGAGCACCAACCGCTATGGCGGCACGGCGCTGATCCCCGCATGCGAGCGCGGCCATGTCGAGGTGGTCGCTCGCCTGCTGGCCGCCGGCGTTGCACCCGACCACGTGAACTCGCTGGGCTGGACCGGGCTGCTGGAAGCCATCCTGCTCAGCGATGGCGGCCCGCGCCACCAGGCCATCGTGCAACTGCTGATCGACGCCGGTGCCGACGTCAACCTTGCCGACCGCCAGGGCGTGACGCCCCTGCAGCACGCCCGGGAACGCGGCCAGCAGCGGATCGTCGAGTTGCTGCTGGCCCACGATGCCCATTGAACCTGACAGGAGCCTGACCATGGCCAACGAACATTTCATGCAGCAAGCGCTGGGGCTGGCCCGGGCGAACATCCAGGCCGGCGGCCGCCCGTTCGCGGCGGTGCTGGTGCACCAGGGCCGGGTGATCGCCGAGGCGGTCAACCAGATCCACCTGACCCAGGACCCGACCGCCCACGCCGAACTCCAGGCCATCCGCCTGGCCAGCCAGGTGCTCGGCAGCCCGCGCCTGGAGGGCTGCGAAATCTACGCCACCGGCCACCCCTGCCCGATGTGCCTGGCCGCCATGCACCTGTGCGGTATCGAGCGCGCCTGGTTCGCCTACAGCAACGAAGACGGCGAGCCCTATGGCCTGTCGACGGCAGCGGTGTACGCGCAGATGGCACGCCCGCCGCAGCAGCAGTCGCTGCCCCTGGCACCCCTGAAGCCAGCCGGCGAGCAGGGCCTGTACGCCGCCTGGCGGCAGGTGCAGGGGTGATGCGCGAGCAGGCTCGCAGTACCTTGCTGCTGTTGCTGGTGGTGGTGATGGCGCTGAACCTGCGCCCCATCCTCACCAGCATCGGCCCATTGCTGGAGGCCATCCGCCAGAGCACCGGCATCGGCTACCAGCAGGCCGCGCTGCTGACCGCCTTGCCCGTGCTGTGCATGGGGCTGGTGCCCTTGCTGCAACCCTGGTTGCGCCGCTGGGTCAGCGAGCAGGGCGCGATGCTCGCCGGGCTGGCCGCCATCGCGCTGGCCTGCGCCTGGCGCCTGACCCTCGACTCCGCCGCTGCGCTGATCGCCAGCGCAGCATTGGCCGGGCTTGGGGTGGCCTGCATTCAGGCGCTGATGCCGGGGCTGGTCAACCGCTGGTTTCCTCACCGCCTGGCCATGGCCATGGGTGTGTATTCGGCAGCCCTGATGAGCGGCGGCGGGGCCGCCGCCGTGCTCGGGCCGCGGGTGGCCGAGCAGTTCTCGCACTGGCAGGCAGGCCTGGGCATCTGGCTGTTGCCGGCCTTGCTGGCGTTCGCGGTATGGGCCTGGGTGCGCCCGCAGCTCGAAGCGGCGGTCGGCGGCGCAGGTGCCAGCGGGCACCTGTTCGGCAGCCGTCGGGCATGGCTGCTGGCGGTCTATTTCGGGCTGATCAATGGCGGCTACACCAGCATGGTGGCGTGGCTGCCGGCCTACTACCAGCAGGTCGGCGGCAGTGCCCAGGGCGGTGGCGAGCTGGTGGGGCTGATGACCGTGTTCCAGGTGGCCGGCGCCCTCGGGCTGCCCTTGCTGCTGCGTCGCCTGGTGGATCGGCGCCCCGGCCTGTGGCTGGCGTTGACCGTGCAACTGACAGGCTTTGTCGGCCTGCTGCTGGCCCCGGCAATCGCCGGGCTATGGGTGGCCCTGATCGGCTTCGGCCTGGGCGCGTGCTTCAGCCTCAGCCTCACGCTGACCCTCGAGCACCTCAAGGCCCCCGCCAGTGCGGGGGCGCTGGCGGCGTTCGTGCAGGGCGTGGGCTTCATCATCACCGGCATCGTGCCTTACGTCACCGGCTGGTTGCGCGACGTCAGCGGCGACTTCCAGGCCTCCTGGCTGCTGCTGAGCGTGACGGTGCTGCTGATGCTGCTGGTGACCTGGCGCTTCGCCCCCAGCGGCTATGCGCAGGCGATGGGCATGCCGTTGATCCGCGAAAGCGACGCCAGGGCAGGCATGGCACCACACTGAAAGGGTCGGCGCGCGCCGGTGCCGGGCGTGCCTTCCATTTCACGGGAGAACTGTCATGACGCTGCGAACGCTGCTGCCCCTGGCGCTGTTGCTGGCCGGTGCCGCCCAGGCCCAGACGACCACGGTCTATCAGTACGGCATGCCACTGGACGTGGCGCGCGTGGTGCAACTGGACGAGCCGGCCACCGAGGTCTGCGACGTGGTGAAGGCGTACATGACCTACGTGGACTCTGCCGGCCGGCAGCACACCGTGCAGTACCTGAAACTGGCCAAGGTGTGCACCGACCGCGGTTGATCAGTCCCAGGCGGGTGCAAGCGACTCGGGGTCGACCAGGCGCTCGCCCTTGTCCAGGCCGGCAATCTGCGCCATGTCCTGTTCGCTCAGGCGCAGCTGCGCTGCCTTCAGGTTGCTGGCCAGGTTTTCACGCCGGGTCGAGGAGGGGATCACCGCATAGCCCAGCTGCATCGCCCAGGCCAGGGCCACCTGCGCCGGGGTGGCGCCATGGCGTTCGGCGATCTGCTGGATCAGCGGATCGTGCAGCACCTTGCCATAGCCCAGGGTCATGTAGGAGGTCACCGCGATGCCCTGTTCGTGCATGAAATCCACCAGGGTGCGGTTCTGCAGGTAGGGGTGCAGCTCGATCTGGTTGGTGGCGATCTGTTCGGCGCCCACCACCTCGATGGCCTGACGCAGCAAGGCGATGGTGAAGTTGGACACGCCGATCTGGCGGGTCAGGCCCTGGCGCTTCGCTTCGAGCAGGGCGCCCATGAACTCGGCCACCGGCACGGCGCCCTTGGGCGACGGCCAATGGATCAGGGTCAGGTCCAGATAGTCGGTGCCCAGCTTGTGCAGGCTCTCTTTCAGGCTGGGTATCAGCTTGTCGGCGCCCAGGTTCTCGGTCCAGATCTTGCTGGTCAGGAACAGCTCGTTGCGTGCAACGCCGCTGGCGGCGATGGCGTGCCCGACGTCGGCCTCGTTGCCGTAGATCTGCGCGGTGTCGATGGCCCGATAGCCCAGTTCGAGGGCCTGGCTGACCGAGTCGATGACCACCTGGTCCTTGAGCCGGAAGGTGCCCAGGCCGAGCAGGGGAATAGTCATGGAGTGCGTCCTCTTCTTTGGGATGTAATGCGGTGAGGCGCAGTATCGGACAGCGCACGGCGCTGAAAAACACCGCCCGCGGCACAACTTTTTTGAGCGTGCGGCACGAATCGCCCTGGCGGTGGTAGCCTTGCAGGGTCATCCGCAACGGACCCGCCCATGGCCGCGCACAAGCACAGCATTCGCCAACGCAATGTCGACAGCATCCTGCTGGCAGCAGAAAAGGTCTTTGCCGAGAAGGGCTTTGCCGGCACGGCCATGGCCGACATCGCCGAGGCCGCCGCGCTGCCGCGCAGCAACGTGCACTATTACTTCAGCACCAAGGCCGAGCTGTACCAGGCGGTGCTGTTCGGCTTGCTGGAAGTGTGGAAGCAGGACGCCCTGTGCTTCGAGCTCTACGATGACCCGCGCATCGTGCTCAGCACCTATATCCGCGCCAAGATGAACCATTCCTGGACCCGCCCGCACGGCTCCAAGGTGTGGGCGAACGAGATCATCCACGGTGCGCCGCACCTGGGGGCGGCGCTGGATGACAGCCTGTACGGATGGGCCAAGCTCAAGGAGGGCAAGATTCGCCAGTGGGTCGAGGACGGGCGGATTCTGCCGGTGGAGCCCTCGGGGCTGCTGTACATGATCTGGGCCTCGACCCAGCACTATGCCGACTTCAGCCACCAGGTGAACCTGCTCAACGCGCACCAGCCGCTGAGCGAACCGCAGTTCGAGCGGGCGTTGCAGACGGTGACCAGTG
The DNA here is from genome assembly GCF_028682105.1 of Pseudomonas sp. 8209. Taxonomy (NCBI): domain Bacteria; kingdom Pseudomonadati; phylum Pseudomonadota; class Gammaproteobacteria; order Pseudomonadales; family Pseudomonadaceae; genus Pseudomonas; species Pseudomonas sp. 8209. The sequence continues at coordinate 193,857 of NZ_JANIAH010000007.1, forward strand.
TGATACTGCGCGGGATCGGGCTGGAGCCCTGAGGCTGTACCGGCCTTTTCGCCGGCAAGGCCGGCTCCCACAGGGCCACACATGACCTGTAGGAGCCGGCGTTGCCGGCGAAGGCGCCAACGCGGTCGCCTCAGCGGGCGGTGAGGTGCATCGCCAGCTGAACCAGCCCTATCAGCACCAGGATGAACACCAGCGTGAAGGCCGTGCCCAGCGCAATGAAGTGCGCGGGCTTGCCGTGGGTGAAGTCGCGGGCGCGGTTCTTGCCGGTCTGCACGCCAAAGGCTGCAGCCAGCACGCTGTGCAGCATTTGCCAGAAGGTCGGCGGTTTGTGTTTGGCCGGGTCTTCCATGATCTGCTCCTGTAAAAGGCTTCAGCTCAGTGTAGACCCTTACCTCACCAGCGCTTAGTTGTCGTACCCCAGGTTGGGCGCCAGCCAGCGCTCGGTTACCGCCAGGTCCTGCCCCTTGCGCGCGGTGTAGCTCTGGACCTGATCCTTGTCGACCTTGCCCACGGCAAAGTACTGCGCCTGCGGGTGGGCAAAGTACCAGCCGCTGACCGCCGCCGCCGGGAACATCGCGAAGTGCTCGGTGAGGAACACGCCGCTCGGGCCGGTCTCGCCGATCGCCGTGCCGTCGAGCAGGCGGAACAGGGTTTCCTTCTCGGTGTGGTCCGGGCACGCCGGGTAGCCCGGGGCAGGGCGGATACCCGCGTACTGCTCCTTGATCAGCGCCTCGTTGTCCAGGTGCTCGTCCTTGGCATAGCCCCAGTACTCCTTGCGCACCTGCTCGTGCAGCCACTCGGCGCAGGCCTCGGCCAGGCGGTCGGCCAGGGCCTTGACCATGATCGAGCTGTAGTCGTCGCCCTTGTCCTGGTAGGCCTTGGCCACTTCCTCGGCGCCGATGCCGGCGGTGGTGATGAAGCCGCCCACGTAGTCGGTGATGCCGCTGTCCTTGGGCGCCACGAAGTCGGCCAGGCAGAAATTGGGCTTGCTGTCGGGCTTGATCGTCTGCTGGCGCAGGTGGTGCAGCAGGGCCAGGGGCTGGCCGTCATCGCCGTACACCTCGATGTCGTCGTGCGCCACCTGGTTGGCCGGCCAGAAGCCGAACACCGCGCGGGCACTGATCAGCTTCTCGTCGATCAGCTTGGCCAGCATTTCCTGTGCATCGGCGAACAGGGCGGTGGCCGCTTCGCCCACCACCTCGTCGTTGAGGATGCGCGGGTACTTGCCAGCCAGGTCCCAGGAGATGAAGAACGGCGTCCAGTCGATGTACTCGGCCAGCACCTTGAGGTCGATGTTCTCCAGCACGCGGGTACCGGTAAAGGTTGGTGCCACCGGCTGGTAGGCAGACCAGTCGTATTTCGGCTTGGCCTCGATCGACTGCGCATAGCTCAGGCGCTCGGTGCGCGCGCTGCGGTTGGCGGTGCGTTCGCGCACCTCCACGTAGTCCTCGCGGGTCTTGTGCACGAAGGCCGGCTTGAGCTCTTTGGACAGCAACTGCGTGGCCACGCCCACCGCACGCGAGGCGTCGGTCACGTAGACCACCGCGTCGTTGCTGTACTTGGGCTCGATCTTCACCGCGGTATGCGCCTTGGAGGTGGTTGCCCCCCCGATCATCAGCGGCAGGTGGAAGTCCTGGCGCTGCATCTCGCGGGCCACGTGCACCATTTCGTCCAGCGACGGGGTGATCAGCCCCGACAGGCCGATGATGTCGCACTTCTGCTCGCGCGCCACCTGCAGGATCTTCTCGGCCGGTACCATCACGCCCAGGTCGACGATGTCGTAGCCGTTGCAGCCGAGCACCACGCCGACGATGTTCTTGCCGATATCGTGCACGTCGCCCTTGACCGTGGCCATCAGGATCTTGCCCTTGGCCTCGGGCTTGTCGCCTTTTTCCAGTTCGATGAACGGGATCAGGTGAGCCACCGCCTGCTTCATCACCCGCGCCGACTTGACCACCTGGGGCAGGAACATCTTGCCTGCGCCGAACAGGTCGCCCACCACGTTCATGCCGCTCATCAGCGGCCCCTCGATCACCTCGATGGGGCGCGCGCACTGCTGGCGGCACTCCTCGGTGTCCTCGACGATGAACGCGGTGATGCCTTTGACCAGGGCGTGCTCGAGGCGCTTGTCCACCGGCAGCGAACGCCACTCCTCGTTCTCGACCTCCTTGACCGCGCCGCCGCCCTTGTAGTCGTCGGCAATCGCCAGCAGCGCATCGGTGCCGTCGGGGGTGCGGTTGAGCACCACGTCCTCGACCTTCTCGCGCAGCAGCGCCGGGATCTCGTCGTAGATCTCCAGCTGGCCGGCGTTGACGATGCCCATGGTCAGGCCGTTCTGGATCGCGTGGTAGAGGAACACCGAGTGGATCGCCTCGCGCACCGGGTTGTTGCCACGGAACGAGAACGACACGTTGGATACCCCGCCGGAGGTCAGTGCATACGGCAGGTGGTCGCGGATGTAGGCACAGGCCTCGATGAAGTCCACCGCGTAGTTGTTGTGTTCCTCGATGCCGGTGGCCACGGCGAAGATGTTCGGGTCGAAGATGATGTCTTCGGGCGGGAAGCCCACCTCATCGACCAGGATGTCGTAGCTGCGCTTGCAGATCTCGCGCTTGCGGGCGGCGGTATCGGCCTGGCCGACCTCGTCGAAGGCCATCACCACCACGGCGGCGCCGTAGCGCTTGCACAGGCGGGCATGGTGCTTGAACGCCTCGACACCTTCCTTCATCGAGATCGAGTTGACGATGCCCTTGCCCTGGATGCACTTGAGGCCGGCCTCGATCACTTCCCACTTGGAGGAGTCGATCATGATCGGCACCCGGGAGATGTCGGGTTCGCCGGCGATCAGGTTGAGGAACTTGACCATGGCCGCCTGGGAATCGAGCATCCCTTCGTCCATGTTGATGTCGATCACCTGGGCGCCGGCCTCGACCTGCTGCAGCGCCACTTCCAGCGCCTCGGTGTAGTTCTCTTCACGGATCAGCCGCGCGAAGCGGGCGGAACCTGTGATGTTGGTGCGTTCGCCGACGTTGACGAACAGCGAGCTGCGGTCGATGGTGAACGGCTCCAGGCCCGACAGGCGGCAGGCCCTGGGAATCTCGGGGATCGCCCGTGGCGGGTACTTGGCCACTGCCTCGGCGATGGCCTGGATATGCCCCGGGGTGGTGCCGCAGCAACCGCCGATGATGTTCAGAAAGCCACTGGCGGCGAACTCTTCGATCACCGCGGCGGTTTCGGCCGGGGTCTCGTCGTACTCGCCGAAGGCGTTCGGCAGGCCGGCGTTGGGGTGCGCCGAAACGTGGGTGCCGGCCTTGTTCGACAGCTCTTCGAGGTAGGGGCGCAGGTCCTTGGCGCCCAGTGCGCAGTTCAGGCCCACCGAGATCGGGTTGGCGTGGCGCACCGAGTTCCAGAACGCCTCGGTGGTCTGGCCCGAGAGGGTACGGCCCGAGGCGTCGGTGATGGTGCCCGAGATCATGATCGGCAGCTCGATGCCGTCGTCCTCGAACACCTGCTGCACGGCGAAGATCGCCGCCTTGGCATTGAGGGTGTCGAAGATGGTCTCGATCAGGATCAGGTCGGCGCCGCCCTCGATCAGGCCGCGGGTGGCCTCGATGTAGTTTTCCACCAGCAGGTCGAAGGTGACGTTGCGGTAGCCGGGGTCGTTGACATCCGGGGAGATCGAGCAGGTCCGGCTGGTGGGGCCCAGCACCCCGGCGACGAAGCGCGGCTTGTCGGGGGTTTCGAGGGTCTTGGCATCGGCCACCTGGCGGGCGATGCGCGCACCTTCCACATTGAGTTCGTACACCAGCGATTCCATGCCGTAGTCGGCCTGGGATACCTGGGTGGCGTTGAAGGTGTTGGTTTCGAGGATGTCGGCGCCGGCATCCAGGTAGGCTTTCTCGATGGCCGCGATCACGTCGGGGCGCGAAAGCAGCAGCAGGTCGTTGTTACCCTTGACGTCGCTAGGCCAGTCGGCAAAGCGCGTGCCACGATAGTCGTGTTCCTCCAGGCGGTAGCTTTGGATCATAGTACCCATGCCGCCATCGAGGATCAGTATGCGCTCTTTGAGGGCTTGCTGAAGTGCTTGGTAACGGGCGCTGCGGTCAGACATAGGACTACCTGGTCGGGCAAATACAAAAGTTGCGGAATAATAACAAACCTGCGCGGTTTTTAGGCGTGTTGCCGGTTTGCATGAATTTGATTCATGTTGGCACGCTGCCGCCACCGGTAGAATCGTGAAGCTATCAATACCCAGGACATTCGGCACATGGTGCATCGTTTACTTGCCGGCGCCTTCGCACTGCTCATCAGCGGCGCGGCGCTCGGACAAGCCCCCGTCACAAGCCCGGCTATTTCCTATACCCGGGACATCCAACCGATCTTCACCGAGAAGTGCGTTGCCTGCCATGCCTGCAACGACGCGGCCTGCCAGCTGAACCTGGGCAGTGCCGAGGGCGCCGCGCGCGGTGCCTCCAAGGTGCCTGTGTATCAGGGCGACCGCAGTACGGCGGTCGCGCCGACCCGGCTTTTCTACGACGCGCACAGCGTCGAGGCCTGGCAGCGCAAGGGCTTCAGTTCGGTGCTCGACAGCCAGGGCAGCCAGGCCGCGCTGATGGCGCGCATGCTCGAGCTGGGCCACAACACGCCGCTCACCCCCAATGCCAAGCTGCCCGAGGAGATCGTGCTGGGGCTCAACCGCAACAACATGTGCCCGCTGCCCGGCGAGTTCGACGCCTACGCCGGCGCCCACCCCAGGGAGGGCATGCCGCTGGCCGTCACCGGCCTTACCGATGCCGAGTACCAGACCCTGCAGCGCTGGTTCGCCGCCGGTGCGCCGGTGGAGTACAACCCGATCCAGCCAAGTGCCAGCGAGGCCGCGCAGATCACCGAATGGGAGGCGCTGCTCAACCGCCCCGGGTCCACCGAGGCGCTGGTGGGGCGCTGGCTGTACGAGCACCTGTTCCTGGCGCACATCTACTTTGTCGGCGGCGAGCAGGGCCACTTCTTCCAGTGGGTGCGCTCGCGCACGCCCAGCGGCCAGCCGATCGACCTGATCGCCACACGCCGCCCCAACGATCCGCCCGGCACCGACTTCTACTACCGCCTGATGCCCGTGCAGGGCGTGATCGTGCACAAGACCCACATCACCTACCCGATGGGGCCGAACAAGCTCAAGCGCGTCAAGCAGCTGTTCTACAGCGGCGACTGGCATGCCACGGCCTTGCCTGGCTACGGCCCGCGCCACCGCGCCAACCCGTTCGAGACCTTCGAGGCGATCCCGGCGATAGCGCGCTACCAGTTCATGCTCGATAACGCCGAGTACTTCGTGCGCACCTTCATTCGCGGCCCGGTATGCCGTGGGCAGATCGCCACCGACGTGATCCGCGACAACTTCTGGACCCTGTTCCAGGAGCCGGCACACGACCGCTACATCACCGATGCCGAGTACCGCGGCAAGGCCACGCCCCTGTTGGCGATGCCCGGTCAGATCGACGACGTGGGCAGCATCCTGACCCTGTGGCACGCCTACCGCGACAAGCGCAACGAGTACGAAAAACTGCGCCGCGACGCCTATGCCGACCTGCCGCCACCGAGCTGGTCGAGCCTGTGGGCCGGCAACGACAATGCCTTGCTGACCATCTTCCGCCACTTCGACAGCGCCTCGGTGAGCAAGGGCCTGATCGGTGATGTGCCCAAGACCCTGTGGCTGTTCGACTACCCGCTGTTCGAGCGCACCTATTACCAGCTGGCGGTGAATTTCGACGTGTACGGCAACGTCTCGCACCAGGCGCAGACGCGCCTGTACTTCGACCTGATCCGCAACGGGGCCGAGGTCAACTTCCTGCGCCTGATGCCGGCCAAGCAGCGCAGCGACATCCTCGGCGACTGGTACCAGAACAGCGGCAAGGTCAAGATGTGGCTGGACTACGAGGCGATCGACAGCAAGACCCCGACCGCCCTCAAGCTCGACCCGCGCGACCCCAAGCGCGACTTCGGCCTCAAGCTGGTGGAGCGCACCGGCAGCCTGAACGCCGCGCCCGACCCGATCAACCGCTGCCAGGGCGCGTACTGCTCGCTGCCCGGCAGCGAGGAGTTCCGTGACGTGGAGCAGGCCCTGAGCCGGCTGGCCTCGCGCCCGGCGGCCGGGCTCAAGGTGATCGGCCAGCTGCCCGAGGCGACCATGCTGCGCATCGAAGGGCAGGGCGGCCAGCGCAAGGTCTACAGCCTGCTGCGCAACCGCGCCCACAGCAACGTGGCGTTCATGCTCGGCGAGGCCTACCGCTACCAGCCGGGGCTGGACACCCTGACCCTCTACCCGGGGGTGATGAGCAGCTACCCCAACTTCATGTTCAACATTCCGGCCAGCGACGTGCCCGAGTGGGTCGAGGACATGGAGGCGGCGCGGGACGATCCGGCCCGCTTCGAGCGCATCGTCATGCGCTGGGGCGTGCGCCGCAGCCACCCGCAGTTCTGGCAGTACTTTCATGACCTGAGCCGCTACATCCAGCAGACCGATCCGGTGGAGGCCGGCGTGCTCGACATGAACCGCTACGAGAACCTCTGAAGCAACCGCCGGGCAGATCGGGCTGATCTTTCCCGGCCTTTCGTAGTCCCACCCGCAAGCGGTCCCGATTTGTGCGGGGCCAGGGTGGGGTAACGAGAGACGGGAATCGACATGCTGTTTTCGCTTCAGGCATTGAGGGCGCTCGCCGCCTGGGTGGTGGTCTGTCACCACTTCATGCAGATCTTCTTCGACTTCAAGGCCAGCGGCCCGGTAGGGCAGTTTCTGGCCGATCGCGGTGCGGTCGGGGTGGACATCTTCTTCGTCATCAGCGGGCTGGTGATCTACCTCTCGACCCGCGACAAACCCATGGCGCCCCGGCGCTTTCTGCTCAACCGGGTGCTGCGCATCGTGCCGGCCTACTGGTTCTATACCGGCCTGATGGCGCTGCTGTTGGTGGTGGCCAGCCAGTGGATGCCGCATCAGACCCTGGAGCTGTCGCACCTGCTGCTGTCGCTGCTGTTCATTCCGGCGGAAAACCCCGGCGGCTACGGCCTGTACCCCACGCTCAACGTGGGCTGGACGCTGAACTACGAGATGTTCTTCTACCTGCTGTTCTCATTGGTGTTCCTGGTGCGCCAGCGCCATCACCTGTGGCTGGTGGCGCTGGCGCTGTTCGCGGTCAGCGAGGTGCTCACCGGCCTGGGCGTGCTGGGGCGGTTCTACAGCAACAACATCATCTACGAGTTCCTGCTGGGCGTAGCCATCGGCGTGCTCTACCGACGCGGCTGGATTGCCCAGGGGCTGTGGCTGCCGTTGCTGACCCTGGCGGCCGCATCGGTGGCGATCTACCGCCTGGATGCCTCGTCACGCCTGCTGCACTGGGGCCTGCCGAGCGCGCTGATCGTGCTGGCGTGCATCTCGCTGGAGCCGTATTTCAAGGGCAACCGGGTGCTCAAGGCCCTGGGCGACTGCTCCTATTCGGTGTACTTGATCCATGTGCTGGTGCTGTACGGCGGCTGGTTTGCCAGCGAGCGTCTGGGGCTCAACCCCTACCTGGTGTTCGCGCTGTGCGTGCCGCTGATCGGCGGGGCGTCGTGGGCCAGTTACCGCTGGCTGGAAAAGGGCCTGTACCGGCGCATGAGTGGCTGGTTCGAGGCGCGCCTGGGCCCGGCGGTGCCGGTGGCACTTTCCCGACAGAATTACTAGGACTTTGTTCGCCGGCCGTGTTGGCGTAAACTGCGCACAAGTCTGTGAGGAACTTACATGAGCGCCATAACGATTACCGACGCCGCGCACGATTACCTGGCCGATCTGCTGGAAAAGCAGAATACCCCAGGCATTGGCATTCGCATTTTCATTACCCAGCCGGGTACGAACTACGCCGAAACCTGCATTGCCTACTGCAAGCCAGGTGAAGAAAAGCCGGAAGACGAAGCGGTGGGGCTCAAGTCCTTCACCGCCTACCTGGATGCGGTCAGCATCCCGTTTCTGGAGGATGCGGTGGTGGACTACGCCACCGACCGCATGGGCGGCCAGCTGACCATCAAGGCGCCGAACGCCAAGGTGCCGATGGTCAATGCCGACAGCCCGATCAACGAGCGCATCAACTACTACCTGCAAACCGAGATCAACCCGGGGCTGGCCAGCCACGGCGGTCAGGTCAACCTGATCGAAGTGGTCGAGGACGGTATTGCGGTGCTGCAGTTCGGCGGTGGTTGCCAGGGTTGCGGCCAGGCCGACGTTACCTTGCGCGAAGGCATCGAGCGCACCTTGCTCGAACGCATTCCGGAGCTCAAGGGCGTGCGTGACGTGACCGACCATTCGCAGAAAGAAAACGCCTACTACTGACAGTTATGCCCAATCGCGGGTCAAGCCCGCTCCCACAAGGATCACCGTAGCCGTTGTGGGAGCGGGCTTGACCCGCGATTTGCCGTACGGCGACAGGCAAACTGCGTTCAGGCCACAAAAAAAAGCCCCGCCAATGGCGGGGCAAAGTGGTCGGTGCTAACCAACCAAAGGAGCTCTGAATCAGTTCGCCGCAGCCACGCTGTCGGTCTGCCAGCCACCACCGAGTGCCTTGTAGATCGCCACGATCCCGCGATACAGGTCCACCTCGCCCAACGCCTGCGCGTCCTCGGCAGTGAGCCGTTCACGCTCGGCATCCAGCAGCACCAGGTAATCCACCGTACCTTCACGGTAACGAATCGACGCCAGGTCCGCGGCCTTGCGGCTCGCCTCGCTCTGGCGCAGCAGCGCCATCAGCCGTTGCTGACGCTTGGCGTAATCGCTGAACGCATTCTCCGACTCTTCCAACGCCAGCAGCACCTGCTGCTCATAGGTCGCCAACGCACCCTCGGCCTCGGCATTCGCGCCGCGCAGACGCGCCCGCACACTGCCCAGGTCGAACGCCGCCCAGGTGATGCTCGGGCCCAGTGCCCACGCCTGCGCCGCACTCGACCCCAACTGCGAACCACGCCCTGCGGTAAAGCCCAGGAAGCCGCTCAGGCTCACCCGCGGGAACAGGTCGGCCGTGGCCACCCCAACATTCGCCGTGGCCGCCGCCAGCTGGCGCTCGGCACTGCGCACATCCGGGCGACGCTTGAGCAGTTCGCCCGGGTCGCCAATCGGCAGGGCCTTGGCAATCGCCGGCAACTGCGCCGGCGACAGGTCGACACTCAACGCATCCGGCCGCTGCCCCAGCAAGGTGGCGATGCGGTTGCGCGCACGCACCTGCTCGGCCTGCAGCTGCGGCACGCTGGCCTCTACCGCCGCCAGGCGCGCATCGGCGCGCACCACGTCCAGTTCGTTGCCAACCCCTGCATCACGCAGGGTTTCGGTAATGCCGCGCGAATCCTGCTGGGTCTTGAGGTTGGCCAGGGCTATCTTCTCGCGCAACTGCGCACCGCGCAGTTGTCCATAAGCATCAACCAGCTCGGCAATCAGGCTCACCTGCAATTGTTGCAGGTCGGCCTGGGCCGCGGCCTCCTGCGCCTCGCTGGCTTCCAGCTGGCGCTGAATGCGGCCGAACAGGTCAAGCTCCCAGGCCATGTCCAGGCCCAGGTCGTAGCGCTCGCTGTTGACCCGGCGGTCGGTCTGGCCAGGTATCTGACCCTTGCCCAGGTCGCTGCTGGCGCGGCTGGTGACGGTGGGCAGTGCATCGTTGCTCACATCGTCACGAATCGCCCGCGCCGCTTTCAGGCGCGCAAACGCCACGCGCAGCTCGCGGTTGTCGGCCAGCGACTGGCTCACCAGCTGGTTGAGGACCGGGTCGTCGAACTGACGCCACCAGATCGCATCGAAGCGGGTGCGGTCGAAGGCCGCCTTGGCCTCCTGCGCATCGGCCGCCGCCAGGTGCGCGGCGTCGGTGTGCGGGGCCTGGTAGTCCGGGCCGACCGCACAGGCGGCCAGGGCCAGTACCAGCAGGCTCGGTGCCCACAGTTTCAAGTGGTTCATGCCTGGTTCTCCAGCTGCAACTGGCGGGCCGCCTTGCGGGCCTCGCTGCGCTCTACATAACGACGGATCAACACAAAGAACACCGGGGTCAGCAACAGGCCGAAAATCGTCACCCCGATCATCCCGGAGAACACCGCCACACCCATGGCATGGCGCATTTCGGCGCCGGCCCCGGAGGAGAACACCAGCGGCACCACACCCATGATGAAGGCGAACGAGGTCATCAGGATCGGGCGCAGCCGCAGCCGGCAGGCTTCCAGCACCGCAGCCAGCGGGTCGAGCCCTTCGGCCTGCTTGTCCTTGGCGAACTCGACGATAAGAATCGCGTTCTTGCACGCCAGCCCCACCAGTACGATCAGGCCGATCTGGGTGAAGATGTTGTTGTCGCCACCGGACAGGATCACCCCGGTAATGGCCGACAGCAGGGTCATCGGTACGATCAGGATCACCGCCAGCGGCAGGCTCCAGCTCTCGTACTGGGCAGCCAGTACCAGGAACGCCAGCAGCACGCACAGCGGGAACACGAACAGCGCGGTGTTGCCGGCCAGGATCTGCTGATAGGTCAGCTCGGTCCATTCGAAGGTCATGCCGTTGGGCAGCTCTTCCTTGAGCAGTTTTGCCATGGCCTGTTCGGCCTGGCCGGAGCTGTAGCCGGGGGCTGCGCCACCGTTGATCTCGGCGGTGATGAAGCCGTTGTAGTGCATCACGCGGTCGGGCCCGGAGGTGTCGCTGACCTTGATGAAGGTCGCCAGCGGGATCATCTCGCCCTGGTTGTTGCGCACCTTGAGCTGGCCGATCTGCTCTGCATCCAGGCGGAACTGCTGCTCGGCCTGCACGTTGACCTGGTAGGTACGGCCAAAGCGGTTGAAGTCGTTGGCATACAGCGAGCCCAGGTAGATCTGCAGGGTGTCGAAGATATCGTTGATCGCCACACCGTGGGTCTTGGCCTTCTCACGGTCGATGGCGGCATCCACCTGCGGCACATTCACCTGGTAGCTGGTGAACAGCCCGGCTAGCTCCGGCACGTTGTGGCTCTTGGCGATGATGTTCTGGGTTTCCTTGTACAGCGCCTCGTAGCCCAGGTTGCCACGGTCTTCGATCTGCAGGCGGAAACCGCCGATGGTACCCAGCCCCTGAACCGGCGGTGGCGGGAAGATCGCGATGTAGGCTTCCTGGATGTCGGCGTACTGCGCGTTCAACGTGGCGGCAATCGCCGCGGCCGACTGGCTGGGGTCCTTGCGCTGGTCGAACGACTTGAGTGCGACGAACACGATGCCGCTGTTGGGGCTGTTGGTGAAACCGTTGATCGACAGGCCCGGGAAGGCGATGGAATCGGCCACACCCGGTTGCTTGAGGGCGAACTCGCTCATCTTCTTGATGACCGATTCGGTGCGGTCAAGGCTGGCCGCATCCGGCAGTTGCGCGAAGGCCACCAGGTACTGCTTGTCCTGTGCGGGCACGAAACCGGTCGGGGTGGCGGCAAAGCCCATCCAGGTCAGCACCATCAGCCCGGCGTACACGAACAGGGCGATGCCGCTGCTGCGGATCACGCGGCCCACGGTGCCCACGTAGCCATGGCTGGCACGCTCGAAGAAGCGGTTGAACGGCTTGAACAGCCAGCCGCCGAGCAGGCGGTCGAGCAGTTTCGAGAAGCGGTCCTTGGGGGCGTGATGGCCCTTGAGCAACACCGCAGCCAGCGCCGGCGACAGGGTCAGCGAGTTGAACGCCGAGATCACCGTGGAAATCGCGATGGTCAAGGCGAACTGCTTGTAGAACTGCCCGGTCAGGCCGGAGATGAACGCTGCCGGGATGAACACCGCGCACAGCACCAGCGCGGTGGCGATGATCGGCCCGGTCACTTCGCTCATGGCGCGCTTGGTCGCCTCCAGCGGGTTGAGCCCCAGCTCGATGTTGCGCTCCACGTTCTCCACCACCACGATGGCGTCGTCCACCACGATACCGATGGCCAGCACCAGCCCGAACAGCGACAGCGCGTTGAGCGAGAAGCCGAACAGGTGCATCACCGCAAAGGTGCCGATCAGCGAGACCGGTACCGCCACCAGCGGGATGATCGAGGCGCGCCAGGTCTGCAGGAACAGGATCACCACCAGCACCACCAGGATCAGCGCCTCGAACAGGGTGTGCACCACCGCTTCGATCGAACCGCGCACGAACACGGTGGGGTCATAGACGATGCTGTAGTCCATGCCCTCGGGGAAGTCCTTCTTCAGCTCGGCCATCTTGGCGCGTACTTCGTCGGAGATCTCGATGGCGTTGGAGCCAGGGCGCTGGAAGATCGGGATCGCCACCGCCGGCTGATTGTTGAGCAGCGAACGCAGTGCGTACTGGCTGGAGCCCAGCTCCACCCGGGCGATATCCTTGAGGCGGGTGATCTCACCGTCGGCGCCAGAGCGGATGATGATGTTCTCGAATTCCTCTTCGCTCACCAGGCGGCCCTGGGTGTTGACCGACAGCTGGAAGCTGGTGGCCCCGGGGGCGGGCGGCGAACCGAGCTGGCCGGCGGCCACCTGGCGGTTCTGCTCGCGAATGGCAGCCACCACGTCGCTGGCAGTCAGGTTGCGCGAGGCGGTCTTGTTCGGGTCCAGCCACACGCGCAGCGAGTAGTCGCCCATGCCGAACAGCTGCACGTCACCCACGCCACCCAGGCGAGCCAGCTCGTCCTTGATGTTGAGGATCGCGTAGTTGGACAGGTAGAGCATGTCGTAGCGGTTGTCCGGCGAGGTCAGGTGCACCACCATGGTCAGGTCGGGCGAGGCCTTGTCGACGGTGATACCGATACGCGTGACTTCCTCGGGCAGCTTGGGCTGGGTGCGGGTCACACGGTTCTGCACCTGCACCTGCGCGTTGTCCAGGTCGGTGCCCAGGGCGAAGGTGATGGTCAGGGTGATCTTGCCGTCGGCGGTGGACTGCGAGGACATGTACAGCATGTTCTCGACACCGGTGATGGCCTGCTCGAGCGGCGCGGCCACGGTTTCGCCGATCACCTTGGGGTTGGCACCGGGGAAGTTGGCGCGCACCACCACGGTGGGCGGTACCACCTCGGGGTATTCGCTGATCGGCAGCTGGAACAGCGAGATGCTGCCGGCGATCAGGATCAGCAGCGACAGCACGGCGGCGAAGATCGGCCGGGTAATGAAGAACTGGGAAAAATTCATCGGTCTGGTCCCTTAACCGCGTGGTGCCGCGGCACTGGCGAGCTTGACCGTGACCGGCTTGCTCGGGGTGCTGGCTTCCAGGGCCTGGCGTTGCTGGGCGAGGGCGGCGAGGGTGGTGTCGCTGGCCATCGGGGTTTCTTCAGGGCTGACCGGCGAGCCAGGGCGTACACGCTGCAGGCCCTTGACCACGATGCGGTCTTCCTTGCTCAGGCCGCTGCGCACGATACGCAGGCCTTCGAGTTTGGGGCCCAGCTCCACGGCGCGGTAATCGGCCTTGTTGTCCTTGTCCATCACCAGCACGAACTTCTTGCCCAGGTCGGTGCCCACGGCCTCGTCGTTGATCAGCACGGCCGAATAGGTGGCGCTGCCGACCAGTTTCAGGCGCGCGTACAGCCCGGGGGTGAACTGGCCGTCGCTGTTGTCGAACACCGCGCGACCGCGAATGGTGCCGGTCTTGGGGTTGACCTGGTTGTCGACGAAGTTCATCTGGCCCAGGTGCGGGTTGCCGGTTTCGTTGGACAGGCCCAGGTACACCGGGGTGCTCTGGCCGCGCTGGCCGTCGCGGGCCAGCTGGGTGTACTTGAGGTACACGCGCTCGTCGGCGTCGAAGTAGGCGTAGACCTTGTCGGTGGACACCACGCTGGTGAGCGCGGTGACATCGGCGGTGACGATGTTGCCGGCGGTGAACTCGGCGCGGCTGACACGGCCGCTGATGGGCGCGGTCACGCGGGTGAAGCTCAGGTTCAGCCTGGCCAGGTCCAGTTGCGCCTGGATCGCGGCCACCCCGGCGCGGGCTTCGGCGGCGGCACTGGTGCGCGACTCGGCGAGTTCGGCGGAAATCGCATTGCTGCTGCGCAGGCGCTCGCCGCGCTGGGCTTCGGTCTGGCTGCGGGTGGCGGTGGCGCGGGCTTGTTGCAGTTGGGCTTCAAGTTGGCGTACCTGAGCCTGGAACGGGCGCGGATCGATCTGGAACAGCAGGTCGCCTTTCTTGACCTGGGCACCTTCGGTGAAGGCTACCTGGTCGATCTGGCCGGAAACGCGCGGGCGTACTTCGACGGTTTCGGGGGCTTCGAGGCGGCCGGTGAACTCGTCCCATTCGTTGATGGGCTGCTCCAGCACCTTGGCCACCGTGACTTTCGGCGCACCGGGCGCTTGCGGGGCCTCCGGGGTACGACCACAGGCACTCATCACCACCAGTGCCAGGGCAGCAAGGGGATAGCGCAAGGGTTTGAGTGAGTGTTCCATGGATAGATCCGCCAATGTATTGAGAGTGGGCGGATTCTGCGATTTGTAACTATTAACAACGAATCGAATGGGGCGAAGGTAACTATCATTCGGAATGATATGAACGCCATTCGCCGGCAAGGCCGGCTCCTACATGCAGATGCACAACCCGTAGGAGCCGGCCTTGCCGGCGAATGAGCGCGTTACCGATACCCGATCAGGCCTTAACCTTCTCCTCCTGCCCCTGACGCAACCGCGTGCTGATCAGCGCCGCCAGCACCAGCAGGCCGGCGATCACCCACAGCCCGTTGCGCGTGCTACCGGTGGTCTGCTCGATCAACCCCATCACCGACGGCCCGACGAACCCGCCGAACAGCCCGCACATGGTCACGAACGCCAGCCCCGCCGCCAGTGCACTGCCGCTCAGGCGGCTGGACGGGAACACGAAGATGATCGACTGCACCACGAACAGCATCAGCGCCGTCAGCGAAAAGCCCACCAGCCCGATGAACGAGTTGGAGAACGAGGCAATCACCAGCCCCGCCGCCATGGTCAGCAAGCCGAAGAACATGATCATCCGGCAGCGGGTGGGGGTGGTGGCCAGGCGCGGGAAGGTCGCGGCGCCAATGGCGGCGGCAATCCACGGTACCGAGGTCAGCAGGCCGATCTGGAACGGCGACAGGTTGCCATAGGTGCCGATGATGCCCGGCAGAAAGAAGATCACCGTGTAGATGGTGATCTGGTGCACGAAGTACACCGCGATCGCCAGCCAGATCTGCTTGTCGCGAAACATCTGGCTCAGGCGGGTCTGTGGCGGTGCGGCGGCTTTTTCGGCGCTCAGGCGCTGCTCGATATCGCGCTTGTCGGCCTCCGACAGCCATTTGGCCGAGGCCGGCCCGTCAGGCAGTTTCTTCCACACCACATACGCCAGCGCCACCGCCGGCAGGCCTTCGATCACGAACAGCCACTGCCAGCCATGCCAGCCCAGCAAGCCGTCCATCTGCAGCAACGCACCGCCCAGCGGCCCGCTGAGGATGTTGGCCAGGCACACGCCCAGCAAAAAGTAACCGGTGGCGCGTGCCCGCTGTTCGCGGTCGAACCAGTAGGTCAGGTACAGCATCACCCCCGGGAACAGCCCGGCCTCGGCCACGCCCAGCAGCAGGCGCATGATGTAGAACGAGGTCTCGCCCTGCACGAACGCCATGCCCGCCGACAGCAGGCCCCAGGTGATCATGATGCGGGTGATCCAGAAACGTGCGCCCACCCGGTGCATGATCAGGTTGCTCGGCACCTCGGCCAGCGCGTAGGTCAGAAAGAACAGCCCGGCGCCCAGGCCGTAGGCAGCGGCCGACAGCCCCAGGTCGATGCCCATGCTGGCCTTGGCCAGGGCAATGTTGGTGCGGTCCAGAAAGCTCATCACGTAGACGATGACCAGCAGCGGCAGCAGTTTGCGCAGCAGCAGGCTGTTCAGGCGTTGTTCGGCAGGCACGGCGGGCGCGGCCGCCGCTGTCGCGGTATTGAGGATTGTCATTATTGTTAACCCCGGTATTGATGGTGCGGCCCGCCGACGCGCAGGGCGCGGCGGCGGGCTTGGGTGTCGATCAGGTGCGGGCGATGTCCAGCCACACCGGGCCGTTCGGGTACTGGTAGCGCTCCAGGGTGTCGGCGTGCATCTCGATGCTGTAGCCGGGGCGCAGCGGTGGCATGTAGCGGCCGCGGCGGATCACCACCGGGTCGATGAAGTGCTCGTGCAGGTGGTCGACGTATTCCAGCACGCGGTTGTGCAGCGAGGCCGAAACGCCGATGTAGTCGAACAGCGCGATATTCTGCACGTATTCGCACAAACCCACACCCCCGCCATGCGGGCACACCGGCACGTCGTACTTGGCCGCCATCAGCAGCACGATCAGCACCTCGTTCAGCCCGCCCAGGCGCGCCGCGTCGAGCTGGCAGAAGTCCAGCGCACCGGCCTGGAACATCTGCTTGAACATCACCCGGTTGTGGCAGTGCTCGCCGGTGGCCACGCCGATCGGCGCGATGCGCTGGCGAATGGTGGCATGGCCGAGGATGTCGTCGGGGCTGGTCGGCTCCTCGATCCACAGCGGTGCGAAGGCGGCCAGGCGGCGCATGTTCTCGATCGATTCGTCCACGCCCCACACCTGGTTGGCGTCCATCATCAGGGTGCGTTCCCAGCCCAGCTCGTCACGCAGGATACCGGCGCGGCGAATGTCGTCTTCCAGGTTGGCGCCGATCTTCTGCTTCACGTGGGTCCAGCCATCGGCCACGGCCTCGCGGGTCAGCTGGCGCATCTTCTCTTCGCTGTAGCCCAGCCAGCCCGGTGCGGTGGTGTAGCCCGGGTAGCCTTCGCGCAGCATCTGCGCCTCGCGCTCGGCCTTGCCCGGCGCATTGCGGCGCAGCAGGGCGATGGCTTCCTCGGGGGTGATCACGTCGGTGACGTAGCTGAAGTCCAGGCAGCGCACCAGCTGCTCGGGGCTCATGTCGGCCAGCAGCTTCCACACCGGTTTTTCTTCGTGCTTGGCCCACAGGTCCCACACGGCATTGATGATGGCGGCGGTGGCGAGGTGGATCACGCCTTTTTCCGGGCCCAGCCAGCGCAGCTGGCTGTCGCCCACGGTGAAGTTGTGCCAGAAGGCGCCCATGTCGGCGGTGATCTCTTCCAGGGTCAGGCCCACCACCATCGGTGCCAGCGACTGGATCGCGGCCACGCAGATCTCGTTGCCGCGGCCGATGGTGAAGGTCAGGCCGTGGCCTTCCAGGGGGCTGTCGGTGTGCAGCACCACGTAGGACGCCGAATAGTCCGGTGCGCTGTTCATCGCGTCGGAGCCGTCGAGCGACAGCGAGGTAGGGAAACGGATATCGCGAACGCTCAGGTGGGTAATTCGAATGCTCATGGCGGGCTCTTGTTCTCGGTGACCACTTGGAGACCCGACTGTAGGTTGCCGAGCGATACGTGCATAATCGCGGTTTCCTAACCAGGGATACCGAATTCGATATGTCTGCGAGCCCTGAAGCCGATCCGCTGCTGCCACGCAGCCTCGGCGCGCTGAAAATTTCCAGCCGCCAGATCACCTTGCTCAACGCCCTGGGCGAGTTCGGCAACCTGCGCCGTGCCGCAGCGGCCATGCACACCACCCAACCGGCGGCGAGCCTGCTGTTGCAGCAGTTGGAGGAGCGCCTGGGCGTACGCCTGTTCGAGCGCCTGCCCCGGGGCATGCAGCCCACTCTGTATGGCGAGGTGATGATCCGCTATGCCCAGGGCGCGCTGCACGAGTTCGAGCACGCCCAGGCGCAGATCGCCGAACTGGCCCGCGGTGCCATGGGCCTGGTGCGGGTGGGCACGGTGATGGGCCCGGTGCCGCGCCTGCTGACCGGCGCGGTGCTGGCCTACAAGCGCGACCACCCCAAGGTGCGCATCAGCATCGAGGTGGGCACCAGCGACACCTTGCTGCCGGCGCTGCTGCGCGGCGACTTCGACGTGGTGCTCGGGCGCCTGCCCGACCAGGGTGACAGCCAGGACCTGGACATCGAGCTGTTCGACATCGGCGAGCAGATGCGCGTGATCGCCAGGGCAGGGCACCCGCTGGCCGGCGCTGCGGCGCTGCAACTGGCCGACCTGGTGAGCCTCACCTGGATCCTGCACCCGCTCGGCAGCCCCATGCGCCGGCGCGTGGAAAGCGCGCTGCAGGCCGGCGGCATGGTGCAGTCGCTGGACATCGTCGAGACCGCCTCGATCCTGGCCACCACCGCCATGCTCGAAGCCTCCGACATGATCGCGGTGGTGCCCAACGACGTGGCCGAGCATTATGCGCGCTATGGCATGGTCGCCATCCTGCCGGTGGAGCTGCCCATCAGCATGGTCAACCTGGGCCTGCTGACCCTGCGTTCGCGCCCACGCTCGGTGGCGCTGAACACCCTGCTGCATTACCTGCGGGCGCAATGACATGACCTGCGCCGCCACCTTCAGGAGGCACTGAGCCGATGCCCTCGGACATTACCCATTCCAGCTTCTGCAACTGGGTGCGCTTCAAGCACCTGGTGCTGATCGACACCCTGGCGCGCACGCGCAACATGCACGCCACCGCCTCGCGCATGAACCTCAGCCAGCCAGCCCTGAGCAAGATGCTGCGCGACCTCGAGGAGCAGTTCGGCTTTGCCCTGTTCGAACGCCTGCCGCGCAGCATGCCGCCCACCGAGCTGGGCGAGTACGTGGTGCGCTATGCGCAGAACGCGCTGGCCGACTCGCACACCTTCGTCGACCAGGTCAATCGCCTGCGCAAGGGCGGCCACGGCTTCATCAAGGTGGGCGGCATCTTCGCCGCCACCTCGGTGGTGCTGCCCCAGGCCATTGCCGCGATCAAGGCGCGCAGCCCGCTGCTGTCGATAGAAGTGGTGGAGCAGTCCAGCGACTACCTGCTGGCGATGCTCGAACAGAACAAGCTCGACCTGATGATCGGGCGCTTCACCGAACCGCGTTTCGCCCAGTTGTTCGACTTTCAGGCACTGGAGCCCGAGCCCTTCTGCCTGGTGGTCAACAGCAGCCACCCGCTCAACCAGCTCGAGGTCACGCCGCTGGAGGCCCTGGGCGACTGGCCGTGGGTGCTGTACCCGGTCGGCACGCCGATCCGCGACCGCCTGGAGCGGGCGTTTCGCGCTGCCAACATCGCCACCCCCGCCGACAGCGTGGATACCATCTCGATGCCGATGTTCCTGCAACTGCTGCAGTCGGGGCCGATGATCGCCATGCTGCCGCGCTCGATGGTGGCGGCGCAGCTGGCCAGCGGTCAGTTTCGCGAGCTGCAGACCCCGCTGCACCTGGCACCGCTGGAGTACGGCATCATCACCCGCAAGGACCAGCCGCTGACCGGCTCGGCGCAGGTGTTCGCCGATATCCTGCTGGACTTCGCCCGCCAGCGCCGTCAGGCCGAGGGTCATAAAACGATCTATAAATGAAACAAGAATTCGCACTTCGATAACCCAGGGTTATCGCGTGATCGGATCATCTCATTGGGAATACGCCGGCCGGCTCCTTACAGTTGGTGCAGATTCGCCCGCACAAGACGGGCGTGATGCCATAACAAGAAGCTTGCCGTAGCGCCCTGAGAGGTCCCATGCACCTGATTGCCAGAACCCGCAGCAGCGAAGACCCTGCGGTCATCCGCCTCAACCCGCTGGACAACGTGCTGATTGCCCGCCAGGTGCTGCCCGAGGGCCTGCATCTGGACGCCGAGGCGGTCACCGTGCGCCAGTCGATCCCTTCGGGACACAAGGTGGCCAGCCAGCGCGTGGAGCAGGGCGAGGCGCTGCGCCGCTATGGCCAGATCATCGGCTTTGCCTCGCAGCCCATCGAGGCCGGCGAACACGTGCATGTGCACAACGTGGAGATGGGCGACTTCGCCCGTGACTACGCCTTTGGCGAAGACGCCCACAGCGTGCCGGCCAGGGAAGCCTTCTTCGAAGGCATCGTGCGTGCCGACGGGCGAGTGGCCACCCGCAACTACGTGGGCATCCTGACCTCGGTGAACTGCTCGGCGACCGTTGCCCGTGCCGTGGCCGACCATTTTCGCCGAGATATCCACCCCGAGGCGCTGGCCGACTACCCCAACGTCGATGGCGTGGTGGCCCTGAGCCACGGTGCCGGTTGCGCGGTCGACCCCAGCGGCGAAGCCCTGGGCCTGCTGCGCCGCACCCTGGGCGGCTATGCCGTGCACCCCAACTTCGCCGCCGTGCTGATCATCGGCCTGGGCTGCGAGACCAACCAGATCGAAAGCCTGATGCAGACCCAGGGGCTGACCGCCGGCGCCCAGTTGCGCGCGTTCACCATCCAGGGCATTGGCGGCACCTCCAAGACCATCGCCGCCGGTATCGAGCAGGTCAAGGCGCTGCTGGCCGACGCCAACCAGGTGCGCCGCGAGCCGGTCAGCGCCCGGCACCTGATCGTGGGCCTGCAATGCGGCGGTTCCGACGGCTATTCGGGCATCACCGCCAACCCCGCGCTGGGCAATGCGGTAGACCGCCTGGTGGCTGCGGGCGGCACCGCGATCCTGTCCGAAACCCCTGAAATCTACGGCGCCGAGCACCTGCTGACGCGCCGTGCGGTCAGCCGCGAAGTGGGCGAGAAGCTGATCGCGCGCATCCACTGGTGGGAAGACTACTGCCAGCGCATGAACGCCGAGCTCAACAACAACCCCTCGGCCGGCAACAAGGCCGGTGGCCTCACCACCATTCTCGAAAAATCCCTGGGCGCCGTGGCCAAGGCCGGCTCCAGCAACCTGGTGGACGTGTACCAGTATGCCGAGGCCGTGCGCGCCAAGGGGCTGGTGTTCATGGACACCCCCGGCTACGACCCGGTGTCGGCCACCGGCCAGGTCGCCGGCGGCGCCAACCTGATCGCCTTCACCACCGGTCGCGGTTCGGCCTACGGCTGCGCCCCGGCGCCGTCGATCAAGCTGGCCACCAACAACCGGGTGTTCGAGCACCAGGAAGAAGACATGGACGTGAACTGCGGCGGCATTGCCGACGGTTCCACCAGCATTGAAGAACGCGGCGCCTACATCTTCGAACAGATGCTGCGCATCGCATCGGGCCAGCGCAGCAAGAGCGAGCAACACGGCTACGGGCAGAACGAGTTCGTGCCGTGGCAGATCGGCGCCGTGACCTGATTGACCTTTCCGCACCCTTACAGAGGCGAAATGCACATGAGCTTTTCCGGACACAACTTCATCGCAGGCCAGCGCAGCGCCCTGGGCGACACCCTGGTCTACAGCGTCGACGCCCACACCGGCGAACGCCTGCCGGGCGGTTTCCACCAGGCCACCCTGAGCGAAGTCGACAGCGCCGTTGCCGGTGCCAGCGCGGCCTTCCCGTTGTTTCGCAGCCTGCCGGCCGTGCGCCGGGCCGAATTTCTCGACGCCATTGCCGATGAACTCGACGCCCTGGGCGAGGACTTCGTGGCGCTGACCTGCCGCGAAACCGCGCTGCCAAGCGCACGCATCCAGGGGGAGCGCGGTCGCACCAGCGGCCAGATGCGCCTGTTCGCCAAGGTGCTGCGCCGTGGCGACTTCTACGGTGCGCGCATCGACCAGGCGCTGCCCGAGCGCACGCCGCTGCCACGTCCGGACCTGCGCCAGTACCGCATCGGCGTGGGCCCGGTGGCGGTGTTCGGCGCCAGCAACTTCCCGCTGGCATTCTCCACCGCTGGCGGCGACACCGCCGCAGCGCTGGCAGCCGGTTGCCCGGTGGTGTTCAAGGCCCACAGTGGCCACATGGCCACTGCCGAGCGCGTGGCTGAAGCGCTGCTGCGTGCGGCCGACAAAACCGGCATGCCGGCCGGCGTGTTCAACATGATCTTCGGTGGCGGTGTGGGCGAGGCGCTGGTCAAGCACCCCGGCATCCAGGCCGTGGGCTTCACCGGTTCGCTCAAGGGTGGCCGTGCCCTTTGCGACATGGCGGCGGCGCGGCCGCAGCCGATCCCGGTATTTGCCGAGATGTCGAGCATCAACCCGGTACTGGCGCTGCCGCAGGCACTGGCCAGCCGTGGTGCGCAGATGGCCAGGGAACTGGCCGCCTCGGTGGTGCAGGGCTGTGGCCAGTTCTGTACCAACCCGGGCCTGGTGCTGGGCATCCGCTCGCCGGCCTTCACCACCTTCATCGAGCAACTGGGCGGCCACCTGGCCGAACAGGCGCCGCAGACCATGCTCAACGCCGGCACCCTGGCCAGCTATGGCAAGGGCCTGCAGGCACTGCTGGCGCACCCCGGCATCCAGCACCTGAGCGGCCAGGCACAAGCCGGCAACCAGGCCCAGCCGCAGCTGTTCGGCGCCGATGTCAGCCTGCTGCTGGAACACGACGAACTGCTGCAGGAAGAGGTGTTCGGCCCCTGCACCATCGTGATCCAGGTGGCCGACGACGCCGAGCTGCTGCGCGCCGTCAGCGCCCTGCGGGGCCAGCTCACCGCCACGCTGCTGGCCGACGGTGACGACCTGCCGGCCTTCGCCCAGCTGTTCGGCGTGCTCGAAGACAAGGTCGGCCGCGTGCTGGTCAACGGCTACCCCACCGGTGTGGAGGTGTGTGACGCGATGGTGCACGGCGGCCCGTACCCGGCCACCTCCGATGCCCGCGGCACCTCGGTCGGCACCCTGGCCATCGACCGTTTCCTGCGCCCGGTGTGCTACCAGAACGTGCCCGACGCGTTGTTGCCGGACGCCCTGAAGGACGCCAACCCGCTGGGTATCCAGCGCCTGGTCGATGGCCAGTACAGCCGCCAGGGCCTGAGCGATGTCTGAAGCCCGGCGCTACGACACGGCCACGCTGACCCGGTTCGTCGAACAGTTGTTCGAGGGTGCCGGGGCCGACGCCGAGGTGGCCCGGGTGGTGACCCGCGTGCTGCTCGAGGGCGAGCTGCTGGGGCACCGCACCCACGGCCTGAACCTGGTCAGCCGCTATGTCGGTGGCGTACAGCGCGGTGAGGTCAAGGCACGTGCCGCCGACCTCGAACACCTGCAGGGCAGCGGCATCGCCACGCTGTTCGACGGCCACTACGTGCTCGGGCCGTACTGCGTGGAGCGTGCCCTGGCATGCGCCGCGCAGGGTGCCCAGGCGCAGGGTATCGGCATCTCGGTGGTGCGCCGTGCCTCGCACATCGGCTGCCTGGCGGCCTACCTCAAGCCCTACACCGACCGTGGCCTGGTGGCCCTGCTGTATTCCTCCGACCCGTCGGTGGGGCTGGTGTGCGCCCAGGGCGGCATCGACCCGATCTACACCCCCAACCCGATTGCCGCGGGTATCCCGACCCAGGGCGAGCCGATCCTGCTGGATGTGAGCATGTCCAGCGTCACCCTGGGCCTGGTGGGCCAGTGCCGCGATGCCGGCACCACCTTGCCCCACGCCGTGCTGATGAGTAACGACGGCACGCCGAGCAACGACCCGCGCGACTTCTTCACCACGCCCCAGGGCAGCCTGCTGCCATTGGGCGGGCAGGCCTTCGGGCACAAGGGCTTTGCCCTGGCCCTGCTGGTCGAGGCGCTGACCTCGGGCCTGGCCGGGCACGGGCGCAAGGACGCGCCGCAGCAGTGGGGCGCCTCGGCCACCGCAGTGGTGATCGACCCGCGCTTCTTCGGCGGGCTTGAGGCCTTTGCCGCCGAGAGCAGCTTCCTTGGCCAGTTGGTGCTGGCCAGCCGTCCGCTCGACCCGCAGCGCCCGGTGCGCCTGCCGGGCCAGGCCGGGCTGAAACTGCGCGAGCAGGCGTTGCGCGAGGGCCTGGGCCTGTCGCCGGCGGTGCTCGATGCGCTGAACCAGACCGCTGCGCAGTTGCAACTGGCGCCGCTCCCGCAATGACCGACCACCACAACAAGAGTGCACACATGACCAACCAGAACCAGGCGCACGCGCCTCTCGCACTGAGCAACGATCTCGCCGTGTTCGCCACCGGCAGCTGGGTAGGGCGGGTGTGGCTGCCCGAGCAGGGCCCGGCCGTGGTGCTGGTCAGGGCCGGCGCGGTGCATGACATCAGTGCCCATGTGGCCACCGTCTCGGCCCTGCTCGAACAACCCGACCCGGCCGCCTATCTGCGCGCACTGCCGCTGGGCGAGGCGTTGATCGAGCTGCCCGCGCTGCTGGCCAACAGCGACCCGCAGCAGCGCGATGCGCGCCTGCCATGGTTGCTGGCCCCCATCGACCTGCAGGCGGTCAAGGCCGCCGGCGTGACCTTCGCCGCCAGTCTGCTGGAGCGTGTGGTCGAAGAGCAGGCCAAGGGCGACCCGGCCAAGGCCGACGCGATTCGCGACACCCTGGTCAGCCGCATCGGCGCCGACCTGTCGCGTATCGTGCCCGGCTCGGCCCAGGCCGAAGAACTGCGCGTGCTGCTGGTGGAGCAGGGCATGTGGTCGCAGTACCTGGAAGTGGGCATCGGCCCGGACGCCGAAGTGTTCACCAAGGCCCAGCCGTTGTCGGCGGTCGGCCACGGCGCCGATATCGGCCTGCACCCCAAGTCCAGCTGGAACAACCCCGAGCCCGAGGTGGTGCTGGCGGTGTCGAGCAACGGCACCATCCACGGCGCCATGCTGGGCAACGACGTGAACCTGCGCGACTTCGAGGGGCGCAGCGCGCTGCTGCTGTCCAAGGCCAAGGACAACAACGCCTCGACCGCCCTCGGCCCGCTGCTGCGCCTGTTCGACGAGACCTTCAGCCTGGAGGACGTGCGCGCCGCCGAAGTCGACCTGCGCGTCGAAGGCCGGGATGGCTTCGTGCTGCAGGGGCGCAGCTCGATGCGCCAGATCAGCCGCGACCCGGTCGACCTGGTGCAGCAGACCCTCAACGAGAACCACCAGTACCCCGACGGCCTGGTGCTGTTTCTGGGTACCCTGTTCGCGCCCAAGCAGGACCGTGACCAGCCCGGCAGCGGTTTCACCCACAAGCTGGGCGATGTGGTCACCATCAGCAACCCGCTGCTGGGCAGCCTATGCAACCGCGTGACCACCAGCGACCAGGCGCCACAATGGGCATTCGGCCTGCGTGCGCTGATCGAAAGCCTGAGCCGTCGTGGCTTGCTGGAGGTGGCAGTGACTGCACGCCAGCCCTGAGCGGGCGTGCGTATTCCAGGGATGACGTGTGGATGAAGGATCGCCTCGGCGTTTGACGCTGCAACAACAATAATAAAGGCCATCAGATGAACGCACTGAAGAAGTACCAACGCATCACCGTCGTGTTTCTGCTGTTGATCGGCATCGTCAACTACCTGGACCGCAGCGCGCTGTCGATTGCCAACACCTCGATCCAGCGCGACATGCTCATCAGCCCTTCGCAGATGGGCATCCTGCTGTCGGCCTTCTCCGTGGCCTATGCCTTTGCGCAGTTGCCACTGGGCCTGATCATCGACCGCCTAGGCAGCAAGATCGCCCTGGGCGCCTCGTTGCTGGCCTGGTCGGTGGCGCAGTCGCTGTGCGGGCTGGTCAACAGCTTTGGCGGCTTCATGGGCCTGCGGGTGCTGCTGGGGATCGGCGAGGCGCCGATGTTCCCCTCGGCGGCCAAGGCGCTGTCGGAATGGTTCGACGCCAACGAGCGGGGCACGCCGACCGGCATCGTGTGGTCGTCGACCTGCCTGGGGCCGTGCCTGGCGCCACCGTTGCTGACGCTGTTCATGGTCAACTTCGGCTGGCGCGGGATGTTCATCATCACCGGCGTGATCGGCATCGTGCTGGCGCTGTGCTGGTTGACGTTCTACAAGAGCAAGGCCAGGTACCTGGCCGAACTGGCGGCGCAGGGCCAGGCGCTGCCAAGCGAACAGCCGGCGCCGCGGGCTGACGCGGTGCAGGCGCCCAAGGCGTCGTATTTTGCCGGCTGGCTCGACCTGTTCAAGCATCGCAGCACCTGGGGCGCGGTGCTGGGCTTCATGGGCGTGATCTACATGCTGTGGCTGCACCTGACCTGGCTGCCGGGCTACTTCGAGCGCGAGCACGGGCTGAACCTGTACGACACCGCGTGGGTGGTATCGCTGGCCTATGGTTTCGGCGCGGTGGGCACCATCGTGGCGGGGCGGTTCTGCGACCTGCTGGTACGGCGTGGCATGAGCGTGCTGGCCAGCCGCAAGTTCAGCGTGATCACCGGGCTGGTGCTGGCGGCGCTGTTCACCTTGCCGCTGTCGTATGTGAGCGGGTTGACCGGGTGCGTGATACTGCTGTGCCTGGCGCTGTTCAGCATCAACATGGCCAGTGCCACGGCGTGGATGATCGTCAACACCATCGTCGACAGCCCGCGGGTGGCCTCGTTTGGTTCGATCCAGAACTTTGGCGGCTACATTGCAGGGTCCGTGGCGCCGATCGTGACCGGGTTCAGCATCCAGTATTCGGGCTCGTTCAATACCGCGTTCATGATCAGTGCGGTGGTGGCGCTGTGCTCGGCGCTGGCGTACTTCCTGTTGCTCAAGGCGCCGATCGGCGGGGCGGATGAGCCGGCGGGGCAGATGGCCGGGGCTACCCAGTAGGACAGGTGGCGAGCGCTTCGCGCTCGTTCACTGGCGTGCCAGCGAAGAGGCCGGTGGTCTTCGCTCCTCTGCCATTCATCCACCCAATCGCACCCTGGCGCACGCGCGCCCTCAAACCCCCTGAATGGCCCGTGACACGGGCCCGCATTCAACCGGATCGAGGGTGAGCACCATGCCCCAGGGAAGCAAAGCCAAGTACACCGCCGAGCAGAAACGCAAGGCGCAGCACATCGAAGAAAGCTACGAGCAAAAAGGCACGCCCAAAGCCGAGGCCGAGGCGCGTGCCTGGGCCACGGTGAACAAGCAATCTGGCGGGGGCGAGAAAAAGGGCGGCTCAGGTCGCAGCACCCCGGCCGGCGAAAAGCACGCCGCTGCCTCCGACTCGGCCAAACGCGCCGCCAGCACCCGCGCCGGCCACGCGCGCACCTCCACCACCTCGTTGGCCAGCCAGACCAAGCAAAGCCTGCTCAAGGAGGCGCGCAGCAAGGACATCAAGGGGCGCTCGAGCATGACCAAGGCGCAGCTGATCGAAGCGCTGCACGCCCACCACTGAACCCGCCCGACGCTGACCGGCGAGGCTGCCGGCCAGCGTCACGGGCTCAGGCCACCACGCCGTCGTCGACGATGGCCATCGGCAACTCGATGCTGCTGTCGCCAGGCGTGAGGATGACCTTGCGGCACTCCTGCTCCTTCTTGTCGAAGATCCTGTAGCCCTCGGCCGCCTGCTCCAGCGACAGGCGGTGGGTGATGATGGTTTCCGGCGTGAGCGCGCCGGTTTCGATGTAGCCCAGCAGTTCCGGCAGGTAGCGCTGCACGTGGGTCTGGCCCATGCGAAAGGTCAGGCCCTTGTCGAACGCATCGCCGAACAGGAAGCCGTGGATGAACCCCGAATACACCCCCGGCACACTGACCACACCGCCGCGCCGGGCTGCCGCGATGCACTGGCGCAAGGCCTTGCCGCTGCTGCCCTCGAGCTTGAGCGCGGCCAGCACGGTTTCGGTGGTGCTGCCCTTGGCCTCGAAGCCCACCGCATCGACCACACCATCTACCCCGCGCATGCCCGGGGTCTGGCGGATGATGGTATCGGCCGGGTCGTCGTCATCGTCGAAATTGATCGGGATCACGCCATACGCCTGCTGCGCATAGGCCAGCCGGTAGGGGTGGTGGTCGACCATGAAGATGCGTTCGGCGCCGAGCATCCGCGCCACCGCCGCGCACAGCAGCCCGACCGGCCCCGCGCCGTAGATGGCGAGGCTCGAACCCTGGCCGATCTCGGTGTTCTTCACCGCCTGGAAGGCCGTGGGCAGGATGTCGGACAGAAACAGCACCTTCTCGTCGCTCAGCGTGCCCGGCACGCGGAACGGACCGGTGTTGGCCTTGGGTACGCGCACGTACTCGGCCTGGCCGCCGGGTACGCCACCGTACAGGTGGCTGTAGCCGAACAGCGCTGCGCCAGAGGGGATGAGCTTCTTGTTGAGGATCGCGCCGCGCCCGGTATTGGTGGTCTCGCACGCGGCGAACAGGTCCTGCTGGCAGAAGAAACAGCTGCCGCAGGCAATCACGAACGGGATCACCACGCGATCGCCCGGCTGCACCGCGGTCACCCCGGTGCCGACTTCCTCGACCACGCCCATGAACTCGTGACCGAAGATATCGCCGTCTTCGACCGCCGGGATCTTGCCGCGGTACAGGTGCAGGTCCGAGCCGCAGATGGCGGTGGCGGTCACCCGCAGGATCAGGTCGTCGGGTTCTTCCAGAATGGGGTCGGTAACGGTATCGACCCTGACGTCGTGGGCGCCGTGGTAGGTGAGTGCTCTCATGGTCTCTCCAGCTTCGCGTAGGTAGGTGCAACACAGAGGGGCGCGCCCCGGCGCGCAGGGCGCCGGGGCGACACTCAGGGCCTGAAGCCCAGCCCGTCGGACAGGTCGGCAGGCCCCTCGCGGGGGGCCTGCGCGGCAGCTGCCGGCGCGCTGGCGTCGGCGTTGTGCACGGCCTGGGTGGCGTCGGCGTACAGCGCCTTGCCGGTGCGGGTCACCTTGTCGGCCAGGGCATCGCGGGTTTCGCCCATCAGTTCGTCCTCCTTGCGCGTGCCGGGCAATGCCGCGCCCAGGGCCGCGCCGAGGGCGATGCCGATCGCGGCCAGCACCAGCGGCTGGTCCTTGAGCAGGTGGTCGAACTGGCCCTTGAGCTGCGCGGCCTGGGCCTGCACCCGGTCGCTGGCGTGGTGCGCGGCCTGGCGCACCTTGTCGGCCGAGCTGCCCAGGCTGTCGCCGGCGTCGCGCGCCTTGTCGTGGGCCACGTCCGAGGCGTGGTGCAGGTGCTCGCCGGCCTGGGCCATGGCGCCCTTGATGCCGCTGGCAGCGTCGCCCAGCGTGTCGGCCAGGCCGCTGCCGCCAAAGGTCGGCGAGCCGGGTGAGAAGGGGCGGTTCTGGTTCAGCGCCAGCCACGCCAGGCCCACGCCGGTGAGCACGGTGGGCACCGGGTTGTGCTTCAGGGTGGTGCCCAGGTTCTGGAAGAACTCGCCGCCGTTGCCCTTGAAGTACGCCATGCCCTGGTCGATCAACTGGCCGGGGGTGAGGCGGTGTTCCAGCGAGTCCACCAGGTGGCTGATGCTGGCGCGTTTGGCGTCGATCTCCTGCTCCAGGGTTTCCGGGCTCTTGTGCGATTCGGCTTCGAATGAGGTGCTCATGAGACTTTCCTCTTCAGTGCGTCCTTGTCCTGTTGCAGGGCATGCAGGGTGCGGTCAGGGGTGAGGTTGGACGGGTCGAACTGCTTCTTGCCGGCCTGCAGCATCATGAAGCCGATGACCAGGGTCACCGCGCCCACGATCAGCGCCGCCAGCCAGGGCGCGACCACGTAGGCCAGGCCGTACACCGCCGCCATCAGCAGGATGATCAGGCCCGCCAGCAGCACCATGGCGCCGCCGGCCACGGCGGCTGTACCGGCCTTGAGGGTGGTCAGGCTGCGTTGCAGTTCGGCCTTGGCCAGTGCCAGCTCCTTGGTGAACAGCTCGGGCACTTCACGGGTGAGCTGGCGCAGCAGGCTGCCGATGCTGGTGTTGTCGTGCTCGCCCGGTGGCGCGGGGGGCAGGGTATCGAGTGGGTCGCGTTCCATCACACACCTCCCTTGAAGCTGTCCTGGGTGTTGGGGCCATCGGCCAGGGTGCGGCCCAGCGGGTCGGCGGGCACGGGGTTGTCGCGCAGCGGCGGTACCGAGCTCTGGTAGGGCGCGCTGGCGCCGTAGGCCTGCGTGGGGGTGCCCGACGCGGTCGGGTGGCTGCTGCTGGCGCGCAGAAAGCGCGACAGGCCAAAGCCGATGGCGACGCTGCCGGCCAGGAACAGCGTGGGGTTGTCGCGGGCCAGTTGCGCGCCCTTGTGCACCAGGTCCTCGATGCTGTTGTCGCGGACCTGGTCGGCAAAATTGCCCAGCCCGCTGGCCAGTTGCGCCATGTACTGGGCCAGCCCGAGGGAATCCTTGCCTTCAAGGGCCGAGGCTGCCGACTGGGCGCCTTCGACCAGCGAGTCGAGTTGTTCGGCGGCCAGGTCGCGATACTGCTCGTACTGTCTGGCGCCGTGTTCCCTGGCGTCGTCGAGCAATGCCCCGGCGTCTTCGGCCAGGGTGTGCAGGTGTTCCTGCGGGGTGCCCTGGGGCGACTGCGAGGCGTCGCCGTGGGCCGACTGATCAGTCCCGTTCATTGTGGTTCTCCCTTACGTTCGGATAAACGCCGGGCACACTGCGCTGATTGCCAAGCACTGTTTTACGGACTCTCAGGCGGATGACGATGGACGTGGCGGCAGAGTTCAAGGCAAGTGACAGGTGACTGCCAAGGGCACGACCAAAGGTGGGACGGGCCCGCCCGGCGGCGGGCCTGGGGAAGGGGTCAGTGGCTGGTGGTATTCTTGAGGGCCTTCATGTAGTTGGCCTTGAACGCCTGCATCTGTTCGCCAAGGGCCTCGAGTTCGGCCTTTTTCAGCAGCTTGCGGGCCTGCGGGAACATCTCGGACTCTTCTTCCTCGATATGGTGTTCGAGCAGCTCCTTCACCACCTTCACGCGGCCGGTGAACTCCGGGGTCGACGGGTCGGTGGTCTTGAGGTCGGGCAGCACCAGGGAGTCGACGGTGCGGTGCTCTTCCTTGGCCTCGTAGTACATCACGTCCTGTTCCTTGCCGCCGGCCTGCTTGAACGCCGGGTAGAGGATCTGCTCCTCGATCTCGGTGTGCACGGTGATTTCCATCTCCAGTTCGGCAAGCAGCTGGGTGCGCGTCTTGACGCCGCGCTCGGTGGATGCGCTCAGTTTTGCCAACAGGGCCTTTACGCGCTTGTGATCGGCTTCGAGCAGTTCAATGGCATTCATGGTGATCTCCGGTGGCGGGTACGGTGGCGTGTTCGCCTCGGTAGTCGTTGCATCAACGATGCCAGCCTGCACCGCTGGAAAAACCTCGTTGAATCAACGGCGTCGCCAGCGCATGGGCAGCGTCAGGCTTGCAAATTGCCCGAAACGGCCACCGGATCATGCAGTTTGGATGAAGGCACACTGCCCACGCCCACGCCGCCTCAGCGAAGTGGCGTGGGCATGCAATCAGCGCTTGCGCTTGGGCAGCACCGCGCTGAGCACCTGCTTGGCGGTCTGGGTGATCACGCCGGCTTCGTCGGGGTCGCCCTTGAGCAGGGTGGTGGCGAAGTTCTTCGCCTGTTGCACGGTGATGTGCGGCGGCAGGGGCGCCACGTTGGGGTCGGTCTTGAACTCGATCAGCACCGGGCAGTCGCTGGCCAGGGCCTGCTCCCAGGCGGCGGCAACGTCATCTTCACGCTCGACGAAAATGCCCTTGAGCCCGATGGAGATGGCAAACAGGTGGTAGGGCACGTCGGGAATGTTCTGCGACGCCTCGAACTTGGGGTCGCCCTCCATTACCCGCTGCTCCCAGGTGACCTGGTTGAGGTCCTCGTTGTTGAACACCGCGCAGATCCAGTTCGGGGTCTGCCACTGACGCCAGTACTTGGCCACGGTGATCAGCTCGGCCATGTTGTTCATCTGCATGGCGCCGTCGCCCACCAGCGCGATCACCGGGCGCTCGGGGTGGGCGAACTTGGCCGCGATGGCGTAGGGCACGGCCGCACCCATCGAGGCCAGGCCGCCGGACAGCGAGCACTGCATGCCGCGGCGGATCTTCAGGTCGCGGGCGTACCAGTTGGCGCACGAACCCGAGTCGCTGGTGATGATGGCCTGGTCGGGCAGCCGAGGGGACAGCTCGTGCACCACCCGCTGCGGGTTGATCGGGTTGGCGCTGACCAGTGCGCGTTTTTCCAGGGTCTTGTCCCAGCGGGCGCGCCAGCCTTCGACCTTCTTGCGCCAGCTGCGGCTGGTCTTGCTGTCGAGCAGCGGCAGCAGGGCGCTCAGGGTTTCGGCCGCATCGCCCACCAGGTTGACCTCCATCGGGTAGCGCAGGCTGAGCATGTCGGGCTGGATGTCGATCTGCACCGCGCGGGCCTGGCCCTCCTTGGGCAGAAACTCGGCGTAGGGGAAGCCCGAGCCGATCATCAGCAGGGTGTCGCACTCCTGCATCAGCTTGTAGCTGGGCTCGGTGCCGAGCAGGCCGATGGCGCCGGTGACCCAGGGCAGTTCGTCGGGCAGGGCGGCCTTGCCCAGCAGCGCCTTGGCCACGCCGGCGCCGAGTTTTTCGGCCACGGCGATGACCTCGTCGGTGGCGTTCAGCGCGCCCGCACCAACCAGCACGGCGACCTTCTTGCCCGCATTGAGGATGTCGGCGGCGCGCTGCAGGTCGGCCTCGTAGGGCACCACCCTGGGCTTGCTGTAGCCGACGCCCGAATGCAGGGTGCCGTGGGCGCGGGCGGGTTCTTTATAGGGCAGGTCCTGCAGGTCGTTGGGCAGGATCACCGCCGTGACGCGGCGCTCGCCCACCGCCGTGCGCACGGCACGGTCGATCAGGTGGCGTACCTGGGAGGGTTCGGAGGCCTGCTGCACGAAGGCGCCGGCCACGTCCTTGAACATCGACAACAGGTCCAGTTCCTGCTGGTAATGGCCGCCCAGCGCGGTGCGGGCCTGCTGGCCGACGATGGCGAGCACCGGCATGTGGTCCATGCGCGCATCGTAGAGGCCGGTGAGCAGGTGCGAGGCGCCGGGGCCGGAGGTGGCGATGCATACCCCCAGCTCGCCGGTGAACTTGGCATGGGCTGCGGCCATGAACGCGGCCATTTCCTCGTGCCGCGCCTGGATGAATTCGATCTTGCCCCGGGCCCGGTCGAGCGCGCCGAACACGCCGTTGATGCCATCGCCAGGGTAGCCGTAGATACGTCGCACGCCCCATTGATACAGCCGCTCAACCAGGAAGTCGCCCACTGTCGTCGTCATTCGATCCCTCACGTTTACAAGTGATAGTCAGAGGTCTGGACCGGGCGCGCGCGCAGAAAGTTTCAACTGTCGAGCGTGGCGACGACTATCGCGGCGGGGGCATTTGAAGGCATATTGCCGTGCCACCCGGCGTGCTCTGCACGCTTTACCAGAACAACCAGAAGAGGCAGAACGTGGTGCAACGGCGGCAGTTCAGCGGTGCCCTGCAGGGCTCGAACCTGCGTTTTGTAGGCGGGCAGGGTCACGGCAGCGGGCCCCGGGCGCGGGTGGGCTTTGTGCTGCTCGAACATTTTTCGTTGCCGGCCTTCACCCAGGCGCTCGATACCCTGGTCACCGCCAACCTTATCCAGGCCGATGCCTTCGCCACCACCACCTTCAGCCTTGACGGTGCCTCGGTGGTCAGCGACCTGGGGCTGGTGATCTGCCCGGATGCCCCGCTGGGTTTGAAGACGCTCGAAGGCCTGGACCTGCTGGTGGTGTGCGGTGGCCTGCGCACCGTGCTGCGCCCGCTGCCGGAGCTGGCGCTGTTGCTGCAACGGGCTGCGCAGGCGGGGGTGGCGTTGGCGGGGCTGTGGAATGGTGCCTGGTTTCTGGCCCAGGCCGGCCTGCTCGATGGCTACCAGTGTGCGGTGCACCCGGAGAACCGTGCGGCGCTGGCCGAGCTGGCCAGGCATAGCCAGGTGACAGGGGAGAGCTACACGGTGGACCGAGACCGCCTGACGGCGGGCAGCCCGGCGGGGGCGTTCAACATGGTGCTGGAATGGATCGGCCAGCGTCATGGGCGTGGCCTGGTGGATGCCGTGGTCGATATCCTGGCCTACGAGGCCTCGCGCTTTCGCCGGGTGCAGCCGACCGTGCACCAGAACATGAGTGCGCCGCTGCGCGAGGCGATCAAGCTGATGGGGGCCAACCTCGAAGAGCCGCTGAGCCAGGTGCAGTTGGCGCAGTATGTGGGGTTGTCCCGGCGTCAGATCGAGCGGCTGTTCCAGTCGCAGCTGGGGACTACGCCGGTCCGTTACTACCTGGAGTTGCGCATTACCGAGAGTCGCCGGTTGTTGCAGCACTCGGACCTGGCGTTGATCGATGTGGCCCTGGCGTGCGGCTTTGTTTCGCCCAGCCATTTCAGCAAGTGCTACACCTCTTTTTATGGGTACGGCCCGTCGAAGGAGACGCGATTTGGCTGCGTGAACGGGCCGCAAAAGCCGGACATGCCGTAAGCCATGCGGTAACCACCTGTTTTTTCGTTATTTTTTATCGTTGGGGGCTTCCCTGGCGAAGCGAAAGTTGGTACATTTCCGCTCATTCCTGCCGAGGCCTTTCATGGGCTTCCAGTTGCATCACAGGGGCGTCGCCAAGCGGTAAGGCAGCAGGTTTTGATCCTGCCATGCGTTGGTTCGAATCCAGCCGCCCCTGCCATTTTTCTCGTATCAACCTTCCCCAACTATCAAAAGCTGCTTGATTGCGATCGGCTTCCGTTCGTGCTGCGTTTCGCTGCCGGGCCAGCGGCGCCAAGGCTGCAGGCCATGGCGCTCGGTTTAAGCAACGCAGGTTCAAACGCTGGCCGCAGGGCTAGTGATCGTTGTGCTTGACCTTGCGCACCCGCACCAGAATCAACCCCAGCACGCCGATGGCCAGCGGCGCCATGCCCAGCAGTGCGTCCCGTGCGCTGACCTGCAGCCCCATCACCGTCAGGCCTGAATAGATCAGCTTGAACAGGTTGAGCAGGTAGTAGGTGATGGCGATGATCGACAACCCTTCCACTGCACGCTGGATCTTGATCTGGGTATCGGCGCGGGTGCTCAGGCTCTTGAGGATCTCCGCGTTCTGCTCCTCCATTTCCACCTGCACCCGTGCCTGCAGCAGGTCGCCCAGGTTGGCCACGCTCTTGGCCAGCTGGTCCAGGCGCTGTTCGGTCACGGCGCAGTAGCGCACCGTGGGCTTGAAGCGCCGTTCGATGAAGATACCCAACCGCTGGCAATCGCCCAGGTGGCTTTCGCGCAGCTCGCCCAGGCGCTCGAACACCAGTTGCGCATAGGCCTGGGTGGCGCTGAAGCGGTGGCGGGTCTTCGCGGCGCTGCGCACCATCTGCGCCGACAGCCCGGCAATGTCGCCCAGCAGTGCCTTGGCGTTGCCCGGCTGCGGGTCGGCGTTGCGCTCGGACAGGCTCACCAGGGTTCTGTCGTAGGCATTGAGCTCCACGCTCAGGGCCTTGGCGGTGTCCAGCGACAGCGAGGCCATCATGCGGTAGGTCTCGATCTCCAGCAGGCGCCGGATCATGCGGCCCTGGCGGTAGGCATTGAGGCGCCTGTTGACGAACAGGAAGCGGTTGGTGCCGTCCTCGCCCAGGCGAAAATCGCTCCATACCCGCGCATCGCCCCCGCCAATGCACGAGCCGCACGGGTCCTTGAAACCGTAGCGCGACAGCTCGCCTGCAAATGCCGCGTCGTTGTGCACCATGATCTGCACGGCATTGATCAGGTAGGGCAAAAAGGCATCGACCCTGTCCATCAGCAGCGCGGGCAGGGGCTGCCAGGCCGGCGTCTGCTCGGTGGTGGTGACCACCAGGGTGAGGGTGACGAACTCGGCGTGCCGTTCCCATTTCAGGGCGTGGCCTTGCAGTCGGGTGATGCCCTGCACGGCGCCGGGGCTCACCGGCTCCGGGCAGCACTGCTGCAGCAGCGCCTCGCAACGTGCGTCGTCGCTGAGAAAGGCCAGGTGGTAGACGTGGGCGGGCTCGTCGAAGTACAGCGAGGGGCGGGCGTGCAGCTCGTTGTGCAAGGTCTTGCGCTGTGGGTGCATGTAGATCAGGCCATGTTGGAATTGTTCTTGGCGCTTTCGATGATGCCCGTGACGAAGGTGATCAGGGCCTGGGTCAGGCCCTGTTCGCTGACCTGCACCCCGCGCCACTGCGCGTGCCCGTACAGCATGCCGATGACGGCATGGGTGACGAGGCCGATCGCGCCTCCCTGGCGCCCGTCGCGTGCACACTCGCTAGCAATGATGCCGCTCAGGATCGACGCATGGCTGCGGTTGAGCGCGTCGATCTGCAACTGCTGTTCGTGGGACAGGTTGACGTACTCGCGAGTCACCAATTGCACGCGATGGGCGTGCGCCAGGTTGAACCGCACAAACGCCTGGACGAAGCGCTGCAGGCGTTCTTCGGGGGTTCTGGCGCCTTTCATGCAGCGTTTTGTGTCGAACACCAGGTCGGCCAGGGTCGACTCGATCAGCTCGAACAACAGGCACTGCTTGTTCTCGATGTGGTGGTACAGCGAGCCGGCACGCAGGCCCAGATGGCTGGCCAGGTCGCGCAGGCCGATGGCCTGGTAGCCGCGGGTGGCGAACAGTTCGGTGGCCGCGTCGAGCAGGCGGTCCCGGGGCGAGCAGGCAGTAGCGGCAGCGGGCATGGCGCAGTCCTGTAAGGGCATCGAGCGGGGCAAATTCGGTTTGACCAAATGTAAGACAACAGGCATCTTACGTAAAGACTAATGCGCGGAGGTGGTTATGGAAGGTCAGACGGTCGTAATCGTTGGCGGGGCTTCGGGTTTGGGCCTGGAGACCGCAAGGTTGATGGTCAAGCGTGGGGCACGGAAAATCGGCTTGATCGATCGCAATGAGCAGTTGATGGCCGAGGCGGCAAGCACCTTGCGCGCCCTGGATTGCGAGGTGGCCACGGCGGCGGCGGACATTTCGCGCCAGGCCAGCGCCCATGCAGCCTTCGGGCAGGTCGTTGAGGCACTGGGGCGGGTGCACTGCCTGGTCAACAGCGCGGCGATCTACCCGCGCCAGGACATCTTCGAGATCACCGACGAAGAGTGGGACCTGGAAAACGCGGTCAACATCAAGGGCACCTACCACATGATGGTCGCCGCCGTGCGCCACATGCAGGGCTTCGTCGCGGCGCCGCAGGTGACCGGGCGCATCGTCAACGTGACCTCGGTGGACGCCTTCAAGGCGCACCCGCAGAACGCCCACTATGCCGCCACCAAGGCGGCGGTGGTGAGCCTGACCAAATCCTTCGCCCAGGCCTGTGCCAAGGACCAGATCCTGGTCAACTCGGTGGCGCCGGCCGGCTTTGCCACCGAGCGCGCTCGCCAGCTGGGTTTTCTCGGCGAGCTGGCCGCCGCCAACCCGCTGGGCCGCGCGGCGGAACCTGCAGAGATCGCCGAATGGATCGTGATGATGGGCAGCAGCCGCAACAGCTATGCCACGGGTGAGAACGTGATTGTCAGCGGGGGTTATATCTATGCCTGAAGCAGCCGCATTACCGGCGTCCTACCGCTGTGCACTGGTGACCGGTGCCACCAGCGGCATCGGCAAGGCCATCGTGCTGGCCCTGCGCGATGCCGGCCTGCAGGTGATTGCCGTGGGCCGCAGCCGTGAGGCGCTGCAGGCGTTGGGCCAGGAGCAGGGCGTGGTGACGGTGGAGGCCGACGTGCGCCAGGCCGACGCCTTTGCCCAGGTGCTGAGCCAGTACCCGGTGGACGTGTTGGTCAACAATGCCGGGGTGCTGTCGAGCCGCGCCGCGTTCCAGGACATGGACCCGGCCGAGATCGACACCATGCTCGACATCAACCTCAAGGCGCCCCTGCACCTGACCCGTCAGGTGCTGCCGGGCATGGTGCAGCGCGGCCATGGCCACCTGTTTTTCATCGGCTCGAGTGCCGGGCGTGCGCCGCACCCCGGGGCGGCGGTGTATGGTTCGTCGAAGGCCGGCATCAGCCTGTTCTGCGACGCGCTGCGCTGCGACCTGCTGGGCAGCGGGGTGCGGGTGACCGAAATCGCCCCGGGTCGCGTGCAGACCCAGCTGTACCGCACCGCCATGGGCATGCAGGCCGCGGGCAGCGAGCTGTATGACGGCTACGCCTCGATCATGCCCGAGGACATCGCCCAGCTGCTGCTGGCGGCCTTGCGCCTGCCCGAGCAGGTGGACGTTTCGCGTCTGGAGGTGTTCCCCACGGCCCAGGCCGTGGGCGGCGCGCGGATGGTCAAGACGCTCGGCTGAGGCAGGCGGTGCCGGTGCGCACGGCGCATCGGCACGCCAGCCCGGGCGAGGGTGGAAAAGCGTGGTGTTAGTGCTTGACCACCTGTAAGACAACATATAACTTACATTAAACCCGCCAACCAGTCGGGTGTGACAAGCACAAGAATTCAGGGGAACGACGATGACTGCTACAGCATGCCGAGTCGGCGTGGACATAGGTGGGACCTTTACGGATATCGCGCTGGATGTCGGCGGGGTGTTGCACTCGACCAAGATTCTGACGGACTACGCATTGCCCGAGCGTGCGATCCTCACGGGTGTGCAGGCGGTCGTCGACGCGGCAGGCCTGAAGCTGTCGGATATCGAGCAGCTGATCCACGGCACCACCCTGGCCACCAACGCCCTGATCGAGCGCCGCGGCGCCCGCACTGCGTTCATCACCACCGAAGGTTTTCGCGACACGCTGGAGATGCGCACCGAAAACCGCTTCGAGCAGTACGACATCAACATTGCCCTGCCACCGCCGCTGATCGAGCGCGAGCACCGCTACACCCTGCGCGAGCGCCTGGACGTACGCGGCAACGTGCTGATCGCCCCGCAACAGGCCGATATCGACGCGCTGGTGCAGCGCATCGGCGAGGGCGACTACCAGAGCGTGGCCATCGGCCTGATCCACAGCTACATCAATGGTGCCCACGAGCGCCTGTTGCGCGACGCCCTGCAGGCGCGCCTGCCACACCTGTCGATTTCGATCTCCAGCGAAGTCTCGCCGCAGATGCGCGAGTTCGAACGCTTCAACACCGTGTGCGCCAACGCCTACGTCAAACCCCTGATCAAGTCGTACCT
This sequence comes from Pseudomonas sp. 8209, assembly GCF_028682105.1. Lineage (NCBI taxonomy): Bacteria > Pseudomonadati > Pseudomonadota > Gammaproteobacteria > Pseudomonadales > Pseudomonadaceae > Pseudomonas > Pseudomonas sp. 8209. The sequence goes on from NZ_JANIAH010000007.1 coordinate 232,413, forward strand.
GGACCGCCTGGTGGTCACCCTCAAGGCCGCCGGCGCCGATTGCCCGGTGTTCATGATCCATTCCGGCGGCGGCATCATCTCGGTGCAGAGCGCCGCCGAGTTTCCGGTGCGCCTGGTGGAGTCGGGCCCGGCGGGCGGGGCGATCTTCGCCGCCGACATTGCGCGCAAATACGCGCTCGACGCGGTGGTGTCGTTCGACATGGGCGGCACCACGGCCAAGATCTGCCTGATCGAGAACCAGGTGCCCAAGACCGCCAAGACCTTCGAAGTGGCGCGCACCTACCGCTTCAAGAAGGGCAGCGGCATGCCGATTTCCATCCCGGTGGTGGAGATGGTCGAGATCGGCGCCGGCGGCGGTTCCATCGCCAGCATCGACAGCATGCGCCAGATTCGTGTGGGCCCGCACAGCGCGGCGTCCGAGCCGGGCCCGGCCTGCTATGACCGCGGTGGCCTTGAGCCGACCATCACCGATGCCAACCTGCTGCTGGGCCGCCTGGATGCCGACAATTTTGCCGGCGGCGCGCTGCGCCTGTCGGTCGACAACGCCGCCGGCGCGGTGGACCGGGTGATCGGCCAGCCGCTGGGCATGGACCCGCGCACCGCCGCCTTCGGCATCTGCGAAGTGGTCGACGAGAACATGGCCAACGCCGGCCGGGTGCACGCGGTGGAGAGCGGCAAGGACATTGCCGACTACACCATGATCACCTTTGGTGGCGGTGGCCCGCTGCACGCTGCGCGTCTGTGCGAAAAGATGGGTGTGTCGCGCTTTCTGGTGCCGGCCGGTGCCGGGGTAGGGTCGGCCATCGGTTTTCTGCGTGCGCCGTTCGGCTATGAAGCGGTACGCAGCGCCTTCGTGCGCCTGGCCGAGTTCGAGGCGGGGCAGGTCAATGCACTGATCGACGACATGAAGGCCGAGGCCCTGGGCTTCCTGCGCCAGGGCATGCCCGAGGGCGAGCCGGAGATGGAGTGCACCGCGTTCATGCGCTACGTCGGCCAGGGCTGGGAGATCCCCGTGAGCCTGCCGTTCAAGGCTTTCAGCAACAGCGACACGGCGCAGTTCAAGACGCTGTTCGAGGCGGCCTACACCGTGTTCTTCGGCCGCCCGATCGAAGGCCCGGACGTGGAGATCGTCAGCTGGTCGGTCAAGGCCAGTTCGCCCTTGCCGCCCGTGGCGCTGGCCAGCCAGGTCAAGGCCTCGCACCGCGCCCACGAAGTGGCGCGTCGCCAGGTGTTCGACGTGGTCGCCGGCGGTTTCGTCGATGCCGGCATCTACCAGCGCGAAGCGCTGCAGGCCGGTGCGCGCATCGATGGCCCGGCGATCATCGCCGAGCGCGAAACCTCGACCTTCGTGTCGTCCTCGTTCACCGCCACGGTCCAGCCCGACGGCTGCCTGCTGGTCGTCCGGCGCTAAGCCGCATTCGTTTGGAAGGCGATAACCCATGAGCGAAACAATGATCGATATTCAAATGCAGGTGATGTGGAACCGCCTGGTGTCGGTGGTCGAAGAACAGGCCCTGACCCTGATCCGCACCGCGTTCTCCACCAGCGTACGCGAAGCCGGCGACCTCTCGGCCGGGGTGTTCGATCGCGCCGGCAACATGCTGGCCCAGGCCGTTACCGGCACCCCCGGCCACGTCAACACCATGGCCGAGGCGGTGGTGCACTTCATCAACGACATCGGCCCGGACAACATCTTCGAAGGCGACGTGTACGTCACCAACGACCCGTGGAAGGGCACCGGGCACCTGCACGACATCACCATCGTCTCGCCCTCGTTCTACAAGGGCCGGCTGATCGGCTACTTCGCCAGTACCGCCCACGTGGTGGACATCGGCGGGCGCGGTTTCGGCCCGGATGCCCGCGAGGTGTACGAGGAAGGCCTGTTCATCCCGATCATGAAGCTGTTCGAGCGCGGCCAGGTGAACCGCGACCTGATCAACATCCTGCGCAACAACGTGCGCGAGAACGACCGCGTGGTCGGCGACTTCTACGCACTGTCGGCCTGCAACGAGACCGGGCACAAACGCCTGCTGAGCATGCTCGACGAGTTTGCCCTGGACGACCTGGAGCACATCGGCGGGTTCATCCTGGAGCACAGCCGCCGCGCCACCCTGGAATGCTTCAAGTCGCTGCCCCATGGCACCTACCACAACAGCATGACCCTGGACGGCTACGACGTGCCGGTGACGCTGGCGGTGACCCTGACGGTGGGCCCGGACGGCATTCTCACCGACTTCAGCGGCACCTCGGGCATGAGCCAGTTCGGCATCAACGTGCCGCTGGGCTACGCCAAGGCCTATGCCTGCTACGGGCTCAAGTGCATCGTGGCGCCGGAGATCCCCAACAACAGCGCCTCGCTGGAGCCCTTTGCGGTCACTGCGCCCGAAGGCTGCATTCTCAATGCCAAGCACCCGGCGCCGGTATCGGTACGCCATGTACTGGGCCACTTCGTGCCCGACCTGGTGCTGGGTGCGCTGCACAAGTGCCTGCCCGGCCAGGTGCCGGCCGAGGGCGCCAGCGCACTGTGGAACCTGCACCTGAGCGTGCGCCCGCTGGACAGCAACCCGACCGGGCGCAACGCCGAGATGCTGATGTTCAACAGCGGCGGCATGGGCGCGCGCTCCGGCATGGACGGCCTGAGCGCCACCGCGTTCCCCAGCGGCGTGCACACCATGCCGGTGGAAGCCACCGAACAGGCCGGCCCGGTGGTGGTGTGGCGCAAGGAACTGCGCGAAGGCTCTGGCGGTGCCGGCCTGCTGCGCGGCGGCCTGGGCCAGGAAATCGAGGTGTCGGCCGCCGAAGGCTACAGCTTCCGCTTCAGTGCCATGTTCGACCGCATCCATTACCCGGCGCGTGGGCTCGAGGGGGGCAAGGAGGGGGCCCAGGGCTACGTGGGCCTGGACGACGGCACCCTGCTGCGCGGCAAGGGCCAGCAGTTCGTGCCGGCCGATCGGCGCCTGGTGCTGCGCCTGCCGGGTGGCGGCGGTTACGGCGACCCGCGCCAGCGGCCACGCCACGAGGTGGCGCGCGACCTGCGCTTTGGCTACATCAGTGCCAGCCAGGCACGCGACGACTACGCCTTCGAACCCGGCCAGGAGGGCTGACCCATGGACTTTCAGAGTGCCCGTGTGCGGGCGGTGAAAAGCTCGCCGAGCATGGCGGTATCGGTGCTGGCCAAGCAGATGCTGGCCAAGGGCGAGCCGGTGATCAACCTGAGCCTGGGCGAACCGGACTTCAACACCCCGGCCCACGTGATCGAGGCCGCGCACCAGGCGATGCTCGAGGGCAACAACCACTACACCGCGCCCAATGGCCTGGAGGTGCTGCGCCAGGCCATCGTCGACAAGTTCGAGCGGGAAAACGGCCTGCGTTACGCACTGGACGAAATCTGCGTGGGCAATGGCGCCAAGCAGCTGCTGTTCAATGCGTTTCTCGCCACCCTGGAGCAGGGCGATGAAGTGCTCACGCCAGCGCCGTACTGGGTGTCGTACACCGACATGGCGATGCTCAACGGCGGCGTGCCGAAGGTGGTGCCGTGCGGCGCCGAACACGGCTTCAAGCTGGATGCCGCGCGCCTTGAGGCCGCCATCACCCCGCGTACCCGCTGGCTGATGCTGAACTCGCCGAACAACCCCTGCGGGGCCATCTACAGCCGTGAAGAGTTCGCGGCCCTGGGCGCCGTGCTGGAGCGCCACCCCCGGGTGCTGGTGATCTCCGACGAGATCTACGAGCACATCGTGCTGGGCAGGCAGCCGTTCGTGTCGTTCGTCAGCGCCTGCCCGCACCTGCGCGAGCGCACCCTGCTGATCAACGGCGTGTCCAAGGCCTACGCCATGACCGGCTACCGCCTGGGCTATGCGGCCGGGCCACGCGAGCTGATCGTGGCAATGAACAAGACCCAGTCGCAGACCACCACCTGCCCGTCGACCATTTCGCAACTGGCGGCTGCTGCGGCGCTCAATGGCCCGCAGGATTTCGTGCGCCAGGCCAATCGCGAGTACCAGGCCCGAGGGGCGCTGGTGGTCGAGGGCCTGGCGGCCATCGAGGGGCTGAGCCTGCAGATGCCCGAGGGCGCGTTCTATGCCTTCCCGCAATGCGCCGCGTTCATCGGCAGGCGCACGCCGGACGGGCAGGTGATCGAAACCGACGCCGACCTTGCCAGCTACCTGCTGCGGGTGGGCAAGGTGGCCACGGTGCCGGGCTCGGCCTTTGGCCTCGAACCCTACATTCGCCTGTCGTTCGCCACCTCGCGCCAGGAGCTGGAGCAGGCCCTGGGGCAGCTGCGCGATGCGTTCGCGGCGCTGGCCTAGTAACGACAAACCGACTTTCACGAGGTTTCAAGCATGAGCAAGCCGTTCAAACGTTTGTTGATCACCGGTGCAGCCGGCCGCCTGGGCAGCGTGTTGCGCAAGCACATGCAGGCCTTTGCCGACGAGCTGCGCCTGACCGATATCGCCGACATGGGCAGCGCCGCGCCGCACGAAGAACTGGTGCGCTGCGACCTGGGCAACCTGGCCGATGTGCTGCCGCTGGCCGAGGGCGTGGATGCCATCATCCATGCCGGCGGCGTGCCGGTGGAGGACACCTTCGCGGCGATCCTCAACGGCAACATCGTGGGCACCTACAACATCTATGAAGCGGCGCGCCAGCATGGCGTCAAGCGCGTGATCTACACCAGTTCCAACCACGCCATCGGCTTCTATGACCGCACCGAAACCATCGACGCCAGCGCAGCGCACCGCCCCGACAGCCTGTACGGGGTGAGCAAGTGCTTTGCCGAGGACCTGGGCCGCTACTACTGGGACAAGTTCGCCATCGAGTCGGTGAACCTGCGCATCGGCTCCTCGTTCCCCGAGCCGCTGGACCGGCGCATGCTCGCCACCTGGCTGTCGTTCGCCGACTTCGCGCAGCTGTGCGAGCGCTCGCTGCTGGCGCCACGGGTCGGCCACATGATCGTGTACGGCATGTCCGACAACCGCGAAACCCTGTGGGACAACCGCCTGGCGTCCTCCCTCGGCTACGTGCCCAGGGACAGCGCCGACGACTACCGCGAGAAGGTCCTGGCCGAGCACCCGCCGCTGGACCCGAACGAGCCGGCAGCGCGCTACCACGGCGGCAACTTCGCCGGCGCCGGCCACTTCGAAGACCCGAAATGACCTTTTCCGAGCACTTTTGAAGAGACCCCAGCCATGGCTTCGACAGCAACAAAGCAGCATTACGATGTGGTGATCGTCGGCGGTGCGGTGAATGGCAGCGCCACCGCGTATTTTCTGGCCAGCAACCCGGACTTCACCGGCTCGGTGCTGGTGGTGGAGCGCGACTGGACCTATGCCCAATCGGCCACGGCGTTGTCCAGCAGCTCGATCCGGGTGCAGTTCTCCAACCCGATCAACATCCAGATCTCGCGCTTTGGCGCGCAGTTCATCCGCGACTTCCCCGAACTGATGGCGGTCAATGGCGACAGGCCCGACCTGGCCTTCAAGGAGAACGGCTACCTGTTCCTGGCCGACCAGAAAGGCTTCGACGTGCTCAGGCGTCTGCACCAGACCCAGCTGGACAACGGTGCCGACGTCACGTTGCTGGACACCGAGGCGCTGATCCGCCGCTTCCCGTGGGTCAACCCCGACAGCCTGGCCGGCGGCACCTATGGCGAGAAGGACGAGGGCTGGTTCGACAACTACGGGATCATGAACGGCTTTCGCAGAAAGGCCCGCAGCCTGGGCGTGGAGTATGTCGAGAACGAAGTGGTCCAGGTGCTGCGCGAGGGTGATGTGATCACCGGTGTGCGCCTGGGCGATGGCCAGTTGATCGGCTGTGGCCAACTGGTCAACACCGCCGGCACCCGTGGACGCCAGGTGGCGCGCCTGGCCGGGCTGGACATTCCGGTGGAGGCGCGGCGCCGTTCGCTGTTCGTGTTCGACTGCCATACGCCGCTGCCCGGCACCGTGCCGCTGACCATCGACCCCACCGGGGTGTTCTTCCGCCCCGAAGGCCACCTGTACCTGGGCGGCACCTACCCACGCCACGACCCGGAGGTGGATTTCAGCGACTTCGACGTGATGCACGACGAGTTCGAGGAAGAGGTGTGGCCGGTGCTGGCCGAGCGTGTGCCGGCGTTCGAGGCGATCAAGGTGGTCAACTCCTGGGCCGGGCACTACGACTTCTGCGTGCTCGACCACAACGCCATCGTCGGCCCCCATGACCAGGTGCGCAACTTCCTGTTCTGCAACGGTTTCAGTGGCCACGGCCTGCAGCAGGCACCGGCCATCGGCCGCGGCCTGAGCGAGCTGATCATCTACGGGGGCTACCGCACCCTGGACCTGAGTGCCCTGAGTTATCAACGGGTGATCGAGAACCGTCCTTTCCTGGAAGACTCGGTCATCTGACCGCGCCGCCTGATGGAGAACAACAAGATGAACACTGACAACAACGGGCTGCGCACGGGCGGGCAGGTGCTGGTCGATGCCTTGCGCATCAATGGCGTGGAACGCGCGTTCTGCGTGCCCGGCGAGAGCTACCTGGCGGTGCTCGATGCCTTGCACGATGCCAGGGACGACATCGAGCTGATCGTGTGCCGCCAGGAGGGCGGCGCCGCCTACATGGCCGAAGCCTACGGCAAGCTCACCGGCAAGCCGGGTATCTGCTTCGTCACCCGCGGGCCGGGGGCGACCAATGCCTCGGTCGGCGTGCACACCGCCTTCCAGGACTCCACGCCGATGATCCTGTTCATCGGCCAGGTGGCCCGCGACCAGGTGGAGCGCGAAGCCTTCCAGGAGATCGACTACCGCCGCATGTTCGGCCAGATGGCCAAGTGGGTGGTGGAGGTCGACGATGCCGCGCGCCTGCCCGAGCTGCTCAGCCAGGCGTTCCACCGCGCCACCAACGGCCGCCCCGGCCCGGTGGTGGTGGCCCTGCCCGAAGACATGCTGACGGATCGGGTGGCAGTGGCCGATGCCGGCCCGGCCCGGCGGATCGAAGCGGCGGCGGCATCTGCCGACCTGCAGCGCCTGCAGGCTCTGCTGGGCGAGGCACAGCGCCCGTTGGTGGTGCTGGGCGGTGGCGGCTGGACCGCCGCGGCGGTGGCCGATGCGCGGCGCTTCATCCAGGCCCAGAACCTGCCTGTGGCGGCTTCGTTCCGCTGCCAGGACCTGTTCGACAACACCTTGCCCCAGTACGCCGGCGACCTGGGCCTTGCCGCCGGCCCCGAGCTGGTGGAGGCGGTGAAAAGCAGTGACCTGCTGCTGGTGATCGGTGCACGCCTGGGCGAGATGAGCACCGGCGGCTATGCCCTGGTGGACATTCCGGTGCCCAGGCAGGCGCTGGTGCACATTCACCCCGGCATCGAGGAACTGGGCCGGGTGTACCAGCCGACCCTGGCGATCAACGCCGGCATGCCGACCATCGCCGCGCAACTGGCGGCGCTGGCGCCGGCCAAGCCGCAGGCGTTCGCCGAGTGGGTACAGCGCCTGAACAGCGGCTACCGGGCCAACTTCGAATGCCCGCGTTCGCCCGGTGCGGTGCAGATGAGCGAGGTGATCGCCTGGCTCAACCAGCACCTGGCCGCCGACAGCATCATCACCTGCGGTGCCGGCAACTACACCGGCTGGGTGCACCGCGGCTACCAGCACCAGGCGTTTCGCACCTTGCTGGGGCCCACCAACGGCTCGATGGGATATGGCGTGCCGGCGGCGATTGCGGCCAAGCTCACCGCGCCGCAGCGCAGCGTGGTGGCGTTCGCCGGTGATGGCTGCTTTCTGATGAACGGCCAGGAGCTGGCCACTGCCGCGCACTATGACGCCCGGGTCATCGTGGTGGTGGTGAACAACGGCATGTACGGCACCATCCGCATGCACCAGGAGCGGAGCTACCCGGGGCGGGTGTCGGGTACCGACCTGCACAACCCCGACTTCGCCGCGCTGGCACGGGCCTATGGCTTGCATGCCGAAACGGTGAGCGCCACCGACCAGTTCGCGGGTGCGTTCGAGCGTTGCGAGGCGTCGGGCAAGCCGGCGCTGATCGAGGTGCAGATCGACCCCGAGGCGCTGACCCCGCGCATGACCCTCAGCCAGATCCGCGAAAAGGCCCTGGCGTCGCGTTGACCCTCCAGGCGGGGGCAGGGTCTGCCTCCCGCCGTTTCCCCTTATTCCCCTGCGAGCCCATCAGCATGAACCTTGCCGATCCTGATCTGCTGCGTGAACGTTGCTATATCGATGGAACCTGGGTGGGCGCCGACAGCGCCCGCAGCATTGACGTGACCAACCCGGCCACCGGCCAACGCCTGGGTGGCGTGCCGCGCATGGGCGCCGACGAAACCCGCCGCGCCGTGCTCGCCGCCCAGGCGGCGCTGCCGGCCTGGCGCGCCCTCACCGCCAAGGAACGCGCCAGCCGCTTGCAGGCGTGGTTTCGCGAAATTCTCCTGCACCAGGAAGACCTGGCGCGCATCATGACCGCCGAGCAGGGCAAGCCCCTGGCCGAGGCCCGTGGCGAGATCGCCTTCGCCGCAGCCTATGTGGAGTTCTATGCCGAGGAGGGCAAGCGCCTGTATGGCGACGTGATCCCCTCGCCGCAGGCCGACCGGCGCCTGCTGGTGACCAAGGAGCCGATTGGCGTGTGCGCGGCGATCACGCCGTGGAACTTCCCGGCGGCGATGATCACGCGCAAGGCCGCCCCGGCCCTGGCGGCCGGCTGCACGCTGGTGCTCAAGCCCGCTTCACAGACCCCGTTCAGCGCCCTGGCGCTGTGCGTGCTGGCCGAACGCGCCGGCATACCGCGTGGCGTGCTCAACGTGGTGACCGGCGACTCGGCCGCCATCGGTGGCGAACTGACCGCCAACCCGGTGGTGCGCAAGCTGTCGTTCACCGGCTCCACGCCCATCGGCATCCAGTTGCTGCAGCAAAGCGCGGCCACGGTGAAGAAGGTGACCCTGGAGCTGGGCGGCAACGCGCCCTTCATCGTGTTCGACGACGCGGACCTTGAGGCGGCGGTGGAGGGCGCACTGGTGGCCAAGTTCCGCAACAGCGGGCAGACCTGCGTGTGCGCCAATCGCTTCTACATCCAGGACGGCATCTACGAGCGCTTTGTCGAGCGTTTTGCCCAGCGGGTCGGCGAGCTGGTGGTGGGCGAGGGCAGCCAGGCCGGCACCACCGTCGGCCCGCTGATCGATGCCAAGGCCGTGGCCGGGGTCGAGGCGATGGTGAGCGACGCACTGGAAGGCGGTGCGCGACTGGTCGCCGGTGGCCGGCGCCACCCCCTTGGCGAGGCGTTCTACCAGCCCACCGTGCTGGCCGAGGTGACACCGGACATGCGCGTGGCCCGCGAGGAGATTTTCGGGCCGGTGGCGCCACTGTTTCGCTTTCACAGCGAAGAACAGGTCATCGCCCAGGCCAATGCCACCGAGTTCGGCCTGGCCTGCTACCTGTATGCACGGGATGTGGGGCGGATCTGGCGGGTCTCGGAGGCCCTGGAGTACGGCATGGTCGGCGTCAATGTCGGCGTGCTGGCCACCGAGGTCGCACCGTTTGGCGGTGTGAAGTCATCGGGGCTGGGGCGCGAAGGCTCGCGCTACGGGATCGAGGATTACCTCGAGATCAAGTACGTGTGCCTGGGCCTGGGCTGACCCGCCAGGGCAGGGCGACAGCGCCGCTCAGTCGCCGCTGTCGACCAGGCGCTGGTAACGCGACAGGCTTTCTTCCAGGTGCTTGCGCACCGCCGAACGGGCGGCGTTGACGTCGCCCATGCTGATGGCCGAGAGAATCGCGCCGTGTTCGCGGCCGATCTTCTTGATGTGCGCCAGGCGGTTCTTGCCGGTGGACTGGCCGTGCTTGAGGTTGAGGTCGAAGATGATGTCCGGGCCCAGGGCTTCGAGCAGCTGCGGGAAGTGCGGGTTGTTGGTGGCGCGGGCAATCGCCAGGTGGAACTCGAAGTCGGCACGGGCCTCTTCCTCGAGGTTGGAGCCGTCCAGCGCGTTGAAGCGGTCGAAGGCCTCGGTGATCTGCGCCACGCTGGTGGGGCTGCGGCGCTCGGCGGCACGCGCGACCGACTCGGTCTCGATGCCCAGGCGCAGTTCCAGCACGTGGGCGGCGGCGCGCACGTCATCGACTGCGGTGCTCAGGGCAAAGCCCAGGCGCTTGACGTCCTGCTCGACCACGAATACGCCTACACCCTGGCGGGCGATCAGCCGACCGCCCAGACGCAACGAGGCCACGGCCTCGCGAATCACAGGGCGGCTGACGCCGAATTCCTTGCACAGCTCCTGTTCGGACGGAAGCTTCTGCCCCGGCCCGTATGTGCCATTGTCGATCCGGTTGGACAGCTCGTGGATCACTGTCTCCGCCAGATTGGCCCTGCGCGTTCCAAACGACGCATTCATAGTTGTGTAGCTCCTGAAACTGATGTGCTCATCACGATGGATTGAATGGTTGAACAGGTTGGCGCATCCGTCAAACGCGATCTGCGTCGATTTCACCCGACCCGCTAAAAACCCGAAGTAGCGGCGAAAATGTAGCCATATGTTATCAAACAACTGACTTGTTATGGTGCAAGCGCCTGATTCTACTGCAATCTCATGCCTCGTTAAGGTGCATGGATCAAGGCGTGCGTGGCTTTTGTCAGCATTTTCATTTTCCTCAAGCATACACCCATTGACAGTTGCCTGCTGACTGTTATCTTACAAGTGCGCCGGCGAGGTTGGCCAGGCGTGTGCAGTTCGTCCAATGATTACTGGGAGCTGAGAATGAATAAGAACAACCGGGGTTTGACCGCCCTTGCTGCACTGATGGCAACACTGATAGGGGCTGGCACGGCGAACGCGGCTGACACCCAGCTGGTACGGATCGGCTTTGCCGGCCCGCTGACCGGGCCCTCTGCACACCAAGGGCTGGATGTGGAACATGGCGTGAGCATCGCCATCGAAGAGGCCAACCAGCAGCAGTTGAAGCTGGGCGACAAGGTGGCCCAGTTCAAGCTGGTGTCCGAGGACGATGTGGCCGACCCGCGTACCGGTACCGCCGTGGCGCAACGCCTGGTGGATTCGAAGGTGGCGGTGGTGATCGGGCATTACAACTCGGGCACCAGCATCCCGGCCTCGAAGATCTACGCCGATGCCGGCATCCCGCAGATCTCGCCGTCGGCGACCAACCCGGCGCTGACCCGCCAGGGCATCAAGACCGTGTTTCGCGTGGTCAACGACGACGCCACCCTCGGCCGCTATGCCGGCAACTACCTGGTCAAGACCCTGCAGGCCCAGCGCATCGCGATCTTCGACGACCGCACCGCCTACGGCCAGGGCCTGGCCGACGAAGTGACCAAGGCGGTCAAGGCCGCCGGTGGCAACGTGGTGGTACGCGAATACACCAACGACAAGTCCACCGACTTCAATGCCATCCTCACCACCGCCAAGTCGCAGAAGGTCGATGCGGTGTTCTTCGCCGCCCTCGACTACCAGGCCGCCCCCATGGCCAAGCAGATGAAGAACCTGGGCCTGAAGGCCAGGTTCATGAACATCGGCAACCTGCCCAACGACGAGTTCAAGAAGATGGCCGGCAGCGCCGCCGAGGGCGTGTACGCCTGGAACTACGGCACCCCGTTGCTGGAGATGCCCAAGGGCGCGGCGTTCGAGCAGAAGCTCAAGGCCAAGTTCGGCACGGGCGTGGTGCAGTCCTCGCCGGCGGCGTACGACGCCACCTGGGCGGCGATCACCGCCATGGTCAAGGCGCAGTCGGCCGACCCTGCCGTGTACCTGCCGGTACTCAAGAGCGAAAGCTACGAGGGCGTCACCGGCACCATCGCATTCGATGAATTCGGCAACCTGAAAAGCCCGGCCGCCACGGTGTTCCAGTTTGCCGACGGCGGCTGGAAAACCCTCTCGGTCGAGCGCGACTGAGCCGTTGCTCTACCTCGAATAACAAGCGGGCCGCCCGGCTCGCAACAATAAGAAGCGTTCATTTCTGACCTGCCAGGCATGCCGCCGCGTCGCTGTTGCCAGCGCACGCGGTGAGCGACAACGCAGTTTTGAGGATTCAGCTCGTGGAAGGCAATTTCGATATCTTGTTGCAGCAGGTCCTCAACGGCCTGGTGCTGGGCAGCATCTATGCCCTGGTAGCCCTGGGCTACACCATGGTCTACGGCATCATCGGCCTGATCAACTTCGCCCACGGCGAGGTGGTGATGGTGGGCGCCATGGTGACCATCTCGGTGCTGAGCATGCTCGCGGGCATGGGCTTTGCGCCCGGCATCCTGACCCTGCTGCTGGCGATCATGGTGGCGGCGGCGGTGTGCATGCTGATGGCCCAGGGCATGGAGAAGTTCGCCTACCGGCCCTTGCGCAAGGCCCCGCGCCTGACCCCGCTGATCCTCGCGATCGGCATCTCGATCGCCTTGCAGAACCTGGCGATGATGATCTGGGGGCGTGGCTACAAGACCTTCCCCGAAGTGGTCGAAACCCGCCCGATCGAGGTGTTCGGCGCCACCGTCACCAACGTGCAGATGAGCATCATGATCATCTCGGTGGTGATCATGCTGGGGCTGTGGCTGCTGGTCGACAAGACGCGCCTGGGCAAGGCCATGCGCGCCACCGCGCAGAACCAGGAAGTGGCCGGGCTGATGGGTATCAACATCAACCGGGTGATTTCCGCGACCTTCCTGATCGGTGCCGGGCTTGGCGCCATCGCCGGGGTGATGCGCGCGGTCAACTACGGCCAGGCCGACGCTTACATGGGCCTGCTGCTGGGGCTCAAGGCCTTCTCGGCGGCGGTGCTGGGCGGCATCGGCAACCTGTTCGGGGCCATGGCCGGCGGGCTGCTGCTGGGCCTGATCGAGTCGCTGGCCGCCGGCTACACCGGCCACCTCACCGGGGGCTTCCTGGGCGCCAACTACCAGGACATCTTCGCGTTCGCCGTGCTCATTCTGGTGCTGCTGTTCCGGCCCAACGGCCTGATGGGCGAACGCCAGGCCGACCGGGCCTAGGAGGCAACGCACATGAAAAACCAAACCGCACAGTACCTGCTGCTGATCCTGGCGTTCGTGGCCTTGCCCTTCGTCGTCGACAGCATTCCGTTCCTGGGGCCTACCTGGGTACGCATCCTCGGCTTTGCCATGCTCTACGTGCTGCTGGCACTGGGCCTGAACATCGTGATCGGCTACGCCGGCCTGCTCGACATGGGCTACATCGGCTTCTACGCCATCGGCGCCTACCTGTACGCCTTGCTGGCCTCGCCGCACCTGAACATGGCCGGGCTGGTGGACGGCGTGCTGAACTGGCCGCTGTGGGTGATCATCCCGCTGGCAGCGATTGCCGCGGCCATCTGCGGGGTGCTGATCGGCGCCCCGGTGCTCAAGCTGCGCGGCGACTACCTGGCCATCGTGACCCTGGGCTTTGGCGAGATCATCCGCATCTTCATGAACAACCTCGACCAGCCGGTGAACATCACCAACGGGCCGCAGGGCATCAGCAACATCGCACCCTTGCACATCGACGGTGGGGCCTGGTCGCATGCCGCAGGGCAGGCGCCCGAGGCGCTGCTGTCGCTGCAGACCTCATGGAGCCTGTTCGGGCTCAAGGTCACCCCGGTGATCAGCTACTACCTGTTCTTCCTGGTGGTGGTGATCTTCGCCATCGTGCTGTCCAAGCGCCTCGAAGTCTCGCGCATCGGGCGGGCCTGGATGGCCCTGCGCGAGGACGAGGTGGCGGCCGAGGCCATGGGCCTGAACAAGCGCAACCTCAAGCTGCTGGCATTTGCCATGGGCGCGACCTTTGGCGGGGTGTCCGGGGTGCTGTTCTCCAGCTACCAGGGCTTCGTCAGCCCCGAGTCGTTCACCCTGATGGAGTCGATCATGGTGCTGGCGATGGTGGTGCTCGGCGGCATGGGCTCGATTCGCGGCGTGGTGCTTGGGGCGTTGATCCTGTCGGTGATGCCCGAGGTGTTCCGCGACCTGGTCAACTGGATACAGCCGTTCGTGATGGACAACGTGACCTTCGTCAGCCGCGAGGTGCTGCGCAACGTGCTGGATGCCTCGACCCTGCGCATGCTGGTGTTCGGCCTGGCGCTGATTCTGGTGATGCGCTACCGGCCCGAGGGCCTGTGGCCGTCCAACCGGCGCCGCGCCGAGCTGCATGACGGCGACCCCGAGCCCACCCCGGCGGCGACCGCGCTGAGCACCACGGTGCCCGCGAGCACGCCGGCCTTCGATCACCCGGCCCAACAGGCGGACAAGGTATGAGCGACGTATTACTGGAGCTGCGTTCGGTCAGCAAGTTCTTTGGCGGCCTGCAGGCCCTGCACGGCATCGACCTGTCGATCCGGCGCGGCGAGATCCGCGGCCTGCTGGGCCCCAACGGCGCGGGCAAGACCACCCTGTTCAACGTGCTTACCGGGCTGTACCGGGCCGAAGAGGGCAAGGTCGAATTCGACGGCAAGCCGCTGAACATCAGCAAGCCGCACAAGGTGGTGGAGGCGGGTATCTCGCGCACCTTCCAGAACATCCGGCTGTTCCACAACATGACCGCGCTGGAAAACGTGATGATCGGTCGCCATGTACGCACCCGCTGCGGGGTGTTCGGGGCCGTGTTCCGTACCCCGGCCTGCGTGCGCGAAGAGCGCGAGATTCGCCAGGCTGCGCGGCACTGGCTGGCCTATGTGGGCATCGGGCACCTGGCCGGGGAGCTGGCCAAGAACCTCTCCTACGGCGATCAGCGGCGTCTGGAAATTGCCCGCTCGCTGGCCACCGAACCCTTGCTGATTGCCTTGGACGAACCGGCGGCCGGCATGAACGCCTCCGAGACCGAAGGCCTGCGCCAGCTGATGTGCAAGATGAAGGCCGACGGCAAGACGGTGCTGCTGATCGAGCATGACGTGAAGCTGGTGATGGGCTTGTGCGATCACGTCACCGTGCTGGAATTCGGCAGGAAGATCGCCGATGGCCTGCCGGCCGATGTGCAAAGGGATCCTCGGGTAATCGAGGCCTATCTGGGTTCGGAGGCGGTGGCCTGAACATGAAGAACATTCTTGAAGTACGCGACCTGCAGGTGGCCTACGGGGCCATCCAGGCGATCAAGGGCATCGACCTGCACATCCGCGAGGGCGAAATGGTCGCGTTGATCGGCGCCAACGGCGCCGGCAAGACCACCACCCTCAAGACCCTGGCCGGCCTGCTCAGCCCGGTGGCCGGGCAGATCACCTTCGATGGCAAGGCGCATGCGGCGATCAAGAGCTATGACCTGATCCGCCAGGGCCTGGCGCTGGTGCCGGAAGGCCGCGGGATCTTCCCCAAGCTGACGGTGTACGAAAACCTGGAGATGGGCGCGTTCTCGCGAACCGACGGCAAGGACGCGATCCAGGCCGATATCGAACGGATGTTCGGCATCTTCCCGCGGCTCAAGGAGCGCGCCTTTCAGCTGGCCGGCACCATGTCGGGCGGCGAGCAGCAGATGCTGGCGATTTCCCGGGCATTGATGGGCAGGCCCAAGCTGCTGTTGCTCGACGAGCCGTCGATGGGCCTGGCGCCGATCATCGTGCAGAAGATCTTCGAAACCATCGTCGAGGTGGTCAAGGGCGGCGTGACCCTGCTGCTGGTGGAGCAGAACGCCAGGCTTGCCTTGCAGACCTGCCAGCGCGCCTATGTGATCGATGGCGGGCGCATCGCGCTGGAAGGCCAGGCCAGCGACCTGCTGCACAACGAGCAGGTGCAGAAGGCGTACCTGGGCGAGTAGGCGCCGTTCAGGGGTGCCGGCGCTGCACCAGGGCCGGGCCCTGGTTGCGACTGTTGCCCACGGCGCTGTCCACGGGGTACCACTCGAACACCTGGGCGGGCTCGGCGAGGTCCAGCAGCAGCTGTTCGGCGTATGCCTTGGAGGTGGCGGGGTCCAGCCAGTGGCGTGCCGCATCTGCAGCCAGCACCACCGGGCGCCGGTCATGCACATCCAGCAGGCCGCCCTGGCTGTCGGCCGTGATGATCACGCAGCCGTCCTGTTCGCCGGGTGGGTCGCCCAGCTGGCCGATGGCCGCGCACAGGGCAGGGCGTCCATCGCGGCGGCGGATCAGGTAGGGCTGCTTCTTAGGCCCGCCTTCATCGACCCATTCGAACCAGTTGTCGACCGGCACGATCAGCCGGTGCGGCCAGATGGCGCGAAAGAACGGGCCGTGGGCCACCTTCTCGACGCGGGCATTGATCGGTGCCGGCTTGTCCTGCGCCCAGTGTGGCCGCCAGCCCCAGCGCAGCAGGTCGGCGTGCAGGGTGTCATGCTGCACGCCGAGTACCGCCAGCTGGGTGGTGGGGGCCACGTTGTAGTGCCCAAGCGGCGCATCGCCCACGCGGTTGACCAGTGGGTTGGGCATGCTCAGGGCGTCCACGAACTCGTGGATGCCGTGGTACTGGCTCAGTCGTCCGCACATGTGCACCTCCGCCGGCAGGCCTGTTTGAGCATAGGCCGATTTGGTGGGCGGCGGTGCGTGGCCGGTCGGCCGCTGTCAGCCGGGGGCGAGGGTCACGGCGCTTCCTGGCTCAGCGCCGAGCGCCCGGCACTGTGGAACACCACGTCATCCTGCGGGGTGTGGATGCGGCTGCACAGCACGTTGCGGTAGTGCCGCTCCAGCGGGTTGTGCCGCGAAAGCCCTGGGTTGCCGCTGGCCTCGATGGCCAGCTCCACGGCCTGGATGGCGTTGTGCGTGACCAGTTGCTTGAGCTGCCCGGCGTGCTGCGCGGTGACCTGGCCGCTGGCCGCGGAGTCGAGCAGGTTGCGGTTGGCGAACAGCAGGGTATCGATGCGCCCGACCCGCTCCTGAAAGCGCGGCAGGCTGGCCAGCGGCTGGCCGAGGTTGGACGGCACCCGCTCGCGCAGGAAGCTCACCAGCCAGTCGCGTGCGGCCTGGGCCACGCCGTCGTAGAGGCTGGCCAGCAGCACCGCCATCCACAGCTGAGCTTCGCCATCGAGCTCGGCGCGCGGTGCGCTGGCCGGGCTGACGGCCACGGCATGCTCCAGCGGCAGCAGCACATCGTCGAACTCGACGCGGTGGCTGCAGGTGGCACGCATGCCCAGGTGATCCCACTCATCGACGATGCGGATGCCGGGGCTGTCCTTGTGCACCAGAAAGCCGCCCACCAGCGGGTCGGCATCGTCGCTGCGCGCCCACACCAGGTACCAGCTCAGGCCGTGGCTGCCGGTGGAGTAGAGCTTGGTGCCGGACAGGCGCCAGCCTTCGGCGGTACGCCGCGCGAGGGTCGCGGGTAGGCCGCCACGGGCCGGGGTGCCCAGCTCGGGTTCGACCCTGAAGGCATTGATCAGCGCGCCGTGCTCCACCGCTTCGCGGGCCAGGCGCTGGCGCAGCGACACCGGCCAGCGCTGGTCGTCCTGCAGGCGCACGTGCTGCAGGTACTGCATGACCAGAATCAGTGCGGTGGAGGGCTCGCCCTTGGCCACGGCGGCCACCACCTTGCGCGCGGTGGCGAGGTCGGCACCGGCACCCCCCAGCTCGCGCGGCACGGTGAGCGCGAGCAGGCCATGGCGTTGCAGCAGGGCAAAGTTGGCGGCGGGGAAGGCACCGCTGCGGTCCACCTCGGCGGCGCTGGCGGCCAGCTCGCGGGTCAGGGTAAACAGCAGTGGGTCCAGGTCGGCGAGGGCAGGGGCCGATTCGATCGA
The DNA here is from genome assembly GCF_028682105.1 of Pseudomonas sp. 8209. Lineage (NCBI taxonomy): Bacteria > Pseudomonadati > Pseudomonadota > Gammaproteobacteria > Pseudomonadales > Pseudomonadaceae > Pseudomonas > Pseudomonas sp. 8209. The sequence continues at coordinate 250,045 of NZ_JANIAH010000007.1, forward strand.
ACGGTACGGCGCGGCAATAGAAGACAGGCTCATCAGGCACTCATCGCAGAAAATCCAGGGAGCACCCGGGGGTGCCGTCGTCCCGCCCCGAGTTGTGTGTGCAGATCGGCGGGCTTATGACCGTATGCGTTAAATTTTCTGCTGTAAAATTCTTTATGGTTATAAGCTAATGGCGATAATTAAACGATATTTGCATATTAGGATATTCATAAAATGCACTTCACTGATTTATGGCGAGCCGGTAGAGTCGCTCTACAATCGCCTTCAGGAGTGCACTGCATGCCACCCATTTCACGACTTCTCGCCCTCGCTGGCGCCTTGCTGCTGGCCGGGCAGGTGCTGGCCGAACCGCGTATCGAACTGCGTATCGGCGACCAGAAGGGCAACATGCGTGCCCAGCTGGAGGCCGCCGACGGGCTGCGCGACCTGCCGTATGACATCAAGTGGGCGGAGTTTCCGGCTGCCGCGCCGCTGGCCGAGGCGCTCAATGCCGGCGCGGTGGACGCCGGCATCATCGGTGATGCGCCGCTGCTGTTCGCCCTGGCGTCCGGCGCGCAGGTCAAGGCGATTGCCGTGGACAAGTCCGACGCCTATGGCACGGCGGTGCTGGTGGACACCGGGTCGGCGCTGCACGCGGCGGCCGACCTCAAGGGCAAGCGCATCGCCACCGGGCGCGGCTCGATTGGCCATTACGTGGCGCTCAAGGCGCTGGCCAGCGCGGGGCTGAGCGAGAAGGACGTCGAGTTCCGCTTCCTTGGCCCGGTGGATGCCAGGATGGCCCTGGCCAACGGTTCGGTGGATGCCTGGGCGACGTGGGAGCCCTACACCGCGCTGGCCGAAACCACCGGCCAGGGCCGGGTGCTGGTCAATGGTCGCGGCTTGTCCAGTGGCAACAGCTTTCTGGCGGCGACCGACAAGGCGTTGGCCGACCCGGCCCGACGCGCGGCGCTGCAGGACTACCTGGCGCGCCTGGCCAAGGCCCAGGTGTGGGCCAACCAGAACCTGGACAGCTACTCCAAGACCCTGGCGCAGATCATCGGCTTCCCGCAGGACGCGGCCCGGCTGCAGTTCGAGCGTCGCCAGTTGCGCTGGCAGGTCGTGGACGCCGGCACCATCGCCGAACAGCAGGAAACCGCCGACTTCTACCAGGCCCACGGCCTGATTGCCCAACGTCTGGACGTGGCGCCGACCTTTGCCGGCGGCTTCGTGCTGCCCGCCAGCGTCGCCGTGACCCAGGCCCACTGACAGGAGCTGACCCCATGCAACCGTTCAAACGTCTGCGACAACTGGCCATCGGCGCGCTGCTTGGCGCCAGCCTGGTCGGTAGCGCCAGCGCGGGGCAAACCCTGCGCATCGGTTACCAGAAATCCTCGACGCTGCTGATTCTGCTCAAGGCCCAGGGTACGTTGGAGCAGCAGCTGGCGCAGCAGGGCATACAGGTCAGCTGGCATGAGTTCGCCAGCGGCCTGCCGCTGCTGGAGGCCCTGAACCTGGGCAATGTCGATGTGTCGGCGGATGTGGCCGACACCGTGCCGGTGTTCGCCCAGGCGGCGGGGGCGCGGCTGACCTATTTTGCCCGCGAGACGCCATCGCCACTGGCCCAGGCCATTCTGGTGCCGGCGGATTCGCCGCTGCACAGCCTGGCGGACCTCAAGGGCAAGAAGGTGGCGGTGACCAAGGCCGCGGGGAGCCATTACCTGTTGATACAGGCCCTGGCCAGGGCCGGGTTGACCTTCAGCGATATCCAGCCGGCCTACCTGATCCCGGCCGATGGCCGTGCGGCGTTCGAGAACCGCAAGGTCGATGCCTGGGTCACCTGGGACCCGTTCGTGGCCAGCGCCCAGCGCCAGCAGCATGCGCGGGTGCTGAGCGACGGGCAGGGGCTGGCCAGCTACCAGCGTTACTACCTGGCGGGCAGCGATTACGCCAAGGCGCATCCGCAGGTGCTTGAAACCGTGTTCGGTGCGTTGCAGAAGGCAGGGCAGTGGACCAAGGCCAACCCCACGCAGGCGGCGCAGGTGCTGGGGCCGTTGTGGGGCAACCTGGATGTGGCCACGGTGGAGCAGGCCAATGCGCGGCGCAGTTACGACGTGCAGTTGGTGAAGCCGGAGCATCTGGCCGAACAGCAGCAGATTGCCGATGTGTTCTTTGCCCAGGGCCTGTTGCCGCGCAAGGTGGATGCGGCGGCGGTGTCGTTGTTCGAGCCGGTGGCAGGGCGCTGATTGCGGCTCGGCGGGTGAGGGCTGCCTGATCCACGGTGGGTTCAGGTTGTACGAGCGCTTCGCGCTCGATTCGCCGGCAAGGCCGGCGCCTACTGTGCTTGTGCCCGAAGCAAGCAGGAGCGGGCCTTGCCCGCTCCTGCGTATGCGGCCTGTCGGCCAGGGGCAGACCTCATACGGTCTGCTCAAGAGGTTCAGATCACCCGGAACCCATGGGTGCCATCACGCCCCAGCTGCGCCACCAACCCGAACTCCCAATCCAGGTACCCCTGCATCGCCTCACGCGGGTTGTCGGTGCCTTCATACGGCCGGCGGTAACGGTCGCTGCGCGGCACCGCCAGGTGCGTCTCGCCCGACTCCAGCGGCCGCCCCTCGGCAATCCAGCGGCCCGTACCACCCTCCAGCACGAACACCGGCACTCGGGTCAGGCGTTGCAGGTCCTGCGCCGCGAACCGCGCCAGCAAGCTGCTGCCGCAGGTCAGCACGTAACGTCCCGCCACCGGCAAGCGCTCCAGTGCCTGCTCCAGCTGTGCCCTGATCGCCCAGTGCGCACCCGGTATGTGCCGCTGCACGTAATTGGCACTGGTGGTGAAGTCGAGCAGCACCGTGTCGGCGTCGGCCTGCCACTGCACCAACTGCTCGGGGTCGATGGTCGAAGGCTGCGGCAACGCCGGCAACGGCGGCTGCCAATCACCCGTTTCGCTGAAGTCGCCTGCGCCCAAGCCATCGAGCACCGCCACCTCCCAACCCATCTGCGCCAACCACGACGCACTCATGTTGGCACGCACGCCATCGTCATCGATCAGCACGATGCGCGCCCCGCGCACACTGGCCACATGGTCGGTTTCCTGCACCAGCTGACCACCCGGCGTCGAGCGGCTGCCTGGCAGGTGGCCCCGGGCAAATTCCTCGGGGGTGCGCACATCGAACACATAAGTACTGCGATCGGCCTGGGCGCGCCACGCCGCCAGCGTCTGGCTGTCCGCACGCACGACGCCGGCCTTGTCGGCCACGGCGCGGGCCTGTTCGGCGGCGCGCTGCCGGTTGGCCGGGCTCACGTCGCCAAAGCGCCGCGATTGGCCATGGGCCAGGGTCTGCCCCGCCAATGTCCAGCCAATGGTGCCGTTGCGCAAAGCCGATACCGGGTTGGGAATGCCGGCGTTGACCAGCGACTGGGTGCCGATGATGCTGCGGGTGCGCCCGGCGCAATTGACGATCACGCGGGTGGCCGGGTTCGGTGCCAGCTCGGCCACCCGCAGCACCAGTTCGGCACCCGGCACGCTGATGCCGCCCGGAATGCTCATGGTCTGGTATTCGTCGAAGCGACGCGCATCCAGCACCACCACGTCGGCCTTTTCGTTCAGCAGTGCGTGCACTTCTTCGGCCGCCAGCGAAGGGGTGTGGCGCTGGCTTTCCACCAGTTCGCCAAACGCCTTGCTCGGTACGTTCACATCCTGGAACAGCTCGCCGCCGGCCTCGCGCCAGCCGGCCAGGCCGCCTTCGAGCAGGGCCACGTCGCTGTAGCCAAGTTGACCCAGGCGCTGGAGCGCAATCTGCGCCAGGCCCTCGCCATCGTCATACACGGTGATCGGTGTATCGCGCCGGGGCACTCGCGCGTAGATTTCGATTTCAAGCCTGGACAGCGGGATGTTGGCCGCGAACAGCGGATGTTCCACGGCGAAGGGCGCTTCTTCGCGCACATCGATCAGGGCCAGTTCATGCCTGGCCAGCAAGTGCTGGCGCAGGTGGGCGTAGGTGCGGATGGTCGGGGTGCTCATGGCGCAAGGTTCTCTTTTGACAGGTCCCACAGATTGGGCAATTGGGTGTTGGAATAACCGGAAATGAAGGGTTTCTCGCTGCCGTCGGCCAGGTACACGGCACGCCTGACCGCGCCGATGTTGGCGCCGTACACGTGGATGCTGATCGACACCTGGTCGTCGAAGGCATTGCTGACCTGATGGATGTCGCCGATGCGCGGCGACACCGCCTCGACCTGGCCGCGCTCGAGGCGCACCGGGCTGCCGGACGGCAGCAGCGCGCCGTGCTCGCTGCGGGCAAAACCCTGGGCGTATTCGGCGCCGCGCAGCATGCCGATCAGGCCCCATACCCGGTGGTCGTGGACCGGCGTGGTCTGCCCCGGCCCCCACACGAAGCTGACGATGGAGAAGCGCTGGCGCGAATCGCAGTGCAGCAGGTACTGCTGATAGCGTTCGGGGCTGGGCTGGGCCAGCTCTGGCGGCAGCCAGTCGTCATGGGCCACCAGTTGCTGCAACAGGCGCTGGCCATCATCGAGAAGGGCCGCTTCATCGGTTTCTCGGTCGAGCAGGCTGGCCAGTTCGTCGATGAACTGACGCAAGCGGTCCAGGCGAAGGGGGTCGGTCATGGTCGGGGCTCTGGCTACGGTTTCGAATCACCCTAGCAACCGCCTGATGATTCTCAAAATTCAAATTGAGCATAAGCTAATATGCGTAAAGTGAATTTTAAAGTCATTTCGTTATAAATCATTTTTTATATTAGGTTATGCCTAAAATGAATTTCACCAGGGGTGGCGGGCTCGGTAGCTTATAAGCGTTCGTTTTGAAGAAAGAACCTTCTATAACCAATAAGCTTTCTTCGCCCTCTTCAAGGAGCCCCCCATGAGCGTTCAATTCATCGGCATGATCGGCCACCGCCTGTCTTCGGAGACCCTCGATCCGGCTGGCCCGATCTTCGACAAGGCGTACATCACCCGTTTTGCCCAGGTGCACGAGCAGGCAGGCTTCGACCGGATTCTGGTGGGGTACTGGTCGGATCAGCCCGACGGCTTTCTGGTCACGGCCCTGGCCGGGCTGGCGGCGCCGCGTATCGGCTTTCTGCTGGCGCATCGCCCCGGCTTCGTGGCGCCTACCCTGGCCGCGCGCAAGCTGGCGACCCTCGATCACCTGCTCGACGGACGCCTGGCGCTGCACGTGATCAGTGGCGGCAATGACGGCGAGCAACGCAAGGACGGCGACTACCTCGACCACGACCAGCGCTATGCGCGTAGCGACGAGTTTCTGGAGGTGGTGCGCAAGGTCTGGACCCAAGACACCCCCTTCGATCATCACGGCACCTTCTACCAGGCGCAGAACGCCTTCTCCGCCATCAAGCCTTTGCAAAAGCCGCACCTGCCGGTGTTCTTCGGTGGTTCTTCGGCGGCGGCCCTGGAAGTGGCCGGCAAGCATGCCGATGTGTTCGCGCTGTGGGGCGAGTCGCTGGAGCAGACCCGCGAAACCATTCAGGCAGTACGTGCCCAGGCGGCCTTGCACGGGCGCCAGGTGCAGTTCAGCGTGTCGTTCCGGCCCATCATCGCCGATACCGAAGCTGCGGCCTGGGCCAAGGCCGATGCCATTCTCGATACCGCTCGCCAGCGCCTGGAGCGCGCCGGCCCGGTGGTGGCCAACAAGCCGCAGAGCGTCGGTGCGCAGCGCCTGCTGGACACCGTGGCGCAAGGCGAGCGCGTGGATGAGCGCCTGTGGACCGGTATGGCTGCACTGGTTGGCGGTGGGCACAACTCCACCGCGCTGGTGGGAACCCCCGAGCAGGTGGCCGATGCCTTGCTGGCGTACTACGAGCTGGGCGTGACCACCTTTCTGATTCGCGGGTTCGACCCGATCAACGACGCCGCCGACTACGGCCGCGAGCTGATCCCGCTGACCCACGCCAAGGTCGCGGCGCGCCAGGCACAACGCAGCGCCTGAACGGCGCAGCAACCCCAACCCCACCCCGAGACCGCACGCGCGGATCGCCTTGCCTTGTGCCGTACCGGCACCTGGAGACCTGCGTGCGAGATGCTCTGCAACGGGCCGCCACTGCGCGCCCGCATTCCCTGACCCTGAACCTCGATGCCCGCGAAGTGCTGGCCGGCTGCCTGTTCCTGGGCTTCGGCCTGACCGGGCTGCTGGTGGGCAGCGCCTATGCCAGCGGCACGGCGATGCGCATGGGCGCAGGCTACTTTCCCTGGCTGGTGAGCCTGGCCCTGTGCGGGCTGGGCGTGGCCTTGCTGGTGCGCGGCCTGTGGCTGGGCCGCGAGAAGGTCACGCTGGGCGGGCTGTTCATCGTCCGCCCGGCGCTGGCCATCAGTGCCAGCGTGGTGGCGTTCGCGCTGCTGCTGCCCAGCCTTGGCCTGGCGCTGGCGACCCTGTGCATGACGCTGCTCAGCGGCCTGGGCCGGCACAAGGCGCACCTGGGCGAACTGCTGGCGGTGGGCAGCGCGCTGGGGCTGTTCAGCGTGCTGGTGTTCGGCTACGGGCTGGGCCTGAACCTGCCGGCCTGGCCTGTCTGAGGAGCGACCCATGGAGCTGTTGGCACACCTGGGTATCGGCCTTGAAGCCGCCTTCACCCTGAACAACCTGCTGTACTGCCTGATCGGTGTGACCCTGGGCACGCTGGTGGGGGTGCTGCCCGGCCTGGGGCCGGTGGCCACCATCGCCATGCTGCTGCCGATCACCTACGGCCTGAGCCCGGCGGCGGCATTGATCATGCTGTCGGGCATCTATTACGGCGCCCAGTACGGCGGCTCGACCACGGCGATCCTGGTCAACCTGCCGGGCGAGTCGTCCTCGGTGGTGACCTGCCTGGACGGCCATGCCATGGCACGCAAGGGCCGGGCCGGGGCGGCCCTGGCCATTGCCGCGATCGGTTCGTTCATTGCCGGCAGCCTGTCGATCCTGCTGCTGGCCGCTGCTGCCGCACCGCTGGCCGAGGTGGCGCTGAAGTTCGGCCCGGCCGAGTACTTCTCGCTGATGCTGCTGGGCCTGGTGGCCGCCGTGGTGCTGGCCCAGGGCGACGTGCTCAAGGCCGTGGCCATGACCCTGCTGGGCCTGCTGCTGGGCCTGGTGGGCACCGACGTGAATTCCGGGGTGGAGCGCTTTACCTTCGGCCTGCCCCAGTTGAGCGACGGCATCAGTTTCGTGGTGATCTCGATGGGCATCTTCGGCATCGCCGAAATCATCGCCAACCTGGAGCGCAGCCGCGGCCAGCCGCCCCAGGTGGCGCGGGTTGGCAGCCTGATGCCGACCCGCGAAGACTACCGGCGCAGCTGGAAGCCGATGCTGCGCGGCACCGGCCTGGGCGCGGTGCTGGGCGTGCTGCCGGGGGGCGGGGCGATGCTGGGCGCGTTTGCCTCGTACATGGTCGAAAAGCGTATCGCCAGGCACCCCGAGCGCTTCGGCCAGGGCGCCATCGAGGGCGTGGCCGGGCCGGAGTCTGCCAACAACGCCGGGGCGCAGACCTCGTTCATCCCGATGCTGGTGCTGGGCCTGCCTTCCAACGCGGTGATGGCGCTGATGGCCGGGGCCATGATGATCCACGGCATCGTGCCGGGCCCGCAGGTGATCGACGAGCGCCCCGAGCTGTTCTGGGGGCTGATCGTGAGCATGTGGATCGGCAACCTGTTGCTGCTGGTGCTCAACCTGCCGCTGGTGGGGATCTGGGTGCGGCTGCTGTCGGTGCCGTACCGCCTGCTGTACCCGTCGATCCTGCTGTTCTGCTGCATTGGCGTGTACAGCGTCAACAACAGCCTGTTCGACGTGCTGCTCACGGTGGCGTTCGGGTTGCTGGGCTACCTGTTCATCAAGCTGCGCTGCGAGCCGGCGCCACTGCTTCTGGGTTATCTGCTCGGCCCGTTGATGGAGGAGAACCTGCGCCGGGCGATGCTGCTGTCGCGGGGCGACCCCACGGTGTTCGTCACCCGGCCATTGAGCCTGACCCTGTTGATTCTGTGCGTGCTGGCGGTGGGGCTGATGCTCATCCCGCGGGTGCGCGCCACGCGCCATGTGGCCTTCAGTGAAGACTGAGGGCTGCTTCAACCCTGACTGTTCCAGGACCTTTGCATGAAAATCATCCTACCGCTCAAGTTTGCCCTGGCCGCACTGGCCCTGGGCGTTGCCGCACTGGCCCAGGCCGATGCCTACCCGAGCCGCGCCGTGACCCTGGTGGTGCCGTTCCCGCCGGGCGGCGCTGCCGATACCGTGGGGCGCTACTACGCCGAGCAGTTGTCGGCCTCGCTGGGCCAGCCGGTGGTGGTCGACAACAAGCCCGGTGCCGGCACCGCAATCGCCGCCGAGGCGGTGGCCAAGGCCAAACCCGATGGCTACACGCTGTCGCTGGCCACCGCCGGGCAGCTGACCATACTGCCCAACCTGCAGAAGGGCCTGCGCTACGACCCGCTGCAGGACTTCACGCCCGTGGCGGTGCTGGCCTCGGTGCCCAACGTGGTGGCCGTACCGGCTGCCAGCAAGGTCGACACGCTGCAGGCGCTGATCGACCAGGCCAAGGCGCGCCCGGGCGCGTTGAGCTATTCGTCGTGCGGCAACGGCACCCTGTGCCACCTGTCCGGGGAGTTGCTGAAGAACCTGGCGGGCATCGACCTGCTGCACGTGCCGTACAAGGGCAGTGCGCCGGCGGTCACGGCGGTGCTGGGCGGCGAGGTGGATGTGGCGGTGGATACCCTCACCGTGCTGGCCCCGCAGATCCAGGCCGGCAAGCTCAAGGGGCTGGTGCTCAGCAGCGCGCAGCGCTCGCCGTTGCTGCCAGGGGTGCCGAGTGCCAGCGAGGCAGGCCTGCCGGGGTTCGAGGCATCGGGCTGGTTCGGCCTGGTGCTGCCCAAGGGCGCTTCGCCGCAGCTGGTCGAGCAGTTGAGCGCGGCGATTGCCGCGATTGCCCAGGCGCCGCAGACCGCCGAGCGGTTCGCGCAGAACGGGATCAGCGTCGAGCACAGTACCCCGGCGGGGTTTGCCAAGCTGATCGCCGATGACGGCGCACGGTGGGGCGAGGTGATCCGGGCGGGCAACATCACGCTGGAGTGAGGCCCGCTGCCTTGGCTGATGCGGGGCAGGGCGGGGCTGCTACAGCGCCAGCCGCTGCGCCGTGACGCTGCCGAACAGCTCCACCGGCTCCTGCAGGTTGCCCAGGTAGCTGGGGTGAAACAGCCACAGGTCGACCTGGGGCTTGAAGTCGCTGACGTTGACCACTTCAAGCAGGTCGCGATGACGGCTGGCGGCCAGCAGCGGCTCGGGCACCAGCCCCAGGCCCTGGCCGTTGGCGACCAGGCCCAGTTGCAGTTCGGTGCCGAAGGTTTCCAGGTTGATCTGCAGCGACAGCCCCTGCTCGCTCAAGGCGCGCTGCAGGCCGGCGCGAAACCCGCAGCCGTCGGGGTTGAGCACCCAGCCCTGGCTGTAGCAGTCCTTGAGCTTGTAGCTGCGCTTGCTGGCGCTGCCCTTGGCGGCCACCACCCGCAGGTGCATGCGGCCGATGGAACGGCTGGCGATGCCTTCGGGGAAGATCTTGCCGGAGGGGAACAGCGCGGCGGCCGCATCCAGCTCGCCGTTTTCCATCCTGGCGATCAGCGCGCTGCCCCAGCCGCTGGCGACCTGGGTCCGCAGCTCGGGGTAGGCCTGGCGAATCTGCGCCAGGGCATCGAGCAGCACCACATCGCCGATGGTCTGCGGCACGCCCAGGCGCAGGGTGCCGCTGGGCGAGCCGTGGCTGGCCACCAGCTCGCGCAGGGTGTCGATCTCGCGCAGGATGGCCTTGCACTGTTCGTACACGCGCCAGCCCATGGGCGTGGGCTTGAGCGGCTTGGTGTTGCGGTCGAGCAGGTTGGTGCCCAGGTCTTCCTCGAAGTTCTGCACGCGTCGTGTGATGGCCGGCTGCGTCAACTGCAGCGACTGCGCCGCAAGGTTGGTCGACTGGCAGCGGATGACGGCGACGAAGGCGTCCATGTCATCGATCTTCATATTCGGCTCTCACATAGTCTGGCGTTGAAAAATGTCATTCAAGAATAATCTTTTTTGCTCGGCCAGGTAGAAAGCGTGTACAGGTTTTTTCAACGCGCCAGCGCTGCCCAGATCTTGCTGCGCAAGTCGCGCTCGCTGAACGGCTTCTGGATCACCGTCGAATGGCTCAGCCCCAGCACGTCGGTATTGGCATAGCCAGTCACGAACACCACCGGCAACTGCGGGTAGGAGCGCTTGACCAGGGCTGCCAGCTCGCCGCCGGTCATGCCCGGCATGGCGTAGTCGGTCAGCAGCAGGTCGATCTCGGGGCTCAGCATGTTCAGTGCATCCGGGCCGTTGCGCGCCTGCACCACCTTCAGGCCAAACGATTCCAGCAAGGTGGCCGTGAGGGTACGCACGGTGCTGTCATCGTCCACCAGCAGGATGGTCGAGCCCAGCGGCTGATGCGGTTCACTCACCGGCGCAGGGCTGGGCAGCACGGCCACGGCGTCGCCCTGGATCCGCGGCAGGTACACGCTGACCGTGGTGCCGACATCCAGGGTGGTTTCGATGCGCACCCCACCACCGGACTGCTTGGCGAAACCGAATACCTGGGCCAGCCCCAGCCCCGATCCATGCCCCACCGGCTTGGTGGTGAAGAACGGCTCGAAGGCCCTGAGCAGGGTGTCCTCGTTCATGCCGCTGCCCGAGTCGACGATGGAGAACACCACGTAGTGGCCGGGTTCCGGGTCTTCGGGCCGCAGGGGCGCGGCCTCCACGGTGACGTTGTGGGTACGCAGCAGCACCGAGCCGGGCCCGTTGGCCATGGCGTCGCGGGCGTTGATGATGAGGTTGAGGATGATCATCTCGGTCTGGGTCAGGTCCGCCGAGGCGGTCCACAGGTCCGGGGCCAGCGACATCTCTACCCAGATATTGGCCCCCAGCGCCTTGTTCAGCAGGCTCTGCATGCCGCGCACGGTGGCGTTCAGGTCCACCGGGCGCGGTTGCAGGCGCTGGCGGCGCGAGAACGACAGCAGCTGGGCCGTGAGCCGGGCGCCACGTTCACCGGCATCGGTGATGTGTTCCAGCCGGGTGCGGGCCTTGTCCAGGTTGCCGCGGGCAATGTCGCGCGTGGCAAAGGTCGCGCTGGTGAGGATCACCGTGAGCAGGTTGTTGAAGTCGTGGGCCACTCCAGCCGTCAGCTGGCCGACCACTTCCAGGCGCTGCATCTGCTGCAGCGTGGCTTCCACGCGTTCCTTCTCGTCGATCTGTTCGCGCAGGCGCTTGTTGGTGGCGGCCAGTTCCTCGACCACCGCACGCTCATCGGTGATGTCGCGCACGGCGGCGTACATCAGGCCGTTCTCCGGCACGATGGTCCAGGACAGCCACCGGTAGTCGCCGTTGGCGTGGCGCATGCGGTTGACGAAGCGGGTCGATACGTTGCCGCTGGCGATGCTGCGGGTTTCCTTGATGGTGGCGTCCAGATCGAGGGGGTGGATCAGCTCCCACAGGCGCAGGCTGCCGATCTGGTCCCGCGACCAGCCCAGCGCCGCCTCCCAGGCCGGGTTGAAGTTGATCGGGGTCATGTCGAAGCGCAGCACCCCCAGCAGTTCACGCGACAGCTCCCAGGTGCGGTCGCGCTCGCGGGTGCGTTGCTCTACGCGCTCGCCCAGGGTTTCGGTCAACTGCACCAGGGCCTGGGTGGCGACCTTGCGCTCGCTGATGTCCTGCATCACCCCGCTGAAACGCACGCAGCGGCCATCCTTGAACAGCGAACGGCCGTTGGAGTTGATCCAGCGCAGGCGACCGCCCGACAACTGCACGCGGTACTCGGCATGGAACACCGATTCGCAGCTCAGGGCCTGCTCGACCTTGGCCCGCAGCATAGCCCGGTCGTCGGGGTGGCAGTGCTCCAGCACCTGGTCAAGGTGCAGGTTGCAGCTGGGCGTGACTTCGTACAGGGCGCGGCAGCGCTCGTCCCACAGCACCGAGCCGCTGGGCACGCTCAGTTCCCACACGCCCATCTCCGCAGCCTGGATGGCCAGGCGGGCGCGGGTCTCGACCTCTTCGAGGGCGTTTTCCGCAGCGCGGCGCTTCTCGCGTTCGCGCACTTCGAGCACGGCGCGGCGGATGGCCTTGGGCAGCACCTTGAGGTTCTGCTTGAGCACGTAGTCGACCGCGCCCAGGCGCATGGTCTCCACCGCCTGCTGTTCGCCGAAGATGCCGGACAGGAAGATGAACGGCGTTTCCGGGGCCGCCCGCTGGGCCACCTCGAGCACCTGGATGCCCGACGAGGAGGGCAGCAGGTAGTCGCACACAATCACGTCGAAGGTGTGCTGCTGCATGGCCTCGCAGGCGCCGATGTGATCGTGTACCACCACCGGGTCGACCTGCAGGCCATAGCGCTCCAGCGTCAACAGCGTGAGCTCGACGTCGTGGGTGCTGTCTTCGATCAGCAGCAGCTTTATTCTGGGGAGCGGCGTCGGCGCTCCGGGCTCTCGTCTAGGCATGTCTTGTCATCATGACTTGGGGCGACGCACGACCCGGGTGGAACCGGGCGGTGGCTCGTTGAGCACGGCCCAGAAAATCCCCAGGTCGGAGATGGCGCCGACGAACTCCTTGAACTCCACGGGTTTGACCACGTAGGCATTCACGCCCAGCTGATAGGCGCGGTCCAGGTCCGGCTCTTCGCGGGACGAGGTCAGCATCACCACCGGAATGCTGCGCAGGTCGGCCGAGTCGCGCACCTGTTCGAGCACCTCCAGGCCATCGACCTTGGGCAGCTTGAGGTCGAGCAGCAGCACTGCCGGGTTGCCTTGCGGGCGGTCGGCATGGCTGTTCCTGCGGAACAGGTAGTCCAGCGCCTCGGCGCCGTCGCGTACCACGATCACCTCGTTGGCCAGCTGGCTGCGCTCGAGCGCGAGCAGGGTCAGTTCGAGGTCGTTGGGGTTGTCTTCTACCAGGAGTATCGGTTTGAGCATGGAGCGCCCTCGTGTGGGTCATGCAGTGGGCATGAGGGTTTTCTTTGGAAGTGAAAAATAGAACGTCGCGCCCTGGTCCGGGACACCGTGGGCCCATACCGTGCCGCCATGGCGCTCGATGATGCGCCGCACATTGGCCAGGCCGATGCCGGTGCCTTCGAACTCTTCCATGCGGTGCAGGCGCTGGAACACGCCGAACAGCTTGTTGGCGTACTGCATGTCGAAGCCGACGCCGTTGTCGCGCACGCTGATCACGTGGGCGTCGTCGCGTTCCTGCACGTCGACCTCGATCAGCGCCACCGGCCGGCCGCGGGTGTACTTGATGGCGTTGGCGATGAGGTTGCGCAGGGCCAGGTGCAGGAAGGCCGGGTCGGCCACCACGATCGGCAGGGCGTTGAAGGTCCAGCGGATGTCGCGGCCCTCGTAGTCGGGCAGCATCTCCAGCTTGATGGAGGCGACCATCGCCGACAGGTTGACGTCGGACAGGTGCATGGCGCACCGGCCCATCTGCGAGAAGCTCAGCAGGTTGTCCACCAGTGTGCCGGCGAACTTGGCGGAGTTCTCGATGGTGCCCAGAAAGCGCAGGCTGCGCTCGGACATGTTGGCGCCTTCGGCATCGCTGAGTAGCTCGGCGTAGCCGGCGATATGACGCAGCGGCGCGCGCAGGTCGTGGGAAACGCTGTAGGAGAAGGCTTCCAGTTCCTTGTTGGTCTTTTCCAGGGATTCGGACAGTTGCGCCAGTTCTTCGGCCTTGCGCAGCACGATGCCGAGGATGGCCTGGCGCAGCTCCTGCACGCCCTCGATTTCGCTGGGGTCCCAGGGGGTCGAGAAGCCTTCGACGATCTGCTGCCACTGCTCGAAGCTTTCGCGCGGGTTCAGCGAGCCGCTCTGGGCGATGCTTTTTTCCGGGCGGCCGGCCCAGTGCACCACCTGGGACTGCTGGGGTTTGAACCAGATCAGGTAATGCGGGTGCAATTCGGAAATGGACACGGCAAGGATGCCGCTGGCCATGTCGGCCAGCCCCGTCAGGTGCGGGATATCGCGCCCGGCGTTGTCGGTATGGAACACCTCGGCGTCGCCGCGGGCGGTCAGCCAGCCCACCAGGGCCATGATCCGCGCCTGGGGCGGGGTGTGCCCGTAGGTGTCGCAGCCGGTGCTGGACACCACTGCGGCACCGGCGGCGCCGACGAAGTCGGTGAAGATGTCGGGCAGGGCGCGCAGGCCCAGGCGCACGCTGTCCTGGTCGGCGATGGCGCCCAGCAGTTGCACGATGCGCTGGCGGATCTCGAGCATGCGCGCGTGGCGCAGGTGGGCTTCGCGGGTCTCGATCTGCAGCGACAGCACCCGGCCCAGCAGTTCGCAGGCGGTACGCACCTGAAAGCTCACGCTGCGCGGGGTGCGGTGATGACACGACACCAGCCCCCATAACCGGCCCTCGACCACGATGGAAACCGACATCGAGGCCCAGGTCTGCATGTTGCGCATGTATTGCAGGTGCACGGGCGAGACGCTGCGCAGGGTCGAGAAGCTCAGGTCCAGGGGTTGGCCGGTGAGCAGGTTGGCGGCCGGCAGCAGGCGCGCCGGCTGGTAGTCGGCATCCTCGATCACGCGGATGCGGTTGGCACAGTACAGCGCCCGGGCCTGCGCCGGGATGTCCGAAGCAGGGAAGCACAGGCCCTTGTAGCTGGGGTAGTCGTCGTCGACCAGCTCGGCGTTGACCAGCCCGTTGCCCTCGGTGTCGAAGCGGTAGGACTTGACCCGGCCGAACCCGGTCAGGCGCTTGATCACGCGCACCGCCCGCTCGCACAGCTCGTCGATACTCTCGCTGTCCGGTGCGCCGCCAACGAAGGAGCGCACCAGCGGGTACAGGCGCGAGCTCGGCGCCGGCACAGCGGCCGGACGCTGGAATTCGGCGATCAGCACCTGGTCGTGGCGGTGCAGCATCATCGGCAGGCGCTGCGCCTGCTGGCCGATCAGAAACTGTACGTCGGCCACGTGATAGGGCTGGGACTGGTCTTCGTCGAGTTCGCCCAGCTGCTCGACGAAACTGCAACCGTCCTGCACCACCGCATCGAAATGCACGCCCAGCAAGGCGTCGATCTCCACCCCCAGCCAGTCCGGCAGGTTCTCGCTGACCTGGCGGATCAACATGGCCGGCTCCTGCACCACGACCATGAACCCCTGGGGCTGAATGCTGCCGGGGGTACGGATCTGTTCACGGGCGCAGTTGGCCAGGGCGATCTGGAAAGCGTCGCTGGGGTGGGTGGTGGTCACAAGATCCCTCCTGAAGGCGTGTTGGCAGGCCGTGCAGGGGAAGGGCACAAGCGATCCCGGCCAAGTGTAGAAAGCGCGGACAAGGTATCAAATCCTGTGGTTTCACGATGCTAAAACTGATCCTTAGCTGATGAATTGGTTCAGTTTGATAGCGTTTTGCCCGTGCCCTGGCGCCGCCGCGGCCCGATCCAAGGGAACCCCACTGACCACATCGGGTCGCTTGTACGGCTTGTCATGCGCGATCCATGAGCCACACTCACTGGATCGTCTCGTAATGCAATTGGGGGGATATGCCATGAAGTTCGCAAGGAACGTGGCCACATTGGGCCTGGCCGTGTCACTGGCGGCCGGCCAGGCGCAGGGGGCGGAATCGAAGAAGGTCGATGTACTGCTGGTGGGGGGCGGCATCATGAGCGCCACGCTGGCAATCTGGCTCAACGAGCTGGAGCCGGGCTGGTCGATGGAGATGGTCGAGCGCCTGGACGGGGTGGCCGAGGAAAGCTCCAACGGCTGGAACAACGCCGGCACCGGGCACTCGGCGCTGGCCGAGCTGAACTACACGCCCGAGGACAAGGACGGCAAGATCAACATCACCAAGGCGGTCGAGATCAACGAGGCGTTCCAGGTGACGCGCCAGTTCCTGGCCTGGCAGGTCAAGAACGGGGTGCTGAAGAACCCGCGCTCGTTCATCAATTCCACGCCGCACATGAGCTTCGTGTGGGGTGACGACAACATCAGTTTCCTCAAGCGCCGCTACGAGGCGCTGCAGGCCAGCCCCCTGTTCCGGCCGATGCAGTACTCCGAAGACCCGGCACAGATCCGCAAGTGGGTGCCGCTGATGATGGAGGGCCGCGACCCCAACCAGAAGATCGCCGCCACCTGGACGCCGATCGGCACCGACGTGAACTTCGGCGAGATCACCCGCCAGTTCGTGGCGCACCTGCAGCAGCAGGAGAATTTCTCGCTCAAGCTGTCCAGCGAGGTCGAGGACATCCGTCGCAATGACGACGGCTCCTGGCATGTGGAGTACAAGAACCTCAAGAGCGGCGAGAAGTCGACCGCCGATGCCAAGTTCCTGTTCATCGGTGCCGGCGGCGCGGCGCTGCCGCTGCTGCAGAAGTCCGGCATTCCCGAGGCCCAGGACTACGCGGGCTTCCCGGTGGGCGGCTCGTTCCTGGTCACCGACAACCCCACCATCGCCCAGCAGCACATGGCCAAGGCCTACGGCATCGCCGCCACGGGCGCGCCGCCGATGTCGGTGCCGCACCTGGATACCCGGGTACTCGATGGCAAGCGGGTGATCCTGTTCGGGCCGTTCGCGACCTTCTCCACCAAGTTTCTCAAGGAAGGCTCGTACCTGGACCTGTTCTCCAGCATGACCACCCATAACCTGTGGCCCATGACCAAGGTGGGGATCGACCAGTTCGACCTGGTGCAGTACCTGGCAGGCCAGCTGATGCAATCGGACGACGACCGCTTCGAGGCGCTGCAGACCTACTTCCCCCAGGCCAAGAAGGAAGACTGGCGCCTGTGGCAGGCCGGGCAGCGGGTGCAGATCATCAAGCGCGACAAGGAAAAGGGCGGGGTGCTCAAGCTGGGCACCGAGGTGGTGAGCGCGGCCGATGGCAGCATTGCCGGGCTGCTGGGCGCATCGCCCGGCGCATCCACCGCGGCGCCGATCATGCTCGAAGTGCTGCAGAAGGTGTTCAAGGACAAGGTCGCCAGCCCGGCCTGGCAGCAGAAGCTGCACCAGATCGTGCCCAGCTACGGCACCCACCTGAACGACGACCCGGCCCGGGTGCAGCAGGAGTGGGCCTACACCAGCGAGATACTGCAGCTTGCGCCGCCACCGGGCATCGATACCCAGGCGCCGCAGCAGTCGCCGGCCACCGACCCGATCGGCCAGAAGCACAGCGACTCGGACCCTGACCTGGCGCCATGACCGTCGATGGCTACCTGTCAGCGGGGGGGCGGGTTCAGTCCAGCGCAATCTCCAGGGTTGCGCACAGCCCGCCGGTGGCCATGTTCTCCAGCCGGACCTGACCGCCCAGCCGCATGGCGACCGCTTGGACGATGGCCAGGCCAAGGCCGGCGCCCTGTGCATTGCCACGACTGTAGAAGCGTTCGAACAGGCGCTCGCGTTCAGCTTCGTCGATACCAGGCCCCTCGTCCTGTATCGACAGCACGAAATGCGTCGGCTGGCGGCTCAGGCGAACGCTGATGATCCCTCCCTCGGGGGAGAAGTTCGCGGCATTGGTCACCAGGTTGTTGAGTGCGATATCGATCGCCCCGCCATCCACTCGGGCAAGGTAGTTGCCCGGGGCGGCCTCGAACACCAGTTCAAGGCCCTGGTCCAGTAGCCATGGGGTCATCTGCACCAGGCTGTCGCGCACAGTGTGTTCAAGGTCGATTCGCGGGGCATGGGCATGACCCGGCTGCGGTTCCAGGCGTGCCATGGTGAGCAGCTGGTTGACCAGACGGCTGGCGCGGTCCACCCCGTGTATCAGGTGCGCCAGCGATTCACGGTGCTCCTGTTCGGTCCCGGCCTCCTGCAGGTTTTGCGCGTGCACCCGCAGGACCGCCAGGGGCGTGCGCATTTCATGAGCCGCGTCGGCAATGAAGCGTCGCTCGCGTTCCAGCACTTCCTGGATCTGCGCCAGCATGCGGTTCAGCGCGGCCTGCATCGGTTCGAGTTCTGCAGGCAATGGCATCAGTTGCAGAGGTTCAAGCGACCCTGAATGACGGGCACGCAGGGTGGCTGCCATGTTGGCCAGGGGTTTGAGCCCCCAGCCAATGGCCAGCCAGACCATTGCTGCCAGGATCAGGCTGCCGAGCATATTGGGCCACAGGGTGTGGCGTACGATGCGGTCGACCAGGTCAGTGCGTACGTCGTCGCGCTCGCCCACCCAGATCCGCACCTGGTTGATTTTGTCTTCGAGCAGGAAGGCGCGCCACTGCCGGCCATGCAGGTCATGCACGTCACTGAAGCCCGGTGCCGACGGTGGCGAGGTGAAGGCGGGGGCGCTGTTGGTATGTACCAGCACCTGGCCCTGCGCATCCCACACCTGAAACGCGATCTTGCTTTCATAAGGGTGGCCGTCAAGCCTGGGTGTGGCTTCGCTCAGGGCCTGGTTGAACGCCTGGTACAGTTCGGTGTGTTGGTCGCCAGCCAGCGGCATGCGCATGACGCCCTGCAGAAGCCGCGCGTTCTGGGCCAGTTGTGCGTCATACACCTCGGCTATTTCATGGTTGCTGTCATGCAGGTTGAAGGCGCTGAGAATCATCAGGCCGGTAAGCATCAGGCCGATGATCAGGGTCAGGGTACGGCGTCGGATCGACATCATCGGCGCTCCTCCACCAGATAACCCACGCCGCGTACGGTTCGGATCAGGTCGGCGGAGAATTTTCTGCGCAGGTGATGGATGTGCACCTCCAGGGTGTTGCTTTCTGCTTCTTCGTTCCAGCCGTAAAGCAACTGGGTCAGCCGCTCGCGGGTCATGACACGCCCCGGCGGTGAAAGCAGCTCATGCAGCAGCTGATATTCCTTGGGCGTCAGGGGCACGTTCTGCCCATGGAAGGACACCTGCTGAGTGCCGGGGTCCAGGCTGATGCCTGCATGCTCGATTCTTGCCTTGGCCCGCCCGGCGCTGCGGCGCAGCAGGGCCCGCAGGCGCGCCTTGAGCTCCGCCAGGTCGAAGGGTTTGATCAGGTAGTCGTCGGCACCTGCATCCAGCCCGGCAATGCGGTCTTCGGTGGCATCGCGCGCGGTGAGTATCAGCACCGGCAGGGTGGAGCCGCTATGACGCAGGCGACGCAGCACCTGGAGGCCGTCCATACGCGGCAGCCCCAGGTCGAGCACCGCCAGGTCGAAGGTTTCACTGAGCAGCGCATGCAGGGCGCTGCTGCCGTCCCGGAGCCAGTCGACGGTGTAGCCCTCGCGCCCCAGGGCCTGATGAATGCCTTCACCCAGGGCCACGTCATCTTCTATCAGCAGCAAGCGCACGGTGACTCCTGTCAGTCGAGTTTCTTGTCGATGTCCGCCAGCAGCGCGTTGATTTCATGGCGACGTCCGCTATCGGCGATTTCACGCCCTGGCCTCGGGGTGGCTTGCAGTGCCTTGAGCAAGGCTGCCCTGGCCTCGGGGTAACGCTTTTGACGGTAGAGGTGATCGCCCCAGAAGTACAGGCTGTCGATTCCATCGGGATTGATCAGCAAGGCCTGCTTGAGCAGCTGTTCGGCCTTGTCGGCGTCACCAAAGCCGATTGGCCAGCCTGGTACGCGATCATACAGGGCTGCAAGGCTGGTGTAGGCGGAGCCCTGCAGCGCCCTGGGGTCCAGCGTCAGCGCCTTTTCAAGGTCGGCCTTGGCCGTCTTGGCCTTGCCCAGCGCGCCCAGCCCGCCCTGCGCACCGGCCCAACTGCTGGTGACGATGCCCGACCAGATCCAGGCTTCAGCCGTGGTCGGACGTTCCCGGGTAAACGCCGAGGCCTGGCTGGACAATTGCTCGAAGGCTGTCGCGCGTTGGTCTGGCGGCAATTGGTATTGGATGTGTGCCCAGCTTTGCTGAAGCATGTTCAGGCGTTGCTGGTCGGCATTGTCCAGGGCCCAGGCGCCTTGGCTCAGGCCCCAGACCAGCAGGCAGGTGGCAATCTTTTTCATGGTTTGGGCGGCTCGCGGTCGGTCTTGTGGCTGAGGCGGCGGATCAGTGGCAACTGCTTGCGCAGACCGCGGTCCACCAGGTGCGGCAGCAGGTTGTTCAGGCGCACGAAAAAACGCTCCTGCCAACCCAGGTAAAGGTCGCGCCGATCACCGGCAATGGCGTGAATCACGGCGCTGGCCACGGTTTTCGGATCATCGACATTGGCCTTGAGGGCAACGTTCAGGGCCTGCGCCGCCGGGCTGTTCATGGGGGTGCGGGTGGCCCGCGGGGCGACGTACAGGACGTTGACCCGGGTGTCGGCCAGTTCCCGGCGCAGCGCTTCGGAAAACCCGCGCAGGGCGAACTTGCTCGCGCAGTAGGCCGCGTAGCCGGGGTAGCCGATCGAACCGTAGGTAGACCCGACATTGACCACCATGGCGCTGTCGGCCTGTTTGAGCAGCGGCAACAACAGCCTAGTCAGGCACATGGGGGCACTGATATTTACTGCCAGCATGGCATTGATGTCACTGTCGTCCAGTTGCTCGAACATGGCGAAATGGTTCACGCCCGCAGCATTGATCAGCAGGTTCGCGCCGCCCAGGGCCTGGGCCGCGTTGAGCACCTTGCGCCTGTCCACGAGAAAGGTCAGGTCGGCGCCCATCCAGGTCAGTTGCGCGGGGTACTCCTGCAGCAGCGTTTGCAGGGGTTCGGCATGCCTGGCCACCGCCAGCACGCGGGCGCCGTTGGCGCAAAGGGCGGCGGCTATGGCCAGGCCGATCCCGCCACTGGCACCGGTCAGGACCACGCGGGCGTCAGACAGGCGCATGCTGTGCTCCATCGTGCGGCAGGC
Organism: Pseudomonas sp. 8209; assembly: GCF_028682105.1. Taxonomy (NCBI): domain Bacteria; kingdom Pseudomonadati; phylum Pseudomonadota; class Gammaproteobacteria; order Pseudomonadales; family Pseudomonadaceae; genus Pseudomonas; species Pseudomonas sp. 8209. The sequence continues at coordinate 270,744 of NZ_JANIAH010000007.1, forward strand.
CGCGAAACATGTCGGCATACAGGCGGTAGACCACGCGCGACGCATCGATCACCGCGGCCTGGTCATCAGGGGCCTGCAGGGTGTTCATCAAACGGCGATAGGTCTGCATGTGCTCGAGGTCCAGCGAGCCATGGGAACTGAGGTAGCTGAAGGCGGCCTCCGGCAGCGCCAGGCGCGCGCGGATGCTGTGCGCGGCATGGGTGGCCAGGGCGATACTGGTACCTTCCAGCACATTGACCATGCCGAACAGCCCTACCGGGTTGCCCCGCGCGATCAGGTCGTAGAGGTAGGCGACCATCAGCTCGATCGGCAGTGAAGGCCGACCTTCGCGCACGGCATCGCTGTCACCGCCGCAGGCAGCAATGTCGTTGAGTATCCATTGCTCGTGGCCATACTCCTCTTCGATGTACTCGCACACGGCTTTGCGCAGCCACTCCAGCCGCGAGGGCAGGCGGGCGCCGCATGCCATCATCAAGGGTACGGTGTGACGCACATGGTAGTAGGCCTGGGCCAGGAAGGCCTGGTAGCTATCCAGGCTGACCTTGCCTTCGAGGGCATCGCGAATCACCGGCAGGCTGAACAGCGCATGGCGTTGCTGATGGGTTGCTTCTTGCAGCGTGTCGAAAAAGCTCATGGTCGGGTAGCCTCGCAGGCAAGGGGGTCGGTGAGTTGGGAGCGGTAGCGCTCGACGATGGCATCGCGGCGCGGGCGGCCATTGGCCGTGAGCAGGCCATTGGCGGTCGTGAACGGTTGTTCCAGGCGCGTCCAGCGATGCACCTGGGCGTAATCGGGCAGGGCCTGATTGGCCTGGGCCACGGCCGCTGCCAGTTCGGTGTCGGTGCAGCCCGGTTGATGTGGCCACAGCAATGCGTGGTTGTGAGCCATGGCTTCGCCATAGACGAAGGCCTGGGCGAACACCCCTCGCTGGGTCAGTTCGGCTTCGACCCATTCGGGGTTGATGTTGCGGCCGAAGCTGGTGACGAACTGGTGTTTCTTGCGCCCCTTGATGTACAGGAACCCTTCGGCGTCCAGCTCGCCCAGGTCACCGCTGGGCCACCAGGCGTCGGTGTGCGGCGGTTGGCCCAGGTAGCCGAGCAGGGCCGAGCCCTTGATCAGCACCTCGCCGTCTTCGGCCAGCCTGACCTGCAGGTGGGGCAGTGGCTGACCCACGCTGCCGGGGCGATGGGCCTGTGGCCGGTTCAGGCACACCACCGAGGCGCATTCCGACAGGCCGTAGCCTTCATACACCGGCAGGCCGATGCGCTGCGCGCGGATCAGCAGTTCGGTGGCGACCCTGGCCCCGCCCACCGCGGCAAAGCGCAACGTGCGCGGGTCGAAGGCGCGCTGTTCAGCGGCGCTGACCAGCACCAGCAGCAGTTGCGGCACCAGGATCAGGCTGTGGGGCGCACGGTCGGCGAGGGTGCCGAGCAGGCGCGCAGCATCGACGCCACTTGCGCCCTGGATGCCCAGAGCCGCCAGGCTGGGGACACTCACCGTGGCCCCGGCCATCAGCGCGGCGTAGCCACCCAGGTTCTCCAGCAGGATCGCCAGCGGCAGCAGGGTCAGGTGGTGCTGTGGCGCGGTGATTCGGCTGGCCTGCTCCAGCGCCCGGGCAACGCGCAGCATGCTCTCGGCGCCCAGGCATACGCCCTTGGGGGTTCCGGTGGTGCCGGAGGTGAAGGTCAGCTTGGCGGTGCCCTCGGGCATCAGGTCGGGCCCCGACCATTGCCTGCGCCAGAACGCGCCGTCTTCGACATAGCCGCACGCCAGCAGTTCGGGGGCCAGGGCCGGCTCGGCAATCACCAGGCTGGCCTGGCTCTGCGCCAGGCAATGGCTGCGCTGTGCGGGGCTGAAAAAGGGCGGCAGCAGCACGCAGGTCACGCCTGCAAACAGCAATGCCAGATCCCACAGCATGGCTTCCACACCGTTATCCAGGGCCAGTGCCACGACCCTGGCCGACTCATCGCGCAGGCGTTGCTGGCGGTACTGCACCTCGGCCTGCAGCGTGGCGTAGTCCAGCTTCAACTGGTCGCCCCACAACGCAATGGCGTTGGGCGTGTGTTCGGCGTGCCTGCGCAGCACCTGTTCGAAATGCTGCAGTTCAGGCGACATGACAGGCCTCCCCGACGGCGGTAGGCAGGCCCAGGCGTGTGAACACGCCCATGTTGCGCAAATGGATGAAGCCTGCACGGATGTTGCCAACATGCACCTGGGGCTGGCTCTGGTAGTAGCTGCCCCAGTTATGGCGTTCTTCGCCCAGGCGCAGGGGGTCGGCCGTGCACAGCCTCACTGGCTTGAGCCCAAGGCGGTGGAAGCTGTTTACCAGGCCGATGCTGCCGGTGAACGCTACCCACTCCAGACCGCCCATGGCCAGCAGGTAGGTAACGGCAATGATGCTCAGGCGCGCGCTGCCGGTATCGGCGGCCGCCAGGTTGCCGACCTCGACGATGGCGCTGCGATCGACAGGGTTGTTCTCGGTGGCGCTGATCAAGGGGGCGATCGGCTCGTCCAGGTAGCGCTCCAGAAACAGCGCCTCACTGCTGGCCAGCCGCACACCGGCCACGGCGCACAGCGCGCCGGAGGCATCGCTGATGCCGAACAGCTGCGGCATGAACTGTGCGATATGCGCACCATGGGCCTTGCGAAAGCGCTGCTGGATGAAGGCCTCGTAGGCCGGGCGCAGGCTATCGCCGGGCAAGGCCCTGGCAAGGCTCATCACCGAACCGCCTGCGGCTGCGAAGTGCAGGGGCAGGGGGATGTTCCAGTCAGAATCGGGCATCGATCACGCCTCCCGGGGTGTGTGTCGGGAGGAGTATCCGAGGCAATTCTTAACGGAGTCTGAAGATCGCGAAAACAGCCAGCGGTCTGTTCAGACCGCGGCTTTCGATGCCTGTCGCATCATTGCCAGGTACCGGCCGGGGCGTCGCGCAGCGCGGCGTGCAGCAGGCGCAGCACCGGGTGCTCCAGCGCAGTGCCGCTGTAGCACAGGCCCACCCGGCGACTGGGCAGCGGGCTGTTGAGCGCATGCACCTGCACCCCTTGTGCCGCGCTCACCAGCGAGTGCGGCAGCGCCGCCACGCCGACCCCGGCCGCCACCAGCAGCAGCGACTGCTGCAGCGAGCCGCTGCTGGCCACCGCCGACGCGGTGGAGTTGCCATACAGCGCCATCAGGCGCTGGTGGGAGGGGTGTTCGGGGCAGATGACCCAGGGGTACAGGCTGGTGACCGTGCCCGGCTGCCTGCCGGCTGCGCTCACCAGCACGAACGGGTCGTCCCACACCGGCAGGAACAGCTCGTCTTCGCAGCACTGTTCTTCCACCGCCAGGCGCGCATCGCCGGCACAGCCCTCGTGCAGCGTGATATACAGGTGCGCCACCACCTGGTGGGCAAAGCGCAGAAACGCAGCGACCTGCGCGGGGCTCAGGTCCGGCTCGATGCCCAGGCTCAGGTGCTGGCGCGCATCGCTGGTGCGAAAGCGCTGGCGCAGGGCCTCGGCCTCGCTGACCAGCGCGCAGGCCTGCGGGTACAGCGAACGCGCCGCCTCGCTCACCTCCACCCCTCGCGACTGGCGGTTGAACAGGGTGGCGCCCAGGGCTTCTTCGAGCTGGCGGATGGTCACCGACAAGGTCGGCTGGCTGATGCACAGGCGCTGGGCGGCGCTGGTGATGTTGCGTTCTTCGAACACCGCCACAAAGGCTTTGAGGTGCCGGATATCCATAGGTAAGGCCGATGTCTGCAAGAGGAATTAAGCATTTTATCTGCTGTGGCCGGCACTATACGCTTTGCGTCATCTGATAAACCAATGACGGAAGCACTTTCATGAACAAACCCCTGATCATCGTGACCGGCGCCAGCTCGGGCATCGGCGAGGCCGTCGCGCGCCTGTTCTCTGCCCAGGGCCACCCCCTGCTGCTGCTGGCCCGGCGCGTGGAGCGCCTGCTCGCACTGGGCTTGCCCGCCACTCTATGCAAGGGTGTCGACGTCACCGACCGCGAGGCGCTGCTGGCTGCGGTGAAGGAGGCCGAGGCGCAGTACGGCCCGGCCGATGCGATCGTCAACAATGCGGGGGTGATGCTGCTGGGTGATACCGCCACCCAGGCCCCCGAGCAGTGGGAGCGCATGCTGGATGTGAACGTCAAGGGCCTGCTCAACGGCATCCATGCGGTACTGGGCGGCATGATCGAACGCAACCACGGCACGGTGATCAACGTCGGCTCGGTGGCCGGGCGCAAGACCTTCCCCAACCATGTGGCCTACGTGGGCACCAAGTTTGCCGTGCACGCGATCTCGGAAAACCTGCGCGAAGAAGTGGCGGCGCACAACGTGCGGGTCATCACCATCGCGCCGGGTGCGGTGGAAACCGAGCTGCTCGGCCACACCACCGATGAGGCGATCAAGTCCGGCTACCAGGACTGGAAGGCCGGCATGGGCGGCGTGGTGCTGTCGGCGGACGATGTGGCCAATGCGATCCGCTACGCCTACGAACAGCCTCAGGGCGTGTGCATCCGCGAGATCGTGCTGGCGGCGACCCGCCAGCAGGCCTGATGGCGTGCGCGTTGCGCGTCAGAAGCTGTACCTGACGTTGAACATCACGTTGCGCGGGTCGCCGTAGTAGACCGAGTAGTAGTTGCCGATGCCGCTGTAGTACGTCTTGTCGAACAGGTTGTTGAGGTTGGCCGACACCTTCAGTTGCTTGCTCACGTCATACGCGGCCATCAGGCCGACCACGCCGTAGGCGTCCTGGAAGAACTTGTGGCTGGGCAGCGCCACGTCGTTGACGTCGTCGTAGAAGGTGTCGTCGACGAAGTAGGTGCGGCTCTGCCACTGCCAGTTGCCGCCCACGGTGAGCTTGTTCAGCTCGGTCGGCAGGCGGTAGCTGGTGGCGACCTTGAGCAGGTGCTGGGGCTGGTTGGTCGCCACGCGCCGGTGATCGGCGTCGTAGGAGGCCTGATAGACGTAGCCGGCGTTGATGTTCCAGTCGGGCAGGATCTCGCCGGACATTTCCAGCTCCACACCGCGGGTGGTGGCGCCCTGCACGGCGCGCATCACTTCATTGCCGAACTCCCCGGTGGTGCCGGTCGACTGCGCCAGGTTGTCCTGCTTGAGCTCGAACAGCGCCAGGCTGGCATTCAGGCGACGGTCGAAATACTCGCCCTTGATTCCCACTTCGTAGCTTTGCCCGGTGAGCGGGTCCAGCGGCTTGTTGTCGGCACCCCGGTTGTAGGGCTGCGGCTTGAAGATGTCGGTGTAGCTGGCGTACACGGTGTGCTGGTCGTCGAGGTCGTAGGTGATGCCGGCATAGGGGATCACTTCACCGGTGTCGCGGGTGGCGGTGCGGCTGCTGCGCGGCAGCGCGTTGATGCTGTCCAGGCTCCACGCGTAGTCGGTGACCCGCGCCCCCAGCACCAGGTTGAGTGCGTCGGTGGGCTTGAGCACGACCGCAGCGTAGCCGACCTTCTGCGTGGTCTTGATATCGAAGGTCGACCACCAGGCCCAGTCGGTGGGGTAGGCGGCGTTGTTGTTCCAGTCGAAGGCATCGGGTGCCACGGCGTCGGTGCTGCCGTCGGTACGGTCCGATTGCGCGGTGGTGTGGGCATAGGTGTAGCCCACCACCAGGTCGTGGCTTCTGCCCAGCAGCGAGAACGGGCCCTTGGCGTAGATATCGAAGGACTTCTCGTCGGTATCGGTGTTGAACTGGCCGCACCGCCCGGGTAGTAGCCGTGGGCGACGCTGTTGTCGTTCGGGTCGACATGGGCGGTGGCCAGGCCTGCGATGATCTCGCGCGAGGCATAGTTGCGGTAGCTGGCGGTGGCCTTGAGCGACCACTCGTTGTCGAACTGGTGATCGATGCTGGCGAATGCGCGCTGGGTGCGATGGTTGCGGTAGGCCCAGTTGTCCGCCGGGTTGGTGGAGCGCGAGAAGCGCACCGGCGTGCCGTTCTTGTAGAAGGCCGGCAGGTGGGTGGTGGAGGACGCGTCGTTGTCGTTCTGCTGGTACTCGTAGCCCACGCTCAGCACGGTGGCGTCAGACAGGTCGCCGTCGAGCACGCCGTAGAAGATGTCCTGTTGCTGCTTCTGGTAGTCGATGAAGGTGTGCTGCTGTTCACGGGCCGCGACGAAACGCCCGCGCAGGGCGCCGCTGTCGAGCAGCGGTCCGGACACGTCCAGCTCGGTGCGGTAGTGATCCCACGAGCCTGCGCCGGCGGACACATGGCCCTGAAACTGGGCAGTGGGCCGCTTGCGCACCAGGTTGATCACCCCCGACGGGTAGCCGATGCCGTTGACCAGCCCGGTGGCGCCCTTGAGCACCTCGACGCGGTCGTAGATCACCGAGTTGGTGATGCTGTAGTTGTCGCGCAGGTTGCCGGCGTCGGTGCTCAGGCTGGGCACGCCGTCGTACTGGAAGTTCTGGATCTCTAAGCCGCGCGAGTAGAAGGTGAAGCCTTCGGAGTTCTCGCGGTTGACGGTGATGCCCGGGGTTTGCTGCATCACCTCGGACAGGTTGTTCAGGCCCTGGTCGTCCATCTGCTGGCGGGTGATCACGCTGATCGACTGCGGGGTCTTGCGCAGCGACATGTCCAGGCGCGTGGCGGTGCTGGTCTGCCCGGTGGTGTAGGAGCCGCTGCCCTCGGTGGTGCTGCCCAGGCTCCAGGCGCTGTTGATGGTGGTGGCGCCCAGTTCGATGTTGTTGCCGGCGCTGTCTGGCAGCGGTACCAGGTACAGGGTCGAGGCGTCACTGCGCCCGAAGGTGAAGCCGCTGCCGGCCAGCAGTTGGGCCAGGGCCTGATCGGCGGAGTAGCTGCCCTTGACCGGTGCGCTGCGCAGGCCGGCGTCCAGGTTGCCGTCGAGCATCACGTTCTGCCCGGTCTGCTGGCTGAAAACCAGCAATGCCTGGCGCAGTTGCTGGGCGGGGATATCGAATGCCGTGTGCACGCTGACCGCCCCTGTACCGGGCGCGGGCACCTGGGCCTGGGCCGGTTGGGCCAGCAGCGCGCAACTGATCGCGGCGCCCAGCGCCGACATGCGCCAGCACGAACCCTGGGGGAACAACGTCTGGGGTGTTGCCATTTCCTTGACTCCTCGGCAGAACGACTTCGCCTGTTTGCGAATGGGTTTCATCTGCTGGTGATGACGCACGAGGAGTGCAAATGTCTGATGGGTACTGCAAATAATTTTCAATCAGCCATCGGCGGGTCAGGCAGGGCGGATGATGGTCACCAGGTCGGTGTAGCGGCTCAGGCGGATCGGCAGGGTGCGCGCCAGCACATCGAGCATCTGCTCGGGGTGCTGGCGATTGAGGATCAGGCTCACCGGGCGTGCCGCCAGGCGCTCGTCGGCGATGAAGATGCGGCCCTCGCGCCAGCGCTGCAGGTGATTGACCACCTTGGCCAGGGGCGTGTCGAAGAACACCAGGCTGCCGTTGCGCCAGGCCAGCACCTGGTCGAGTTCGGCGCGCTGCACCGGGCCGAGCCCGGCGGCGCCGAAGGTCACGGCCTCGCCCTGGCCCAGTTGTGCCTGCTGGCCGGGGATTTGCACCCCGGCATTGTGCTCACTGACGGCCAGGTCGGCGCTGCCGGCATCGCAGGACAGGCAGAACGCACCCTGGTGGCTGATCACGGTGCCGGCCTCGGTGTCGATGCGCAGCGGGCGGGTATCGGCGGCCACCTTGAAATAGGCCTGACCACGCAGCATGCGCAGGCGCCGCGTGGTGCCGGAAAAGTCGAGGTCCAGGGCGGTGTTGCCGGCCAGTTCGATCACGCTGCCATCGGGCAGGCGCTCGGTGCGGGTTTCACCCACGCGCGTGTGCAGGTCGGCAAACGACAGGCCGTCGCCCTTGAGCCACAGTGTGGCCGAGCCGGTGGCCACTGCGGCGGTGCACGCCGCCATGGCCAGTTGCATGAAGCGCCGCCGCGAGATGCCGCGGGCCTTGGGGGCAGGCGGCGCCTGCACGGCAGGCAGCTCGGCGGCCAGGGCCCACAGCGCTTCGAGTTCCAGGTAGGCCTTGGCATGGCGCGGGTCGGCCAGCATCCACTCAAGCCATTGCTCGTGCTCGGCCTGGCTGGCCGAGCCTTCGAAGATCAGCGCGAACCAGGCGCAGGCCTGCTGCGAGATGGGGTCGGCCTGGGGCTCGTCGGGCGAGGCCGGGGCCGGCGTGGGGAAGGGCGGTTCAGCCATGGGTCGGGTCACTGTGCGGGCGGTGAGGTGTACAGGGGCGCATGATAGTCCACTCTCACTCGGACATGCCCAGCTTGAGCAATTCCAGTGCCCGCACCATGCGGCTGTAGGCGGTCTTGGGCGAAATGCCCAGACGTTCACCGATCTCCACGTAGGTCAGGCCTTCGCCGCGCGCTAGCAGAAACACCTCGCGGCAAGGCTCGGGCATGCGCTGCATCACGCGGTTGAGCGTGGCCAGCTGGTCCTGGGCGATCACCGTGCGTTCCAGGCTCGGGGTCTTCTGCTCCAGCGCCTGCAGCTCGGTGGGCTCGACCACCTCGCCCTTGCGGTGGCGCTCGCGACGCAGGTAGTCGATGAACAGGTTGCGCGCGCACAGAAACAGGTACGCGCGAAAGTTGTCGATGGGCGTGCGCCCCAGCTGTTCGGACAGGCGAATGAAGGTTTCCTGAGTCAGGTCTGCGGCGGTGTCCTTGCAGCGCACCTGACGATTCAGGTAGTCCTGAATTTCTTCACGGTGGGCAAGGTACAACGCCTTGAGGTCTGCGCTTGACACGAAACACCTGCGAGCTGGGGGTCAGGGAGCGCAGGAAGATAACAGGAATTAATATCATTTAAAACAACGCGGCCGAGGCGCTGGGGTAGCGTCTCTAGCGGTTCGGGAGCAATCGGGTCTGGGCCCGCTGGAGCCAGACGCTGCCCTTCAACGCTGGTTGAGCCAATGCTGCTGGTAGGCCCCTTGCGGGTCCTGCACCGGGCCGTGATCGGGAAAGGGCAGGTTGGCGATGCACGAAAGCTGGGCCTGGGTTGGCGCTTCGCGTCGGATGTCTGCGTGCTGCCCGGGCGGGTAGGCCCCCACCACCAGAAAGCCCGGGCTGCAATCGAGTTTGCAGTGGCCCGTGCCGGCGGGCAGCAATAGCACATCGCCTGCACTCACCTGTACTTCGCGGCCCCGCGGGCCGCCCAGCATCAGCCTTGCCTGGCCACACACCACGCCGAGCGCTTCGTGGCCCTCGGTGTGGTAGTGGTGGTAGGCGTAGATGCCATCGCGCCATTGCGCCGGCCAGCCATTGGCCTCGAAAGTGCGTTCGATTTGCGCCGCCGGATCACTGCCATGCAGCGCAATCGCGTGGGGGTAGATCAGCACCGGCAGCCGGGTGTTGTTGGGCACCCAGTCGTCGGGTTGCAGCCTCAGTACCTGCGAGGCTGTTGAAGGTGTGTGTCGAGTGTTCATGGTCGACCCTCGGCGATGAAGCCGGGGCGGCATCGGGTTGCCAGCCCGGCGTGGTGACAGGGAAGGGGCAGGTGGATGCCTGCCCCGGTCATCTAGCTTCGCAGGAACGCGAGCAGATCGGCGTTGATCGTGTCGGCGTCGGTGGTCGGCATGCCATGCGGCAAGCCCGCATAGGTTTTCAGGGTGCCGTTCTGCAACAGCTTCGCTGACCGCGGCCCTGAGTTTGCATAGGGCACGATCTGGTCATCGTCCCCGTGCATCACCAGGACGGGAATCGTGATGCGCTTGAGGTCGTCGGTGAAGTCGGTCTGGGAGAAGGCCACGATCCCGTCAAGGTGTGCCTTGGCGCAGCCCATCATGCCCTGGCGCCACCAGTTCAGGATGGTGCCCTCGCTGGCGTTTGCGCCTGGGCGGTTGTAGCCATAGAACGGGCCCGACGGCAGGTCATGGTAGAACTGTGCGCGGTTGGCCTTGAGCTGCGCCTGCAAGTCATCAAATACCGACCTGGGCAAGCCGTCCGGATTGTTCGGGGTCTGGACCATCAGCGGTGGCACGGCACTGATGAGGACAGCCTTCGACACACGCTCCTGGCCATGGCGAACGATGTAGCGGATCACCTCGCCGCCGCCGGTGGAGTGCCCCACGTGGGCTGCACCCTGCACGCCAAGATGGTCGACCACGGCCGCAACGTCGTCCGCATAGTGATCCATGTCGTGCCCGTCCCACACCTGGCTGGAGCGCCCGTGGCCGCGGCGGTCGTGTGCGACGACCCGGTAGCCGTGATCAAGGAAGAACAGCATCTGCGCATCCCAGTCGTCGGCACTGAGCGGCCACCCGTGGTGAAAGACGATCACCGGGGCATCGCGTGGGCCCCAGTCCTTGTAGAAGATCTCGACACCGTCCCGCGTAGTGACATACCCCATGTTCGTGGCTCCCGAGTGAAGTGGAGGGCGTGGTCAGTATCGTGTTGTGATCATGACCAGGTGAACAAAGTGCAGATCAGCGGATGAACGGCCTGCACAGACGCTGCGATAGCCGTTGACCACGGACCATCGCAGGCTTGTACGGCTCAGTCCTGATGCATGGCCTGTGCTACCCCCTGATCCTCACCCAGGAACCCGCCACTCTGGTGATGCCACAGCTGCGCATAGGTGCCATTTCTGGCAAGCAACTCGGCGTGGGTACCCTGCTCGATGATGCGCCCGTCATCCATCACCACCAGCCGGTCCATGGCCGCAATGGTGGACAGACGGTGGGCGATGGCGATCACGGTCTTGCCCTGCATCATCTCGTCGAGGCTCTCCTGGATGGCCACTTCGACCTCGGAGTCCAGTGCGCTGGTGGCTTCGTCCAGCAGCAGGATCGGGGCGTTCTTGAGCATCACTCGGGCGATCGCGACGCGCTGGCGCTGGCCTCCCGACAGCTTGATGCCGCGTTCGCCCACCAGGGTGTCGTAGCCGCTATGGCCTTGCTGGTCGCTCAACTGGCTGATGAAACCGTCGGCCTGGGCACTGGCGGCTGCGCTGCGGACCTGTTCGTCGGTGGCGTCGGGCCGGCCATAGGCGATGTTGTCGCGAATGGAACGGTGCAGCAGCGAGGTGTCCTGGGTGACCATGCCGATGGCGCTGCGCAGGCTGTCTTGAGTCACATGGGCGATGTCCTGCCCGTCGATGCGGATCTGGCCGCTGTCGACGTCATAGAAGCGCAGCAGCAGGTTGATGAGCGTGGACTTGCCCGCGCCGGAGCGCCCCACCAGGCCGATCTTTTCACCCGGGCGAATGCTCAGGCTCAGGCCGTCGAGCACCTGGCGCTCGCCGTTGTAGTTGAAGCTCACCTTGTCGAAGGTGACCGCGCCGCCGCGGGACTGCAGCACCTTGGCGTCCGGGGCATCCTTGACCTTGGGGCCGCGGGTCAGGGTGGCCATGCCGTCCTGCACGGTGCCGATGTTCTCGAACAGCGAGGTCATCTGCCACATGATCCAGTGCGACATGCCATTGATGCGCAGCGCCATGGCGGTGATCGCCGCCACGGCACCTGCGCCGACCTCGCCCTGGTGCCACAGCCACAGGGCATAGCCGCCGGCGGCCATGATCAGGGCCACCACCAGTGCCTGGTTGACGATCTCGAACTGGCTGACCAGGCGCATCTGGCGAAAGCCGGTCTGCTTGAAGTCTTCCATCGCCGCACGGGCGAAGTGCGCCTCGCGGTTGGAGTGGGAGAACAGCTTCACCGTGGTGATGTTGGTGTAGGCGTCGGAAATGCGCCCGGTCATCATCGAGCGGGCGTTGGCCTGCTCCTGTCCGACCTTGCCCAGGCGCGGCACGAAGTACAGCATGGCCAGGCCGAACAGCACCACCCAGGCAACGAAGGGCAGCATGAGCTTGAGCGCGAAGCCGCCGGCCAGCGCGATGATCGCGATGAAGTACACCCCGATGCCGGGGGCGATCTCGATCAGGGTGAACAGCAGGTCGCGCACCGCCAGTGCGGTCTGCATGACCTTGGTGGTGACGCGCCCGGAGAATTCGTCGGAAAAGAACGAGAGGCTCTGGCGCAGCATCAGGCGGTGGAAGTCCCAGCGCAGGCGCAAGGGCAGGTTGATTGCCAGTATCTGGTGCTGAACCATGGTGCGCAGGGCCACCAGCCCGACGCTGCACAGCATCACGATGCCGATGCCCCACAGCACGCGGCGTTCCTGCGCTGCCGCATCGCCCCCGGCCTGCCAGGTGGAGAGCAGGTCCACGACCTGGCCCAGGAACGAAAACAGCCAGGCTTCATAGATGGACACCGCAGCGCTGAGCAGTGCGAACGCCAGGATGTAGCCGCGCGCACCCCGCGTGCACGCCCACAGAAAGCGTGCCAGGCCCACGGGCGGCGGGGGCACCTCGTCAGGAGGGAAAGGGTCGAGCCTTCGTTCAAATGCACGAAGCATGGTGGTCTCCAAAACGATCGAATGGGGCAATTCTGACATCGAACGGCGGGCTTGCGGGATTTGTGGGGAGTGAAGAGGCGGTGGTGGTTTGCTGCGCTGGTTGAGAGAAAGGCCGCAATCGACCCAACGCGGGTTCCCGCTTCAGGATTTCAACAATAAATTGATAATTCAACGCCTGGTTGATATTTTCTGGGCCAGACGATCATTATTTGGGTGCCCGATGCAACTCGATATTTTCCAGGTGGACGCTTTTTCTTCCGAGACGTTCGGCGGCAACCCGGCGGCGGTGTGCCCGCTGGACGCCTGGCTGCCTGATGCGACGCTGCAACGGATCGCAGCAGAGAACAATGTGTCCGAGACGGCCTATTGGGTACGCAACGGTGAGGTGTTCGAGCTGCGCTGGTTTACCCCCGCAGTGGAGGTCGATCTGTGCGGGCACGCCACGTTGGCAGCCGCCTGGGTGCTGTTCGAACAGCTTGGTGAACGCCGCGACACGCTGCGTTTTTCCACCCGCAGCGGTGAATTGCGAGTGCGCCGCGAAGGCGGTCGCCTGGCCATGGACTTTCCGGCCAAGCAGCCTGAAGCCGTAGCCCTGCCGCCTGGCCTGCTGCAGGCCCTGGGGCTGGAGCAGGCCGAGGCGCTGTATCGCACGGACGATTACCTGGTAGTGGTCGAGGATGAAAGCATCGTCGCCGGGCTCGACCCCGACTTTGCCGCCCTGGCCGCATTCGAGGTGCGCGGGGTTGCCGTGACCGCGCCGGGTCGTCACATGGACTTCGTCTCGCGCTGGTTCGGGCCGCGAGTGGGGGTCAACGAAGACCCTGTCACCGGCTCGGCCCACACTTCGCTGGCGACCTACTGGGCCCAACGCCTGGGCAAGCGCAGCCTGAGTGCCGAGCAGGGCGGGGCGCGCAAGGGCCAACTGCACTGCGAAGTCCTGGACAACGACCGGGTCATCATCAGCGGTCACGCGGCGCTCTACCTGCGCGGCACCATCTTCATCTGAGACCGGCCGGCCAAATCACTTCAAACTTTTCCTACCTCACGGGTTCTGCTTAGTAACACCCCGCACTCGAAGGAGAACCCGATGAAACCCACCGATACCAAGCAGGGCGACAAGGTCCCGCGGCCACTCTCGTCGGACCAGGCGCAGAAGGGCACGCCATCCCCCGACCCGGTGCTGGAACAACCGGACCCGGATACCGAGGCAGTGGACAAGGTGATCACGCCGACGTCCATCAAGGAGCAGGAAGAAAAGACCCGCGAAATCCAGCGGCGCCTGGCCGAGGCGCAAGGGAAGGGCTGAAAGCGGCCCTGCCGGGCCCTGCGTACCTTGGCGTGCCAGCGCCAGTCACAGCTTGGCGAGCAGGTGCTGCAGTTTTTTCGTGGCTTCGCGCCCGGAACAGGCGCGGCTGAGCAGGTCGCTGGACATGTTCTTGTACATGTCCACGGCCTGGGCAGAGGAGGTGACGCTGGCAATGCCCACATGCAGGTTGGGCAGCTCCCCTAGCCGGTAAGGGCTCACCGCCACGTAGCTGGTGGTCTTCTGCTCGAAGATCTGGAAGGTGGCGCTGGGCAGTGCCTCGTCGATCAGGTAGATACCCGGGTGATCGCTGTTGGTCTCGACGATGGAGATCAGGTTCTCGATTTCCTTGCGTGCCAGCAGCGCGCGCTCCATTCGCACGCTGGGGGGCAGGTCCAGGCGGCCTACCAGGCCGATGTGCAGGTAACGCTCGATCTGACGCAGGCTGACAATCGACCTGACCTGGAATTTTTCGCGAAAGAAGGTGGATTTGCGCTCGTCCAGAATGCTCAGAATCTGGCTCTCCATCGCTTCCTGTGCCGGGCTGAAACCCTGTGGTCGAGCCTCGTGGAGCATGGTCTGAAACAGCGCCGAGTATTCGGGCGTGGTCAGCAGGTAGGAAAACGGGTCGAAGTAGGAGATGACGCTGCTGGAACGGGCCTCCAGCTGGCGCATGCGCTCGAAGTAGCCGAGGGCGTTGTCGAAGTACTCCGTATCGGAACCCAGCAGGCTGGTCAGCGACACCTTCAGCAGGTCGGCCAGGCGCTCCAGTGTGTCGAGTTTGACGATCTTGCCCAGTTCCAGGCGGTACACCGCAGCCCGCGAGATGCCGAGCTTGTCGGCCACCTGGTCGGCGTTGAGCTGGCGGCCGATGCGAAAGGCCCGGAGGCGCTCGCCGATTGCCTGGTAATCAATCTGGTTCACTGGGGGATCCTTGTCGTTTTTCGTGGTGGCATGTTCTACCAGATCGGCTTGACGAGGCCATGGCGCGAGTGTATCAATATTTAGACATGAACTGTTGCTTGTCCAAAAAATATAAAAAAGGCCGACACATGTCCACACCACCCTGCACCTGCTGCGGCATCGCCTGCGCTGCCACCTGATACCACAACCCCACCCACCCCACCTGATAGGAGCTTCCCTGATGAAGACTCGCATCGGCGCGCCCGCGTTCGCGCTTTTGATGACCCCGATGGTGATGGCTGGCCCGCCGCCAGCCTTCAGCGATACCTTTATCGGCTATCGCTACAGCAGCCATTTCTCGGACCCGGGCAAGCGCCAGGACATAGCCAAGCACATCGTCCAGCTTGCCCATGTGAGCAGCTACGCCCTGGGCCAGCAGTTCGCCAACGTGGATGTGTTCAGGTCCGACCGCGATGACCCGCGCAAGGACAGCAGCAGCGGCGCCACCGAGGTCTACCTGACCTACCGCAATCAGCTGCAGCATGCACGGGTGTTCGATCGGCCGCTGGCCTTCGGGCCGGTGAAGGACGTCGCGCTGACCCTGGGCCTGGACTGGAACACCAAGAACAACGCGTTCCAGTCGCGAAAGCGCATGATCCTGATAGGCCCGACCCTCAAGTTCGCGCTGCCGGCAGGGTTTCTCGACCTCAGCCTGTTCTACGCCAGGGAATGGAACCACTGCGGGCTCGACAGCTGCCGGCAGCCGGGCAACCATTCGCGCATGGCGTTCGACCCGTTCTACCAGCTGAACCTGACCTGGGGCATACCGTTCGCGCTGGGCAGCCTGCCGATGAAATTCCAGGGCTTCTACAGCTACAGCGGCGAGAAGGGCGATGACTACCGGCGCAACCCGACGGCGGATGAACAGCTGATGCGCACCTCGCTGATGCTGGATGCAGGGGCTGTGCTGGGCGGCGCAAGAAACACGCTATGGGTCGGGCCCGGATATGAGTACTGGCGCAACAAGTTCGGCAACCGCCGTGGCGACGGGATCGACGTGGACGCCTTGTCGATCAACCTGGAGTGGCATTTCTGAGCGCGGCGTTTTTTTTGCGAGCCCACAATCTAAATATTTAGACAATCGCGCAGGCTGGCAGTACGCTTTGTGAAGCCTTGCACGGGCGGACCGGCGGCGATCCTGGGCAGGTTCAGGCGTCAGCTGTCTAAAAAACCATACAAAAACAAGAGGTAAACCAAGATGGCTTCTTCCGAAAAGCGTCCGAAGAAGGACGCGTCACCCAAGAAGGCCCTGATAGCCAGCGTGACCGGCTATGCGATGGACGGCTTCGACCTGCTGATTCTCGGGTTCATGCTGCCGGCGATCACCATCGGTCTCGGTCTGAGTTCCTCGGAGGCTGGCTCGCTGGTGACATGGACGTTGCTGGGCGCCGTGGCCGGGGGGCTGATCTTCGGCCAACTGAGCGACCGCTATGGCCGGGTACGCATGCTGACCCTGTGCATCCTCACCTTCTCGATATTCACCGGGCTGTGCGCATTCGCCCAGGGCTACTGGGACCTGCTGATCTATCGAACCCTGGCCGGGTTCGGCCTGGGCGGGGAGTTCGGCATCGGCATGGCGCTGATCGCCGAAACCTGGCCGGCCAACCGGCGCAATCGTGCTTCTTCCTATGTGGGCATGGGGTGGCAGGCCGGCGTGCTCGCCGCTGCATTGCTCACGCCATTGCTGCTGCCCTACATCGGCTGGCGCGGCATGTTCCTGGTCGGGTTGCTGCCGGCGTTCGTCTCGCTCGTGGTTCGCCATACCATGAGCGAGCCGGCAGAATTCGTGAAGGCCGCAGCCGACCCGGTGCCTTTCGCGCGGCGCTTCACCGACCTGTTCAAGGACCGGCCGACCAGCAAGGCGAGCCTGGGGGTGATGGTGCTCACCTCGGTGCAGAACTTCGGCTACTACGGGCTGATGATCTGGATGCCCAGCTACCTGTCGAACAAGTTCGGCTTCTCGCTGATGGCCTCCGGAACCTGGACCGCAGTGACGGTGCTGGGCATGGCGTTCGGTATCTGGCTGTTCGGGCACCTGGCCGACCGTTTCGGACGCAAGCGCATGTTCCTGCTGTATCAGGCCGGCGCAGGGTTCATGGTCATCGCCTATGCCAACCTCGACAACCCCACGGTCATGCTGTTTGCCGGCGCGATCATGGGCATCTTCGTCAACGGCATGATCGGTGGCTACGGCGCATTGATCTCCGATCTGTACCCCGCGCAGATCCGTGCCACGGCGCAGAACGTGCTGTTCAACGTGGGCAGGGCCGCCGGTGGCTTCGGGCCGCTGGTGGTGGGCGCCGTAGCGCTGCACTACTCGTTCTCGGCGGCCATCATGCTGCTTGCCTCGTTGTATGGGGTGGCGATGCTCGCGACGGTGTTGCTGCTTCCCGCCTGCCAGGCCCATGACGTGCCGAAGCCGCAGCCGGCCTAGCCCGGCGGGATGGTTATGAATTTGCTCTGGCTTATTCGTATCAAAAATTAGACAGAAACACCGAGCTGCAGTACAGTCAGCTTAAGCAATCGCTGAAACACCGCTTCATCTGCCGCTTCATCACTGAGGCGGCATTTACTTTTGACCGTGCTGTATAAAAATTTAGACAAATGCGAGGCCACCTCAATGAACGTGATTTCCGGCTGCTGCCAGGCGAGTGCCCTGACTCCCCCAGACGACACCTTGGCGGTCGTGATTTCCAACCAATGGGTCAACGATGAATACAAGCGCCTGGTGCTACAGGCCGACGGCGCCGCCAGCCAGTCGTTGCCGGGGCAGTTCTTCAACCTGCTGTGCCCGAGTGAAGGCGAGCACAAGCCGTACTTCCGTCGCCCCATGAGCACCTACAAGGCCGACCCGGCCACGGGCCAGGTGGAGTTTCTGTACAAGGTGACCGGCAAGGGCACCTATGGCCTGGAGACGCTTGGCCAGGCGCAGACCGTGGAGATCCTAGGCCCGCTGGGCAAGGGCTTCGACCTGCAGCCGGGGTGGCAGCACATGATCATCGTGGCCCGGGGCGTGGGGCTGGCCACCCTGGCGCCGCTGGCCGAAGCGGCGCATCGGCTGGGCATCCGCCTGACCGCAGTGCTGAGTGCCCGCAGCGAGAAGAGCCTGCTTTCGCGCGAGCGCTTCGCCTCGCTGGGGGCCGACGTGCGGGTGGTGCTGGATGAGGATGGCAGCAGCTCGCCCGAACGGCTCGAACCGCTGCTGCGCCAGATCATCGCCCGTGAAGGCACCGATGCGCTGTTCACGTGTGGCTCCAGGCGGCTGACCCAGTTGCTGAAGAAGCTGAGCGCCGAGCTCGGCCTGGTGGGCCAGGTAGCGCTGGAGCAACAGATGGTGTGCGGCCTGGGCATGTGCCAGTGCTGCGTCGAGGTGTTCGAGGTAGACGGGCTCAGGGTGGGCAAGCGGGTATGCCTCGAAGGCCCTGTATTCGACCTGGCGGAGGTGGTGTGATGATCAATCTGAGCGTACAGGTCGGCGGGTTGCGCCTGAAGAACCCGGTGATGCCGGCATCGGGCACCTTTGCCGAAGAGCTTGCCCACCTGCTGGACTTCAACCAGCTGGGTGCACTGGTGACCAAGACCATCACCACCGAAAAGCGCAGCGGCAACCCGATGCCGCGGGTCTGCGAGCTGAACGACGGGATGATGAATGCCATCGGCATTCCCAGCAAAGGCGCGCAGCTGTTCATCGACAAGGTGGTGCCGTTCTACCGCGACTACGACGCGCCGTTGATCGTGAGCATTTCGGCGCCCACGGCCCAGGGCTTTGCCGACCTGGCGGCGCGGCTGAGTGATGTGCCTGGTGTGGCCGGCATCGAGGCCAATATCTCGTGCCCCAACCTGGAAGCGCATGGCCAGTCGTTCGGCATGCAGGCTGAAAGTACCCGCGACGTGGTGGAGCTGATGCGCCAGGTCACCTCGTTGCCGCTGTGGGTCAAGCTGACCCCCAATGCCGGCGAGGTGGTGCCGGTTGCCCTGGCTGCGCAGGAGGCCGGGGCCGATGCCGTCGTGGTGGGCAACACGCTGCTCGGGTTGTCGGTGGACATCGAGCGAGGCCGCGCGCGGCTGGGCAACTTCATGGGCGGCATATCCGGCGCCGCCATCCGCCCGCTGATGGTGCGCCTGACCTATCAATGCGCCCAGGCGCTGGAAATTCCGGTGATTGGCTGCGGTGGCATTGCCACGGCCGACGATGCGCTGGAGTTCATCTATGCCGGTGCCTCGGCGGTGCAAGTGGGTACGGCCACCTTCCTGCACCCGAAAACCATGAACACCATGGTGTCTGAACTGGAGGCCTACTGCCGGCGCAAGGGCGTTGCCTCGATCAGCACCCTGATCGGCGCCCTCGACGATTTGCCCGCCGAGCCGTTTGGAGCCTTGCCATGATCGCGCAATGGCCTGAACAGGCCGCCAGACTGTTCGACACCATCGCCGCCTTGTCACGCGATGCCCAGGAGGGGATCACCCGCGAAAGCTACGGCCCCGGCGAGAGTGACGCCATCGCCTGCCTGAGCGACTTCGCCTTGACCCAGGGGCTGGAGGTGGCAACCGACCGTGCGGGCAACGTGATCTTCACGCGCAAGAGCGACAATGGCCAGCCCGCACTGTGGTACGGCTCGCACCTGGACTCGGTGCCCCAGGGCGGCAACTACGACGGCCTGGCCGGCGTTGTGGCGGGCCTGCTGTGCCTGTGCCGGCTCGACCGCGAGGGCGTGGCCACGGCGCAGCCGGTGCGGGTCATCGGGCTGCGTGGCGAGGAGAGCGCCTGGTACGGCAAGTCGTACATCGGTTCGCGTGCGCTGGTCGGCGGGTTGAGCGAGCACGACCTGCAGCTGACCAACCGCTTCAGCCAGCGCACCCTGGGCCAGGCCATGCAGGCCGTGGGCGCCGACCTGGCAGCGATTGGCCGTCGGCAGTGGCTGGTCGATCGCACCCAGTTTGCCGGCTATCTGGAAGTGCATATCGAGCAGGCGCAGTCGCTGGAGCGCATGGGGCAGGCCGTGGGGATCGTGCCCGGCATCCGCGGCAACCTGCGCCATAACCAGGTTCGCTGCCTGGGCGAAGATGGCCATTCGGGCGCCGTGGCTCGGGAGGACCGCCACGACGCCGTGTTTGCCGTGAGCGAGCTGGTGGCCCGCATCGACCAATGCTGGCGCGAGTACCTCGCCGCCGGGCGAGACCTGGTGGTTACCGTCGGCACACTGGGGACCAACGCGGCGCACCATGCCGTCTCGCGTATTCCCGGCGAGGTCAGGTTCAGCCTCGAGATGCGCAGCCTCGACATGGCCACGCTCGAGGCCTTTCACGCGGTTGCGCTGCACGAGGCAAAGGCCATCGAGCAGGCCCGCCAGGTTCGCTTCGAGTTCGACCTGCGTATCGACACGGCCCCGGCGGCCATGCACGCCCCCTGGGTCGAGGCGCTGGTGCGCCAGGCCCGCCAACAAGGCTGGCAGGGCGTGCTCACCCCCAGCGGGGCCGGCCATGACGCTGCGGTTTTCGCCAACGTCGGCATCCCCAGCGCCATGCTGTTCATCCGCAACCAGCACGGCTCGCACAACCCCCACGAGGCCATGGCCCTGGACGACTTTCTGGTGGCCACCGAGGTGCTCTACCACACGACACTGGAGCTGACACCATGAGCGTACCCAGCAATGCCTGGCTGATCCGCAACGCGACCCTGGTCAACGAAGGCCGCACCTGGGCGGCCGATGTGCGGCTGCGCGAGGGCCGCATCGACTGTATCGGGCAGGTCCTGCAGCCGCTTGCCGGGGAGGGCGTGATCGAGGCACACGGCCTGTGGTTGCTGCCGGGAATGATCGACGATCAGGTGCACTTCAGGGAGCCCGGCCTGACCCACAAGGCGGACATCGCCAGCGAGTCGCGGGCCTGTGCCGCGGGCGGCATCACCAGTTTCATGGAGATGCCCAACACCAACCCGCCCGCGCTCGATCGGGCCAGCCTTGAAGCCAAGTACGCCATCGCCGCCGCATCGAGCGCGGTCAACTACGCCTTCTACATGGGGGCAAGCAACGACAACCTGGCTGCCATTCGCGCCATCGACCCGGCCAGCACGCCAGGGCTGAAGGTGTTCATGGGGGCCTCGACCGGCAACATGCTGGTGGACGACCCCGAGGTATTGAACGAGATATTCCGGGTTTCGCCGGTGCCGATCATCACCCATTGCGAAGACACGCCCATGATCAATGCCGAGCTGGAAAAGGCCAGGGCGCGCTTTGGCGAGGACATTCCGGCCCGCGAGCACCCGCTGATTCGTTCGCGCCAGGCGTGCATCAGGTCCACTCGGCTGGCCATCGAGCTGGCGCGCAAGCACGGCACGCGCCTGCATGTGCTGCACATCTCCACGGCAGAAGAGCTGCAGCTGTTCGAGCCCGGCCCCCTCAGCGGCAAGCGCATCACCGCCGAAACCTGCGTGCACTTTCTGCACTTCACCGATCACGACTACGAGCGGCTGGGCTTTCTGATCAAGTGCAACCCGGCGATCAAGTCGGCCAGCGACCGCGACGCCATCGTCAAGGCGCTGGCCGAAGGTCGGCTCGACGTGCTGGCGACCGACCATGCCCCGCACCTGCTCGAAGAAAAGCGCAGCACCTACGCCAAGGCGCCGTCAGGCATTCCGCTGGTGCAGTACGCGCTGCAGGCCGCCCTGGAGCGCGTCTTCTGCGGGGAGCTGAGCCTGGAGCGCCTGGTCGAGGTGGTCAGCCACGCACCGGCGCAGCTGTTCCAGGTCAGTGGCCGGGGCTACCTGCGCGAGGGCTACGCCGCCGACCTGGTGCTCGTCGACCCGCAGCGCCCGCACCGGGTGAGCAATGACCAGGTGCTGTCCAAATGCGGCTGGACGCCGTTTGCCGGTACCGAGTTCTCATCGAGCATCGTCGCCACGTTCGTCAATGGCGAACGGGTGTGGGACGGCGCCACGGTGAACAGTGCAGTCCGTGGGCAACGACTTTCCTTCAACCGCGCCACGCCTGCCTAGTGGCGCAACAAGAGGTATGAACAACGATGAATTTTCATGAAATGGTGCAACGCTTCGCCGCCGCGCTGCCGGGCACCGACTCGTTCAAGCAGGCCAACGCCGACTGTGAGGCCATCATCCGTGACGAGCCGTTCCAGGCCGGCGCGGCCTTTCTGGTCGCGGGCTTTTGCCGCAGCTACGTGCTCATCTACGAGGATCAGGGGCTGGAGCACGACTTCGCCCTGCGCAACCAGCGCCAGCTGCTCGAGTACATGAACAGCCTGCAGGCGGCCCTGGCGACGTGCGATCACGCGATTGCGCACCAGGCGCTGATCGAGGTGGTAACCCATTACGCCAGGAGCGAGCGGATTTTCTAGGGTGGCGGCTGGCGGCGCCAGCAGGCCGGAGCCAACGGCCTAGAGCGCCGTCCAGGACTGCCTCGAAGCCTGCAGCTGGTTCTTGATCCAGTTGGTAAAGGCCCGCACGGCGGGCCGCTCGCACTTCTGCAGGTCGGTGACCAGGTAGTAGCCGCGGTGCGAGTGGATGACGATATCGAAGGGGCGCACCAGCAGCCCCTTGGCCATGGAGTCGCCACACAGCAGGTTGTCGCCCATGGCAACGCCCTGGGCCGCGATGCACGCCGCTTGTGCGCAATGTGCATCGGAAAACAGGATGCCAGTGGCCACGTTCAGCTCCGGGGTGTTCGCCGCCGCCTGCCACACCCGCCAGTCGCTGTAGTCGCTCATGTGCAGCAATGGGAACGCGGCCAGGTCCTGCGGGGTCTTGAGCCCGCCCAGGGCGTTGATCAGCCGCGGGCTGCAGACCGGAAAGTAGTTCAGCGCCGCTATCTGTTCCACCTGCATGCCAGGCCAGTCGCCGATACCGTAGGAGATGAACAGGTCGGCGTTGTGGTTGCTCACATCATCCGCCGTGGTCGGTGTGACCATGTGCAACTGGACCTGGGGGTATTCCTTCACGAAGCCGCCGATGTGATGGCACAGCCAGTAGGTGGAAAACCCCGAGCTGCAACTGATGGTCAACTTGCCATACACCTCCTGGTCATCGACCCGCCGGCCTGCATCCTCCAGGTTGGCCAGCAGGCGCTGGATCTCCCGGGCGTAGCGTTCGCCGCGAAACGTCAGCGAGATACCCCGGCCCTGGCGCTCGGTCAGGGCAAAGCCGAGGGTGTCCTCCATGCCCGTGATCTGATGGCTGATGGCGCTGCGGGTGAGGTTGAGCTCAAGCGCCGCGGCAGTCACGCTGCCCAACCGGGCAACCGCTTCCAGGGCACGTAACGCGGGCATCGAGGGTAGACGCATGGGGCGCTCCACTGACTTATTGTTGAGCAAATATAAACATTAATGGCGAAATAAATCGATTGTCGTATTTTCTGGTTCAACAATACTAGGCAGGCCCTGCGGGTCCGAGCCGCTCAGCGGGGTCACATACCAATAAGGAATGCCCTGCATGATCGAGCCCAAGGCCTTTGCCCAGAACTGGGTGGACCAACAGCAAACGACCCTGTCCGACTGGCATCAGGTGATCTGGCACTATGCCGAGCCAGCCTTTCGTGAGTACAAGTCCTGCGCCTGGTACGTCGAGCTGCTGCGCAGGCAAGGGTTCGAGGTGGAGGAGGGCAGCGGCGGCATGCCTACCGCCTTCTGCGCCACGTTTCGCAACGGCGACGGCCCTGTGCTGGCGACCTACGCGGAGTACGACGCGGTGCCGGGCAACAACCAGGCAGCGACCACCCGGCGCCAGCCGCGCGAAGGGCTGTCGCGTTTCGCCCCGGGGCATACCGACCCTCATTCGGCGCTGGGCATCAGTGCCCTGGGGGGCCTGCTGGCCGCCAAGGCCGCCATGCTCGAACATGGCCTCGCGGGCACGCTGAAATTCTTCGGCGAGCCGGCGGAAAAGCTGCGCGCCTCCAAGCCGGTGCACGCGGCCAAGGGCTATTACGATGACCTGGACGCGGCCATCAGCTTCCACCCCACGTACATGCTGCCGCTGAACAACACCACTACCTGGGATACGCACTGCGGCATCGCCTACGCCTACATCTATACCTTCACCTGCGATTCGCCCCAGGACTGGATCGCAGCGGACAAGTACAGCCCGATCCCGCAGAACCACCTGGCCGCCAGGGCGCCTGGGGCCAACGACGCGCTGGTGCACTTCTATACCCTGAACGAGAGCATGCGCCGCTCCACGTTGCCGTTCACCGGGCTGTGGAGCTACAACGAGGCGATCCTCACCGCCGGCCAGGCCACGGCCGACAACCTGCCGCCGCACATCGCGCAGATCCAGTACCTGTCGCGCTGCGACTCGCTCGAGCAGGCCGAGGCCATCTCCCAGGTGATGGACAACAACGCTGCCGCCGCCGCCCTGGCCACCGGCTGCCAGTGGAACAAGACCTGGGTGTGCAAGTCCCGTGGCGGGCTGCCCAACCATGTGCTGGCGCAGGCCACCTACGACAACCTGCAGGCCATCGGCGCCCCCACCTGGGACGACGAGGCCATCGCCATCGCGCAGCAGATCCAGGGCAACCTGGGGCTCGAACCCATGGCCCGGCCGTTTCTGCCCGAAACCGAAACCCTGATCGACCCACAGGAGTGCGAGCGCCTGCTGCGCCAGCAGATGCCCGCCTGGCAAAAGCACCTGACCTCGGACGACTACCCCGAATACACCTGGCATTGCCCGACCGTGCGCCTGCTGGTGGCCCGCCCGATGCTCTCGGCACCGCCTGGCTACACCTACCCGGACTGGGTGCCCAATGCCCTGGGCGGCATCCGCCAGACCATCGACCCGATGATCCAGGTGGCGGCCAAGACCATCGGTGCCACCCTGATCGACCTGCTCACGCGGCCCGAGCTGCTGGCCGCCGCCCGCCAGGAATTCACCGAGCGTACCGGCGGCGGCATTGGCGGCACACGCTGGCAGGCGCCGCTGCTACCCCGGGACTTCAAGGTCCCGCATGACTTCCGCTGGCCCGAATACATCCGCACCGCCCGTGGCGAGGAGTGGTGGATTCCGGCCCGGGACGACGAATAGCCGACCGGCGACGGCGCCTGCGGCGCCTTTTACCCAACCTGGTTTTCTTGGACTGGTGCCGCGCGGCGGTGCCATGCAAAGGTGTTCCCTGCGATGAGTGCGATGACCGATTACCGCTCCAGCCATGTGCCCGGCCCCCAAGGCGCCGCCGACCTGGTGTTTCTGAATGGCCGCATCTATACGGTCGATGAGTCTGCCCCCTGGGCCGAAGCCGTGGCCATTCGCAATGGCAGCTTCGTCGCGGTGGGCAGCAACGACGAGGCGAAGGCGTTCGTCGGCCCGCGCACCCAGGTGGTGGACCTGGACGGCCGTTTCGTGATGCCGGGTATCTACGACATGCACACCCACCCGGACCTCAAGCTTGCGCCCGGGTACTCCGGCTACCTCGAAGTCGGCGTCAGCGATCCGACCCCGGAGCAGGTGCGCCAGGCCATTCTCGACTATGCGGCCGAGCACCCGGGCGACGGCTGGGTGTATGGGCAGTACTTCGTGCGCTACACCTTCAAGCAGGCCGGGCTGGTGCCGTCGCGGCAATGGCTGGACAGCGTGCTGCCGGACCGCCCGGTGGCGATCCTGGATCGCTCCTGGGGCTGCATGATGGTCAACTCCAGGGCGCTCGAGATCGCCGGGATCGACGCCGACACCATCGACCCGCGCCACGGCTACATCGAGCGCGACAGCGTCACCGGCGAGCCGACCGGCATCCTGGTGGACGGTGCCTATGCACTGATGCACGCCGCCATGCCGCCCACGCCGCAACACGCCCTGAAGCGTGCCTACCGCGAAGGGGTGTGGTTCCAGAGCGGTCATGGGGTGGTGGGCACCAAGTATGTGCACGTGTGCGAGCACCGTCTCAATGCGCTCAAGGCCATCGACCAGGCGGGCGAGCTGTCGGTGCGCGTGGAGGCCGCGATCAGCTGGCAGGACGACATCTTCCCGGTCAAGCGGCGCTGGGAGCTGCTGGCGGGTGAGCGTCACTTCTATCGCAGCGCACGGCTCAACGCCAATGCGGTCAAGTTCCACTTCGACGGCACCCACGAATCGCGCTCGTCGTACCTGTCCAGCGCATGGCCGGGGGAGGAGCGCTGGCGCGGCCACCTCAACCTGACCCCCGAGCACATCACCGACATGGTGGTGGACATGGACCGCCGGGGTATCCGGGTCATCGCCCATTGCACCGGTGACGGCGCCTCCGACCTGTTCCTCGATGCCGTGGCCATGGCGCGGGCCAAGAACGGGCCCGACGGCGTGCGCCACCAGTGCGCCCACAGCACCACCTTGCTGGATGCCAACCTGCCGCGTTTTGCCGCGCTCAACGTCACCGCCGAGTTCTCCCCGGTGGGCTGGTTCCCTTCATCGTTCGCCAACGCCCGCGCCGTGTTCGGCGAGGACCGCATGCAGCGCGCCTACAACTTCAAGGGCGTGTTCGAGCATGGCGGCGTCGCGGTGATGGGCACCGACTGGCCGGTGTCCAGCATCAACCCCTGGGTCGGCTTCGAGGCGATGGTCACCCGGCAGAACCCGTTCGGCGAGGAGCAGGGCAGTTTCTACGGCTCGCCCATCAGCCTGGAGCAGGCCATGCGCGTGATGACCATCAACGGGGCGTGGTGCATGGGTATCGAGGACAAGGCCGGCTCCATCGAGACGGGCAAGTCCGCCGACCTGATCGTGCTCGATCGCAACCTGTTCGAGGTGGAGCCCAAGGGCAACATCCACAACACCCAGGTGCAGATCACCGTGCTCGAAGGTGAAATCACCTGGGACCGCAACGGCGAGTTCGATGCCGGCACCCACGCGGCCACCTGGCGCCGTGAACTCCCCAACTTCTGAGGCGGGCCGTTTTGATGAACAAGCAGTCTCCCATTCCGGTGACGCTGGTGTCGGGGTTTCTCGGCTCCGGCAAGACCACCCTGCTCAACAAGATCCTGGGCAGCGATCACGGCTTGCGCATGGCGGTGATGGTCAATGACTTTGGCGCGATCAACATCGACAGCGAGCTGATCGTCAGCCAGACCCAGACCACCCTCAGCCTGGCCAACGGCTGCATCTGCTGCACGGTTGAAAGCGACCTGATCGAGCAACTGGGGCGCCTGCTCGGCGACCGGCAGAACCGCCCGGAGTACATTCTGATCGAGGCGAGCGGGGTGTCGAGCCCGGGCAAGATCGCCCGCACGCTGAAGTACCCGCAGTTTCGCGATGCGCTGTCGATCGACAGCATCATCACGGTGGTGGACACCGAGCAGTTCGGGCAGCTCGAGGGCGAGATGGCGCAGTTGGCCATGGACCAGCTGGACGTGGCGGACATCATCGTGCTGAACAAGGTGGACCGGGTCGAACGCAGCCAGATCGAGGCGCTCAAGAGCCGCTGGCTGTACCCCCGGGCGCGAATGCTCGAATGCCAGTATGGCGATGTGCCGCTGGAGCTGGTGCTGGGCGTGGGGCGCGGCAACCCGCTGGCGTCGTTCACGCCGGTCAAGGCGGCCTCAGCGCCGAGCCTGGGCGGGCACGCGGCAGATCACGCCAGCGTGTTCGAGTCCTGGAGTTTCGCCAGCGACAGACCGATGGCACTCGACACGCTGCGCGCGACGCTGGCGCAGCTGCCGGCGTCGATCTATCGGGCCAAGGGCACGCTGCACATCGCCGAAGTGCCGGGCAAGCGGTTCATCATGCACCTGGTCGGCAGCCGCTGCGAGATCCTGCCCGACCGCGCCTGGGGCGATGAAACGCCCCACACCCGGCTCGTGTGCATCGGCAAGCGCGGCACCCTGGCCCCCGAGGCGCTCGAGGCCGGCTTCCAGGCGTGCGTTGTCCACACAAATGACAAGCTTTATTCACATCATGGGTGAAGCGGAATTGGCGACGGCCTCCGGCAGGTTCAGCAATGTGGGTGGTAGTGGCCTTCTGGCCTGTGCGGAGTGGGCAGGAGTGGTGAGCAGATATCAACAATCAGCCAAATTTAATTCGATTGTGGTTGCCCAGCATCTACTGAAAAATGCCTCGGCGGTCTGGTAAAAATAACAGGAGAAGACCCAATGACTAGTTGTGCTCAGGCGCTCGTCAAACTGCTTGAAGGTTATGGTGTGGACACCGTGTTCGGTATTCCGGGCGTGCACACTGTTGAGTTGTATCGCGGATTGCACGGTAGCCGGCTTCGCCATGTCAGCCCTCGCCACGAGCAGGGCGCAGGGTTCATGGCGGACGGCTATGCCCGAGCCAGTGGCAAGCCGGGGGTGTGCTTCATCATCACAGGCCCCGGCATGACCAACATTCTGACCGCCATGGGCCAGGCCTACGCCGACTCGGTGCCGATGCTGGTGATTTCCACCACCAGCCGTCGCGAGCACCAGCGGCTGGGGCACGGTTACCTGCACGAACTGCCTGACCAGCGCGCGATGGTGGCCGGCGTGTGCGCCTTCAGCCATACCCTGCAGCGCCCGCAGGAACTGCCGGAGGTGATTGCCCGGGCCTTCGCGCTGTTCGGTTGCGCCCGGCCGCGCCCGGTTCATATCGAGATCCCGCTGGATGTGCTGGAAATGCCGGCCGATGGCCTGGACCTGAGCCCTCGCGCATTGCCGCTGGCCAGCGCGCCTGCCGAGGCGGCCGTACAGCAGGCCGCCGCCCTGCTGGGCGCGGCACGGCGGCCGCTGATTCTCGCCGGCGGCGGCGCGCGCGGTGCCAGTGATGCACTGCGGGCACTGGCCGAGCGTCTCCAGGCCCCCGTTGCGCTGACCACCAATGCACGCGGCATCCTGCCGCCTGCGCACCCGCTGCTGCTCGATGGCGTGCAATCGTCCGCCCATGGCCGTGCACTCTTTGCCCAGGCGGATGTGGTGCTGGCGGTGGGCACCGAGCTGGGCGAAACCGACTACGACTTCTTCGGCCTCGGGCCACTGGCCCTGCAGGTGCCGGTGATTCGCCTGGACATCGACCCGATGCAGATCCTGGGCGTGCAACGCGCAGCCGTCGGGCTGCTTGGCGACGCACGGTTGGGGCTGCAGGCCCTGATCGCAGCGCTGCCCGGGGCGGCCGCAGACAGTGACTGGGCCGCGTTGAACGTGCCGCGGGTCAATGCCGCCGAGCGCGGCAGCTGGACCGGCAGGCAGCAGGCCATGCAGGCGCTGCTGGATACGCTGCGCGACAGCCTGCCGGCGCCGATCCTGGTTGGCGATTCGACGCAGCCGGTGTACCAGGGCGCGCTGGGCTATCGCGCACCGGCCCCGTGCACCTGGTTCAACGCCGGTACCGGGTACGGAACGCTGGGCTACGGCCTGCCGGCGGCCATCGGTGCCAAGGTTGCCCTGCCTGAACGTGCCGTGGTGGCGCTGGTGGGCGATGGTGGTTTGCAGTTCTCGAGCGCCGAACTGATAGCGGCGCGCGAGCACGGCATCGGGGTCATCCTGGTGCTGTGGAACAACCAGTGCTACGGCGAAATTCGCGACTACATGACGGCGCGCGACATTGCGCCCCTGGGCGTGGACATCCTCACGCCGGACTTCGCGGCCTTCGCACGCTCCTGTCATGTGCAGTACCACACCGCCGGCAGCCTGGACGGGTTGCGCGATCTGCTGCAAGGCCTGGAGAGCGGCGAGCCGCATGTCATCGAACTGAACGCCTCGGACTTTCTGCCTGCCTGACGGGGCTGTCCGGTCGGGTTGATCAACAACAATGGGACATCGAAGCATGATCCACGAAAAAGGGCTGCCAAGCATGCAGTCGACCCCCGTCGTCGCCATCGATGACCTGCACAAGAGCTACGGCGACCATCACGTCCTCAAAGGGATCTCCCTGCGTGCCCATGAGGGGGACGTGGTGTCCCTGATCGGTTCCAGCGGCTCGGGCAAGAGCACCTTGCTGCGCTGCATCAACCTGCTGGAGATTCCCAACGCCGGCAGCCTGCGCGTGAACGACGAGGAAGTCAGGTTCAGGCAGGGGCGTGGCGGGGTGCGCGAGATCGCCGACCTGCGCCAGGTCGAGCGGCTGCGTGCGACCCTGAGCATGGTGTTCCAGAACTTCAACCTGTGGCCGCATCGCACCGTGCTGGAGAACGTGATCGAGGCCCCGGTGCATGTACTGGGTGAGAAGCGCCAGGACGCGATCGCGCATGCCGAGCAGTTGCTGGAGAAGGTCGGGCTGGCCCACAAGCGCCACGACTATCCCTCGTTTCTGTCCGGTGGCCAGCAGCAACGGGTCGCCATTGCGCGGGCACTGGCGGTACGGCCCAAGGTGATGCTGTTCGACGAACCTACCTCGGCGCTGGACCCGGAGCTGGTGGGCGACGTGTTGAAGGTGATCCGCGACATCGCGCAGGAGGGCCGCACGATGATCCTGGTGACCCACGAGATGGCGTTCGCGCGGGATGTCTCCACCCAGGTCGTGTACCTGCACCAGGGCCAGATCGAAGAGCAGGGCCCACCGCAACAGGTAATGCTCGACCCGCACAGCGAGCGGTGCCGCCAGTTCGTGATGGCGCAGAACAATCGCTCATAACAACACTATTCATCCGCGGGGGCGTGCCCCTGCATTGTCCGCTGCCAAAAACCAAACAATAGCTGCATAAGGACTGTTAAATGAAAAAGACACTCGTTGCTGTCGTGCACTCGCTCCTGCTGGCCGGGGCGATCAATGTCGCTCACGCCCAGGACAAGGTGGTGTTCGCGATTTCCCAGGAACCCTACCCGCCGTTTTCCTTCAGAAACAGCAATGGTGCGTGGAGCGGTTTCGAGCCTGACCTGATCAGCGAAGTGTGCAAGCGCATGCAGGCCGAGTGCTCGCTCAAGGGAATGGCCTGGGACGGCCTGATTCCGGCGCTGCGCTCCAAGCAGGTGGACGTCATCATGAACTCGATGTCCATCACCCCCGAACGCGAGCAGGTGGTGGACTTCAGCGACCCGTACATCGAGACGCCCGCACTGTGGGTCGGGGATGCCGCCCTGGAACTGACGCCCACCCCGGAAGGGCTCAAGGGCAAGATCATCGGCGTGCAGGGCTCGACCAGCCATTCGGCCTACGTCAAGGAGTACTTCGGCAAAGGCTCGACCATCCGCTACTACAACGACCAGGACGACCTGCTGGCCGACCTGCGCAGCGGCCGCATCGACATCATGCTGGCCGACAAGGTCTCGGTGGAGCCGATGCTGGCACTGCCCGACAACGCGATGCTGGCCGGCAAGGGCATCGCGCCGGCCGACCCGCTGTTCGGCAAGGGCATCGGCGCGGCGGTGCGCAAGGGCGACGATGCCCTGCGCGAGAAGCTGAACCAGGCGCTCAAGGCCGTGCGTGAAGACGGCACTTACGACGACATCGGTGCGCGCTACTTCAAATCCAGTGTCACAGCCGCCCAATGAGGCGGTTGAAACCTGCGCGGGTGATCGGGTGCCTGTATGACCATTTCTGAAATGTCCAATCTGCTGTTCGCCGAGGGCTGGATTCAAACCCTGGCCCAGGGCGCGGTGAAAACCCTGGGTATCTCCCTGGGGGCCTTCGCGCTGGGCCTGTGCATCGGCCTGCTCGTCGCGTTGATCAAGCTCAGGGGGCCACGCTGGATGGTCGCCTGTGCCAACTGCTACACCACGCTGTACCGCGCCGTGCCGGAACTGCTGCTGATCCTGCTGCTGTACTACGCAGGCACCGACCTGCTGAACCTGGCGATGGCCGCGATGGGCCGGCCCAGTGTCGAGATCAACGGGTTTCTGGCTGCGGTGGTGGTGCTGGGGATTGTCCAGGGCGCCTACTCGGGTGAGGTGATTCGCGGCGCCGTCGAGGCCATTCCTGCGGGGCTGGTGGAGGCCGGCAGGGCCTACGGCATGTCGCGGGCAAAGCTGTTGAGCCGGATCATCCTGCCGTGCATGTTGCCGTTCGCCATCGCGGGCCTGTCGAACCTGTGGCTGGTGCTGGTCAAGGAAAGTGCGCTGATCAGCGTGGTGGGCTACAGCGAACTGCTGACCGCCGGGCGTCAGGCGGCGGCCAGCACCAAGCACTACCTGCTGTTCTACCTGGTGGTCGCGGCGTTCTATTACGTCATCACCCTGGTTTCCAGCATGGTGTTCCGCAAGTTCGAGGCCGGCTTCGAACGCTGGATGCCCAGGAACGTATAAGGGGACGATCATGGATTTGACTTGGCTGAATGATTTTTCCAGTGAACTGCTGCGCGGTGCCGGCCTGACCGTGCAGTTGCTGCTCATCTCGGCAGGCTTCGGGTTTGTACTGGCCATCGCGATGGCCCTGGGGCGCCTGTCCAACAGCGTCGTGCTGGCCAACGCCTGCCGGTTTGTCAGCAGCGTGATTCGCGGCACGCCGCTGCTGGTGCAGATCTACATCCTGTATTACGGCGTCGGCAGCGTGCTGGCCAGCTACCCGCTGATCAGGGGCGGGGTGTTGTGGCCCTACCTGCGCGAAGGGTTCTGGTATGTGGCCCTTGCACTGACCTTGAGCGTGGGGGCGTATGTGGGCGAAGTGCTGCGCAGTGGCCTGCGCGCCGTACCCAGGGGCGAGCTTGAAGCGGCACGCGCCTATGGCATGCGCCGCGGGCAGATCCTGCGCAGGGTCTGGTTGCCGCGGGCATTGCAGATGGTCAGGCCGACCCTGGCGGGGGAGAGCGTGATGCTGCTCAAATCCACGGCGCTGGCCTCCACCGTCGCGGTTACCGACCTGCTCGGCGCCGCCAACATCGTGCGTTCGCAGACCCTGCGGGTCTATGAGCCGCTGCTGTTGGTGGCGATCACCTACATCGTCCTGGCCCTGATCATCGAAAAGAGCTTCAAGTTGATGGGCACCACCTCGCAGCGTCGAGTCTAGTGGCTAACGTATTGGCGTCGGTCTGCACGCCACAAGGAATTCAAATGAAGTATTCATCTCTGGTTCAACGCATCAGCGGCGAGAGCGTAGCCGCATGGGACATTCACTATGCTGCCTGCCAGGCGCAGGAGCGGGGCGAGAACGCGATCATCCTCAGCATCGGCGACCCCGATTTCGCGACGGACGATGCGATCTGCGAGGCCGCGATCCAGGCCCTGAAGGCCGGCGATACCCACTACACCCCGGTAGTGGGCCGGGAAAAGCTGCGCGAAGCCATCGCGGCCAAGCAGCGCAAGCTGCTGGGCATACCGGTGGCCGCCGAGAACGTCGCGCTGGTGGCCGGTGCGCAGAACGGCCTGTACGCCGCAGCCATGTGCCTGTTCGAAAGCGGTGATGACGTGCTGGTGCCCGAGCCGATGTACCTGACCTACGCTGCCAGCGTGCAGGCATCCGGTGCGCGGCTGGTGTGCATCGAGCAGCCTGCCGAGAAGGACTTTCGCCTCACGGCCCAGGCGCTTGAAGCCGCACTGACCCCCAACACCCGTGGCATCGCCCTGGCCACGCCGAACAACCCCACCGGCAACGTCTACACCCGCGAGGAGCTGGAGGCGGTGGCGCAGGTGGCCCGGCGTCACGACCTGTGGGTGATCTCGGACGAGGTCTACTGCCAGCTGACCTACGACGCGCCGCACATCAGCATCGCCAGCCTGGAGGGCATGGCCGAGCGCACGGTGGTGCTCAACAGCCTGTCCAAATCCCACGCCATGACCGGCTGGCGGGTCGGCTGGGTGGTGGCGCCCACGAGCCTTGTCCAGCACCTGGACAACCTGCTGCTGTGCATGCTCTACGGTCTGCCGGGCTTTGTTCAGGAAGCCGCGCTCAAGGCCATCGAGCTGGACGATGAGATCGTCGCCTCGGCCCGCGAACTCTACACCCGCCGCCGTGACCTGATCGCCCGGGAGCTGGACGGGGTGCCGCTGATCAAGGGCAAGGTGCCCGAGGCGGGCATGTTCATGCTGCTGGACATTCGTGCCACGGGCCTGTCGGGCGTCGATTTTGCCTGGGCGCTGTTCCGCGAGACCGGCGTCTCGGTACTCGATGCCCAGGCCTTTGGCGCCAGTTGCGCGGGCTTCGTGCGGGTGTCGTTCACCGTCGCCGACAAGGACCTGCTGGACGCCTGCCAGCGGATCCGCCAGTTCATCGAGAAGCTGCAGGCCGGCCTCTGAGCCGCTTGCGAAGGAATGACGATGCTCCCTCCTGAATGTTCATCCGAAGTGCTCGCCGGCGTGCTGATCGGCGAGCAATGGCTCGCCGACGGCCCGCCGCTCGAGGTCATCAACCCCTCCACCGAGGCGCTAATCGCCACGGTGGGCGGGGGCAACGCTGAAACCGTCGAGCTTGCCGTGCAAAGCGCCGCTGCAGCGTTTGCGCAGTGGTCAACCAGCACTGGCGCGTTGCGTGCCCAGGTGTTGCGCCGCATTGCCCGGGGCATACAGCAGAACCGCCAAACCCTGATGGCGCTGCAATCGCGCAACAACGGCAAGCCATTGGCCGAAGCGGGGCTGGACGTGGACGACGTGATAGCCACCTTTGACTATTACGCCGACCTGGCCCAGGGCCTTGACGCTGCACAGGACCGTGGCGTGGAGCTGCCTGCCAGCGACTATGCCGCGCGCTTGCGGCGCGAGCCGTGTGGCGTGGTTGCGCTGATCGTGCCGTGGAACTTCCCCATGGTCACCACGGCCTGGAAACTGGCGCCGGCCCTGGCGGCGGGGTGCACGGTGGTGCTCAAGC
This sequence comes from Pseudomonas sp. 8209, assembly GCF_028682105.1. NCBI lineage: Bacteria > Pseudomonadati > Pseudomonadota > Gammaproteobacteria > Pseudomonadales > Pseudomonadaceae > Pseudomonas > Pseudomonas sp. 8209. The sequence continues at coordinate 304,955 of NZ_JANIAH010000007.1, forward strand.
CATCGGAGGTCACGCCGTTGCCGGAGCTTGCACTGGCGCGGATCATTCTCGAGGCGGGCCTGCCGGCGGGCGTGTTGAACATCGTGTGTGGTACCGGCCTGGCCGTGGGCGCACCCTTGTCGGCGCACCCGCAGGTGGCCAAGATCTCTTTCACCGGCAGCAACGCGGTGGGGGTTCAGGTAATGCAGCGCGCGGCAGAGACAGTGAAGGGTGTCAGCCTGGAGCTGGGCGGCAAGTCTGCGTTGATCGTGCTGGAGGATGCCGACCTGGAGCTGGCGGTCGAGCTGACCTGTGGCGGCGGCTTCTACAACGCCGGCCAGATGTGCTCGGCCACCAGCCGGGTGCTGGTCGCCGAGCACCTGGCGGACGCCTTCGTGGCAAAGGTCAGGGCCCGCGCCCAGGCGATCACCGTTGGCGACCCCTTTGTCGACGGGGTGCAGATGGGTGCGCTGGTCAACCGTGCCCAGTACGAGCGTGTGCTGGCGCACATCGCGCGCGGGCTGGCTTCGGGCGCCCGGCTCGAGTGCGGCGGTGGGCGCCCGCAGGGCTTGGCGCAGGGGTTCTACGTTGCGCCGACGGTGTTCACCGACGTGGCGCTGGACAGCAGCTTGTGGAACGAGGAGATCTTCGGCCCGGTGATCTGCATCCGCCGTTTCGGCACCGAAGCCGAGGCCATTGCGCTGGCCAACCAGGGTGATTTTGGCCTGGTGGCCACGGTGGTCGGCCGCGACCGCGTTGCGGCCAACCGGGTAGCGGATGCCTTGCAGGCCGGCATGGTCTGGATCAATGCGCCTCAGGTGATCTTCCCGCAGACCGCCTGGGGTGGGTACAAGCAGAGCAGCATCGGGCGCGAGCTCGGCCCCTGGGGGCTGGCAGCGTTTCAGGAGTTGAAGCATGTGGTGAGTGCTGCTTGATTGGCGCTGGCCGCAACACACCCAGCGCAAGCATCACCTCTGGCATCAGATGTTGAATGCCGGTATTGCACCACGTGCTGCATGGATCTGCGGACACCGGGGGTCGGGCTCTCCCAGCTCGCCGGTATGCTGGTAGCCGCTACCCAGGCAGCCACCGTTGCATACGGCAAAGTAGCGGCAGCCCTGGCAGGTGGGATGCTCCACCTTGATCTGCAGTGGCTGGGCAAGAATGGCCGATAGCGGTTGTTGGTACAGGTTGCCCATGGGGTGGGCCTTGAAGCAGGTGCAGGAGCACACGTCGCCATTGGGGTAGATATAGACCTTCGCCGTCGCAGCACCGCAGTTTTTTGTGGTGATGGTTCGGCCAAGTTCGGCGATGGCGTCGTCACCCAGCGCTTGCAGCCGACTGAAGTCGTACATTGGAAACGCCAGGATGCGCGTTTTGTAGGGCTGCTTGCGCAGCGCATAGACATGCTGGTTCCAGGCCTGGCTGCAGACCTCCATGCCTGATGAGGCGCGCCCTGCGTAAGTTGCCCGCTTGATTGCGATATGGGTCAGTTCAAGGTCATCCAGCGGCTGAATGAACTGTTCGATGCGCGCGAAAAAATCGAGGTCGATGACGGTCGCCGACACACTGCACGAAATGCCTTGTGCCCGCAGCCTGGCGAGTGTGCGCAGCGCGCGCCTGTAGGTGCCGGCCCCACGCACCAGGTCATGTTCGGCTTCTGTGCCATCCAGGGATATCTGTACCGAGAGTGACGGCTGCCCGGCCCATTGCTCCAGGATGTTCTGCTTGTAGAACGACGTCACGCCGTTGCTGTTGATCTTGGTCTGCAGTCCGAGCGCAAGGCTGTGCCGCAGAATGCTGTCGAAATGGCGATGCAGCGTGGGCTCTCCGCCCGTGAGCAGCACCAGGCTATGCGCATGGTCCTGGCGGATCTGCGACAGCGCGTCGAGGATCATCGCCTTCTCGGCGGTTTCGTCGCGATAGGGCGAAGAGTCGCGGATACAGTGGCTGCAGGCCAGGTTGCAGCGTTCGGTCAGTACGAAATAGAACTGTTCCATCATTCAAGCTCGAGATAGGGCCGTGCGTGCAGGTCGAGGTCGAAGTCTGCCTGCGAGGTGGCGCTCAGGTGATCGACCAGGGCCTGCACCGGCGCCTGTTGGATGGGCGAGGTCGAAGATTGGAACGGTTGGCGCACGTAGGTTTCCAGCAGTGTGGCGAAGTTCTCATCCTGCTCCTGGCGCACCAGCCACTCCCTCAAGGTCAGTGGGTACAGCCCCACAGCCAGGTGCGCCGAGTGCCGGGCTTCGGTACGAGTGAAGTGCCAGAGGCCGCGAGGGCAATAGAAGACATCGCCCTGTTCGAGCAGCACCGAAGACCAGCCGGTGGCAGCCGCATCGATTGCAGGAACGCGCTGATGACGGATGGCCTTTGACAACACATGCTGTTCGTCGCGGTAGTACCAGCGTTTGCTGCCGTGGATCTGCAGCACCAGTACATCGTGCCTGTCGAAGTGAGGATTGACGCCTCGCTGGTTGGCGGCGGTGTAGTAGCCGTTCATGCCGATGCGCGTATTGAGTTCCGAGGCGAGCGTATCGGTGAAATTTTCCAGGCGCGCACTGTGTTGCTGGATGTTGTCGAAAACCAGCGTGCCGCCGCGGGCAATCGCGTGCAGCATCTTTTTCTTGTTCAGCGTGTTGTTCTGGTTGTTTGCATAGCGATCCACATCATCGATCAGATCGTATTTGTGAATGGTGTTGTTGTGGTTGGTGATGCGCACCTTCGGGTACAGCAAGGTATTGCTGTTGAGAATCTGGTTGAAGGCCTGCATGTCCAACAGGCTGGCAAATTTCTGCGGGCTGCCCTTGATGTGCAACGCAGCGCGATCGAAGTATTCATCCAGAAACTGCTGCTGGCTGATGTGTTCGAAGATGAAGTTGAATAGGGTCATGGGGCAGGGCTCTACCTGGGCTTGTTTATGAGCGTGATACCTGAATCGATCAACTTGCCAAGTTGCGCGGGCGGCAATTGGTCTTCGATATGACTGATATCGATTTCCACCAGCGCGGGCAGCTCGAACAGCCAGTCCGGCAGGCGGCGTATGTGAGTCCGGGCAATGCCCAGACAGCGCAGATGACGGGCCTGGGCCAACTGCTCGGGCAGTGCCTCGACAGGGTTGGCTCCCAAGTTGAGCCGCTCGATGTCCAGCTGATCGACCGGCCAGTCGATATGTCGAAACCTGTTGCGATAGAGGCTCAGGTGCTTGAGGCGACACCCAGCAGTGGCGGGCCATCGCAGCTCCCGCAGACTGTTCTTGTACACCAGCAGGGTATCGAGCCCGGGGGGTGCAGCGGTGAGGTCCAGAGTCTGCAAGCTGTTCGCCCCCAGGCCGAGCCATTTGCAGCCGGGAAACACCGTGGACGCGCTCTGCAGGCTCATGCAGTTGCTGCCCAGCTCTGCCGCCAGCACGCTGGGGATGGCAGGCAGCCGGGTCATATCGCTGTCGCACAACCGTGCCCGATTGAGCTTGAGTGTGCGGGGGGTCAATGCCCGGATGGCGTGAAAGATATCGTTCAACCGCGCTCGGGGAGTCTCGAGTAGCAGGCTCGACCCATTCTCTTCGTCATCGAAGTCGAGCAGCTTGCGGTCGGGGGCCCACATGGGGGGCCTGCCGGTGAGCTGCGCCAGATGGTCCCACGCTTTGCAGGGGGCTGTGCTGCCTGCTTGCAGTTCTGCGGCGATGAGCGATGCAATGCGTGCCGGCGTGTCGCTGTCCAGCTTGATGGGCAGAATCTTCAACCCACCGAGAAAATAGAACAGCTTGCGCAACTTGATGTGGATGGGGTGGTGTGGGGATACGAATTCATCCGATACATGACGATCGCCCTTGAGGGTGACAAAAATGCGTCGGCCCGCCAGGCTCCGGGTATCGCGCCAGTGCCGCAGGCTCAGCAGGTGTTCGTCCGACAGGTCGTTATCGCCCAGGATGGGAAGCACCAGCACGATGGCTGCAGTAGAGGGTGTGTCCGGGTGCCTTGCACATCCAGCAGCGCCGGTATCGAGTGTATCGATACGCTGGTGCACAGGATGTCCAAGGGCTTCAAGATGCGCCCCGAGGACGCCGGGCAAAGCGGCGGCCGACGACAAGCCTGAAACGATCTGCAAATCAACTGACATTGTCATTGCCGCCACCGCCCTTGGCGTCAGTCGCGCAGTTCCTTGTCGCAGTGATCCGCTTCTTTCCACAGGCCGAACATGGCCTCGAAGTCACTGAGGGTACCAGGATCCAGCTCGCTCAATTTCAGTGCCGGGCGCTTGATTTCGGTCATCGAGTCCAGTGCCGGGGATTGAAGTTCAACTGTTTTCGATTGCATCACGAGTGTCCTTTATCGGATTGGGCGGGGTTTAACCGCACGATGCTAGGGGTAATACTTTCCGTTGGCAACAGAGGGGCCTGTCGAGCGGAAAGTTCGTTTGCGCAGGTTGCAACATAGCGGCAACCTGCGCGAATAGGTTGCTCGGAAGATGCCACTCGGGGAGGGCTCAATCTTCCTCGCAGCTGTCGAGCATCTCTTCCACGGTCTGGCGGGTGTCGTGGTCCAGCCCTTCGATCAACCGCGCCCTGACTGCATCGCTTACGCGGGTGCTGTTGTAGCGCAGGGAAACCAGGATCGCCAGCCTGACCTCTGTGTCCGGGTCGCTGGCCAGGGTCAACTGCACGTCTTCTTCACTGGGCATGGCCAGCAGGCCAAACAGCCTGTTTGCCAGTTCCTGGCGGACCTTGCTGTCCTTGTCCCTGGCCAGGATCCGCTGCGCCTCTGGGGTGAGCTGATTCATGTAGCTGGATGACTCCACCAGTTTGAGCCTCACGCTTGCCAGCGCGTTCTGGGCCAGCAGCGCCTGGGTTGCGGGAGACAGCCGGCGGTTTTCAGCCAGCGCCAGATGCACGCTGCTTTCCTCGTCGCGCAACAGCTGCAGTTGTGCTTCCTCGCACAGGTCACCTCCATTCCAGTCCTTGTTGCCCCTGGCCAGTGCGATGCGCACGCAGATCTCGTCGTCCTTGGCCAACACCAGTTGCGCCGATGGTTTGAGCTTGGGGTAGGTAGCCAGCGATTCGCGGATGTCCTGTTCGACGTCTTGTGCCAGGATCTCCTGGGCCCGCGAATGCAGGGTGAACATGAAGTGGCTGTCACGTTCTATCAGGCGCGCACGCACGGACTCGTCCGGGTCGTTGGCCAGCAGCAGTTGTGCGGCTGTGCCGACGTGTTGATTGGCGGCCACGGCGAAGCGCACGTTGACATTCTTGTCTTGTGCCAGCTCCAGTTCCATGTCGCGATCCATCCACCAGTCGCGCAGCAGTGCGATGCGCACGTCGGGTTCGGGGTCGCGCAGCAACTGACGCAGAATGTCGCTGTCGACGGCCTTGTTGGCGGCCAGTCGAGCTCTGACCTTGGCGCTCTTGTGCGCCGCCAGGGCCTCTTGCACGGGCCTGGTCAGCGTCGAGTTGTCGGCCAGCGCTTCGAGCAGGGGTTGCGCCTGTGCGCCTTCGGCCAACAGGTCGGCCTGCAGATGAGCAGGCAGCTTGCCTTGCGCAGCCAGCACCAGCTTTTCCTTGCCTGGAGGCTGCTCCTGCCCGCTCACGGGCGATTGTTGCGCGCCCATGTAACCAGAGAAGATCATGCCGATGGCCCTTCCTACCGAATCACTGGCCTCGGTTGGCGCTGCTGTTTTCGTCTGGCAGATCAGGGTCATCAGGGTTTCACCGATGGCCGTGTTTGCTGCCAGGGTTTGGCGGACGTGCTCGCTGCCGATCTTGTACAGACGCAGACACTGTGCCTCGCTCAGGTGGCGGTTGCCGGCCAGGGCGCGTTGCACCGCTTCCACGTCGCCGATCAGCTTGTCGGCGACCGGCCCGGCCAGCGCCGGGTTGCTTGCCAGGCGGGTTCGTACATCGATGTTGCTGTCATCGGCCAGCCGGGCTTGCAGCGGTGCTGTCACGGCCTGATTGCCCGCCAGCGCACACAGGGTCTGCGCATCGCCTCGTTCCAGCAGGCGCTGCTGGATGTCAGTGCCGAGGGCGGCGTTTTCCGCCAGTTCCTGCTGGATCTCGGGCAGGTCACCGGCCAGTTGCTGCTGCACGTCATCCAGCAGGTCTGCTACGCGTGCCAGGCATCTGCGGACGTCGGTGCTTGGGTCTGCTGCCAGATGGCGCTGCACGCTTGGCTGTACCGTGTCGCGCCAGCGCACCAGACGCTCGCGCACATCGTCCTGCTCATCGTACATCAGTGCCTCGAGGATCTGCTCGGCCAGGTGGTCGTTGCCTGCCAGCGCCTCGCGCACGTTGGGCTCGGGGTCCTTCAGCAGCCGCGCCTGCACCTCGACATTGAGCGCGCTGTTGCCTGCCAGAGCGCGACGCACGTCCTCCGATTCATGCTGGCTCAGGCCCATCTGCAACAAGGCGGACCCCAGGTTGGTGTTGCCAGCCAGGCTTGCCTGTACCTCTTCTACGTCTGTGGTCAGGCATTGCAGGGCGGCGCTGGTGAGGTTCGGGTGGTCGGCAAGAATGCGCCGTACCTGCAGGCTTGGGTCCCGAGCCAGCAGCAACTGGGCAGGGGCACCCAGGTTGTCGTTGCGTGCCAGGGCCTCGCGCACATCAGGGTCGCATTTGACCAGCTCCAGTTGTACCGCGTCGGGGAGGGCGGTCGCGCCTGCGCGGCGGGCCAGCGCTTCGAGTACATCCTGGTCTTCATCACGGGTCAGCAGCAACTGCACGGTTTCGCTCAGTTCGTCACGCCGAGCCAGGCGCTCGCGTACCTCGAAGGAAGGATCGCGGGCCAGTTGTTCCTGTACCTCGGGATGCAGGTTGTCGTTGCCGATCAGGTAATCGCGCACGGTAACGGCTGTGTCCTTGGCCAACTGTTGTTGCACGACCTTGCTCACGGCCTTGTTGGTCGCCAGTGCCCTGCGTACCAGCGGCTCCTGATCCGCCAGCAGACGTTGCTGCAACGATTCGTCGTCGGTTCTTTTCGCCAACTGACGGCGTTGCTCGGCGTCCAGCTCGAGGCGTTCGAACTGCGCCGCTATCAGGTCATGCGGCGCGTGGGCATGCAGGCAGGCGAGGTGCAGCAGGGCGCGATCGAAGCCGGGTTGGCCTTCTTCGATGTTGATCCGCAGCGTCAGCAGCTTTTCCGGGCAGTTGGGGTTGCCGTAGGCCGCGGTGCGAACCTTGGCGTCGGTATCGCCGACCAGCCTCTCCAGCAGGTCGTCAGGGCAGTCTTCATGCCGGGCGACTTCCTCGCGGCGCAGCGCATTGTGGTTTTCGGCCATCTGAATCATCTGCGCCACGCTCAGGCCGTCGCTGGCTGAAGCTGGCTTGAGCTTGAACTTCTCGAACAGCTCTTCGTACTTGGCCACCTGATCGCGCAGGGTTTCACGCAGCGGCACGGTCAGGTCGATGGCGGCTTCGAGGTCTTCGAATTTCAGCGGGCGACCGTCCAGAAAGGCGGTTTCGCGTGCTTCGTTGATGGCGTTCTGGATGTCCGCCCCGGCGTAGTCGCGGCACTGGGTCACCAGCTTGCTGCGCTGCGCGGGTTCGAGCTGCACCGTCTCACCCTTGAGGTGGATATCGAGAATCGCGCCGCGCTCGACCGCATTCGGGAAGCCCACATAGAACACTTCGTCGAAGCGCCCCTTGCGCAACAGTTCCGGCGGCAGGGTAGCGATGTTGTTGGCGGTGGCGATGACGAACACTGCGCCGGTCTTCTCCTGCATCCAGGTCAGGAAGTAGCCGAACAGCCGCGACGAGACTTCGGAGCCGCTGCCGCTGGTCAGGCCGACGAAGGCTTTCTCCAGCTCGTCGATCCACAGGATGCACGGGCTGACCGACTCGGCCATGCTCAGGGCTCGGCGCATGTTGTGCTCACTTTCCCCGACGTACTTGCCCAGCAGCGAGCCGATGTCCAGGCGCAGCAGCGGCAACTGGAACAGGCCGGCGGCGGCCTTGGCAGTGAGCGACTTGCCGCAGCCGGGCATGCCGGCGATAAGCACGCCCTTGGGCGCCTGCACCCGCGCGTCACGCGCTTCGCCGAGGCGCCGGAAGATCTGTGCGCGGCGGCCCAGCCAGGTCTTGAGGTTTTCCAGGCCGCCGATGTCGGTGGCGTTCTCGTTGACCCGCAGCATTTCCAGCACGCCGCTTTTGGCGATGATCTGCTCTTTTTCATGCTGGATCAGTACCAGGGCGGCATCGTTGATCTGCTCGTGGTGCTGGCGGACCATCGCCAGTGCCGAGCGGATCTCTTCCTGGTTCAGGCCGCTGCACGCTGCGTGCAGGCGCTGACGCAGGCCCTCGGGTACCAGCAGGTCAAGCTGCTGGCACACCGCTTCAAGCTGGCTGGTGATTTCCTCGCCCCGGGGCAGCGGCAGGGGCAGCAGGGTGATCTGCGCTTCGATCTGCGACGGAATGTGCAGGGTCTCCGAGACCAGTACCACCGCCGACGTGCCGCGATGATGGCGCTGGATACGGTTGAGCAACTGCTTGAGCCGAGCCACCGCCAGCGGCTGGTTTTCCAGCGCACTGCGGGCGTCCTTGATGATGAACAGCTTGTGGTCCAGATCGTCGTCCAGCAGTGATGGCAGGCTTTCGGCCAGGTCTGTCCTAGGCCCCTGGCTGCCCCGTGGCTGCTTGTTGACGAAGTCCACCCAGCCATAGCCCAGGTTCCATTCCTTGGGGTGCAGGCCCAACTGGCTCGCGACATCCTGCAGCATGGTATCGACCCTGGCTTCTTCGCCGGAGTGGATGTACAGCCCGGGATAGCCGGCGACCAGATGGGATTTGATCTTGTCCTTGAGTTCGAGCAGGTTCATGGCAGTCACCACAGGGACAAGAGGCTGGAGGCGAGGTTACGCAGGCCGCTGCCCACCGATTCGAGTGCACGGCCTGTGCCTTCGAGCACCACGGCCGCGACCCGGGTGGCCGTCCTGGCGACCGACTTGCCGGCTTCGTACACCACTTCGCCGATCTGCCCGCCGGCGATACCACCGGCCACGCCACCGACAAAACCCCCAATGGCCGTACCTGCCGGGCCGAACACCGTACCCAGCGCTGCACCCAGCGCTGCGCCCTTGGTTGCACCAGCGATGGCCATGGTGGTGGTTACCGTGGTGTTGCCGATGGCGTCGATGGCCTCTTCGCCGGTCAGCTCGCCCTTGCCGAACTTGTAGAGGACCTTGGCGTTCTGCAGACCGACGCACGCGATGTTGGTGATCAGCCCGGCCGGGGTGTTGCGCAGCGCCGCGCCGAGCCAGCCGTTCTTCACTGCCACCACCACGGCACCGGAAACCGCCACTTGCGCAGCGGTGTTGGTGCCGGCGCGCAGCGAGCTCTCGAAGAATTCCTTGAGGTCGTCCTGGCTGCTGGGGTTTTCCCGGCCGTTCAACCGGTTCCAGAAGCGCCGCGCCAGAATCCGCGTGCCCTGCATGCCCACTGCGATGCATGCGCCCATGACTGCCTGCTTGCCGATCTGGCGGGCGATGGTGGCGCGGTTGGTGTCGTTCCAGTCGTACTGGCGCGACTCGGCTTCCTGCTGGGCCTTTTCCTGCAGCTTGCGGGCTTCTTCCTTTGACAGCGGGCGGGATTTCACGCCATCGGCTTCGATCACCTCCGCGCTGTCGGGCACGTCCGCACCTTGGCCTTCGGGTACCAGCGGTTTCTGCCCTTCGTAGTCGCCGCGGTTGAGCAGCTCTTTGGTGGCGTCGGCATCGGCGCCGTACTTGGCCTGGTACTTGCCGACCACATTGCCGTTGCCGTCGACGATCTCGATGTCCACCGAGTTCGCTTCCTGGGAGCCCACCACGCGGGCACGGTAAGGGCTGCCCTTGCTGACGGCGTCGATGTTGAACGTGTCGACGTGGTGCTGCTCGGCAATCAGGCCGTTGAGGTGCGGGCTGCGGTTGATGTCACCCTTGAGCGTGGTGACCATGTCCCGTGCGTTGGTCGTGGCATCGGCCAGCGCCTTGTCGATGTGTCCGGCGTACTGACCCACGTGTACCGAGCCGGAGAGGCCCGCGTTCTTCTCGATTTCGCCGGCCAGCCACGAGGCCTTGCTGCGGCCCTTGTCCATGTGCGCGTGCAGCGATTCGCGGGACTGGTTGAAGGCCACGGTGGAGGCGATCACCTGCTGGCTGGTGCTCAGCAGTTCCTCTTCGTTGCTCCACAGATGCGGGTACTTGCGAAACTCGTCGCTCAGCCATTGGTCCAGCGGCTTTTCACCCCGCGCGTTGCACGAGTCGACGAAGGAGGCGACCACCGCCGTGGTCTTCTCGCCGTTGCTGCTGTCGCCGTCGAACAGCTCGGCCTCGAGGTAGCGGGCCTGATCCTGATTGACCTGCTCGAAGTCGATGCTGTCGTCCCGGTTGTAGTCGTCGCCCAGGGGCTTTTCCATTTCGGTCATGTCAGTCGTCCTGCTGTTCAGTGCAAGTAGTCGGTGAGCTCGTCGCGCAGTTGCTGCTGCAACCAGGCGGGCTCGAGAATGCGTACATGGGGGATCCAGTAGCGGATGATCGGCAGCAGCTGGTTCGGGTGATTGACCCGGCAGCGCAGCAGCAGGCGACCGTCGGCCTGCTGCTCGATCAGTTGCTGGTGCGGCAGCACGTTGCGCCGAAGAAAGTAGTAGGCGTTGCTGGCGGCGACCTGGACGGTGACCTCGAGGCGGTCTTCGCCGAACCAGATGTCATCGTCGCTCTCGATCTGCGCCTGGGTGGCCGGGTCGGCAACAAAGGATTCGTCCAGCACCTGCAAGGCATCGATACGGGCGAAGGCGAAGCTCTTGAGGCGACCGTCTTCGGTGGCGGCCAGGTACCAGATGCCCTTGTTGTGGATCAGCCTGTAGGGCTCGATTCGGCGTTGCTTGCCGGTGTAGTTCAGCTGGCAGCGGCGCTGTTGCTCGATCGCCCGTCCCAGCTCGCGGAAGTCGCAGCTGTCCGGGCGTTGGGCGGCGAAATGCCCGTCGCGTACCAGGAAGCTGGTGGGGCCGGGTTTTAGCAGGTCCAGCCAGGAGCGTCGGTCGTTGGCCGGGAACAGTTGCTCGACACCGCTGATGCGGGCGAAGGTCTGCAGGTCGGCGGGGGACAGGCTGCTGCGGTGATGGCGGGCCAGTTGGTAGACCCCGTTGGCGCCGGGCTCGATCACATCGCCCAGACGGTTGAGGTCACGGTAGATGGTGCGCTCGCTGACCCCGAAGCGCTCGGCCAGTTGCAGGCGGGTAGGGCGCTCGCCGCTTTGCAGCAACCGCAGGGTATCGGCCAGGCGCAGGGCCAGGGTGTCGTGATCGGTGGCCGCCATGGCGGGTCCTTGTCGATGGGCTTGGCGGCGACTCTAGCGAGGACGACTGACAGGCTGTGTCAGTGGCACTGACACGATTAGAGCGCCTCTGCCGGGAAAAATGTCGACAATAACCTGAATGGTGGCTTGGGGCCATGTTTTGCGGGGTTTGCTGGGAGGCTGGTCTGTCAGAGGCTGTCAGGGTCGCCAAAGAACATTTAGATATGGCTCTAGGGCGGTGTTTTTGGCAGGAATCTATAGAAATATACCCGTAAAAATACCCTCGATACCCTCACATGGATACGCGATCGAGAATCGCGATTTTTGACGGTCCTGCGGTGGTACTTGCCGGTCCTCAGTGTAGCGCTGTGTAAACATGGCCGGAAGAACAGCAGGCGGCACAAGTGGACGCCACGGTACGTGTAGGAAAAGCACTGGGATACAGCATCGTCCTGCCCTCGGACGCTACGACAGCCGTGCCTGTTGTCGGACCGCATGGAAAGTCCTGGGACGCCACAACCGTTCATGAACTGACATTGGCAATACTCGGTGATGAGTATGCCGAAGTCATGTCGTCGGACAAAGTGGTCGCACAGCAACTTGATTGGTAGGAGCGGGATTGCCCGCGATACATTGTGACAGACAGGTCGCTATCGCGGGGCAAGCGCGCTCCTGGAGATATCAATGGAACTGCGGCATCTGCGTTACTTCGTTGCGGTGGCGCAAGAACTGAATTTCTCCCGCACGGCAGGTCGGCTCTATACCTCGCAGCCGTCCTTAAGCGAGCAGATACGCAACCTTGAACTGGAGATCGGTTTTCCCTTGCTCATCCGCACGCGGCGCAAGGTCGAGCTGACGTCAGCCGGTGTGGTGTTTCTGGAGGAAGCACAGCAGATCCTCAAAGAAGTGGAAGTCGCCATGACGCGGGCTGCCAAGGCGGCCTCCCAGGCGCGGGAAAGCATCACCCTCGGCTTCGTACCCGCTGCCGAGGTGCGGATCTTCCCCAGCGTTTTGCCGGTGTTTCGTGCGTCTTATCCCGAAGTGGATATTGACCTGTGCAGCCTGACCTCCGAGGAGCAGGAGGTCGCCTTGTCACGCGGTGAGATTGAACTGGGCTCCATGCGCGGCCCTGTGCGCGCAGCCAATTTTCGCAGCGAAGTGGTGCTGGTGGAGCCGTTCTGGATCTACCTGCCGCTAGGGCACCCACTTGCCTTGGTCGATTGCGTCTCACCGGCCGACCTGGACAGCTTGCCCGCCATCAACATCGACCCGGGCTATGGGCGCTCGATCCACGACGCGCTTGCGCACTACCTGTCGCACCACGGCGTGACGGTCGGTCATATCTATCCTTCGTCCAACCCGCTGATGAGCATCAACCTGGTGGCGGCCGGCCTGGGTTACACCTTGCTTCCGGCCTATGCCGAAAATTTCATGCCTAGGGATGTGATCTCCCGGCCACTGTCCGGTGATTTGCCCATGAGCGAATTGCTGATGGTGAGCCCTAGCGATGCCAGTGCCAGTGCGCCGTCGACGCATCATTTGCTCAAGCTGATTCGGGAGCTTGGGAGTCCTGCGGTCGTCTGCTGAGGTTGGATGTTAATGGTAAATAAATTTACGTATTAGTAAATAAATTTACCATTAATTGGATCATGTAGAAAATGAAAATTTCATAAGGAATTGAATATAAAAGAAAAAATTTAAATTTATTTATTGGCACGATCTTCGCTATTCCTAGGTACACCTAGCAGGAGATCAGTGATGTCCAAGCATACCGGCAGTAACTTTCAACTGACTCACCACGCCATCCAACGCATGCAGCAGCGAGGCATTTCGTTGCTGCAGATCGAAGCGGTGCTCGCCTACGGTCGCACTATTCAGGAGGGGCGGGTTGTGCGCCAAGTGATCGGGAGGAACGAAGTAGCCCACTACCGCCGCGAAGGAATCAACCTTTCTGCGATGCAAGGCGTTCACCTCGTGCTGGCAGACGACGGTTCAGTGATCACCGCCTTTCGCAGCCAATCCCTGTGCCGTTATCGAGCCCCCCGTCGACGCCCTGTGGCATGGCGTTGATGGGGGCGGCTGTTAATAAAATCTACGAAGTGAAGTCATTTTGATATCGTTTGTCGCGTTTACCTTATGGTGCTGGAAGCGCCCTGCCAAAGCACTGGATCAAGCGCGCTCATGAACGGAGGCAAGCATGTTCGACCCGAATCAATTCAGTGTTACCAAAGCCCGTCCCATTCCCGTGTACCTGCTGCTTGATACCAGTGGCAGCATGCAGGGTGCGAAGATCGACAGCCTGAACGAGGCCGTTCGCCAGATGCTTGCCAGCTTCGCCGAGCAAGAGCTGGCTGAATCCATCATCGAGGTCGGCATCATTACTTTCGGTGGTAAGCAGGCGGTGCTTGTGCACCGCCTGGTCCGCGCCGGGGCTCTCAATTTCCAGCCACTTCAGGCAGCCGGGATGACACCCATGGGGGATGCACTTGGTTTGATCAAGTCGTTGGTGGAGGACCGCCAGGTCACGCCATCCAATGCTTATCGTCCCACGGTGATACTGGTCTCCGATGGTGAGCCGAATGACTCGTGGGAGCAGCCGTTGGCGGCGTTTGTTGGTCAAGGGCGCAGTGCCAAATGTGACCGGATGGCGATGGCCATCGGCAAGGATAACCAAGCCACTGTCCTCAAGCGCTTTACCGAGGGCACCGGGCACCCCCTGTTTACGGCCACCGACGCCAGGCAGCTCCATAGCTTCTTCCGGCAAGTGACGATGAGCGTGGTGGCACGGCTGCATTCGCTCAACCCCAACGAAGTGTCCCGGTTGCCAGACCCTCCGGCGGGCCAGGTAGCGGCCACCGATGATCTCGGAATCTGGTAAAGGAGGGAAGGTATGAGCCAGGTGATTGGTGATCCAGATGAGCTTGAACGCTTCGCCGCGGCGTTGACGCAGTTTCTTGACCATATCGAGGAGGCACGGGGCGGGCTCGATTCGGCATTCGGCCATGTCAGCGAGTCGTGGCAAGACAGCAAACAGGCGCAATTCGAAGATGAGTACCGGGCACTGAGCAGCCAGTTGGCCAGCTTCGAGGCCAGTGCCCGCGACCACGTGCCCTATCTGGCCGGGCTCGCATCGCGGCTTCGCGAATACCTGGGTAGTTGACATGGCCCAGGTTTGCATTGCCGACGTAGAGATGCTCGAACAGCTCCAAGGCGGTCTCGCTCGTGTCTGTGAACACCAGGCGCAGGAGGCTGCGCACGTGATGCAGCGCCTGCAGGCGTTCCATGAGCAGGCGTTGGGCGAAGTGCATGCCAGCGCCGGTTTTCTGGAGCAGGCCCGGCAACAGGAAACGGTGGCCGAGCATGCACAGACCCAGGCTTGTAGAGGCCTTGCCGATCAGCAGTCGAGGTTGGCCGAGGCTGCAAATGCGCTGTATGCCTGCCAGGCCTGTCAGCCTGTCGATGATGGCTGTACCGGTGGGTGTGGCGCGCAAGAGCAGGAACAGGCCGAGGCCGAATGGGCATGTGCGGACGCAGCGCAGGAGTTGGCGCGGGCAGAGCAGGGCCTGGCTGATGCGGTGGTCCAGAGCATCTCGATGCAGGCGCGCCTGGAGCAGAGCCGCCAAGTGTTGGCGTTGCATGAGCGCGCGGCCGAGGCTGTGGGGTATGAGTTGGGGGTGCGCCTGGCCAGTTGCCTAGAGCTACTGGAGCAGGTGCGGGTGCGGGTAGGCCATGCGGTACGGGCGTTGGACCAATACCTGGCGATGAGTCCTAGTGCTGCGCAGTTGCGTGACTGGCTGCGCTGGACCCCAACGGCCGGTCAGCCGGTGACACCGGACCAACTGGCACAACGGATGAACCTCTCACCGCAGGCGCAAAAGGCCTTCATGCAGTATCTGGCCAAGCGTGACCCTGACGTACAACGGCTGTTGACGCGATACCGGGCCGAGCATGGTTGCTGTGCCAGTGCGATGGAAGTGCACAAACTGCAACTGAAAGTGCGCAGGCACCTGAGTGGGTTGTACGCAGAAAAGTTCGTGGAATACGCGCTGCGGCCGATAGCCCGGGTGGTACGTACTCAGCAACGTACCGATCTGGGCGGTCGTCATACCCGCACCGACCTGGTCTTCAGTGAGTTGACGGTGCCGGTGATCCTGGGGCGTGGCCAGGGAATGGGCGCCCCCGCCGGTGGCTCTATCGCCATAGAGGTCAAGTGCGGCAAGGCCGCGTACTTGAGGGCTCAGCGCGAGCACATGCAGTTCCAGGCAGGCGGCCATCAGCAAGCTTCGGCCTCGATGACGGTCTGCTCGCGGGACATTCGTCATTTACCGGCCGATCAGCAGCGAGCGCTGCGACAGTCGCTGCGTGAGAGTGGATCACCGCTGATCGGCATGTTGCCCTACAAGCAAGAGATCGATGACCTGTGCTGGAGCAGTGTCTGCGCCCCACAGGCGCAAGAAGGAGTAGACGATGATTGAGTTCACGCTGGTTGCGCAACCTGCACTGGAAAACGTTCGTGCACTGATTTCTGAATTGGAAGATGCCGTGATCCAGGCCAGTTTCGAGCGTAGCGACGAACTGGTTGATCACTTGCGTTCATTGTTGCTGGGGCAGCCACGGGCGTGCCTGGATGAAGCGGACTGGCAGGCGATTGAACAGTGCAGGGTCGACTACATGTCGAACTACCTGATTCCCCCTTCGGTGGCCAGCACGCTGCGTGAGTGCCTGATGTCGGCAGGGATACCTTCTGCATTGCCGGCTTTGCTAGCGTGTGCTGCGGCGCAAAACCTGTGGGTGCTGCAACTGCCGCTCGATGGTCAAGACCCGCAGGAAGAGGTGCAACGACCATGACGCCGTTTCGTGATAGCCACCAGGACCTTCTGCGTGCTTTGGCGTCGTTCCCCGGAGCAGAAGGCGATACCTTCCAGGCTACCTTGCATGCTGAGTTACTGACGCCGTTCCTGAGTGAGGCGCAGGGATTGCTGATGTTGGGCGAGACGGCAGAGCAACAGCTGCAGGCGGCAGCGCGAAGCCTGGAAGAAATCGTGGATCGACACATTTACCGGATCAAAGAATGAGGCGCCGGTCATGACTCAGATGTCCCTGTCACACGCTCAGGCAATGCTTTCGCCGCAGACGTTGCTGCAGGCTTGTGCAGCGCTGGAAAGCGCCATTGCCGCCCGTGTGGCGCGCCATGCAGACCTTCGCAGCGAGGAGCAGCGCTGGGTGCGCAGCTACAACCATTCGGCCACCATCGGTGCGCAGGCTCAGGCATTGCGCCAGCGCCTGGACGAAGAGCAGGCATCGATCCAGGCCCGCGCGCAGGCCAGCGAGGCATTGTTCCGTGAACACTGGAACGAGGCCCTCCAGGCGCTGGACCGGCTGTGCTTCCAGGTGACGGCTCAGCAGCCGGCATTGGCTGACCTGAGCGCGGTGTTGCCGCCTCCGGTAGTGGAAGTGCCGTCTTCACTGGCCTTTGGCGGGCTGCGCCTTGGCTATGGCAACTGGCACAGGACGGTGCCCCGGCTGGTGGTGTTTCCGTTCAGCCATGCCCTGAGCTTCGTAGCCGGGGAGGAGGCATCATTGGTCGTCGTGCGCCAGCTCCTGATGCGGCTGCTCATCAGCTTGCCGACTGGCGGTTTGCGTATCGTGGCCTGCGACCCACTTCGGCTCGGCGCCGCGCTGTCTGACTTTCTGCCGTTGCTGGAGCATCCAACGCTTTTCCCTGATGCCCGAATCCTCAGCCGGGCCGCCGATATCGAGAGCGCGCTGTCTCGTGAGTTCGAGCGCCTGGAAAGCATCATCCAGTATCGCCTTGGCGACGCTCACGACAATTGGGCTGACTACAATCGCCGTCACCCGCAGGCGCCGTTGCCCTATACAGTACTCATCGTTCAGGACGTACCGGCACAATTGTCCGCCCCCAGCCTGTGGTACCTGGAGCGGATACTTGCCGAAGGCCCACGCTGTGGAGTCTGCGTACTGATCTCCGTGCGTGAGGAAGAGCTCAAGGAGCCACACAATCGTTTACAGCACGTGCTGTCTTGCGAGGCTGTGCCGCTCATGGGCGCTGCTGCGCCAGCGGATGGAACGGTGCATGCGTTGAGCCGTGTCGAGACCGTCGAAGCCTGGCCCCAGGCACAGGCGCTGCAGCAGGCGATCAGGGCATTGGGTGAGCGCTACCGGGCGTCTGGCGCCAGAGACTTTGCCGATCTGTTCGCTATCCATGATGGCTGGCATGCCAGTAGCGAGAAGGGTATCGCCGTGCCGGTCGGCTGGACGGCCGATGGTCAGCCTGCCGAGTTCGCACTGGGCAGCGCCAACCATGCTTACCACGCCTTGATTGCCGGGCGCACCGGGTCAGGGAAGAGCAACTTTCTCCATGTCTTGATCCATTCGCTGTGCCACCGGTATTCGCCGGACGAGGTGCGCCTGTTCCTGCTCGATTACAAGGAAGGTATCGAGTTCAGCATTTACGCCGATCCGCCTTTGCCGCACGCCGCACTGGTGGCGACCCAGGCCAGTGCTGAATATGGCTTGAGTGTGTTGCGACACTTGAACGATGAGATCAGCCGCCGCAGTGAGGGCTTCAAGGCGCTGGGTGTCACTGACCTTGAAGGCTATCGTCGGGTAGGCGCGACGCCCATGCCGCGCCTGGTGATGATTGTCGACGAGTTTCAGGGGTTGTTCGCCGGGGATCGTCATCATCTCGCTGAAGTGGAGCCGATCCTCAACCGTTTGTTGCGCCAGGGGCGCAGTTTCGGCATTCATCTGATCCTGGCGACGCAGACGCTCAAAGGGATCGATGCCCTGCAGAAGCAGGAGTTCGTCTCGCAGATTGTCATGCGGGTCTGCCTGGCCTGCACCGAGGACGACTCGCGCATCATTCTCAGCAGCTCCAACCTGGCCGGTTCACTGTTGAGCGGCCCCCCGCTGGCCATTCTCAACCCGAATCAGGGCGAGCGTTCGGCCAACTGCCAAGTGCAGGTACCACTGGCCGACCCGGATGTACGTCGCGAGCAGTTGGCAAGGTTCGCCGCACAAAGCGCAGGCAGCGCCTTTGCCCTGACTACTCGGGTGTTCGACGGCATGCAGCGACCGCCATTGCCCGCCGCCCGGGACGTGCAGGTGCTCAACGACGAAGGTGACCTGGAACTGATGCTCGGTGAGCACGCAGCCTTTGAAGCCTCGCCCTGGCGTTGCCGGCTGTACGCGCGTGCCGGCGCCAACCTGTTGCTCGCCGGGCGCGATGACCAGGTGCGTGCCCAACTGTTGCGCGCGGTGTTGCGCAGTCTTGCTGCGAACCCGAGCCTGGACTCGCTGCTGTACTTTGATGCGGCGGACCGTGGGTACGGCCCCGCCTTGTGCAGAGAATTCCCGGCAGGGCGATCATGGCGGGTCGAGCAAGGTGATTGGGACTGGAAGACCAGCGACTTTTTCACCACGCCAGCCAAGGGTCGACGCAAGGTGTTGCTGATCGACACGCTTGATTGCAGCCGCTTTGCCCACGACTCGTTGAAGTCACTGATCACCGACCGCGGGCGTGAGGGTATCCACCTGATCCTCATTACCGCCCAACACCGGGGCATATCCCAAGCGCTGAGCGCTTTCGAACGTCGCCTGGGCTTTACCCTCAGCGATGAGGACGCCACCACATTGCTCTCTCCGGGTATCGGGTCGCCACGTGTTCAGGGGCTGGACGCCGCTCATCGTGCGCTCTATGTCGACCTGGGCCGCGGTGAAAGGGCGTGGTTAAACCCTTACGGTGGCTCTCACGATGATTTCGAGCTGGATAAGGACATGCGATGAACAGACAAAGTGTCTGCGTGGTGCTCGACACCAGTGGCAGCATGATGGAGATGGGCAAGATCGAGACTGCCGGGTATCTGCTGGGCTTTCTGTTCGAGAGTATGGCGCTCGCCGACCCTGCGCCGCCGTTTGCACGCTTGCGCTGGCTGGATGGTAGTCGTCCGCAAATCCCTGGTGAATGGCAGGCCTCGATGCTCGCTCCCCTGTTTACGCCCGAAGGCCAAGGATTTTCTTGCGCGCTGTTCGAGCGTCTGCAACAGGAAATAGACACCCAAGGGTGCGCTGCGATCCTGTTGCTCAGTGATGGTGGTTTCGCCAGCGAACCCTGGCGCCGCTGGTTGAGGGACTGCCCGGTACCGGTGCATGTGGTGATGATCGGTGCCGACGCGCAGGAGGGCCCGCTGCGGCAACTGTTTGGCAAGGCGTGCGTTTTCCAGGGCGAGGCGATTGACCAGGCCTGGCGCTACTGGCCAACGCAAGGCGAGCGCGTGATCAGCCCCCCATCCTCCTTTGCTGCAGCCCTGGCATTCGTCACGGCTGCCAGCGCATCCGCCGAGACGGCGGTTTGTCCAGATGATGAGTGGAACTGACGAATGAAGACCCTGGACGACGAGCAACACGACGAGTTTCACAATGTTCACCATCTGACCATTGAACTGGGCCGCGGGGCGCAGGGGCAGGTATGGCGTACCCGCGACAAGGATGTGGCAATCAAGGTGCTGCTCGTGGGCGAGCAGCCGGTAACAGACCCCCAGCTTCGCGAGGTTTATGCCCGCAAGATCCGCCGGTTGCGCAGCTTGCCTGTTCCGGCGGGCTTGCCGCTGGCTGGGCCTGCCGCCCAGCTCACCAGCGTGGCGGGCTATGCCATGAACCTGCTGGAAGACATGCAGCCGTTTCAACGCCTGTTGCCGGATGCCGCGCGAAGCGCCGGAATGTGTGAAAGCCAAGTGCCGCCCTGGCTGCAGGACCTCTATGTCAAGGACCCGGTCGCGGCTGCCCGGCTGGTGCACTACCGCCAAAGCGGTGCCCTGCGCAGGCGGCTGGCCGTGTTGGGGCGGTGCGCCGCAGTGCTTGCCCGCTTGCATGCCAGTGGGCTGGTCTATGGTGACCTGTCGCCTGGTAACGTGTTTCTCTCGACTCAGCCGGATAACGAGCATGTCTGGTTGATCGATGCCGACAACCTGCGCTTTGTCTCCCGTCATGCCACCGATGCCTGCTACACGCCACGCTACGGCGCTCCGGAAGTGGTGCAGGGGCGCACCGGCAGTGACTTCAGCACCGACAGTCATGCCTTGGCGACACTGGTGTTCTACCTGTTGAGCCTGCAGCACCCGTTCATTGGTGAGCTGGTCGAGGGCTGCGACTGGGCTGTCGATGACAGCGAAGAGGATGTGGAGGCCAGGGCGTTGGCTGGAGAGCTACCCTGGATCGATGACCTGTTTGATTCGCGAAACGCCACGCGAAATGGTTTGCCGCGTCAGTTGGTGCTGACACCTGTGCTGCAGTGGCTGTGCCAGGGAACATTCGGTGCCGGTCGCATCGATCCGCGACGGCGCCCGGCAAGCCTGCACTGGGCGCAGGCCTTGACCCGGGCGCAGGACGCATGTGTGCACTGCAGGTCATGCGGGATGGATCATTTCGCGGGCGCCTGGTCCACGTGTCCTTACTGCACTGCACCACTGCCTACGGTGTTCAGTTGCCGCGCCTGGCAGTGGCCGGGCGAGCCCGGCGAACAACCACTCTGGACCCTGCACCACGAATTGCCGGAGCGAGAAGAGGTTCTGGGCATGCCGACGCGACTGTTCCAGCCTTTTACGTTCGACACTCACGCCGAGCCCTGGCTGAATCTTGTCCGAACAGGAGAGGACTATCTGCTGGAGCCAGCGCAGGCGCTGGAGTTCCCGCTCGAGCTCGCGTTGCCGCATCGACACAAAGGTGCTTTTCGGCCCTTCGTCGCTTGCCGATTCACCCGCGCCGAACTGACTGAAGGCTTCTTCCTCTTTGTACCGGGCCCGTTGGCCAGGCTGGTCCACTGTACCCTCCAGGAGCCCCAGGCATGAAGCCGCTCGAGATATGCGCATCATTTTCCGTCGAGTTCTACGCCCAGTTGCCCGACGATCATGGCCTGGTCGCCGGGGCCGCGCAGATGTTCCATTCCCGTGTGGCCGATGAGGTGTACCTGGCACAGGCGGGGCGTTCGGTGCGTGCGCGGATCGCCAACCGCAAGGCCTGTCACGAGTTGCTCAGGCATCTGGAAAGGGGTGGCGCGCGCCTGGTGTTCATCAGCACGACCAGCCAGCCGGACCGTATGCATGGCCGCGCGCATTTCTTCTTCGGTGAGGAACTGGAGATGGGTGAGCTGGATATCGTGCTCGACGATGACAGCCTCCAGGCGGCCAAAGGCCAGGGCGTGGTAGGCACGCCCCAGGGGCTGGGAAGCATGCTGAGCAAGGCATGCACCGTGGAGGCGGACGGTCCGCGCTTTATGCTCATGGCCCTGGAAGGCGCAGGTGGTCAGCAGCACACCTGGGAAAGTGGGTTCTACCTGCTGGCACCTGGACGGAAAATCATGATCGTCGCTCAACACACGGAGGAGGGGCAGATCTGGCGCGCCAGGCGTTTTCTTGTCGATCCGGGCACGCGAAATCCCCGGGCGATTCGCCTTGCCAGCGGGCAGTTGCGATTTACTGACCGCAGTAACGCAGCAGTCGCCCAGCGCTGCGCAGCCCTGGCAATGCAAAAGTTGGCGCAGGATGGCAGTGGCTATCTGCGAATGTGGGACCGTTATGGCCACCAAGAGGGACGGCAACTGCTCGAGCACGCTCGAGAGGTGGGGGCGTTGCGCCTGAAGCCGGGTGGCGAAGCGGTCAGTGGCGGGATGCGTTTCTACTTCGACGAGCCGGCTGCAAAACCCGGGCTGGTTGCAGGAGACCTGGTGCACCTGGTCGATCAACTGCCGGTGTACCTGGAGGACCCGAACATGGATTGGGAGGCGTACCGGGCAGATGTCACCAGCCGGCTGCACCACCAGCGCGAGCGAGGAGGCCCCCATACCGAGCAGGGCGCCCCCTTGAAAGTATTGGAAGTGACCGAACACGGTATCACCTTGCAGCACGCCCCCACCCAGCAGCCGGGCCTGTTGGTGGTGCTTTCGCTGGGAGGCGATGAAGCCCAGATCGACCGGCGCGAGCTGGCGCGGGAAAAAGTTTTGCAAGGCACGGGCGGCATGCCGTACCTGGGCATGATCATCGAAGAGAACGGCCGCCCGCCCCGCCCCGTGGAACCCAAAAAACTGGCAGCGTTGACGCCTTTCGTACGTGACAAGGTTTTCCGCAAACCTCCTACCGAGGTACAGGAAGAAGCCATCCGCATTGCCTTGAACACCCCTGATATCGCTGTTATCCAGGGGCCGCCGGGGACTGGCAAGACCACAGTGATCACGGCCATCATCGAGCGCCTGAATGAAGAGCAGGAGCGCAGCGAGGCGGCTCGTGGTGCGATCCTGGTCTCCGGCTTTCAGCATGATGCAGTGGAAAACATCGTCTCGCGCTTGAGTGTCAATGCCTTGCCAGCGGTGAAGTTCGGCAGACGTGCCGGCCAGGACAACGATGCCAGTGCCGAAAACCGCCGCAACTGGAGCCTTTCGATGATCGACCGTATTCGCAAGCAAACGCCTGCGATGCGTCAGTCGGAGCAGTTGCTGGCGCTTCGTCAGCGTGGCCGCAACTATTTGCTCGAACCGTCCAGGAGCGCCGCCAGAGCGTTGCTGCGCAATATCACTGCACTGCCAGCGCACCTGCTGGGCAGTGAATCGGTTGCTCAGGCACAGCGCCTGTTGGCCAGCCTGGATGAGCCCCAGGACGCGAGCGCGTCGGTTCAACTGCCGGCGCGCTTGCGGGTTCTGTACGCGTTGCGGGTGAGCGAGGCAGGTTTTCGTGATGACGGTCCGGCGAGCGTGGCAAGGTTGCTGCAGGCCTTCGAAGACGACATCGACGAAGCGGATCTGCCCTTGCTGGACCGCGCTATGTGTTGGCGGGAGCCTGACCCGCTGGAGTTCCTGCCGGGCTTGCGATCCCTCAAAGCTCAACTGCTGGACCGCGCCGTCCCGGCCCCGGTGTTCCAGGTTGAGAAACCTCGCAGCGATATCCTCGAACTGCTGGCCACAGTTCAACGTCAGGTGGCTGGCGCCGAACGCCGCTTCGAGGACCCGACCCTGACCGTGCTGGCCGGGTTTGTACACGAGCTGGAGTGGAATCCGGCTGCCTTGGACGAAGCCCTGGCGGACTACAGCTATGTGTATGCCGCGACCTGTCAGGGGGCAGTGGGCAAGGATATTGTCCGGAAAAAGAAAGGCAACGCAGGCAGTGAACTCGACAATCTCTACTCCACGGTCATCATCGACGAAGCAGCCCGTTGCTCACCTCGGGACCTGCTCATCCCTATGGTGCTAGCCCAGCGACGAATCATTCTGGTCGGCGACCAGCGCCAGCTACCCCATCTGATTGATGAGCAGCTGGTGCGCAAGCTGGATCAAGGTCTGGTCGCGACTGAGCCGGACAATGCAGGTGATTATCGCCGGAGCCTGTTCGACTACCTGCTTGCCCGCTTGAAGAAGCTGAAGCAAAGCGATGGCTTTGACCGCACCATCACACTGGATGCCCAGTACCGGATGCATCCATTGCTGGGGGAGTTCGTCAGCGATCACTTCTACAAGCCTCATGGCGAATCGTTCGGCTCGCCCCGGCCAGCGGCGGACTTCAAGCACGAGTTGCTGGCCGGTACCTTGCGCCCGACTGCGCCGCTGGCCTGGCTTCAGGTGCCGACAAGTGAAGGCCGCGAGTGCCCTGACGGCTCGAAAAGCTTGTACCGCACCAGCGAGGCGAAAGCGATTGCCTACCAACTGAAGCGCTGGATAGACAGCACCGCAGGCCAGGGATTGAGTTTTGGCGTCATTAGTTTCTACAAGGCGCAGGTCAATGAGTTGCATAACGCTCTGGCCGCACAGGGGCTCAGTCAACGAGGGCCTGGTGGCGAATGGGGGATCGCCGACGGGTATCGCTACCTGCACGAGGATGACCCGGTCAAGCGCGAGGAGCGCTTGCGGGTCGGGACGGTGGACGCGTTCCAGGGCATGGAGTTCGATGTCGTGTTCCTGTCAATGGTACGCACACCGTCCACCCGCAAGATCAAGCCCGAGGCCAGCCTCGAAGAACGCCATGCCGCCAGCTTCGGGCGACTGGTGCTGGAAAACCTGCGTTGTGTGGCACTGAGCCGACAGAAGCGCCTGTTGGTGATGGTGGGTGACCCTCAATTGCTGGAGGGGCCGCTCGCCGGGACGGCGTTGCCGGACCTGATTGCACTGCGTGATCTGTGTCGTAACGAAGGAGTGGAACTGTGAGCGGCCATAAACCGTTGCCAGACATGAAAATCATCCGCTATCGGCCAGACCTGGAAGGGCTCGAGGTGGCTGCCCGCAAAACCTTGCTATGGCCCTGCAATGCGTTTTCCCTGTCGATACCTGTCAGTCGCCAGGACCGCTTGAACCTGTTCGAGCGCACCGTGCTGCGCCTGGCCGCGGCAGGACATTGCGACAGTGCGGCAGTGGCGGCGTTGACCGCCATGCCCGAGCAAATCGTCAGTGCCATCCAGAGTCGGTTGGTGCAGCTGGATTACCTGGACGAGGCACTGGTGCCGCGCCGCCAGGTCAAGGGGGTGTCGTGGGAGGAAGATGAGGTTGTCGAAGAGGAGTTGTGTACCGTTTTCGTCGAACTGATCACTGGCCGGCTGTTGCCGTTCATCCTGCAGGGCGCGCCGAGGTTCGCTCAGGACCCGCGGCGAATCGATCGATTCAATGTCGGCTTTTCCGTCGGCTCAGCGGGCACCGCCAGGAACTACATCGGGCGCCCTCTGCAACCGGGGCACCAGGGCCAGGTTCCAGGCGCCCAGGAGTTACAGGCGCTGATCGGCGTGCACCTGCGTCACCAGCGTTATCGCCAGGCTGGCGCGGGCGCGCCAGGGGCGGCTTGTGTCTCGTCCAGGGCGGCCGGACTGGTCTTTTCCAGCGAACCGCAGTCGGTCTGGCTGAGCCTTGAGTGCGTGCTGCAACGCGGCAACCTCGAACCCTTGCTGAGCGATCCCTTCGGTCACGGATTTTCCAACCTGTTTGATGAAAGCTTCAAGCAGCTCTGCCGACAGGACCCTGATATCGATACTTGGCTGGGTGAGCGGTTCAAGGATGCCAACGTCAAGATGGCAGGCCGGGTGAGCCCGTGCGCACCGCCGCTCGACGATCGCTTGGCCCGGTACCTGGACGCTGCGCACAGGGCTTTGCACAAGACTCAGTTGGAGGTGCGCTCCACCGAGGACGAACGCAAGCTGCAGCGTGCGCTGGCTACGTGTGCCGCGTCCCTGTATGGCGCTGTGGAGCATGGCTTGCACCTGGTCGTGCAAGGCTTCAGACCGCAAAAAGGGCTCCTCGACCTGCTGATTGAAGGTGACTACCGTAGCAATGCCCTCTTGCTGGCGGGCGTGGCACGCAAGCTAGGGTTCAGTTTGAACAGCAAGGCTGCCGAGATTTTGCTGGAGGTCGCAGGCGGCAAATTCCACGCTGGGCGCCTGGATGCCACCCTCGAACTGCAACCATTGCTTGCCTTGTGCCTGATGAGCACCAATGCCGACCCCAACCATCCGTTGCGACGGCTGGCGGCGAGTGACCCGGGCTGGATCGATTTTCTTGCCGACTTCAAACGCCAACGTGATCGTGCCCAGCATGGTGCAAGCCTGGACAACAGCCTCAGCAGTTCGGCTTTGCCGGACATGGACAGCCGGATACGCACCTCGCTGGCCTGTCTGCTGCCTCACCTGACACTGGGCAAACAGGCCCAAAACCCTCGTGCGGATCGGCTCGACGACCGTACCCAGGCATACGTTGACGTTGTCAGGCGCCTGGGGCCCAGTCGGCTGGGCGCCTTGTCACTGGCCTCACGGGAGATCCTGATCAGCCTAGAGCGCGAGCGGCCGGTCAGCGAAGGCCCGACAAATGCTGGAGAGGTTCAGGATTGCAGCGCCATGGTCACCCATATGGCCAGTTTGTTTCAGATACAGCTGCAGGACGCCCAGGTCGGCGCTCCGGTGTACGAGCCGCAGGAGGCCGACGAAAAACGCCCTGGCCTTGGCGCAAACGCCAAGCAGGCGGGCTTCGAGATGCCTGCTGCAGGCCTGCCTCGCGCATTGGCCAGCGTTGCCTGGCGTCAGTACCGGCATGCGGCCGCAGGGCGGGCAGCGACATTGGGTGCGCAAATGCTCTCGTTCCTGCTGCGCCTTCCGCCTGCGCAGTTGCAGCGCTGCGCCTTGACGCTGCCTTGGCTGCTGGTATTCACCGCCGAACTCTGTGAGTTGCGGCGCCATGGCAACGATGAAGTTCCGCTTACCGTTGCCCAATCAGAACAAATGATGGATCGCATGTATGCGCTCGTCAGGTATTTCATGGAGTTTTGATGTGACCCATTCCGAACATTTCGATACACCCAGCCATCCTTCCGTAGCCGCGGTCGAGCCGTCCGCCGCCGAGCTTTCACAACAGCGTGAATGGGAGGCGCGCGATGCACGCCTGACGCTATTGCAAGCCGAGCTTGACGAGCGCGAAGCGCGCCTGCAAGCGCGTACCCGAGAGCAGGATCAGCTGCTGTCAGCGCGGCGCGCACAGTTGGAGAGCGACTGTCGCGATCATGACCTGCGTGCAGCCGCCCTTCAGACGTTGCAGGAGCAACTGCGTCTGGCACAGATCGCACGTGACGGTGGCTTTGTGCAGGAGCGCCAACAACAGCTCGACGAACAGCACGAACGTCAAGCCAGCCTGGAGGCCGAACTGAGCGGCAAGCGCGTGGTGGCCTACACGCAACTTGAAGCGAAGCTCGCGCAGGAGCGCGATGTTCGGCTGCAGGCCCTTGAAAGGGAACTGGCGCAACTACGTGAGCAAGAGCAACGGCGCCTGGATGCGTCGCGAGAGCGCTGGGAGGCGCAGTGCGAGGAGCAGCGGCAGTTTCTGGCCGGGCAAGCACGATCTCTGGACGAGCGGGAAGTCAGGCTGCGCAACGAGCAGCAGCTGGCGCGGCGTCAGGGCCTGGAACAGGAGGCACGTGCCGACGCCCTGGCAGAGGAGCGCTCACAACTGGACGATGAAGTCGAAGCCTGTATCGGTGAGCGCCGGAAAAGTTTCGAAGCCCGCGAAAAGCAGCTGGACGCAGAGTGCGATCGACTGCGGGTGGCGCTTGAAAGTACGCTGGAACAGTTGTCTGCCTTCGAAGACCTCAAGCTCGCCTGTGATGACGACCCAAGTTTGCTGTCGGGACGCTTGGCGCAATTGACCAACGAGAACCGCAGGTTGCTACAGGCCCTGAATGACAGGCCAGGTGAAGAGGTGCTTGGGCGCCTGCGGTCGCTGCAGGATCACAAGGAGACACTGCTCAAGGAAAACGAGCAACTTGTACAGGAACGCGATGCCTTGCGCACTGGAGAGCGCAGTCGCAGTGATCTGTTGTTCCAGGTACAGAGCCTCGATGCCATGAATGTCGCCTTGCAACGACGCATCGAGGATCGCGAGGCCGAGGCTCGGCAGCAGCATGAAGAGCTGATACGCCTCAAGGGTGGTTTGCTGTCCGGTGAGGACCGGGACAAGCGGATCGAGGTGATCAAGGTGCCAGTGTTTAAGGACCTGGCGCTCAGGACGGGCCCCGTCAATGAGCTGCAATGGCTGGAGGAAATTGCCAGGGCCACCGAGCAACAGGGCCTGCGTTTCTCCCGAAGGATTCTGCATGCGTTCCATACGTGCCTGAAAACGTCGGAGTGGTCACCCCTGACCGTCCTGGCCGGGGCGAGTGGCACAGGCAAGTCGCAGTTGCCCAAGCTGTATGCGCATTTTGGTGGCATTCATTTCATGAGCCTGCCGGTGCAGCCCACCTGGGACAGTTCGCAATCGTTGCTCGGGTTCTTCAATACCCTGGACAACAGTTTTGATGCCCAGCCACTGCTGCGTCTGCTGGTACAGATGAGTCAGCCGGCCATGAAAAACGCCATGAGCCTGGTGTTGCTCGATGAGATGAACCTGGCCCATGTCGAGCTGTACTTTGCCGAGTTCCTGTCCCGTCTGGAAGATCGTCGCGGAATCAGCGCAGTTGAAGTGCCGTCGATCAGTGTGTCGCTGGGGGCGAAGGTCAAGGCTTACGAGGTGCCGCTAGGACGTAACGTGCTCTGGGCGGGCACCATGAACCAGGATGAAACCACCAAGTCGCTGTCGGACAAGGTGATTGACCGTGGCTTTATGATCCACTTCCCAAGCCCGGAACGCTTCGAGCGGCGCAGTGAACTCAAACCCCTGCCGGAGGCTGCTGCACTTCTGCCGCGCGCGACCTGGGGCACGTGGTGTGCCAAAGCCAGTCCTTTCAATGAGTTGCAGATCACTCCGTACCTGGAGTTGCTGGAGCGCATCAATGCGTGCCTGAGTGTAGCGGGGCGCTCGATGGGCCATCGGGTCTGGCAGTCGATCGAGTACTACATGGCCAACTATCCGGATGTACGCCAGGCCCTCACGTCTGTGAATGCCGACCCGGATGCGTTGCGTCGGTCGATGGACATGGCGTTCGAAGACCAGTTGGCACTGAAGGTGATGCCAAAATTGCGCGGTATCGAAACGCGCGGCAGAAGCCGCACTGAGTGCCTGGATGTCATTCAGGTCTTGCTGGAAGACAAGGGCTTCGCGCTGGTGGACGACTTCCGTCGGGCCTGTGCGGTGGGTTATGGCCAGTTCATCTGGAGCAGTGCCGATTACCTGAAGTCGGGAGGGGACGCGTCATGATGTGCTTTCAGGGTTTTGTCGGGTTTGCGCCATGACATCGAGTGCTGACGCCGAAAAAAGCGCTGCGGCGTTGAGGCTCGACAGTTTCTCGCTGTATACCGAAGTCGCCGGGGATGGCCCACATGCCTTGGAGGCTGTGTGCCTGATTGAGCAGCGTGGCTGGTTTGACCGTCTCGCCCGTTTCGACCCGCGCTCGGGGTTGCCGCTGATGCGTGGGCTGAGCGATGTCTGCCAGGTATTGCTGGAGCCTGCGGACAACAACGACGCCGGGCCATGCGACTTGTTTGCCCGGATTGTCGAGCACGTGCGTGATGCCCTGGTGCACCTTGTCGCACAGCCGCGCAGCCGGATCGTGCGTGACCACCAGATGGTGTCGATCGGCAGTGCGCGGGAGCTCGACAGTACCTGTATCGACTGGATCAGCCGTCAACCGGGCGGCAACGTGCGGGAAAAGCTCGCCGGGCGAAACAGCCTACTGGCGGTCAAGCGCACGCACAGCCTCGATACGGCTGAAAATCGCCTGCTGGTCGTCGTCGCCAGGCAACTGTGTGCGCGGCTTGAGGCGCGTTTTCTGGTTTGGGGCAGTGATGACGAGGGGCTCCAGGCCCTGTACAACGATCTGCAGCACTGGCTTGCTAGCCCGCAGGTGCAGGCGATTGGGGCCTGGGGGCATGTGCCGCCGAACAATACGCTGCTGCAGGACCGGCTGTATCGACCTGTGTGGGATAGCTGGCGACGCCTGCAAAGCCTTGACGATGACATCTGCGCAGACCTCGCCAACCTGGGCGGACACTGGATGACCATCCTGCACTGGGAGCTGGTAGCGCGCTTGCATGCCCGTGGGCTTGTGCGATTTACGCAGCAGCCTTGTCACTTTGACTATTACGCGTTTGGACTCTCGGTGCTCGGCGGTCGGCTCGAAGGCTTGCATGTACCGACAGTGTGCGTGGGACGGGTCAAGACCACTGGCAAGGACCGCAACGACCAGAGCATCGGTTTTCTGCGAACAGATGACGGTCGCGACCTGTTTTTCCACTCCTCGGATTTCGTGCGTGCCGAGGAGTTTGCCTTGGTCAAGAGTGGTACCCGATTGGCCTACGAGGTCAAGGCGTCCTCCAGGGGCGACAAGGCGGTGCGCTTGGCGCTGGAGCCGCTGCCCTGGACGCTGGGGCTGGTGTTCGAGTCGCCGACCTGCTTGCGCCTGGACGTCGGCCCACGGACCTTGCAATTGACCTTGCAGGCGCAGGGTGGCCAAGGCCAGTTGAGTTTCGACGGCACTCAAACCCCGTTGCGACTGACGCCAGGTGAAGCGGCGGCGGCTGCCGAGCGAATCATTTCCAACCTGTTCCCACGGACGCCTGCAGTCCCGACGGCGCAGCGCAACCCCGGTTCATCGTGTTTTACCCTGCTCGACCTGAGCGAGGTCTGCCCGCAGATACTGGATGAGCAGGGCACGCGCAGACTGAACGAGACGCTTGCGGTGCAGTTCTGGCAGGCGGAGGGTGAACGGATCGCCCTCGGCGCCGGGCCGATGCATGCACTGACTTTAGGGGCGCAGGTCAGTACAGTCAGCGTGCTCGGCCTGATGGACAATGATTCAGGGTCACCCTTGCACCGCAGTGCAGCCCGGCAACTGGCATCGGGCTTGCGCCAGCAACTGGGCCCGACCCGGCTGACCTACCTGGTGCATGATGCGGTGGACGACTTCGCCAGCGAAGCATTGCGTAGCGCGCTCAATGCCTGCTTCGAACGTCCCGAGCCGCTGCCGCGCAGCATTGCGCTGTTGTTTTCCTGGTTGTCTGGCGATGGCGCTTCACAGACGCTTCGCGCCGCAGATGCGGTGCTGGTGCTCGATTGCGCAGGAGACACCGTTAGCCTCACACCGTTGATCGCCGTACCGCGGGAGGGTGGTCGCGGCCTGGTATGGGAGCGGCACCCTCCGGTGCTAGTCGGCCATGAAGGTTCGCAAGTGCAGCGCGTGGTGAGCAGGCTGCAGACGCTGAACGTCACGCAGTCGACCTCGCTGGCCCGTTTGTTCGGCAGCGCAGCACTTGACCCGGCCCGTAGTTGGCAGTTGGCGGACGGCAGTTGGTTCACTTCGGCATCGACGGCACATTCGGACAATGGGTGGAGCCCGGCCTTCCAGCGCAATCTGCAGATGGCGATCAATGCATTGCCTGACAAGGTCAGGTGGAGCAGCAAGAACACCCATCTGGTGATCGGCGCGGCTTTCGAGCCGGCGCGACAGGTGCTCAAAGGGCAGGAGAACAAAGTGTTCTCACACTGCGCGGCTGTGCTGGAGGGCGCCAAGGTCCTGGCGGATCTCCAGCAGCAGGCGCCTGAGCTCACCCGGTGGCGCGACTACCTGCCCGAACTGTCGATCAGGGTTGTGGAAAGCGGCTACCTGAAACGGCTGTATCTGGTCAGAGGTCAAGCAATCACACCCCAACGTGGTGTGCCGATCGCCATCCCGGTCCCTGAAGGCTTTACCTTGCCGGCCGGTGTTGCGCAGTACCGCTTTGCCCTCCATCAGGGTGGGGAAAGCAGCCGTTTGCAGCAAGAGGCTGTACTCAGTCATCCGTTGCTGCCCCTGTCGATGGATGTGCGGGTGAAGCTGGCCATGACCTTCACTTACGGTAACGACGATCCCTACGAACTGGTTTTCATGCCGATAGAGCAAGACCGTGAAAAAGCGGGATTCGAGAGGATCAAGACACGCTGGCAGCCGACAAGGCCTGCAGAGCAACTCGGCATCCCTGATGTGCCACCGCCCAGGGACTGGTCGTACTGGATGAAAAACGATAGCCCTGGCGGGACGTCGGTTGTGCAGCGGTTGCTGGAGGCACTCGATCGGTTGCTGGCTGCAGGACCTGCGAGCGGGTTGCACATCAAGCAGCTCAGTCGATCTGTGCGCACTGCACGCTACCTTGCTTCGAAGATCTGGGCGCAGGGTCGCTCCTTGCACGAGTCAACTTGCGATGCCGCTTTGCGAGCAGATCTGACCCAGCGCTTGCCTGCACTGTACGCGTGTCTGCTGGCTTGGCAGGGGCGTGCTGATTCAGGGCACGAAACACAACGGCTGTACCGTGAGGTACTGTCGGTGGTGTGTACTTTGCAGGGTGATTTGCCCGACTTTCTCAGCACTGAAGTTGTCCGGCAGTTCGATCTCGATTGGGGCAAAAAGGGTGCGAAGAAGCTCGGCAAGGCTTTCGCTCACGCGGTGGGTGATGCACGCCAGCCTTGGCAGAAAGGGCTGCTGAACACCTGGCGCTCGGAGTTGCCTGTCGTAGGCGATGACGCAAAAAGCCGCACGGAATTGATTGAAGTGTTCCGGGTGGCGTTGTGGTATTCACCCACGCTGCTGGAGCTCCTGGCTATCGAGGACCTGGAGGCGTTGCTCGATCTTCTGCATGCTTCGATGCTCGGGTTGTCTCGTCGACTGACGCTTGCGGGTGCGAGCGGCATCAGTGAGTCTCTGGTGAGTGCGGTAACGCGGGACAGCGAACTGCTGCTGGCCTTGCTGCGCACACGCAGTCATGCCGACATGCGCCTATCCAGCCTGCTGGCACCAGGGGCTGAACGGTGCCGGCGGTTTGCCTTTCTGATCGATGAAATGACCCTGCTGATTGCGGGTTCGGCCATTGTCATGAAGTCGCGTATCACACTTCAAACCCGCAAGCCCGACAACCTGCACAAAACACCGGACCTGCTCTATTCGCTGGGGCTGTACCTGACTGGCGACTCGGGCGCTGGCAGCATTTGCGTAACCGAGGTAAGTGATGAAGAAGACTGAACAGTCTGCAAGCAAGCAGTCCTGGCTGGTGTGCTGGATCGGCAACACTGACCTCAAGTGCGTTCGGGATGAAGCCACGACCGGGCCGATCGCCATGGCCGTCGAGGGGGCAGAACGCTATGACCGGGTGCTGTTGCTCAATGATTATACGGAGCAGGAAGGACGCGATTATCAGGCGTGGCTGGAGAAGCTGGAGGGCTGTCCGCCTGTGGAGTTGCGTACGGTCGAACTGGCAAGCCCGATCGACTACACCGGTATTTTCGAGCACGTGTGTCAGGTGCTTGAAGCGCAACGGCTACCTCGTCCGGACGTTAGCCTGACTTATCACTTGAGCCCCGGTACACCGGCCATGACGGCGATATGGATCATTCTCGCAAAGACCCGGTTTCCGGCGAGCCTGATCCAGACTTCGCTGCACCAAGGCCTGACAGCTGTCCACTTTCCCATTGAGCTGAGCAGCGCGTTTCTGATCGACTTCATGCAACAGACGAGTTCCGGAGTCGACCGCTTCACCGGTCACACGGGAATCATTGGTGAATGCGAGGAGTTGAAACGCCAGAAGCAGCGCGCGCAACGCGTCGCTGCCTTCGACGTTCCGGTGCTGGTGTTGGGTGAAACCGGGACGGGAAAGGAGCTGTTTGCCAAGTCGATCCATGAGCAAAGCGCGCGCAAGGGCAAGCCGTTCGTTGCCGTGAACTGTGGCGCCATTTCCGTGGAAATGGCCAACTCCGAGCTGTTCGGCCACGTCAAAGGTGCATTCACGGGGGCGGTCGAATCTCGTGACGGGCATTTTCGCGAGGCGGCCGGCGGCACATTGTTCCTAGATGAAGTCGGCGATTTGCCCCTCGACGCCCAGGTTCGTCTACTGCGGGTCCTACAGGAGAAAGAGATCACGCCGCTGGGGTCTTCCAAGGCGGTCAAGGTCGATGTACGTATTATTGCGGCCACCCACCGGAATCTTGCAAAAGACGTCCAGGCCGGACGCTTTCGTGAAGACCTGTATCACCGGATTGCGGTTGGCATATTGAACCTGCCTCCATTACGAGCGCGAGGGGCGGATCTGGAGCTGTTGATTGACCACTTCCTGGATAAAGCACATGTGGAATGTTCGCTTGGTCATGAGGTGCGTCGCACGTTGACGGACGATGCCAGGCAAATGCTGTTGGGGTACACATGGCCCGGTAATATTCGCGAGTTGTCCCATACCCTTGTCCGGGCATATTTATGGGGCAAGGGCACTACAGTGACCAAAGAAGACATACGCGAAGCCCTTATGGAGGCGACGGCAGAGGAACTGCCTGTTTTGGGTCGTCCACTGCATGATGGGATTGAATTGAAGTCGATACTGAACGAGGTGTCGGCTCATTACATAAACCGTGCGGTTGACCACGCCCGTGGAAGCAAACGCGAAACGGCGAGACTTTTGGGCTTTGCTAGTCATCAGACGCTAGGAAACTGGATCAGGCGCTTGGGGTTGAAGTCTGTACCTGAGGATGGCCTGGAGGATGGTTAAGCGATGTCTGCAAGATCAGCTGTTGAGCAGCTTTATGGGGGCGATCCTTACAGGGTAAAGCGAGATCAAGTAGTTGACCCTGACCAGCTTCATCGCGACCAGGTAATGATCACCACCCACCACATCGACGAAATCATCCCGGAGATCGTTCGTGTGGTGCTGCTCGATCATGGGCGCATCGTTGCCGATGGCGCCCAAAGCGCAGATACCCAGAGCTGACAGAGAGAAAACGTGGTAGCGCGGAGCCGCCATGGAGTGGTGCTCGATTATTGCGTAAGCAGGCAACCCCTGCGCCGCTATGTTGGCTTGACCTCAACGGCGTGAGTGTGGCCATCATTAATTGAACTTCGTGGATGGTTGGCCTGAAATTGCCGCTTCACCCTAAGACATGTCACACCTTTTTAACTATCCCGGAGCAGGGCATCCTGGCTTGAAGAATACCTAATTCGACGACGGCCCCGACTTGACAGTGATAGTGGCGAAATGCAATTTTCCGGGGCCGGGTTGGATCCCACCAGCTGCAAGGGCGGATACAAGGGAATTGTACGTTTTAGAGGTGTACGGCCGTGTTGTTGAATGCGTTTCTGACCGAGTACGACGAAAATCTCGGTAACGAACTGAATATCGACCCCTTGGGCTTGCAGGTGATCTGGTCCGGCTTCGGCCAGCAGATCTTCCAGAACCGGATCAGCTCCATTTCCAACGATATCCGCAATTTCACCATGAACCTGTTCAACCACTTCCTGATCAAGAGCTTGGTCGAGGACGACTCGATCGCGCTAGGCAGCGGGTTGAGGAAAGTCTACGACGGCAAGCACGACCTCAGCTTCAAGCATGCCTGCCTGATGTACCTGGAAAACCTCTACGTCTATAGCGTCATCGCCCATGAAGATGCCGAAGGGCTGGAAAGCACCGGCGTGCTGGGGATCAGCAAGGCGCGAAGAAGGTGGTACGACAGTAACGCAAACCCTTCGCTGACCTTCAGCCATGGCGTCGAAGCGCAAGTACTGGTTCGGCAAACCCTGCTGGGCGTGAGCGGCCGTTACAAGACGCCGCTGCTGGAAATGGGTTACTTCGACCGCCACTATCGCTACAACCTGCCTACGGCGACGGAACTGTGGCAAAAAGCAGACACGTTGATCAGCAACACCCCGACGCTTTCCCGCCTTTACAACCTCCTGCGCCCTCACCTGGAAGGCCTGCTGGCCAGTCGCGTCCGGCCGAAAATTAGCTTCCAGGACATACCGGCAACGCTTACCAAGGCGCTGGTCGAGGCCTTCCCGTCATCGGCGGCAGTGGGGGGCCGAACACGCACCTTCTGGTTGTCCACCACCGGCCTGAATCAGGGCGCTTCAGGCGCCCTCTACAAGGTGTTGTCTTCGCCCGAACACGAAGGCGCGGCGGCTGCGGTTGTTTTCGAAAAGGCAATGAAGCAGCCGCTGCCCAAGGACGCGCTGCAAAAGCTTGAGCACGTGCGCTTGCTGGAGCCTTTGCTAAGCGAACTGGACCTGCTGTTCCACCTGATGCTGGCCGAGAAGTCCCAACCCGTCCACACGGTCCGACAGCGCTGGAAAGCCCTGGGGCGTAATGCCTCGACTCTGGCCGCCTGCGCCGCGGCCATCCAGGCCGACACCTCCATGATGACCGTGCTTTCCAGCACAGGGCTAACACGGCTCAAGGGTTTGTTGAGCGTGGCAATGGAGGACAACGCCGACGCACAGATGGACGCGCTGTTGAGCTATCACGCGCTCACCATGGAAAGCCGTGGCCAGTCACCCTGGGTGACCCGGGCCGATCGCCAGCAACTGAAGACCCATGTACGGCCCCGCGGTGAACCGACCCTGGCCGACCGGCCGCCGGGTAGTTGGGTAAACCAGTACTATATTCCCCAGTTCCGGCATTTGCTCGCGGGCTTGCATGGGGTGGCCGCATGAAGCTGATCGAGGCCTTCAGGCAGCAACTGAAAGAACTGGGCGAGCTCAAACGGGTCTGGCTGACCACGTTCAACGTCAACCTCGGTTTCGTCGAGACCCACCTGCTTCCGGCCGTGCTGAACACGGACCCGCCGCGCAACCGCCTGGACTTCGAAGGCTTCCAGGCACACCTGGTGGAGAAAGACATCGACTTCCGGGTGTTCTGCGACAAGCGCATGCTGGGTGCCGACCAGTACAAGCGCACGGCCATCAACGTTCATTGTCTGTCTGCACGGACCTTGGATGTTCAACAAGGCTTCACCGACCAGACGTTGTTCCACCCCAAGGTCATCTTCCTGGAGAGCAAGGAGGGAGAGATGGTATTGGGTGCAGGCAGCGCGAACCTGACTATCGGCGGCTGGGGGCGCAATCAGGAGGTGTTTACCTTCCAGCGTGTCTGCAATAACGAGCAATACCGGCAGGTCAAGGCGTTCTTCCTGGCTTTGTCCGAAACGCTCGAGTTGGGGCTTGATTTGCCCGATAGGCGCTTCAAGGCCAACGACTCTGATTGGCAGTTCGTACACAGCTTCAACAAATATACCTTCCTACAGCAGCTCATGACGCAGGTCCACATCACCTCGCTGCAGGTCTGGTCCCCCTACCTGGCGGCCGACGTGCCCGACTTGCTGGGGCAGCTCCAAAGGGAGTCGCGTAACCCCGAGTTGAAGGTTGCACTGGTCGCGGACCGGCTAGAGGGGCGGTATTTCCGCACGCCCTGGAGCAAGGCCTTGGCGGCCTGCATCGAGACGGGTGCGCTGGCGTTCCACGAGAACCCGTCTGCGCCGGATCCCCTCAGCGAAATCACACATGCGAAGGCCTGGCTATGTTGCTCACCCGAGGGCAGCCGCCTGGCGATCGGCTCGTGGAACTTCACCCATGCCGGTACCAGCAGCTTCGAGCAACGCAATATCGAAGCCGGCATCGTGCTGAACTTCAAGCGCAACGCAGACATGCTGGGAGGGTACATAGACGTCACTCAGGCCGATTTTGCCAGCGACCAGTTGTTGGCCGAAGATCGTCTGGATGTGCCGAAGGAACTGCCTTTCGACCTGCAGGTGCACTACGATTGGAAGCGAGCCTGTTTTTCGGTATCGGGCAACTGGTGGGTAGACAAACCTCGCGAGGGTTATTGGCTGAAGTTGCCGGGTGCCAGCGAACCGGTACCCCTGCAATGGCGCACACGGCGCCAGGAGGGCAAGTGGTTGCTGATACCGATCGAGCAGGTGACGCCTGATAACGAAGCCATGCTCGCCGACCACAGCTACGGCGTTCTTCTTCGCAGGAAGGGCCCTGCGGTATTCAGGGGCATAATTCTTGAAAGCGGCCAGTCGTTCCGGCGGGCGCAAGGTTTCGAGTCGCTGAAAGATCTGCTCGACAGCTTAGTGGCCGGAGTCGATCCGAACAGCGATACCAACACCGTATTGCGCGCTTGCCTGCGCAATGGTGCCGGGCCGGATGAGGAGCCGGCAGCGCCTTCACCTGTCACCGAACAGGACGCGTTGTCTTATTTCCGGTTGTTCCAGGCAATCGAGCAGTATCGCGAGCGTTTGCGCTCAGCTTCTGATATCGAACAATGGGTATTCGGTCATCCGGGCTGCCTTCAGGAACTGGCGGCCAAGGCAAGACAGCAGATCAAGGGCAGCACGCCCAGCGTGTTCAACTGGTTCCTCGCCCAAGAAGTAAATTCGCTTCACCTACTGGCAGCCGGGTTGTACCGCAAGGCGGGCCACCGTAAGCCTGGGGACGAACTGTGGTCGACACTGCGGGTGCACACGCCGCGCTTGCCGAAGGAGCTGCAAAGAAAGCTGGCCTATGTTCGGCGCGTACAGAAAGAGTGTGGCTATGCGTGAAATTGATTGGGGTGGCTTGAAGCCGGAACAGGTCGCGAACTGGATCAACTTCGACGCTGGCAACGAAAAGTGGCAGTACTCGGACCAGGACATCTCCATGCCCGCCCGGCAAATTGAAGGCGTGGCCGGTTTGTGGAACAAGTTGTCCATGCACAACGTGGCATTGCTGGCCGACGAGGTCGGCATGGGCAAGACGTTCCAGGCATTGGGCGTCATCGCGTTGTTGTGGAAACTGAAGCCCGATGCCAGAGTGCTGGTGATGGCGCCTAGGGAAGACATCTGCCACCAGTGGGCGCGTGAGTATGCCGCGTTCCTGCGCGATCACTACAAAGGCGGTTCGCACCTGACCGGTAATGGGCCTGAAAAAAGCCCGTTGCATGAGGCCATGATTCACAAGCGGCTCAAAGATCTGAGTGCAGCCGTGAAAGAGGGCCGCGGGCAGTTTTACTTCACCACTATTCATTCACTCAGCAACCTGGTTGAGCGGGACGAAAAGCAATCGGGTGAGGTATCCGTCCTGGCCCAGGAACAAGCTGCCAAGATTCACCGTGAGCTCAAGTCATCGCTGGGACACAAGGGCTTCGACCTGGTAGTGGTGGATGAAGCCCATTATTTCCGTAATGCCGATGGCGACTCTCAACGTGCCAAGGCCGCACGAAAGTTCTTCGGGGAAGTGGGAGGGCGGCTCGGGCAGAAGGTCTTGTTGCTTACCGCCACGCCCAGCCATTCCTCGCTGCGGGATATAGCCGCCATTCTCGGCTATTTCATCGACCCGGCAGATGGGGCACAACTCTCTCCGGATAAGATGCTTGCCAAGTATGCATTGCGCCGTTTGCGCCTGATGCAGGGTGCTGAGGGGTACCGTAACAAATACAACTACCGTCATGAAAAGACGATGCCGGCCGGTTTTCAGGACAATCCCGAGGCCGAGATGTTTTTCGCGCTGTACCAGAAAAAGCTGGTGCAGCAACAAGGCCAGAAGGGTGGTGGCCGCAGGTTCCTGTATGGCTATCTGGAAGGTTTCGAGTCGGTTGGTACTCAGCCGGGTAGCGTGGCCAGTGTGACCGCATCGGCGGAACAGGAGCACTCCGCCCAGGCATTTTCCGGCGCCCCGGATACCGCGATTCTGACTCAGCTTACCCAGCTGTACCGTGAGTACTTCCAGAGCCACCCTGATCATCCCAAGTACGACACGCTGATGCGTGCATGTCAGCCCAAAGGTGTCTTCGACACTCAGGTACCGCTGCACGAGCTCAAACACCTGGTGTTTGTGCGGCGGATCGCTTCGGTGCGGGAGATTACCCAGCGCCTGAACGCCGACAGTGACCTGAAGCTGGCGCAGCGTATCGTCCAGGCCTGGCACCCGGAAGGCTCGAAACAGTTGTTGGAGGGGTGGCGGAAAAAGAACTGGTCGCGGGCGTTCTTCAGCCGGTATGTTTGCCAGACGGCAGAAGAACCGGAGGACCAGGATCTTCTTCACGATGAAGACCAGGTACAAGTCATAGAGGGCCAGGAGGATGATGAAAAACTGGCCTCGCACATTGCTGACTTGTTCGTGGTCAAGAAGCAGGGGAGGGATCGTAGTACCGACTGCTCGAACTTCAGCTTGCGTTTGCGCAAGCCGGAAAGTCTGTTTTCGTTGTTGCTGGAGCCGGCGAGTGACTACCGCAGCAGCGGGTACGCCGGATATGACCGCAAGCGCGTAGGCGAGCGTGATCGGGACGACTATGGCGGGGCGGCGCTGCGGACGCGTCTTGCGCTGCAGGGTGAACACATGCCGCCCGCAAGTGAGCAGTACGAGGAGACGATGCCGACCCTGTGGGGCCTGATGTATGAAGGGTTGCCCGATACTACACGCCGGCGGCTAGAGGCGTGGCTGGACCTTGGACCACAGGGCCGAGCGATTGCAGAAAATTTCGCCAACTATGTAAAGGCTGGTTTCCTGTTTGCCAGCCCGGTCATCATTGAACTCTACAGTTGGTTCACGGAGTTTCGTGGTAAGAGTAAGGGAGGCGATGCTCGAAGTCGTTATCTGGGTTTCATCGATTGGCTTAGACCACGTCTGAACGATTCGCTGCTTCGGCAGTACTTCATTGCAGCCCTGGATTCCTTCGAGCAGATCTGTGGAAAGATCACGGCACATGGGCTGGCAGACTGGAAAAAGGACTGGCGCATCCTTACCAGCCTGCAAAGCCCTGCCTGGTACGCCAGTAGTCATTCCGGTGATCGCCGGCGGTTGATTCTCGGTTTCAACAGCCCGTTCTACCCCAATGTGCTGGTGGCGACTTCGGTCTTTCAGGAAGGTGTGAATCTGCATCTTCAATGCAGCAAGGTGCACCACTACGGAATTGCCTGGACACCCGGTGACAACGAGCAGCGTGTCGGGCGTGTGGACAGGTTGTTCGGCCGGGTGAACCGGCAATTGCAGGAGAAGGGCGAAGCTGAGCTGACTATCCACTATCCCTATCTCGCACGGTCGTTCGACCAAGAGCAACTGGCTTCATTCGTACTGCTCAAACACGCGGTTGAGGCGCGCATGGATGCCTGTCGACATACGTCGTTCGATGATGGAATAGACTTGCGCCATGTCGCCGATGACTGGGAGCGTTACCTGCGAAAGCCAGTAAAGGGGATGAATGCGGCGGACCCGTTCCCTGCGTGTTTTAAAACTGAGGCCGTTCCATTGGGAACTTATGATCCAAGTGAGTGAGATTGGAAAGGTAGTTGCTGAGCTAGACCGGCGGATACATCATGCCGCAATCAACGCGGCCTTCCCATTAGACGGGGGCGCCTATCGCATCGAGCCAATGAGCTTGAAGAGTGAGCAGGAAATTAGGGTCGATTTAAATCGCGATTTACAAAATTGAGATGTGGTAAATAGGCTCTGATGAACATTAACTTGGAGTGGGGGGAGATGTATGAATGAGTGGTGTAAGTTTTTCAAAACGATATGGTATTTGACGAAGAGAGGATTTCACAAGCCGGCTCCCTTGTTTTATTTTGTTTCAATTATTCTGGTCGCTGGCGGTGTTGGGTTCTGGTTGCCAATTTTTAGCGGAAAGCCTGCTGATATGAGCTCTGCAATGACGTACATATTTGCATTGCTAGCCGCAGTGGTAGCTGATTTCTTTGCGGCATCTAGGGGGAGTGAGTACTTAGAAGGTTGGTCAGATATAGAAAAAGACTTTACCTTGTTTGTTGTTAGCTTGGTTGTTTTTATCACGGTTCTGGCTGTAGTTGCTACAGTCATCGGCTGTGGTTTCTGGGCGTGGGCCGCGATGGTCATATCTGCATTACTGGTCTGGTATTTGTGGTGGGTCCTACTAGAACCGCAAAAGTTCGGAATCAATCTGAGAGAAATAAAGGCTGCAACTATTGGTTCGGCGCAGCCACCTACAGGGGCGGCTGGAAGAACCCTACAGGACCTAAAGAATGAAAGAAATAAAGAGGCCAAATGATATGAGCTCTAGCGAGTTTTTCTTCGAAGGCCCGGCCCTCCGTGTTAGACAACCACTGGGGACATTTTACGTAATAAGTATATCTGCTGAAAAACTTCTTCATCTTTGTTATTCAGATAAGGCTGAGCTCAACGAAGACGGTTTTAATATTACAGGAACTCAGCGTGTTGAAGACGAGAAGCGGCAAAGAGAAATATCGGATTTTATAGGGACGGAGGAGGCAGCGTTTCCAAATTCTATTATTTTGGGCGCGAACTATGATGAGGACGGAAATTACATCGAGTCAGAGGCGTCTTGGTATGTTGAAGAAGATGAGGATGGCTTTCTAAGACTGAGAATACCTTCAAAGTTAAAAATGGCATCGATTATAGATGGGCAGCATCGGTTAAGAAGTTTTAGGTATGCAGAGCCTGGGCGAAGAGTTGATTTTGATTTGGTATGTTCGATATATTTGGATTTGCCAATACCGTATCATGCCTATTTGTTTTCAACCATTAACTTTAATCAAAGAAAGGTTGACAAAAGCCTTGCTTATAATTTATTTGGCTTTGATATCGAAGCTACTGATCCTAAGGCTTGGGTGCCTGAAACTTTAGCAGTATCTATTGCTAGAAGGTTAAATGTTGAGGATGGTCCGTTTAAAGGGGCAATATCATTAGGTGTCGTTGGTGGGGGTGCAGACTCCCAAGATTTTAATGTTTCAATGGCAACTATAGTAGATGGTCTTTTGAGGCTTTACTCCAAAAAACCCAAGTCGGATAGGTCTAAAATGATGTCCGTTCCGAAAGAGAAGAGAGATAGGAAGGTGCTGAATGGAGATGGTTCTCCGTTGCGATTCTTATATCGCGATGGTTTGGATGAGGTAATTTATGAAGTTGTTAGTAATTACTTCTCAGCTGTCGCATCGATTTTTTGGAGAAATACAACTCCGGGGTCTTATATTAAAAAGACAGTTGGTATTCAGGCTCTTTTTGATGTGCTTCTAAGACTTCTAGATAGCTTCGAAAGCAACCTTGATGGAGAGGTGGCTGATTTTGTCGAGAAGTTAGAGCCGGCTGCTAGAGCCAGCCTAGACTTTTCTAGGGCTCAAGCTTCTGGTGCTGGTAGAACATACATAAAAAACGAAATATTGAAAGCTCTTTCCTTGTAGAAAAATGAAGGGCGAGGCTTGGTATATGTTAGCTTTTCCAGTATTTGTTTTGTTTGGATATTGAGGTTTTATTGATGGTGTTAAACTGATTTGAAGAGTATGGGGCCCATCCCGAGGGATGGGCTTTAATTAAATTTTTACTATTAGCATTGCTACATCTTTAAGGGAGCGCACATGTCCCATTTTATGCAGCCCTACCTCGATGAGAGATGCGACATGTCTGACGGGGTCCCACTCTAAAGCACTTTGATGCGTGAACTGCCTGAGTAATGCTTCGTAAATATCCAGGTGTTCGCCAAATAAAGTTGGGGCGTTGAATTCTTGCCCATCTAGGTCTGACACACTGGCATTGCCAAGCCCATTTTCGTCAGCCAGTGCAAGCGTAATCGCAAACCTACTCAAAATATTAGGTGTCAAGCCTGTTTTAGACTTTAAGAACTTTAGCTTCGCAGTGGATGATACTGATATTTTAAACTTGTGCGGAAATACGTTCATGCGTTTTGTGCCCACCGCCAGAAATAGCCTTCCTCTGCTTGAGTGGAGCGAGTTTCTGGGTTGTATACCAGATGATAAGAGTGCGAAATGCTGCCTTGCAGGCCTTCATAAAAGGCATAGTCAATTTCCGTATCCGTGGAGAGAATGATGACTTGGTGACTCGTTTTGGGGAAATAGTTTTCCACGAGCTTTTTCCGATGGACCGAGTCCAGTCGCCCTAGAGGCGTGTCGATCACAACTGGCAAGCTTCGCCCTGACGTGCGGGCCAGCGCTTCCAAGATAGAGATCGCAAAGATTTGCTTCTCGCCGGCTGACAGCTCTTCTTTACGGAGTGTTGCGCCTTCATCGTCAATCAGAACCACTTCGAAGGAGGTCGGATCGATCTGGATGCTGAGATTCCGATCTACTTTGCGGGCGAGACCATTGAATGAGGTATAGAATTGCGCCTCGAGTTCTTTGAGTTTTTCGATACGAGCGCGTGTGGAGAACTCTTTCAATACACCTTTGGCATTATGCGCGAGCCCGATCAGGCGCTCTTCTTCCTGCGACTGAGCTATTTCTGTGTAGAGTTCGTCTAACTGGCGTGCAGCAATCGACAGACGGGCGAGGAGGGCCTTAGCTTCCTCAGCCATTACGGATTTCTGCTCCTCAAGAGCGGATAGCCTCCCCTGTAGTTTTCCTTGTTCGTTAAACAATGGGATCAATACTCTTTCGTCAGGTGCTCTAGCAATATTTTCCCGGGCGGATTCGATTTGATTATCAACTTCTTGAAGTGTTATCACTAAACCAGCAGTACGCTGTTGGAGTGACCCAACGTCATTCTGTAGGCGATGAGTGATGCTGAAATGTTGAGTGTCCGAGAGCTGGTGCACTGGAGCTTTTTGTTCAGCGCTGTTCGCGACCTCTGAGCCGAATGTCCTCAGAAAAATATCTTGAAGGACAGGGAGCTGATCCTTTGTCATAGCGAAGGCAGATTCGACTTCTGCTAGAAAATTGCTCTGCTGACGTTGCAAGTATTCGGAGAGTACCTGTGTTTTTTCCGCGCGTTGCTCAGCGTCTATTTGCGCTAGCAGTTTCTCGTTGAGACTTTGAGTTATAGCGAAAGGTAGCAGGCCGCTGAGCATGTCATGCAGGGTGTGCTCTATAGCTTTTTTGTCGCTAACCAATGCATCGAGGTTGACCGTTTCCTCTTGCCTGGAGGCGCTCCAGGCGCCACCGCGTGCATTGATGCTCGCTTCGATGTTGCCAAGGTTCTTGTTGGCCTCGACAGTATTCACGCGCATGAGGAGAAGCTTTTCGCGTACTTCTGCCAGTTGCTCGTTCAGATCGTTATATGTCCGT
Source organism: Pseudomonas sp. 8209 (assembly GCF_028682105.1). Lineage (NCBI taxonomy): Bacteria > Pseudomonadati > Pseudomonadota > Gammaproteobacteria > Pseudomonadales > Pseudomonadaceae > Pseudomonas > Pseudomonas sp. 8209. The sequence continues at coordinate 349,423 of NZ_JANIAH010000007.1, forward strand.
TCTGCGTCAACAATTTTTTGCTTGCGATCTTCAGAAGTCTTTTTGATCGAGCGCCCTCTAATGATAACGGAGAGGTCGGAGTGCAATCTATCGATGAGATCCAAGCCCAAAAGCTTGTTGATCGATTCACGCAAAGCATCTCCGGATGTTTCTTCGGCAAGGCTCGCGATTTTTTCGCCGTCGAAGAAAAACAGCTCAGAGACGCCGATCGGGATCAGCTCGTTGAGAAATGCTTGTGCCTGATCATAGGAAAGCTCGGTCAGAGGGTGCCCGTCCCTTGAAATGATCAGGCCTTCTTTTACCTTGCCAGCATGGTCAACAAACCAATCGCGTGTCAGTTGATAGCTCGAAATAACACCATATTGTGCATAGCGAAAAGTCAGCTCGACAGCCGATCGCGTAGGCTTGGCGATGCTGTTGTGAGCTCTGTGTATGCATTCACGAAGATACTGATGGTACTCGGCAACCGTTGCGCCGGAGCCCAGTACGCCTTTGCCGTACAAGGCAAGCTTCAGCGCGCTCAGAATGGTCGTTTTGCCGCCGCCGTTTAGGCCGCCAAACAAAACAATAGGCGCGTTTTTGCCTCTTTTGATCTTCGGAACCAGGTCAAAGTCGTGGGCTCCGCTAAACACGCGGAAATCTAGTACTGAAAGAGAGTCAATAATCATTGCAGCAAGCCATCTATGTCGGCTTTCAGTGATTCGAAAGCAGTCTTGTACGTATCGGTAACTTTAGGTACGGCGCGTCGTTCCATCGCCTCGTCCAATCCACCCCAGTCTTGCTCCAGGACTTTCTGCAGCTCGTCCAGAATGCCTTTTCGGCGTGAAAGCCCTGAGAATGACAACTCTGTATCGATGAGTTTCATGATCAGCACTGCTGGAACGCCGCGCTCAGCCTCGAGTGCGTTGAGAATGGCCGCATCAGGTTCAGTAAACGCGCCAGCATCATTTTTGATCCACTCGACTGTATCTTCGGGGTAAACCTCTCCGTAGATTTTAGGAAGCGAATCAATCCAGTCCGGTTCGTTTGGATCCTTGAGCCACTGTTGGCGAATTACCTGCAGCTCGTCGCGGCCGATCAGCTCAATCTCGCGATCAGTCTCACGAATACCCTTCTCAATTTCCAAAAGTAGCTTCAGCCACTCTCGACGATATTTCATCCAGTACGGACCAGGCACGTGCTTGGCGGCGGTATTGGAGTCGTCATCGATAGCCCCTCTTGCGAAGGTCACTTTCCCGGTACGACGTTTGTAGTTACGGAATTCGGTCTTATTTTCGGGCAGCGAGCTGGCGTGCAGTTGGTTGCGGAACTGGAGCAGCGGTAGCATCCAGTCCTCTCCGCTGTTTACGAGCCCTTCGATCGCCTTGTCGTGTGTCACAACAGTGCAGGTCCAGCATCCAAAACGCGAGTTGCCGCACGATGGTGTATTGGTATCGATGACGAGCGGGCACTCTCCAGCATTAGAGTCTTTGTAGAGCTCAAACAGTACTCGGTTGGAGCCACCCCAAGGTCTGGCAGCGCTCATGAGATATTCCCAGACATCATCAGCGTGCCAAAGCTCAATGGGCATGTAGGTATACGCATTGTGCAATGTCGTGTGTCGACCTAGGGCAGAACCATCGATTTTGTGGCGTGTGATTACTTGGGCACGCGTGGAGCTTTCTTCTCGCCTGGAGCCAAGCACAACCACGACTTCACCGAAGCGAGCTACCTTGTCCTTGATGAACTCACTCACAGGATCAATTTTCATCCGCTCAGTACACCAGCGGAATGCTTTGGTTGGGGCAGGGTAGCCTTTGCCCAAGAGGTTGGCCCAGAACGTCTCGCCGACTTCAGGAGTGACAGAGTGTGCTGTCATGGGTAACTGATCCTGAATTGCCTGGACGTTCACCGAATCCAGCACCTGGCGGATCATGTCGACAACTACAGGAGTTTCCACTCGAGTGTCGGAAGAGACCACGTACACATGCTTATGGCGTTCTTCCGGCGGCAACATCTTCAAGGCGTAGTAAGTGAGCGAAAGAATTACGGTGGAATCTTTGCCGCCGCTGAACCCCACCACCCAGGGGCGATTATCTGCCTTGTAAATGCTCTGCAGCTCGCGGATAGCGTCTGTTAAAGGTCTATCAGCAATGATCGCTTCTTGGACGAAATCAGCGTGTGATGGATAGAGGAATTGATCATTACTCATTGTTGAGAAAACCTGCTTTCTAACTCTCGTTCAACCGTGGACAGCGGGACACCAAGCTTCTTCTTGATGAGACTGGCGGTGAGTGCAACGTTCGTGGTGGCTTTGGAGATCCTGCCGTGAACCATGGCGCGGCCTTCCCATTCAGGATTGGCCCTGGACCAGTCGACGCTTCGCAGTTGGCTGATGGTTTTTTTCCATTCGGACTCTTTGCGGATAATCAAGTCGGCACCGACGAGCCCCATCGCTTGCAGCATTACGCCGTGGGCATGGATGTAGTTGTCTCGCAGCTCAGACGTCGACAGCTCTTTGTTTTTTGCCCTGATCCAATCGGGCATCTGGAGAGAAATCTCTTCCCAGAAAGACTTCGCGAGCTCTCTCTCGTTTTGCGCGATGATGTCACCCTTTCCTTTTTTCAATAGGACGCGGGACGCATTCTTGATGGCGCTGAGGGTGAAAAGCTTGGAGCTGCGAGGGGAGAGGCTGGACTTTTCCAGCTCAGTCATCCTGGAGAAGACTTCTACATTTTTTGCCAGGTACCTAGCCAAGTCAGAAATCTGGTCTCTGTGATCGTATAGGGTGCTGATTGAATTGCTCGGACGAACGGCATGCTTGTTGAGATCAGCAAACATTTGCTGGCTGCGATTGAGTCCTTCATCAATGAAGAAAAGGACAGGAATGTTGTCGTGGCCAAGCTCTGGATTCTCACGGATTGCTTGCTCAATGGCTGCACGGCGATGCTGACCGTCGTTGATCAATATCGGAGCTTCCATCGGTATGGTGAGCGTGCCGATGCTCTGCGCTAGGCCAGTGTCGGAAGCAGGGGTGAATTGGACAACTCCATCCACTGATGCCGTGATCGCAGATAAGGTGTAATCGTCGCGATTGTCGAGCAAATAGGCTGAGATTTCTGGGACTCTGGCGAGGTTTAATGTGCGCTGCGCACGCAAATCTGCTGGCACATTGTCCTCGTTAAAAATGAATATTTTGGGCACAAGGCGCATGGGGCACATCGCAATGTAGCAAGGCCGTCCGGCCTGAATGCCCCTGACGCATGGGAAGGAGTGGACGTAAATATTCATGGCTCTGAACGTGTTCTTACTATGAGTACGTTATTTTGCACATTTTTAACGTACAAACAAGGTGGGTCGACGGAATGATTAGCTTCAGCAGCCAGCTTCTGGGGCAGTATTCGCAAATCGCCGAGTTCCTCTAAGCCAACAGTCAACGTTCCGTGGCTGGCGGTATCCCATCGTCCAAGGGCAGGGTGGAGCTGCTGCAGCACCGTGTAGCTTGCAGTCCTAGGCAAAGTGGTAGCGGAATCGGTAGGCTGATTCAGAGCGCTCGATGATGTTGCGCTGTCGGTACTTGGGCCGATCAACCAGTCTTGGTAAGCCTGGCTTGAACTTGCGCTTCATCCAGCGCAGCAGGATGACGGGCTGCATTCGGCATTGGTCGCAGTACAGGCGAATTGCCTCCCTTGTCGGCAAGCAACCATTTGCAGCCTTTACGCGGGCGTCCACGCTGGCTCGACAGAAGATTGACCTCGTCCAGAAATGGCTGGGCATGACTGATGTCACTGATTTAACCGCCAGAGGGGAGGAAGCGCAACGATGTCTCGTTGGCGTCGCAGAGCATGTGAATTTTGTTGTCCCAACAGCGTGATTGTCAGGATCGTCAGGTCCTTTTGTCCGAGCGCCACATGAGACTCTGATTGCGCGTACTGCGGTTAAGTCACCATCCAGGTTTGCTTGCTGATCGATCAAGTCTTTCACATTCAGTCTCAGGTGTAAGCGTTAGATCATCTGATCGAACGTCCCGTGATTCCGCCAGGCCCGAAACCGTTGATACACAGTTGACCATGGGTCGAAGCGCTCCGGCATATCTCACCACGCAGCACCCAAGCAGAGTACCCAGCGTACGCCATCCAGCATCAGCCGGTCGCTCAGGCGCGGTCGCCCTCGGCCATGCATTTCGATGAAGAGATCGAAGACCACGCCCCAGACCTCGTCCGAGAGTTCGTAAAGCTTTGCCACTACAGAATTCCTGTCCGTTGATGGCGAAGAACTGTAAGCGCTCCATAAACCCCACCTAACCAAAGATGGGCAGCGCACCTAGCTGTGTATTTGAGGTGTGCAATTCCATGGCAGTAGCTCTTCGTAGTCTTCCACTGAGCACGGCTGCGGCAGGCGTTCCAGTGCGTGGCGCAGCCACGCATAGGGTTCTTGGCCGTTTCTACCAAGCTGTAAAGTTGTGCGCTGGCAGTAGCACCTTTGGGCGTGTCACTGAACAACCAGTTCTTTCTCCCGATGACAAACGGGCGGATCGCACGCTCGGCCGCGTTGTTGTCCATCGGCAAGTAGCCGTGCTCGACGTAGCGTTCCAATTTGCTCCAGTTGCTGGCCAAGTAACCGATGGCCTTGCCCAAGGCATTCTGCGTCGTGACCTGAGGTTGCGTTTTCTCTACCCAGTTTTTCAGCTGAGTCAGCAATGGCGGGCTGCGCTTCATGCGGGCAACCTTACGATCTTCGTCGTCACTGTCCTTCAAGTCGCGCTCGACGCCATAGAGCTTATTGATCAGGTTCAATGCGATGTCAGCGCGTCCTGTTTTGCTCTTGGGCTGTACTTTCTGCGCTTCGACGAACTTGCGGCGCGCGTGAGCCCAGCAGCCCAATCGCTCCAGCCCGTCCTGTGCGGCCAGCGCGTTGTAACCGGCGTAGTCGTCGGTCATGACATAGCCGCGATAGCCGTCCAGCAGGCGCACCGGCACCTCCTGCGCTCGGCTGGTGGCGTAGTCGAAAAGGATCACCGGGCGATCAGGTGGGCCGCCGGTTTGCACCCACATCCAGGATTGGCTGCTGGGCTCACGACCAGGCTCTTTCAACACCTGCACACGTGTTTCATCACAGTGGATGATCCGACTGCTCAACAGGCTTTCGCGCATCAGATTCAGCAGCGGCTGAAAGTGCTCGCTGCATTGAGTCACCCAGCGTGCCAGGGTTTGGCGCGGGATATCGATACCGTGACGCCCCAGCACTTTTTCGAAGCGGTGAAGCGGCAAGCCGTCTACGTATTGGTGGTCAGCAGCATGGCCAGCACACTCGGGCTGGCCGTGCTTTTCTCGATCATCTGGGCGGGCTTGTCCGCCGTTACGGGCGCTGACTCGTAGTCCCGGCAGCCGTACACCTTGCGAACATGTTTGATGACGCGAATCTGCATCGGGACGATTTCAAGTTGTTCGCTGACTTCTGCGGTCAGGACAATGGCGACGTCAGTCGGATCAGGTGAAGTTTTGAAACGTTCGGACTCCAGGCGTTTGAGCCAGAGGCAGAAGCCGTTTCGCTCCCAATAAAGGATTTTCACGCGATTGCGAGGCTTGTTGAGGAAGACGAAAAGCACTGGGTCGAACACCGCCACCTTGATATCGAGTTCGACCAGCGCGGCCAGGCCATCGATGGATTTTCGAAAGTCGACGGGCTTGGGGTAGAGGTACACTTTTTCGACTTTGGCGTCGGGTCGCATCATGGTCGGTGAGCTCTAGAAAGAAATCGGGAGCACAGCATCGGGGATCAGGTAAGCGCTTTGAATGTGGGGTTCATGGAGCGCTTACGAAGAACTCTACGAAATCTCAGCGTCCGAGGGGCGGCGATTGGGTTTCTCGGGACTTCGTACAGAGCCTAGGCTCTGTCTGAAAAAGGTGTCGTATACACCGCATGACACAAGCCAGCGAGACCAGCGCGCCATAACTTTTTGCGAGCTTGTCGAAGCGTGTCACGACTCGTCGGTTCTCTTTCAGCCAGCCGAACATGCGCTCGATCACGTTACGCTGGCGGTACTTGGGACGATCAAACAGGCGGGGCAATCCAGGCTTGGGTTTACGCTTCATCGAACGCAAAGGAATAACCGGTTGCATGCGGTATCGGTCACAAAAACGCCGCAGTGCATCAGCGTCGTAGCCCTTGTCAGCCAAAAGCCAACGGCAGCGCTTGCGAGGTCGGCCGCGTTTGCTCGACTGGATACAGACGTCATCCAGCAATGGCTGTGCATAACTGATATCGCTGACTTGACCGCCAGAAAGGAGAAAGCGCAGGGGCACGCCGTTGGCATCGCAGAGCATATGAATCTTGGTGGTGAGGCCACCGCGGCTGCGGCCTAGAGCGTGATCAGCGGGCTCATCCGGCCCCCTTTTTTACCTGCACCTGACGAGGCGCGGGTTGCACGGACAGCGGTTGAATCGATCATCCAGGCCTGCAGGTCAATGAGCCCTTGAACATTGAGTTTGAGATGTAATCGCTTGAGCATCTGATCGAATGTTCCTCGGTTTCGCCAAACGCGAAAGCGGTGATAAACCGTCCGCCAGGGTCCAAAACACTCGGGCATGTCCCGCCAAGCAGCACCTGAGCGCAACAACCACAGCACGCCATCTAGCATCAGACGATCACGATCGTGGTCTGCCTCTGGTGTGGGTTGGGGTGAAGAGATCCGCGACCACATCCCATGCTTCATCCGAAAGCTCGTAGCGCTTAGCCATCACAGGAGTCCTTTCCATAGATGGCTGAAAACCTTACAAAATCTCAGCGTACGCGGCGCGGTAGTTCAGTTTCTCCGAATTTCAGACAGAGCCTAGTTAGCCAGAGTTAAAATCATTTTTTGAAGCTCAGCACTATGGACTAATTTTCCACTGTGATGACCTGATGGGAATGCATCAAATCTATTTTCAAGTTGGTACCTGAGGTTGTCTCCAACTATTCCATAGCGGAGTGGTTCACCAAGGGCTTTCTCTAGAACGTTGATGCATAGGATATGGCTAAAATTATTTATTTCGAAAACAAATTGATTTATAAGTATTGGGTTTAGCTCCATCCATAGCGTGATGGAAGACTGTTTTAATAACCCTAGATTGATGAATTCACCTAGCTCGTTGCACTCCTTTGCTAAGTCTATGAAGAACTCGTGTGAGTCAGAAGATATTCTATTGGTGATCGCATGAAAATCGTCATGGTTACCGCGGAAGTTTATAAGCTCTGCTAGTCGGTGTGCATGTGGTTTAATGAACTTAATTACTTCTTTCTCGGGTGGGAGCTTCTCTGCAGAGGGTAAGAATATTTTAGGGATATTTGGGGCGAAGTCGTCTCTCTGTACAATCTGATCGGCGTCATACACGGCAATGTAATTTAATCCAGATATTCCTTTGTAGTGCTTGGATAACATCTGGATGTTAGACTCGCCTTCGAGTACATGGATGTGGCTTCTAAGATAAATGGCTGGCTCTCTGTCTTTTAGGATTGCCTCAAGAACTAGCTTGGCGAATGAATCTTCAACTAGAAGTACTGACTTTTTTTCCGGCGTCAACCCTAAAGCAGTCAGTGCTTTGAGATGGTCCGTAGCAACTTTTCGCTTGGCTCCGAGGTACATAACATTTATTGAAGATATTCCCTGTTCTTTTAGGATGTGTTCGGAGTGAGTAGACATTAATATATTGATTTTCTTTTCGTTTGCTATGGTTGCAATGAATTCCATTAATCTAACTTGACTGACTGGGCAGATAAATGATTCAGGCTCCTCCATTATTAATATGCTATCTTTTTCAAGGGTCATAAATCGCCAGGCTGTTACTAGTATTTTATGCTCTCCTTGTCCCATATCTTCTGTACGATATATTTTTGAGTCGCTGCAAACTTCAAAATATGGAAACGTTGTGTCTTCAATTATATGGCTTACTTCGCTCACGGTGATGCGCTGATACGCCTTGCCAGTTATTCTCCCAATCCAAAGCAGGCTTTCCTCGTCGAGCTCATACTTTGCTGACCCATTCATCCAGCCATTTTTGTCAACGTCGCGCTTGTACTCTTCGATAATTTTTAATGCGAAAGTAGATGGGTCGAAGTAGAGCGTGTTTGGGATCTTAGTCCCATCATTGAGATTGATGTCAATCTCATTTCCGCGTCGCATTAGTTTAATGGTCAACTTGCTGGCGTCGCTGTCGCGAAATACTCCGAGCCCTAAATCTTCCTTTGTCAGGGTTTTGTAGATTAACTTTAGTAGGGATGTTTTCCCGACGCCATTTCTTCCGCAGATAGATGTCAGTGCTGATGTGAAATTTAGCGTGATATCCTCGATTTCATCAATGCCGCATATTGTGATTTGCTTTATGTATAGGGTGAATTTTTTAAATTGCTCGAGATGTCTGCGGCAATCCTTTAACGCAGCTTGTTTCACAATGCATACTCCCAAATACAGTCGTCAGCAAATTCTTCGAGAACTGCTCCGGTTGGTTTCTCGTCATCACTAAGTAAGTTGATTAAATTACGCACTGCCTTTGCTTTCTCTGGCTCTAGCTTTTGTATCGAGGCAGGGGAGTAGAGGTAAAAAAATAGGGATATGATGATATCCCGAATTATAAGTGAGCTAGTAGTTGTAACTCTTGAAGTGGAGCGTACGCCGAATATGGAAAACAGCTCGCCTAAGGTCTCGTCGGTTAGTTCCAGACCTCTACTAGGAGGCTTGTTAAAACGACGGAAGTAAGCGCGGTCGGTTTCGAATTTTACAAAAGTATCTGAAAACTCGCTTTCTGAAAAAATGCTTGCAGTTATTGTTTGACTGGCTATAAAGTATAGCCATGTATTAATTGAAGCTTTTGTAACGTGGATGTCGATTTGGAAGCGATCCAGGTCATTTTTTGCAACTCCCAGAATTTTAATGGCTTCATTTATTGCGTTAATAATGTTCGCTGAGAAAGGCTTGTCATCTCGAGCTCTGTCGTTGAGCTGTTTTTCGGTGTATGAAGCTATTAGTGAGCCGCACTCCAACATGTAGCATAATTTAATGAACAGGTCGTGATAAGCCATGCGTTGGTTGCTGAACCCCAAGAAACTGCGATCCAGGCCGTTTTTATCGAGCTCTTCTACAAGGTTTTTGATTTGACTTCGAAGTTTGCCAACATACGCATTACGTTTTTCGGCTGAGGTGAGCTTCAGTGACTCATTTAGTCTATTGAATAGCTCGCCAGGTTCACCCTGGTTGTAGTCAAGGATCTCAAAGACTCGCACTGCATAACGATCAAGTCTATTTTTTACTTTGCTGGGTAGCTGCGAGTAGCTCAGACCGTTGAGTTCCTGCAGGTCGTCGTCTAACGGTTCAATATTGCCGTCGATTCTAAATTTGTTATCAATAAAGTCTCTGATGGCGCTCAAGCGTTGTTGTCCATCCAATACTTCTTGAACCATTGTATCTTCATTTAGAATTACGTGTACTGGCGGCACTTGCCAGTCACGAAGTATGGTATCAATAAGAAGTTTTTTCTTTGGTGTTCTCCAGACTTCGGCTCTTTGGAAGTCCGGTTGCAGGTCTAAGCTTCCATCTTTAATTCTCGAATATATAGTGGCTAGGTCTGGGTCGGTTGCCTTTATTTTCACTGCTCCACTCCTGTGGTGATTAGGGCCTTTATTTTGTTAATATGTGCGCAATCAATCGTCGCTGAAAAAATTTCGGTCAATTTCATAAACTGGATACGTAAATATTCTTTCGATCCCCATTTCGTGTTGTACTAAGTAGTCGCAAAGTAAAGATCCATTAATAAGAGTAATGTTCATTCCTTGAGCTTGTGAGGCATGCTTGGTTGCTTGAGTAGTAAAATCTGATGAAGTAAAGAAAACCCCTTTCCTAGCACCTTTTACAGACATTGCGCCAATGAAGTCTCTGATTTCGCTTGGAGTGACTGAGTTTAGTTTGTAGCGTTTTGCTTGGATATAAATTTTTTCTAACCCAAGCTTGTCTTCATAGATGACCCCATCGATACCCTCATCCCCCCTGCCTCCTGTTACCTGGGCAGCCAATGAACTATCCCAGCCATATCCCATTTTTAGCAATAAGTCTACAACTATTCGTTCAAAAAAAGAAGGGTCTGAAGATTTGATGCAGTCCAGTAACTGGTTCTTTATGCTTGAAATATGCTCTTTGTGACTTGAAAATAATACTTCTTCGGATGTTAGGTCTTTGCTGGTGTTGGTTTTAGTTGTTTTTTCTGGTCCAGGAATAACACCATTCCATAGTGTATAACGCACTAGGGAGTCGCCGGAGGTCTGTTTTGCTATGGAAAAAAGCTTGCGCGGGCTAGCACTCGGGAAGTCTAGATCGATGCAATGTTTTCTTATTTTGTTCCTGACAAGAGAAATAGGATCTTTTGCGCCAAAAAAATAAAACTGGTTTTCGATGATTTGTTCATAGATTTCTTTGTGCGTGAGAGGTCGGTTAACTGATTCGAGTGTTTTCTTTATTGCCCCAACGATTGTCACAGCGTGATTCCTATGCAGATGTTCGCGGTACTAGAATAGCGTCGGCTTTGGTCAGCGTAAAGACAGTTGGCATGTTTTTATTATGCCCTGTTTTTCGCTTGGGTCCTCACCTGTCCAGTACTACATAGGTTTGGTATGTTGATCTCGTTCAATAGTCGAATCTCTAGATTCTGCAAGTACAAAATGATTGCGGCTGACGTTGTTATTTATCATTTGGTTTTTCTATTGAAAGTATTAGAAAAGGATTATCTGGGAGGATGTTGCTCGTGATGTTGCTAGCTTTGCGTAGAATATAACCATGCAGTAAAGTCGTTCTGCGAGCACCTTGCACTTTACAGGTCCATATATTCTGGCCACAGGGGTTTTTCATATGAACATTCAGTTTCTCAAATTGAAGTTGAATGATTCTCCAGCCCTCATTTCCAGAATCAGCTTCGGTCAAAGTTGAGTGCACGGCAGCATAACGTTGGAAAATGCCCGGCGTGACCAAGAAGAAAGTGCCGTTCACAGTGTGGACCCTTGCCTTGCTGTCGTTGAGCATCAAGCTATGACTGCAAATTCCTTCGCGCAGCCACTAGATAAAAGCTAAGCCCAGGTCATTCCGGGGTAGAGCAGGGGCAGATTGAGGGTTTGCCGTGTCTGGTCCAGCCTCGCGCTCGCCCGGTGTTTGCAACATTTCCATCAGATCGTCTAGGTAATCGAAATCTTGATTTGACGACAAGGGGCCGGCCTGTTTTTTATCCGGAGTTGCCGGGGGTATAGCGGGGGCCGACTCATAGAGTTCACGGTTCGGTGGGGGATTGTCGATCGTCGGCTCAACGGTACCACTGAAAAAATCGGGGCGTAGTTCATCGGCCCAGACCAGGCTCGGTTGCAGGCGGAGGAAAGTAAAGCGATGCTGCCAGTCACCGTCCGTGACAGTGGTGCTCCACACCGCTTTGCCTTCCGGTGTCGCTTCCACCAGTCCATGGGACTGTAACTCATCAAACAAGGCGATGTTGGAGGAGGGGATACCGTCCACGCCCTGAGTCAGCAAATGTGCGCGCAGCTTGTCGGTTGCGGCCTTGCTGACCAGCCACAGGTGGTCTGCGGTCAGCCAGCCGGCTGCGCCAGGCTGGTTGAGTTTGAACTCGTTCTTGACCAGATGGCGCAGACCTGTCAGCAAATGATGTTGCAGCGAGTGCTTGGGCGCTTGCAAGGCCTTTGCAGGATTGGCTCCGATGTTTTGCGCGGTGGACACCCGGTCGGCTTGCAGTACGAGTTCTCCGAGTGTTCCGGCGTGCTCGTAGTGGTCGGCTAACAGGAACACCAGTTGGCCCCACAATTCGGGGTAGTGGCTGAGCCAGTCGAACAGGGCCGGCGTCAAGATCTGCGTATAAAGTAGCCCTGCCGCGGCGCCGTGCAGCTTGTAATCGCGATCGGGGTTGTAGCGGAAACGGTAGGGCTGTTTCAGCGGGCCGTACCAGGGGTGCCAGTGCTCGCCGTTCAGATACTCCACCTGCAGGTCGACGACGATTTTGCCGACGTCATGGAGCAGGGCACCGTAGGCAATCGCAGCACTCCAGGCATCAGCTTGTGCCGCCTGGTCTTCAGGTGCAGCGCCGCTAGGGAGTAGGAGTGAGTTCTGCCGCCTCATCTTTTCGAAATTTCAACCACCAGCGTTTCATCACATGACCTGCTGTTCGTTCGGGAGGTCCTTTTGCCTTTTCGGATAAGCCTCTTCCCCTTGCGCCCCCTTCCATTGCCGCCGTTACCCTTTACCGCCTTTGCCTTTTTTGCATGTGTGATAATTCGAAGTCAGGCGCATCGAGATCGGTCTTTCGCAATAGCGGACCCTTTGTTCAGGGCGAAGACTGCCCAGCACAACTAGAGCAGGGGCGCGGATGACGTTGAATGATGCAGTGTTGGTCGTTTTATTGGCCGATCGAATTCATGGCACGGATGCGGCCATCCGGTCAGCGGCCAAACGCTGTGCGAAAAAGCTGCCCCGCAGCCAGCGTTATATTGTGTTCAAGATTGCGAACAGCGCAAACCCGCGGCAACTTGTGGCTCACCTGTATCAGCACTTGTCTGATTGAGCGATCAAGCGAGGTGGTTTAACCGGTGCTGTTCAGGAGCGCGTGCTTTTCAAGTAAACCCTCGGCTAACTCTCAGTTATTATCCCTGCACTTGTCCCACGCCTAGGAAAATCATTCATGTCCAAACTTGCCGAGTTCAAAGCACTGGAAGCGCAACTGGCCGCGCAGCTGCAACAGCTGGATGCCATGAAAAACGACTCCGGTTTGAAGCAGGAGATCGAGTTTGAACAGAAACTCAAAGCGTTGCTGGAACAATACGGCATGGGCCTGCGCCAGGTGATCAGCATTCTGGACCCGGCCAAGGGCCTGAGCGTAGCGACCGCGAGTGCGTCCAGCAGCAGCCAGCGCAAGCCTCGCGAGGTGAAACGCTACAAACATCCACAGAGCGGTGAGGTTGTGGAAACCAAGGGCGGCAACCACAAGTTCCTCAAGCAGTGGAAGCAGGAGCACGGCTCGGACACCGTCGAGAGCTGGCTGCAGTAATCACTTACTTGCTGGCAGCGGCAAAGTCGCGCTGCAGACAAAATAAAGGCCCCGGATAGGGGCCTTTTTGCTGGGTG